>NZ_JASJUV010000002.1:620205-645677 GCF_030125445.1 Pseudoalteromonas ardens
GAACACAATTAATATCAAAAGGGCACAATTGAGTGCCCTTTTTTGTGATGATCTTCGCGCTTTAACTGTCGTATACTTAGGTAAGCGTTAGATTTTTTTGTTTTTAAGGAGTAAACCATGCTGAACCAACTTAAAAAATACCTTGTCAGCACCAGGACCTTTGCCGTCGTGGCAAGTTTACTGATGCTCAGTGCCTGTGGCACCACCCCGGACTGGGACTACGACAAGTCTGTTGAATTTACAAACTATAAGACCTATGCCTGGTCTGCTGAAGCCAGCTTACAAGCACGCCCGCAAAATTATCAAATCAATGGGTTAATGGAAAAACGCATTCGTAACGCCATCACCGAACAAATGGCAAAGCAGGGATTTAAGTTAGTTGACGCCACTGTCGCTGATATTCTGATCAACTACCATGTGGCAGTTGACAAAAAGCTAGAAGTGGACACTTTTAAAGTCAGTTATGGGGCACGCTGGAGCTATTGGGGATGGGGTGTAGATCACCATACTACGGCACGGGAATATAAGGTTGGCACGCTTGTGGTAGACATTATTGACCGAACTTCCAACCAGCTGGTTTGGCGTGGTGCCAAAGAGAACCGGTTACGTGCCAAGCAAACCCCGGAGCAGCGTACCGAATCAATTAATAAGACGGTTACCGAAATTCTGGCAAACTTCCCGCCTGAAATACAGCACTAAGCTATCATTAAAAAGCCGATGATATCTTCACGATGTCATCGGCTTTTTACTATTCTGACTTCGGCTCAATTAAAACTGGTAGCCAAACTTCAAATAGACCTGACGGCCCAACGCACTGTGGGTTTTGTTATCAATACCCATTGATTCAGATGGCGCCAGCGGTGCCTCTTCGTTCAACAGGTTTGATGCCCCGATGGTTACAGTCAGTTTATCGTAGCCGATATAGCTGACACTGGTATCAACTGTCGTCCAGGAGTCAATTTCATATTTATCACCATTGCTGTCTGCCAGATCCAAATTCTTATCGACATAATTAAAACTCAGATTGGCAACAAAATCATCCATTGACCAGTCAACACCAGCTGTCCAGCGATATTTAGGGTGCTGATACTCACCATTGAGATCTTCAACGACCGTACTGGTATTGCCAGCGTCGTCACTTTCAAACGATTGCTCTTCAAAGTTCAGTGTATACGTCAAATTGTAATTGAATCGGAACTCACCCATGTCGGACGTATTCAGTAAGTATTCAATGTCCAGATCGAAACCATCCGTTTCACGACCACCAATATTCACAAAGGTATCATTGATTGTCAGGATCCGGCCTAAGGTGCTTCCCTGATTCGGTGCACGCACCACCAGGTTAGGATCGGAACCACAGCAATCAACCAATTTCTGTGCACCAATTTTCTTGATCAAGTCTTCCTGATCATAATTCCAGTAATCAACACCAATGCTGAAGGTATCCGTCGCCTGCCAAATCACGCCCAGATTAAAGTTTTCCGACTCCTCAGGTTGCAATTGCTTGTTACCTGCAACGATGGCCGTATATTCAGTCGGGGAACAATCGGCATCATCACCTGTTTGTTTACAACGCTCTTTATCAATTACACTGGGTGACTCATCAGTACGGCCAAGGTGTAACTGAACGAGTGAAGGTGCACGGAATGCGGTTCCCCAGGAGCCACGAACCACAACTGAGTCGATGGGTGTCCAGCGAAAAGCCACCTTAGGATCCGTGGTATTACCAAAATCACTGTAGTCTTCATGACGCAATGCAAGCTGAAGCTCTAAGTTTTCCAGTAACGGCGCACTGAATTCTGCGAACACTGCTGTATTGTCACGATCACCATTGGCCTGAGTGGCCTCCGTGCCGAATATTTCTCCGCGGATATACTGGCTATCCGGATTATCTTCAATTTTTTCATAGCGGTGCTCAAAGCCAAATGCCGCCGATACATAACCATCCCCAAATTCAAACAACTCGCCAGAAATGGTACCGTCTAATGACTGCATAGTGGATGAGCCGTAACGCGTTGTGGTAGTTTCAAAGAAATCCAACCCGGCTTGCGTATTCGTGCTGGGTTCAAACGGGTTCCAAAGTCCTGTATCAATCGCCTGCTGGGCGCGCACTTTATTCGGGAAACCGTCAAAACCTTTTTCGACAGCACTGGAACGAATGGCAGAATATGCAAACTCCCACTCCCAGTCCTGCCACTCACCTCGCATCCCCATCACTGCACGATAGTATTCTGAGTCGACGTCTTTCTTACGGTTACCGATGTCTACGGTACGACGCCGCATTGAAATGTCCACACCATGGAGATAGTGACCGGGCTGATCAGCTAAGGGGTGATTTGGGTTATCACCTGCCATATTCAGTTCCGTAAAGCTCGGGCTACCGGCGCCCTGAATGAAAGTTGAAGCGTGTTGTGCCGAAAATTCCGCAAAACCTTCAACACCATCCATAATTTCCTGCACACCATTATAGTTAAAAGTAACCCGTTCGGTTGAGGGTACCAGGCTCATATGTGGCGCATAATCGTAACGACAAATATTCCCTATAATCATCTCTGTCGGACAGACATCATTTCCCCACTCGTCAGCGAACAAGGTTTGACGAACCTGCGTACCATCATCCTCGGTACGCACTACTGGCAGCCGTTCCCACTGCTCATCTGTCAACATACTGCGTACTACTTCAATGCTGCCAGGGAAGCCAGACGAGCTCAGTGAGTTATTACCGCCCCGGAAAGTCTGATCAGCCGTTGCCGTATAATCTCTGTCTGAATAAAAAATATCGCCGCGCTTAAAGTAATCAAGCGTAAAGTTGTGATGACCTTTACTGGTTGAATTACCCCATAATAAAGTAAAGTTCTGCTCTTCACCGCCACCGTCTGACGTGTCAGATATTTTAGCTGCCACCTCAAAGCCATCGATGTCGTTGCGCAAGATAATGTTAATTACCCCCGCAACTGCATCTGAACCATAGGTTGCAGACGCCCCGTCTTTTAACACATCGACGCGCTTTACTGCTGAAACCGGTATAGTATTTAAATCAACAAACGACGTTTCAATGTCTTTCGCAAACGGGCTGACAGCAACCCGCCGTCCATTAATCAGTACCAAAGTGGATGATGCACCAAGCCCGCGAAGTGCAACGCTGGAACCACCATTTGCCGTGTCATCACTGGAGTTACCTTGAGTACTAAAGGTCCCCGTGCCTGCTACAGGTAATTTCTGTAAAGCGCCAATCAGGTCTGTTGAGCCTGTTGCGGCCAGATCAGCCGCAGAAATGCTTTGTACCGGCGAAGGCCCTTCCATATCAGAACGCTTGATATGCGAGCCAGTCACCTCTATGCGCTCAACTTCACCTTCTTCCGCCATCGCCGTTTGTAAGCCGCCTGTTAGTACTGCAGAAACAGCCAGTGCAGTGAGTGTAATCCCCTTTTTCATTCTTCCTCTTCTCCATAGTGTTAATTATATTTGTAATTGCAAATATTTTATAACACAGAGAAAACAACTTAAGAACACATAAATACAAAAGATCAAACTAAAACAAACAAAAGAGATTACAAATTAAGTAGGCATTGCGCTTTCGCGCTTTATTAATGAATTTTTCGCTAAGATCAAAAAGCCCGGCATACCAGGCCGGGCTTTTTATTGCATTGATAGCAAGTAGTTAGATAGCAGTATTATTGATATTTTTAATAAACTGCTTAACAGGTACATCGTTACACTTTAGGTTACGTGCCTGATGACGGAATTTATCCAGACTTGATAGTCCCTCTTTGGCAGCCTTAAGACATAATTCAGTCGCGATCGTGCCATTTTTAGCAACAAGCTTTACTTTTGCTTGCTCATTCGCCGACTCAGCTTTAGCTTGCTTGGCAAATGAACGGATATCTTCACCGTTACACTCAAGTGTTTTAGAAAAACGCGATACGAACACACCGTGCTTGGAACCATACGCACGTGCAGCACTCAGACCTTGCTCTGCCGCGATAGCACATACTTTAGATTCTGGTGATGCGTTGCCACTCACAACCTGTGCGCCAGCAGAAGCAGAAAAAGATGCAATCGAGATCAGTGTAACAAGAGAGAGAGACTTAAACATAATTTACCCCAAATGAACGAATTGGTGCGCATTATATATACAAGAACCACCTTGTAAATGGTAAAAACAAACTTTCCTGATCATTTAATAGCCTATTCACAACTCCCTAATCAGGCGCTTTAAAGCGGTTACAATTTTCGCGTTCATTAACAAATCTGCGCATCATAAATACCGTTTTATGGAACACATGATTCCCCACTTGCATACCATCTTCGGGTTCAAACGCAACAAGGGAAAATCTCGCTACCCTCTCCATTCACACAGACATAAATGATAGACTTAACACCACTCAATTCTGCACATTAAAGAACAACAACTATGAAAGTTATCTCATTTAATATAAATGGTCTGCGTGCCCGTCTGCATCAACTTCAGGCTCTGATCGACAAACATCAACCTGATGTTATCGGTTTGCAGGAAATCAAAGTCCATGATGAAGCCTTTCCAGTCGCTGACGTTGAAGCGATGGGCTACCACGTCTATTTTCACGGCCAAAAAGCCCACTATGGTGTTGCACTGCTCTCAAAAAAGCCGGCTAAACAGATCCAAAAGGGATTCTCAACAGACACAGAAGAATCCCAAAAACGCATGATAATCGGTACTTTTGAAAGTAACAGCGGTGAAGATGTCACGGTTATGAATGGTTACTTCCCGCAGGGTGACAATATTAACCACGAGACCAAATTTCCATACAAGCGTCAGTTTTATGCGGATTTGATGACCCACCTGGACAGCACTGCCGATAACAGTGAGCATTTAATTGTAATGGGTGACATTAATATTTCTCCTGTCGATCTGGATATCGGGATCGGCGAGCCTAACCGTAAGCGCTGGCTAAAAACAGGTAAGTGTTCATTCCAGCCTGTAGAACGCGAATGGCTGCAAACCTTGCTCGACTGGGGCCTGAAAGATACTTTCCGTGAGCTAACTCCGGATGCGAGCGAGAAGTACTCGTGGTTTGATTATCGCTCTAAAGGGTTTGACGACAATCGCGGACTGCGTATCGACGTTGTCCTTGCGACTGCCCCTTTGATGGCTAAATGTGTTGAGAGTGATATCGACTATGAACTGCGCGGTATCGAAAAGCCTTCAGATCATGCGCCAGTCTGGGCGACCTTTGACCTGTAATTGACATGTTAACAGCACTTATGGCGATGGGCTTGTTTGCCCTGAGCTTCAACAAACAGCAGTACCAGGCATTGCTACAAACACCGGCAAGACAAACCGGCGTATTGGCTTGTGCCCTGGTGCTGGCACTGCTATGGCAGATCCAGGCGGGTATCTTGCCACACCTGTCTATCCATATCTTGGGGATCACCGCAGCAACACTCACGCTCGGCTGGCATATGGGCCTGTTATGTGCCACGCTCGCGACTTTGCTCAGTTACTTCTTTGGTCCCATGCCCATCGAAAACTTATGGACATTCTGGCTGTTTACCGCACTACTTCCGGTTTATCTCAGCTACGGCCTGTTTTTACTCTGTTATCACTTTCTCAGTCGTCATTTTTTTGTCTATATCTTTGTCTGCGCATTTTTGTGTGGCGGCCTCGTTGCAGCCAGTAAAATAGCAATAAGTGCACTATATTACCTTAGCATTGGACTTTATGACTGGCCTGTACTGGTCGACAATTATATCTTTTATGCGATCATCATGTGGTTTCCAGAAGCCATGCTGAATGGCATGGCCATCACTTTACTGATCACTTACCGCCCTCACTGGGTCAAAACCTTTTACGATAGGGATTACTTAGATAAATGACGCTACATTATCGCTGCCCCATTTGCTCAGCACCTTTGACTGAACAAGATAAAACGCTTCGTTGTGAACACAATCATCAATTTGATGTAGCGAAAGAAGGGTATGTTAATCTCCTCCCGGTTCAGTTTAAGAAGTCCCGCCAGCCGGGTGATAATTTAGACATGGTTCAGGCACGGCGCAACTTTTTTGCCACCGCGCACTATCAATTTTTACAAACTCACCTGGCACACACCATAGCCACATTATCCAATGAGTCTGTTATCGACTTAGGGTGCGGTGAAGGCTTTTATACTCAGGCAATTGCCAACGCGCTGCCAGCAACCAGCCAGGTATTTGGTGTAGACATCTCAAAACCGGCGATCCGTTACGCGGCAAAACGCTACCCTCAAGTCCAGTTTAGTGTTGCCTCAATTAAAGATGCACCATTTGTCGAACACCAAGCAGATGTGTTGCTGAGTGTGTTTGCGCCTGTATTTGCTGATGAGATGGCGCGTTTACTCAAACCTGAGGGCCAGTTGCTGGTTGTCAGTCCAGGTCCTAAGCACTTGTACGAACTTAAAACACATATTTATGATGAAGTGAGATTACATGATGCACCAGACTGCCCACAGGGCTTTACTGAAGTGGCTCAGCAACAACTTGAGCAGACGCATAAGGTCGCCACAGACGTCATTAAGCATTTGATCAAAATGACGCCTTTTGCATGGAAGTTTAAAGAAAGCCACTACCAGGCATTAGAGCAAGCAAGCCATCACGAGGTCACCTTTTCGTTTCTGATCACGCGCTATCAAAGATCTGAGCAGTTTACTGAACAGCCTGTATAACCCATAAAAAAACCTCTGATATCTCAGAGGTTTTCTTTTGCAAATGCTTTGTCCATTTTCTCAAACATATCGTTCAGCAGCTTCGCCAGTTCACGATACTTGGGATCCCTTGCTGCATCGGCCTGATACCCATTGGCCACCATTTTGTGATGAAGCTCTTTATACCAACTATTCAAAGCCGGATTCAACCGTGTATCAGCCCGCTTACCAAGCCAAAGTAAACCCTGAACAGGCAAAGATAAGAAAAATAGCGCAATCGTAATGGCCTGAGGTAAATAAGCCATTCCCAAGTACGAAGTCTGAACAAAGACCGAAATAATCGCCAGCGCAGGCATTACCTGAAGGGCAAATTCAGTGGCTTTAATCACTCTGAATTCGGGAAATAACAGCGTCAATTCCTTGCGCATTGGCCATTCTTTGGCGTACTGACGTCCAAGTTGCACTTGTGAAATAAGACTTTTCTGCATCATAACTCCCGGGTGCGAGGGAAAACTCTCTGCGCATTATATTGATTTAAAACCGCAACGGGCAACTTACATTTAGTCAATTTCAGGAAACCAAGCAACACCATTAACCCGTTGCTTACCTGCCATCGACCAGCGCCTGCTTAACAATCAATAAAACTCGCAATAAAACACGATAAACCAATATCGATGGCCTAACGTTTCTCAAAAAAATCGGGTAAAATTAACTTTATACTCGTCAATTATACCTTAGTCTAATATTAAGCTAAATGCGCCTTTTCATTTAGCTTAATACGCAATAACAGTTATTGTCAAAACGGATAGTCATTATGTCATCTACCCATGTTCTGGTACTCAATTGTGGCAGCTCCAGCCTCAAGTTCGCAATCATAGACCCAAACACCGCTCAGGAACACCTTTCAGGGCTCGCTGAACGCCTCGGCGAAGACAGCCCACAAATTAAATATAAACATGATGGCGAAAAACACATCATCACGCTTAATGCTGGCGATGCGCATCAGATTGCCATCGACAAACTTGTCGAACTGGTCAAATCCCTCAACCTCGACAATAAACTGGTGGCTGTGGGTCACCGAGTCGTCCATGGTGGTGAGCACTTCACACAATCAGCACTGATAGATGACACCGTGCACCAGGCTATTGTTAAAACCGCAGATCTGGCGCCATTGCATAATCCGGCTAACCTGCTCGGCATTGACGCTGCTACCCAGGCATTTAGCCACTTACCACAAATTGCCGTCTTTGATACCGCGTTCCATCAGAGCATGGCCCCCAGTGCTTACCTATACGCTTTGCCTTATGACCTGTATAAAACCCATGGTATTCGTCGCTATGGTTTCCATGGTACCAGCCACTACTTTGTATCGACTCAGGCCATCAAAGCATTAGGGCTTGAGCAGAAAAGTTCTCGTATTATTACCGCGCACCTGGGTAACGGTTGCTCAGTGTGTGCGATAAAAGACGGTAAATCAGTCGATACCAGCATGGGACTCACGCCACTGGAGGGTCTGATCATGGGCACTCGCAGTGGCGACATCGATCCAGGGCTTTTCTCCTATCTGGTTAATCAGCTTAATTACAGCGTTGAACAAGTCGACACGTTACTGAATAAACAAAGCGGTCTGCTGGGGATCAGTGAACTGTCGAATGACTGCCGCACCATTGAAGAGGCGGCAGCGGACGGACACCCACAAGCAACGCTGGCATTGGAGATGTTCTGTTATCGCTTAGCTAAACAAATTGCCAGTTTTGCCGTGCCACTGGGTGGTGTAGATGCCGTGGTGTTCACTGGCGGTATTGGCGAGAATTCTGATGCGATCAGGGCAAACGTTGTCGAACAACTCGGGTTCTTAGGTATGACAATTGATGAGTCAGCGAACCTGGATGCTCGCTTCGGCAAGCAGGGCGAAATTACACGCACGGGTACTGGCCCCAAGGCATTAGTCATCCCTACTAATGAAGAGTGGGTGATTGCCCATGATGCAGCGCAACTGGCACAGGAGCAATAAGCCATGAGCCGTCGTATTATGTTAATCCCTATTTCCACCGGTGTTGGCTTAACGTCAGTGTCAGTTGGAATAGTCCGTGCGCTGGAGCAAAAAGCCGTTTCGGTTAACTTTTTTAAACCGATTGCACAACCTCGAAAAGAAGACACAGGCCCTGAAAAATCAACTTTAATCGTCCAACAAGGCTCTTCGATTTCTCCACCAAAACCGTTTGAGCTCAGCTACGCAGAGCAAATGATCGGTGACGGGAAAGGCGACGATTTGCTCGAAGAAATCGTTGAGCGTTTTGAAAGTGCCATCAATCCGGGTGAAGTGGCTATCATTGAAGGCATGGTCCCTACCCGTCGTCAGCCTTATGCAGGTCGAGTTAATCGGGAGATCGCGCAAACACTCGGTGCGGACATCGTATTTGTGCTCACCCCGGGCAATGACAGCAACGATCAACTAGAGGATCGTCTGGAGATTGCCGCAGGTAACTATGGTGGCGTCGACCATCCGCGGGTATTGGGTTGCATCTTTAACAAGGTAAACGCGCCACTGGACGAGGATGGTCGTGCGCGTGCGGATCTGGTTGATCAACATGAACCCGAGCAGCTAGAAAATGAAATTAATAGGCTCGCCTCATTACCAATCTTCCGTAAGCACCCGTTTATGCTACTGGGTGCTATTCCCTGGGACTTTGATCTTGTTGCACCACGTGTGGCTGACCTGAGTAATTACCTGGGCGCAGAAGTGATTAACGCCGGTGACATGGCACACCGACGGTTAAGACGAGTGACCTTTTGTGCCAGAACAGTTTCAAACATCCTGAACCATTTTACGCCAGGCGCGCTCTTGGTTACGCCAGGTGATCGCTCTGATATTCTCGTTGCTGGCTGTCTGAGTGCTATGAATGGCACTAAGCTTGGTGCTATTTTGCTCACTGGCGGATTCAAACCCGAAGCCAAAATCATGGAACTATGTGAGCAAGCTATGGCAACCGGCCTGCCAATTTTAGCGACCACAGCGGATACCTGGCGAACGTCTTTATTGCTGCATAACTTCAACATGGAAGTCCCGGCTGATGATGAACAGCGTATCGACAAAGTAAAGCAGCATAACGCCGATCACATTGATGCTGACTGGCTCGATTCGTTGGCTCAGGGCGTGGCCCGGACACGAAAGTTATCACCACCCGCTTTTCGCTTCTTGCTGACAGACTCTGCGCGCAAAGCGAACAAGACCATAGTACTGCCGGAAGGCAATGAACCTCGCACGATTAAGGCCGCAGCAATCTGTGGCGAGCGCGGTATTGCCAGAACGGTATTACTGGGAGAGCGCGAAGAGATAGAACGTATCGCTGCACAACAAGGTGTTGAACTCAACGACAATGTCACCATTCTCGACCCGCAAGAAGAAGTTGAGAAGTACATTGCACCTATGGTTGAACTGCGCAAAAACAAAGGCCTGACTGAAGTTGTCGCTGCCGAGCAACTACAAGACAATGTGGTACTGGGTACAATGATGCTGGCTGAGGACAAGGTCGACGGTCTGGTATCAGGCGCGGTCAACACCACTGCAAACACGATCCGCCCGCCACTTCAACTCATCAAAACTGCCCCAGATTCATCCCTGGTCAGCTCTGTATTCTTTATGCTACTGCCCGATCAGGTCCTGGTTTATGGTGACTGTGCCATTAACCCTGACCCAACCGCTGAGCAACTGGCTGATATCGCGATTCAATCTGCAGAGTCTGCCGCTGCATTTGGCATTGAGCCAAAAGTGGCCATGATCAGCTATAGCACGGGTACCTCTGGCCAGGGTGCTGACGTAGACAAGGTACGTGAAGCAACGCGCATTGCACAGGAAAAACGCCCGGACCTCGATATTGACGGACCGCTGCAATACGACGCAGCCATTATGGAAAATGTGGCACGTAAGAAAGCGCCGAACAGTAAAGTAGCAGGAAAGGCTACGGTGTTTGTATTCCCGGACCTCAATACTGGTAACACCACCTACAAAGCCGTTCAGCGGAGCGCCGATCTGATCAGTATTGGTCCGATGCTACAGGGTATGCGCAAGCCCGTGAACGACCTTAGCCGTGGTGCACTAGTTGATGATATCGTGTATACCATCGCACTGACCGCTATCCAGGCGGGACAAAACGACCTGTAACACCGCCGGGCAATCTGTGGTCTAATTCGGGAAGTATGCCCACTTCCCGAATTATAACCTGACGGGCTGTGCAGCCAACGGAAAAAGGTTTCTTTTGGCTATGCTTGACTATACTATTACAGAGTCGAAGATGTCGGGACTCGGATATGTCGAAGCAAACATTACAGGTATTGCCACACAATTTTACCATCCATAGTCTGGATAGTGATCAGGCTGTGCCCGCAGAAGTAATGTCAGCCGAGATTTTCTTCATCGCCAAAACCTCTGAAGAGCTCTCGATTGTCTGTCCCAGCGACCTGGTGTTTAACAGCTTCGCCACAGAGCCACATTGGCGCGCATTGGAAGTCATTGGCCCTTTGGGGTTTTCGCTCACAGGCATCATGGCCAACATATCTGGCGTACTGGCCAGTGCCAATGTCTCCATTTTTTCCATTTCCACCTACGACACTGACTATATTCTGGTTAAAGAAACCCAACTACCCGACGCTATTAAAGCGCTCAAAAAAGACGGATACCTGTTTGTCTGATGCACTTATCACAGCAAATTAATTACGCCCCCATTGCCCAAATTGCTAATCCGATCATGCATATTGCCAGCCCATTTACGGGTAAGGTTCACCCAGCGAGCCAGCATCCAGAGGCATTATTTTCTAGCGGCATGCTGGGCCCCGGCGTCTGTGTAAAATTGAATTCGGCGATGATGCTGGCACCTTGTCCCGCCAAGGTAGAAAAAATCAGTCAACACGGTTGTGAGTTTGTGCTCAGAACAAAATCGGGATTGCTCCTGCTATTGCACCTACTGATCCCGGCTGAGTACCGAAGAACTGAACACCTCATTCAGCACAGCTATGGTAAAAAACACGTCGCGATGGGCGATATCTTGTGCTACTTCGATGTACCGGGCGATGTCGATGTGCTGGGCACCCTGCTATTGCTCAATGCAGACAAACTGGGACCGTGTTATTATCCTTTAAATCAAGTCACTGCGGGTAAAGATCCGCTTATCACATTATCCAGAGCATGTAATTTATGACCACCATTATGTACGGTATCAGCAATTGCGATACGATTAAAAAAGCAAAGAAATTCCTTGAACAAAACGACATCAGCTACACCTTTCACGACTACCGCAAAGACGGGCTCGATGCGCAGATGCTGGCTGAATTTGTTGCGGCACTGGGTTGGGAAAACGTACTGAACAAACGTGGTACCACCTATCGTGCACTCAGCGATGAGGACAAACAAAACCTGAATGCTGACAGTGCACAAACACATATGTTAGCCGCCCCCGCCATGATTAAGCGCCCTATTCTACTGCATGCCGGCCAATATCACCTGGGCTTTAAAGCACCACAGTATCAGGAAATATTCTCACTATGAGTGAGGGACACAGCGAAGTAGTCGCACTGGCAAGGGCACTGATCCAGCGCCCTTCCGTCACGCCTGAGGATGCCGGATGCCAGGCAATGATCAATGCCCGTCTAAGTGCACTGGGATTTAATGTCGAAGAGCACTTCTTCGTTGATACGCTCAATACCTGGGCACGCAAAGGGAATGAGGGGCCGCACTTTTGTTTTGCAGGCCACACCGACGTAGTGCCCGTTGGCAACGAACGTGACTGGCAATACCCGCCTTTTTCGGGTGAAATACACGGCGGTATGCTGCATGGCCGCGGTGCTGCCGATATGAAAGGGTCCCTGGCTGCTATGGTGGTGGCGACTGAACGTTTTGTCACCCGCTTTCCAGATCACAAAGGGTCGATCAGCTTTTTAATTACCTCTGACGAGGAAGGCCCCTTTATCAATGGCACCACCAAAGTGGTAGATTTGCTGGAAGCAAGAAATGAAAAAATAGACATGTGTCTGGTTGGTGAGCCCTCATCCAGGGATCAGCTTGGCGATGTGGTGAAAAACGGACGTCGTGGTTCACTCACGGGGCACCTGACCATCAAGGGAGTACAAGGCCATGTTGCCTATCCTCACTTAGCCAAGAATCCAATCCATCTAAGTACACCCGCGCTGACTGAACTCAGCACCACCTGCTGGGATCAGGGCAATGCTTTTTTCCCGGCTACCAGTTTTCAGATCTCGAATATCCACGGTGGCACCGGCGCCGGTAATGTCATCCCGGGTAGCCTGGATGTGCAGTTTAATTTTCGTTTTAGTACCGAAGTAACTGCAGAGCAACTCAAGGCACGTGTAGCCGAAATACTCGACAAACATGACCTCGACTATGAGCTGAATTGGACACTCAACGGTCTGCCCTTTTTGACAGAGCCGGGTCCTTTACTGAGTGTTACCCTGGATGCCATCAAAACAGTCACCGGAATTGATTCAAACCCGGAAACCACTGGCGGAACATCAGATGGCCGCTTTATCGCGCAAACCGGTTGTAAGGTGATTGAACTGGGCCCGGTAAATGCCACCATCCATCAGGTCAATGAATGTGTGAGTACGGAATCTCTCGATCAACTTGCCGCAATTTACGAGCTAATTCTGGAAAAACTACTTACATGAACCAGCTCAACACACTCGCGTCACAAGCATCAGGCCTTTCCACCAGCCATCTGGTTGCGTTCAATGATGTGTATGTGCACAGTGCCGTACAACGTGACCTCAGCGCGCTTGGCAAAGCTGCCGAGCGCGCCGGGTTTACCTTCAGTATCGCATCGGCACATCGTGACTTTCACCGTCAGTGCTTGATCTGGAACAATAAGGTTAAAGGCGTGCGTCCGGTATTGAACAGTCAAAATAAACCGGTTGACCTGTCTTCGTTATCGCCACAAGCATGTGTCCACGCAATCATGCTCTACTCTGCGCTGCCAGGGGCAAGTCGGCATCACTTTGGCACCGACCTGGACGTTTACGCACGCAATTGCCTGCCGGATGGACAACAGCTTCAATTGGAGCCCTGGGAGTATGAGCAAGATGGGCCTTTTGGCGAATTTAATGCCTGGATGAGCGAACATCTGGCAGAATTTGGGTTCTTTCGGCCCTATCAGCGTTACCAGGGAGGCGTTGCGGCTGAACCCTGGCACATCAGCCACCGTCGTTGTGCGACAGAAATGATGGCGGCATTATCGTTGGAAACACTGACAACCGTTATTGATACTCATGACGTTGCAGCGAAAGAAACTATTTTGGCTATGTTGCCAACGCTGTATGACCAGTACATTGACAACATATGCGACTAAGTCAGCAATACAGAACCCGTTATTGCTGGCGATAGTGTTCGAAAAAGCGCTGCATTCGCTCCATAGCTGGCTCTAGCTCATCCATATGAGGCAAAAACACCAGACGGAAGTGGTCAGGCTGAGGCCAGTTAAACGCTCTGCCATGTACCAACAGAATTTTCTCTTCACGCAACAAATCAAGCATCATTCGCTCATCATTTTTCACATTGAAATGTTGCGTGTCAATTTTAGCGAACGCGTATAATGCCCCCATAGGTTTGACACAAGATACGCCCTGCATATCATTCAGCCCTTGCCATGCTATCTGACGTTGCTCATATAATCGTCCACCGGGTTGGATCAATGCATCTATCGACTGTACCCCGCCCAGTGCCTGCTGAATAGCAAATTGCGCCGGTACATTGGCACATAAACGCATAGATGCCAGCATGTTCAGGCCATCGATAAGGTCTTTCATAGCGGACACTTTGCCACTTAATACCATCCAGCCCATGCGTAAACCGGCTGCCCGGTACGTTTTGGCAAGGCCATTAAGGGTGATTACGGGTAGATCATCGCACAAGGAGGCAATTGACCAATGCTGGGCATCATCGTAAAGGATTTTTTCATAGATCTCATCACTGAGCAGCAACAGGTTATGCTCTCGGGCAATATCTATGAGCCCCTCCAGCAAAGCTTTACTATACACAGCCCCGGTTGGATTATTCGGATTGATCAATACCAGTGCACGTGTCTTGGGGGTAATCTTGGCGCGTATATCAGCCAAATCGGGAAACCAATCAGCAGCTTCGTCACATAAATAATGTACAGGCTTACCCCCTGACAACTTAACTGAAGCCGTCCATAACGGATAATCGGGCGCTGGGATCAGTACCTCATCGCCATCATTCAGTAATGCCTGAGTGATCATCTGGATAAGTTCACTCACCCCGTTACCAATAAATATATTATCTACGCTGATATTTGGCAGGTTTTTTTGCTGATAATGCTGGTAAACAGCGACTCTGGCAGAATAGAGCCCTTTAGAATCACAATAGCCCTGAGCATCCGACAGATTGCGAATGATGTCACGGTGCATATCTTCAGGCATATCAAAGCCAAAGGCTGCCGGATTGCCGATATTCAGCTTGAGAACCTTAGTTCCCTCATCTTCCATTTTCTTAGCCTGTGACAACACAGGACCACGAATGTCGTAGGACACCCCATTGAGTTTGCTGCTTTTAGTAATTTTTATCATTATTTCTCCCCATTCAGGCTCCTAGAATAGCGCCCCAATGACAGGAAGAAAAGAACATTTCTTGATGAAGATAAAAAGAGGGAGTGGATTGATTTTACTGAAAAGAATATCTATCTGTAGCGCGAAACGCTAACAGCTCATCGTGCCAATTGTGCAGTCGGGTCGAGCAACACTCGCACGCGAGCGAAGCTCATCATTCTAAGCATTGGCCATCAGCCATTGCTGCAATTTTACCGTAGAGCCAGCTACCTGTTGGGATAAGTTGCTTAACGATTCTTTGGCAGAATTGACATCTCCCTCCAGCAGAAACAGTTCAATCTCACGGGCACTGTCAGACAAGCTCATTGCGCCGAACTGTGCCGCATTCGATTTTAGGCTGTGCGCGTTGCGTGTCGCGGCCTCCAGATCTACAGGTAACGACTCACGAACTTCACGTTCCAGCCGTTCAAATTCACTGATACAGAATACCAAAGTGTCTGAAAATTGCTCACCTAACAGGGACTGCATCGTATCCAGGCAAGCTTCATCAATAATTACATTCATATTAGTCCTTTTCGTTATCTGGCTAACAAACCCAGTAAAAGCCTCACTATATTGTTAATGCTAGCTAAGAGGGCCCTAAACTGCAAACTATGATATGATCTGTGACAGAAAAAACAGTAAAATAATGCGATGAAACGAGCCCTTTGCGATCACTGCCACTTTCCGCTTCAGACATGCGTCTGCCCATTTTTGGGTAGTACCATTCACAATCGCTGTAAAATAGTGGTATTACAACACCCCAGTGAGGCCAAAATAGCCAAAAACACGGTCCGATTACTGTCACTGCAACTGAGTAATATCGAGGTCATTCAAGGAGAGTCGGAAGCAGACTTTAGCGAAACCCGTACACAACTACAATCGCAAGCCTGCGCACTACTTTACCCTTCTGACAACGCACTGACGCTTGATGACACAAGAAATCAGCAAGGCCAGCCACAGATAGAAACACTGGTGGTATTGGACGGAACCTGGAAAAAGGTGCATAAAATACTCATGCTTAACCCCTGGCTGATGAATCTCCCACATGTCTCGTTCACGAACTTGCCAGAAAACCAGTACCATATACGTAAAGCTGAGCAGGCATTCAGTCTGTCAACGCTGGAAGCGACTGCCCATTTTTTATACCTTTATGAGCAGATCCCGCCTGCCCCTTTCTATCAAGCGTTGGCTGGTATGATTGAACAGCAAACCAGGCATATGCCAGATCATGTAAAACTTAGGTATCTGAGTGACGAATAACCGCTCAACTAATCGATTAAAACGCCAGTTTTTCCGTGATGGTCCGGATTACCGATTTGGCGATCAAGCCAGTTTTGATGAAATCAAAGAAACTTTCGGTTTTAAAACCATTACCTTAGGCGCCTGGGTAAGTAAGGAAGAGCAACATATTGCAGCTAACCTGCTCTACGATGCGCTGGCTGATCTCACCCAGATCTTGTCACTGCCCCCTGTTACTATTGGCTTGCGAGGTACATTAAATCTGGCCTTCGGTAGTGGTGGGCAGGCCGGTGTGCAGGCACATTATGATAGCAACAAACGTACTCTGGCACTGGCTAAGAACGCAGGAGGTGGCGCACTCGCGCACGAATGGTGGCACGCTTTTGACCACTACATTGCCAAACACATGTTCCATGAGGTTCGCGCACACGACTTTGCATCCGCACTGTGGCTGGTGCAGCCGCCTATACTGTCACACCCGCTTAATCAGCAGCTCGATGTATTATTTCGTTTGTTATTTCTGAGCAGTAGCACAAACGAACCAAGCGATTATTTTAAACATGCCCTGTTGCTGGATAAAGCCCGTGGTGGCCAATATTATGCAAAGCCACAGGAACTGACCGCACGTGCATTTGAATGGGTCATTGCGAATCATCCTCAGATCCACAACGCCTTTTTGGTAGATGACGTGCTCGACTCTCCATTACAACACCAGGGCGGATTTCCCGATCCCGGTATCGCGGCAGCAACGCAGACAACCACAACTAACTATTTTCAGATGCTAGGTGCTGCGTTATATCGTCAAGCGCAATGAATTGCGTTAACCACATCTTATATTCTTCAAACGGAAGTGGTCTGGAAATATAAAACCCCTGGCCAATATCACAGCCAAACGCCTTCAACATTTGGTAACAATGCACGCTTTCAACACCTTCAGCAACCACCATAGAGCCCAGGTTGTGTGCCATATCACAGGTCGCCTTACAAATCGTCTGATTGGTTGCTGAGCTGGCGATATTCATGACAAAACTCTTATCTATCTTTATCTCATCAACCCCGAGCTGGCTGAGATATGCCAAAGAAGAATACCCTGTGCCAAAATCGTCAATGGCCATTTTAACGCCCAGGCGCTTAAAACCATCAATGATCTCATTCAGATCTACTTCATTAGCGAGGGTAACAGACTCTGTAATTTCCAACATAAGCTGGGATGGTGCCAAATTTAACTGACTGATCAAAGTTATCAATTGCACCGCCAGATCTTTTCGGCCAATGTCTTTGCCAGAGACATTGAGTGACATAACATGATGCGAGTAAATGCTACATAGCTCGGCTTGTAAAGATAATGCCTGCTCGACCACCCAATCGGTAATTTCAGGGATCATGCCAGAGGCTTCAGCAATGGGAATAAATTCATCCGGCGGAATAACACCCAACTCAGGATGATGCCAGCGCAATAACACCTCAGCGCCAAATACTTCCCCTTGCTGCAACTTTACCTGAGGCTGAAAATACAAGGTAAATTGATTCTGCGAAACTGCATATTTCAGCGATGATGCCACCTTGATCCGTCGTTCCAAATACAACGAATCGTTATGATCGAACAACTGCCATTTTTGCGTACCAAGCGGTCGTGCCGATATTGCCTGTAAAGCGCGCTGCATCAGCGCTTCAGTCGTTTGCGCATGAACAGGGTTACTGGCTACGCCAATTTCAAGCTGATCAACAAGCAACTCTCCTTTAAAGTTGATCCCTTCTTCAAAAATAGATGCCAGCAAACATGCGTACTGCTCAACCTGACTTAACTCTAACTTACCACGCAAGACAATAGCAAACAGGGTGTCATCCAGCCGATAGATCTGGGTTTTACTGGTCGGCTCAGCTGCAATCGTTACCCGACCATAGGTATCCAACTGTTCTTGTACTTTTTTCAATAACGATTTGAGCTGAATCGCAGCGTAATCCCAGCCCATATTCAGCCTGATCACACTCAGCACCTTAGGTCGAAACATCACCAATGTGTGATGCTGATGCGTGCTTTGCAAACCATCAAGGGCTTTTTGTAACATATGCCGGTTTGGCAGCCCGGTTTCTTTGTCATGGTTTGCATACTGGAGTAACAACAGCTTTTTCTGCCTTTCATGCCAGTAAACAAAATAAGCCAGCATTAGCACATGCCCCGTCAGTAAAGCATGATTGAGTAAATAGTAACGTGAACTGGCAAGCACGCCCAGCTGCCCCAGCATCAGGATCACCAATAACACCAACGCGGGCGCAAAAACAAGGGCAAGCAAACGCGCTTCGCGTTGATGTTGGGGAGGCTGTACGCACAGTATATAGGCCACATAAGCGGTCACCACCAAAGCAGCCATCACCTGAAACAACAGCTGGTAACTGGCATGTAACGGCGCACTAATACACACTACCAGTAACAGGGCCCACAGCAAACGCCACAGATAATACTTGTGCTGCTCATTGAGACGCTTTTGCGCTGCAAAATAATGGAAGAAACACAGCACGCAAGCCAAAGCAAGCAAGAAAAACTGGCTGCTATATGTCACCAACGCGCCACTGATCACTGTCGGGAACAACAACACATTTATGCCGCTCTCAGCGCCACTAATTAGCGCAATAAGCATGACGTATCCCGCTATAGCCAGTAACCCCGGCCTAAACTGAGAAACAGCCATCATGACAAGAAAAAAAGCGACAAAATAAATGCTGCCCGTCTCAACACCAAACAAGAATACCCTGTGGCTAAATAACTGCACAAAGTCGGATTCTGACACCATGGAAATGGATAATACCTGGGGATGCGTGCCCTGAGCCTGTATAAAGAGTTGTGCGCTAAGCTCACCCCGTGGCACTTTGATATGTGGCAGCACCGCCTGAGCAGGTGAAGCAAGCTCTTTAGCCGGTGCAATCAATGTGTACTGGATTAGCTTACCAGCGCGCTCAAGGTAGAACTTGAGAACCCCCTGCACTGGCTGAGTATATAATACTTGTTCACCTTGTGTATTGGCCGGGATATCGACCCGTACCCAAGTTGCGATGCCTCGCTGCAATTTAATATTCTGCTCTGACTCTGACATTTGCGCCGTCATTTGACGGATCTCCGCCAGAGACAATTGATTTGTCGCATCATTATAAGCTGAGAGCGACATCGGAGCCTGATCGCCTGCGAAAAAATCACTGCGCTGAGCATGGCTCTCAAAAATCAGGCCTGTCGTTACAATCAACAATACTGCTATCACGCGTATCACGCCTGACCACATCCCAACCTCCTTGAGCAAGTGGTATAAATAGCTCAGCCAATCAGCGAACCAGTTGCAGCAGAGGCTTGTTTCGCTGGTTTCGGATTAGTGCTAACAACGCAGTGCGAATATCAATTTTACACATTACGATGTAGCGGTAATGTTAAGTATGGAAGCTGAAGTTTGAATTGCCAGTATCAAGTTAAAAAATTCTCACTGTTGCTGGCGCAAGGAAGGAGGAATAAGGCTGTGGTATGTGACGGTTTTGATAGTCGCCACATACTCCCAGATAGATTTAATGTGTGCTCTGTGTATCAGCGATTATCATCACTGATCCGACTTGCAATTGCGCTGTTTTGCCCTTTGTATTTGGCATCTTTTCGCATATTGTAAGGGGCTTCAGCAGGACTGCTCAGGGTTTCAAAACTCAATGCACCAATCTTCATCTTGGGTCTCAGTGCCAGGGGCAGCTTGCCCGAATTATAGAACTCCAGCACGATATTGCCCGACCAACCTGGATCTATGCGGTGCGCTGTTACATGCACCATCAAGCCAAGCCGAGCCAGTGAAGATCGACCATCCAGCCAGCCAACTAAATCCGCAGGTAACGTCACTGATTCATAAGTCATGGCCAACGCCAGCTCACCAGGGTGCAGGAAAAATGCCTGACCATCTTCAAGCACAATTTCATCACTCATAATGGATTCCATTGCGGCATTGATCTGCTCTTTAGGTCCGCTCAGGTCAACGTAAGGCGCAGCATGGTCCTGGAACACCCGAAACTTGTTGCCCAGACGCAAGTCAACGGTAACGCCTGAGATCATCTCATCTGCCGGTGATGGCTCGATTTGAATGTGTTGTTTTTTTATAGCTTCTTTTATATCTCTGTCGGAGAGTCTCATTAGTTAGTCATCCGTTATTAGAATTTCGACCCCTTGAGTCGATTGTGATTGTAAATACAACATGCTGCTCATCAACTGCGCACAATATATGTAGTGGTCTTTTATCGCCAGCGACTGGGTTGTGATGTTAGCGCCCTGTTCCGAGTTTTCCCGGATCCCGGTATCAAGCGGAATTTCAGCAAGTAAAGGAACACCGTGACGTGCGGCCAGTTTAGCGCCCCCTTCACTACCAAAAATCGCATTTTTACCACCGCAATGCTGACACGAAAAATAACTCATATTTTCGATCAGACCAATAATAGGCAGGTTCACTTTATTGAACATTGCGACACCTTTTTGTGCATCGGCCAGAGCCAGATCCTGCGGCGTGGTGACCACAATAGCGCCGCTGGCAGGCACTTTTTGTGTCATGGTCAGCTGAATATCCCCTGTTCCAGGCGGCATATCGACTATCAAATAATCCAGCTCACCCCAGGCTGTTTCATTCAGCAATTGTGTTAATGCTTGCGAAGCCATCGGCCCCCGCCAAACCGTTGCGTCGTCCTCTGGTACCAAAAAGCCAATGGACATCGCCCGAATACCGTCTTTTTCAAACGGTTTTAAAGTCTTTTCATCGATTGCCTCAGGCTGTTGCCCGGCCAGCCCCAATAATGAGGGGATTGACGGACCATAAATATCCGCATCCAGAATACCGACGTGTGCCCCCTGGGACGCCAGTCCGGCAGCCAGATTAACGGCAGTAGTCGACTTACCCACTCCGCCTTTACCTGATGCCACCAAAACAATATGCTTGATTTGCTTAAACTGGGTACTGCCCGCGACCTCGCTGTGGCATGTAACCTGAATATCTGTATTGAGAGAATCACTCAGATGTGAGGACAAAACCGTACCCTGCCCTGACGCCGCAAAAGGCAGCTTCAGTGACACTTGCCAGGACCCATCCTGCGATTTTCCAGAGATGATCTCTGTGATCCACTGCGGATCAATTCCCATTGGAAATATTGCACTGCGGTAGTGTTGCAGGTGAGTTTTAATCTGTTCTTTTATTGGGTCCTTCCTGGTAAATAGTTTTTCAATACCAAACATACAAATAAAACGCCTTGAGATGATGAAATGGGCGCTGGAATTATGTAACATTCACCTCATTAAAACCAGTCAAATTCGCGTCTGCCGGGATTTTCCCAGCCGTTCTGGTCAGTCTTTTATCAATATTAGACGCGCTGACCGGTCCGAAGTTTTTGTTCTCTGCCTAGATAAGCACCGAGCGTGATGCCAGCCGCCAGATCTACAGAGCCAAACTGAGCCGCTTTATATTCGTGGAATAACTATGACAAAGAGAAAAATTCTCATAACAAGTGCATTACCATATGCCAATGGGCCGACCCACCTGGGTCACCTGTTGGAGTATATTCAAACTGATATCTGGGCGCGTTTCCAGAAACAACAAGGCCATGAAACCTATTATGTCTGTGCCGATGATGCACACGGCACCCCTATTATGCTTAATGCACAAAAGCAAGGCATTACACCTGAAGAGATGGTTCAGCAAGTCAGCATAGAAAGACAACGTGATTTCGCCGACTTCAACATTGAATTTGACAACTACCACAGCACGCATAGTGATGAAAACCGCGAGCTGAGTGAATTAATTTATACGCGTCTTAACGACAAAGGTCATATCAAAAAGCGTACTATTTCACAGTTGTTCGACCCAGAGAAAAGTATTTTCCTACCTGATCGCTTTGTCACGGGAACCTGCCCAAACTGTAAAGCAGAGGAGCAAAATGGCGATAGCTGTGATGCCTGCGGCGCAACCTACAGTCCAACCGAGTTGATTGAGCCTAAATCGGCGATGTCCGGTGCAACGCCCATTTTAAAAGACTCTGAGCACTTTTTCTTTGATTTGCCAGCATTTGAAGACATGCTGAAAACCTGGCTACGTTCCGGCAGCTTGCAGGCTGAAATGGCCAACAAACTGGACGAGTGGTTTGCAGATGGCCTGCAACAGTGGGATATTAGTCGTGATGCACCTTACTTTGGTTTTGAAATCCCAGGAGCCCTGGGCAAGTACTTCTACGTCTGGCTGGATGCGCCAATCGGCTACATGGCCAGCTTCAAAAACCTGTGTGATAAGCAAGGCCTGAACTTTGACGAGTTCTGGGCTGAAGGCTCAGATGCAGAGCTATATCATTTCATTGGTAAAGACATCATCTACTTCCACAGCCTGTTTTGGCCGGCGATGCTGGACGGGGCAAACTTCAGAAAGCCAAATAACGTCTTTGCTCATGGCTTTGTGACGGTAAATGGTGCGAAAATGTCTAAATCAAAAGGTACTTTCGTCAAAGCGCGTACCTACTTAGAACATCTGGACCCAGAGTACCTGCGTTATTACTATGCCGCGAAACTAAATAGTGGCGTGACCGATCTTGATTTAAACCTGGAAGATTTTGCGCAGCGCGTAAATTCAGATTTGGTTGGCAAAGTCGTGAACATCGCCAGTCGCTGTGCAGGCTTTATCACCAAGAAGTTTGACGGTAAGCTCAGCAGCACAGTCATGGATGAGGCTTTGCTAAACAGCTTTGTTGCAGCCAAAGACAGCATTGCCGGCCATTATGAGAACCGTGAGTACAGCCGTGCTGTTCGTGAGATCATGACCCTTGCCGACAAAGCGAACCAGTTCATCGACGCTGAAGCACCGTGGGTATTGGCCAAAAATGAAGATACTCTGGAGCGTGCGCACCAGGTGTGTTCACTGGGTCTGAACCTGTTCCGGGCTTTGCTGACTTACCTCAAGCCGATTCTGCCTGGTATGGCAAAAAATGTTGAAGCATTCCTGAATACGCAGCTGTCATGGGAAAGCCTGGGCACACCGCTGGTTGATCATGAGATCAACAAGTTTAAAGCCCTGATGCAACGTGTTGAACTGGATAAGGTGAATGCTATGGTTGATGCTTCTAAAGAAAGCCTGGAGAAAAAAGTCGGTGGTCAGAGCGCTCAGCCTGCAGCGGACAGTCCACTGGCCAAAGACCCAATCGCGGACGAAATCGAGTTCAATGATTTTGCCAAAGTTGATTTGCGCGTCGCTAAAATTGCCAACGCAGAGCACGTAGAAGGCGCAGACAAACTGCTGAAACTAACACTGGACTTAGGCGGCGAAACTCGCCAGGTGTTTGCAGGTATTAAGTCTGCCTATGCACCTGAAGATCTGATCGGCAAACTCACCGTCATGGTTGCCAACCTGAAGCCTCGTAAGATGCGCTTTGGCATGTCCGAAGGCATGGTACTGGCAGCAGGTCCCGGTGGCAAAGAGATCTATATTCTTAACCCGGACGAGGGATCACAACCGGGCATGCGCGTGATGTGATCAGCGCTGCTATTAAGCTAAATTGAAAAAACGGGCCATCAGGCCCGTTTTGTTTTTAAGTGTCCTGCAACAACTCGTCGCGCACTGCCATCAGAGCATAGCCCAGCAGATTTAGTCCATTCCACTTCTGAGGCACACTTGCAAATTCGTGGTCTTCTGCCAGGCCAATCCCCCAAATTTTATCAACCGGACTGGCCTCGACCAGAATCCTCTTGCCGGTTGAAAACAAGAATTCCTTCAATTCAGGGTTTTGAGCAAACTTCAGCATGTTTGCACTGACAACAATATCAAATCGCTTAGCATTCCAGGTGGCTTCATCAAAACCGGTGACAGCTCTGCCCAGCTTTTTAGCCTCGCCAGGATGACCACATTCTAAAATACGCAGCGCCACATCGTGATTATCAAATAGCATCGCCTTGTGGTACATCATGTAATGCTCTGCGGTTTTAAACATCAACCCGTGCTGCTCAAAGTGAGCCGGATACCATTGACTGAAACAAGACTTGGAAATACCTGATTTGGCCTTTTGATGACCCCAGAAAAAAACAAACTTCGGCTTTTTTGATTTCGCAATATACTCGATTAATTGCGCGTTACTATTGATTGTCACAAAGACTTCCTAGGTATAATGTGTGTCACTCATGCACAGAGGCTGTTCACCGCCTCTGGGCACCTGATTACTCACTAAGTTAATGTATGTGCCATAATGAATTTCTGTCCGTCCGTATCAACGACACTAAATCCATGAGATTCATATAACTTCACCAAATGAGCTTCACAGCGAAGATACAGCGCAGGCAACTTGAGCTTGATTGCCTTGGCAATCGCAAACTCGACCAAAGCCGTTGAGATACCTTTGCCACGATGTTCAGTCGGCACATACACGCCGTCTAGCCAATGCCGATAGCCTGAATAATTAGAATCGATTTGCTGTTTGATTTCGCCCGCACCAACTAACTCATTATCAATATAGGCGGCGAACCCTGTGCGTGAATCAGATGACGATATTTTATCAATCACGCCTTGTACTGTGGCATGAGGGTCTTTACTGTCCCAATGCTGGTAATACCAATTGGCGATGAGCTCAATGTCTGAATGGTCGCTCGATAAGTCTGAGACTTTCATTTGGACTGTCCTGAGTAATTGTTATTGTTTTTAATTCCGTTATAGTTTCAAAGCTTCATTTCCCGTTAAAGAGAGAGCTTGATACAGAGGTTTGGAATTGCCTGAGGCCCTGCAAAGCACTGCCCTAGCAATGACATTGGAAGCATTGTATAACAATTTGGTCCACCATGCTTTTTACATTTCACTTTGCGCAAAGGCCGCGCTAAAGCACGACTTTGCACGATAAAGCGTTCGGCGAGCTGCGAAGCGTTGCTTCGGTCTCAAAAAAGTACGAGTGGACACATATCCCTATGGAGGGCTCCCGGGTCAGGTA
>NZ_JASJUV010000002.1:645771-894101 GCF_030125445.1 Pseudoalteromonas ardens
CCTTGCGCAAAGGCCGCGCTAAAGCACGACTTTGCACGATAAAGCGTTCGGCGAGCTGCGAAGCGTTGCTTCGGTCTCAAAAAAGTACGAGTGGACACATATCCCTATGGAGGGCTCCCGGCTTTTCATCCATGAAAAGCGTTCGGCGAGCTGCGAAGCGTTGCTTCGGTCTCGCCTCACCCAACCATTTCTTCGCCTTTGGGCGGGGAGTATGGGACCCTAATGGTCACTTCAATGCCCTCGCCCGGGCTTGAGTTCGCTGAGATTTCCCCTTTGAGCAGTTGTGTGACCAGGTTATAAACGATATGCATGCCCAAGCCACAACCACCCTGACTCCTTTTCGTCGTTACAAACGGATCAAACAGGGTTTTCAGGCCTGCTTTTGGCATGCCCACGCCATCATCGCGATAGATTAGTAACCAATGCTCTCCGGCCATGCTTGTTGATACCTCAACCTTGCCCTGCGGATGAGCTTCAAAGCCATGGATCATGGAGTTGTTGAATAAGTTCGTCATGATTTGGTAGATGGCGCCCGGGTAGGTATTCACTAGCATGTCCTCGTCGCCCGTAATGGTCAGGCCAATCTCTTTGCCTTTGCTCAGTGGTAACAAAGAGCTGAAGACATCGGCGATATAATCCTTCACATTGATGTCTCGTTCAACTTCACTGGACTGATCCACAGCAACCTGTTTAAAGTTGCTGATCAGCATTTGTGCCCTGTCCAGGTTACGTAAGATGAGCCGATACCCCTCTTCCTGTTCGGCATTAAAACGCTCTAAATCCGTCTGGCGTAGTTGCTTTTCCTGAAGCTTTTCGTTGATGTTGTGCAGACACTCCTGATTATAGGTCAGCGCCGTAATAGCCACGCCCAGTGGTGTATTAATCTCATGGGCGATGCCTGCGACCACATTACCCAGTGAGGCCATTTTCTCACTTTCTATGAGCTCTTGCTGGGTACGTTTAAGCTCCATCATAGCTTGTTCGAGTTTCTGGTTTTTCTTATATAGCTCATCCGTACGCATAGCAACTTTGATTTCAAGTTGCTCATTGAGCGTTTGTAAGGCATTCTGATGCGCCTTCAGCTCCGCAATGTCCTTTAATGCGCCAACAATACGCTGTGGTCTGCCATGATGGTCACGGCTCACCACCTTGCCACGCTCTAATACCCAGCTCCACTGGTCTTTTAACGTTTTGACACGCATGGCGATTTCATAAGTATCCAGCTCTCCTTCAAGGCATGATTCGATCTTTTCTTCCCAGGCAATGCAATCTTTTGGATGCACAAACTGATCAATGTCTTCAACTGTCATGGCCGTTTGGTTTTTACCATAGTCAATGCGCGGTTTTACGCAGTAGCGATAGACTTTTTTGTCTTCCAGATGCCAGTCCCACAGTTCATCGCCACTGGCCCACAAACTCAGCTCAAGGCGCTGCTGAAGCTCATTCATGACTCTGTTGTCATTCACGACCTGACGATAACGTGCCTGGCGTTGCCTGAACCACAAAGCAAAGCTGAGTGTTAAGGCCACGATATAAAAGGTTTTTGAGTACCAGTCCCACCACCAGGGTGCCTTTATCTGGATTGTAAAACGATGCACAGGTGACTTCTGATTGAAGCGATTCACCGTATAAGTCTGTACCTGATAATTACCAGGCTCCAATTTCAGCAAGTTAATTTGCCTGACACCATCTGCGAGTTTCAACCATTGGTCACTCAACCCAACAATACGATAAAAGAAATTCAGCCGCTCAGAGCCATAATCCAGACTGGAGTAATGTAAAGAGACGATATCCTGATCGTAATTAAGTAGCAGTTTTTCAGTCAGCTCAGGCGCCAGTGCCAGCTCGCTGCTGGCTTCAGGATGTAAAACTTCGCCAAGCAGCTCGATATTGGAGATCAGTAAAGGACGGATCCCAAACGCAATGCGGATCTGCTCAGGGTAAAACTGGTTGAACCCTTTGGCGCCGCCAATAAATACCCGACCATCAGGGGCTAACCAGGCTGCATTGTAGTTAAATTCATTATCCTGTACGCCGTCTACTACCAGAAAATTATCGATATTATGGTCGTGAATATTAATCCGGCTCAGACCACCGCTGGTTCCGAGCCAGATATGTTCCTGTTGATCAAATACCATGGCCCAGACCGCCTCATTCGCCAGCCCATCGGTCACTTTAAGTACTTTTTCCACCTCGAACTGCTTGTTGAGAATGCTTATACCGGATTCACTGGCCACCCAGACTGCACCGAGTGAATCGCGGGACAACATGAACACAATATCGGATGCCAGCCCATTGTTGGTCGTGAGAGATTTGATATTCTGGCCATCGTAATGAAATAAACCATCACCCACACTCCCAAAGTAGAAGCCATCGCCGTCTACCAGGAGTGAAGAAACATGATTAGGTGCCGACACGGATGGCGCAAAGAAGGGCTGCAACTTTTTCTGAGCTTCGTCGTAATAAAGCAACCCCAAAGTTCGCGAGCTAAGTAAAACCAACTGTTTAAATACGGTGATATCATTAAAACTCAGCTCAGGTCCGTTGCCAAAATCAGGCATAAAATAGGTGACTTCACCGCTTATCAGGTTTAACCGTGCGACTCCGGCACCACGTGATGTCAGCCAGGCATGCTCTCCGACAATCTGTATCTTAGTGATAAAAGTATTGGAAAAACGGGCTAGCTGAGGATAAACCTGCTCTACTTTCACAAACCTTTGCTGCTCAAAAATATAGCCACCACTGGAAGTTGCAACCCACAGCCTGTCCGATTCATCCAGCGCGAAGCTGCGAACATCTGAATTAGTTAACGGAGAGTGTGGATAATTGTACTCGCCCACATGGCCAAAGGTTTCACTGAGCTGACTGATAAAATGCAAACCCCGAGTCTCTGTCCCTATCCACAGGTCGCTGTTGCTATCGCGAAATACCGAGAGGATACTGCTATCCTGTAATCCCGATTTATTATTGCCACGTTTATACCAACGCTTTTTAATTTCCCCTTTCATATCGAGCAAATACACACCATGACTGGTTGCAACAAAAAGCTCGCCAGCAGAGGCAAACACAGAATGCAGCACCAACTTAGCGTCGGATGTGATTGCGCTTTGCCATAACGCGCGCTCAAACAGCGTGTCATAGGCGGTAAGCTGGTTATCTTTACTGATCAAAAAAGCGCGTTCACCACTGACCATCAGGGATTTATAATCGCCTGCCAACAATAGAGTTGTTATGCCCGTTTGACGATTGTTGACCATCAACCCCTCGTCAGAGAGGTAATAAACCAAGTTCTTATAAACAGTTACATAGCGTATGAAATCCCCTTCCAGTGCGACTTCCTGCGGCTCTAACGTAGTCTTATCAATTACATAATAAAAACCATCTTCTGTGGTCACGGACACTGCAGCGCCCTGACAACCTATTGATTGCACCCTATCTGATAGGATCAAAGGGCTAAAATCACTCAAAAAGCTCTGAAATCGCCCTGTTACAGTGTGATAAACACTCAATCCGGTACTGGTACCAATCCACAAGGATTCACCACTGTGGCACAGGGCAGTAATAAACGCCCCGGCCAGCGCAAAGGGATCTTGTTGACGACTAGAAAATTGCTTAAAAGAATGGCCATCAAAGCGATTCAGACCAGCCTGAGTGCCTATCCAGATGTAGCCAAGCTGATCTTCTTCAATAGCAGTAATACTGACCTGACTGAGGCCAGATTCATAATCATAATGACGCATCACCTGTGCAGTATCTGAAAACACAGGGACGGCAAACGCGATTGCAGAGTGTAGCCAGATCATGAGCGATATGAGGATACTGGCACCTAACTTTGTTTGTTTTATCTGCTGCTGATACAACCCTATCACCTTTTAAACAGGCTCTTTGTTGTAACTATAGCAAAACTTTACAATCCGGCTGAGATGTCGCTTACTGGGTTAACTGGGTGTATCGTCATGTTCAGACAATGAGAACTCGGTCATTTGACCATCCCCACGTAACAACCGATAGCGACTTAAACGTCCCTGCTCCAATTCAACCAGGCTAATGGCGGAAGCACTCACCAGATAACGCTTGCCGGGGCTATCACTGTGGTGTTTACGCACCGAGAGTTGCCAACGTTTAGTAAATAAATTAAACGGGCTCCATGGTGCGAACAACCAGGTATCCAGCTTTTCCAGAATATGCAGCAGGCGTTTCGGAAACTCATTTTTAATCCCCGAAGAAGTGAGCTGCCAAATACGATTGTCATGGCGGCCAAATCGCGCGGCAACCGAAAAACAAAATGAATAGTGAACATCGCCCGAAAGTATGATCGTCTCAGAGGGTGTATCTTCACGTTTAAAAATATCGATCAGTTTTTTCGCCGCGCCCTCATGGGCCATCCAGTTTTCAACATCAACCACCAAAGGTTGACCACATGCGTTAAATACCGCCTGGATGGTCTCAATGGCCTTAACCCCAAAAACCGGTGCCGGGCTGACCAGTAAGACACTCTCCTGCTCCAGCATTTGCTCCTGCAATTCCATCAGTGTTTCCCAATCCATGAGTCCACTGGGTTCGTTAAAATCCTGTTCGTTGCGCCAGCGGTGCGTGCGCGTATCTAACACCACCACTTTCGGTTGAGTTTCAAGGCAATAATGCCACTGGGTAAAGCGATGCAAAGCTTTATCAAAGCTGGTCAGTGCCCATGTGTTGTGCGCGGTAAGGCTTTGTGTGAAGCCATCAATCAGCTTACCCGAGGCCGACAGGGCATCATTCCCCAGTCCCTGAAACAACCAGTAGGCGATCAGGCCATTGGCAATGATCCGTCGGCTTGCCGGCGAATTGGCTATATTCTGCTCCCAGCGAGCGGTCAGATTCCAGTCATCAGTCACATCGTGATCGTCAAACATCATCAGGGTCGACACATTCGCAAACAGGCGCTGCGCAGCAGGCAACGTCTCAATAAAGCCCTCCAGCGCGCGCTTATCGGCTGCAAACTCCAGCGCTTGTGGATGGCTCAGTGACTGAGCATGTAACTGAGATAAGTCAACCAACTGCCAGGCCTGATAACTGAAATTAAGCAAATAACAGGCAATAAACTCCTCAAGTGTGATGAGATGGTTGCCCGCCTTAACACTGGAGAAATGGGCCTCATCTTTTTTCAACCAATGGCTAATTGACCACTTGCTACGTGCCTGCCAGGGGGTTTTAGGTAACCAGTGATGACGCTGATACAGTTGCTGCTCCAGTGACTCAGGTAAGCTCAGTGTCAGGTTATCCTCAGAATAAATTTCCAGCAGCGAAATCAGCTTGTGAACCGCCAGCAACATCGGGCCTGCCACATCGTCCGCGTAAATTTGGTCGCCAGACATCAGCAATAAGGCGGGTCGTTTGGCGCTATCATCCAGAGTTTGATTCAGGTAGTCGTCGGCACTTGCCAGGCTGTCGCGACTGTGATGATGTGGATTGCGACATGAACCATGCAACACACTACGCAATGTGTTTGGTATCAGTAACTGAGGCGCATCCGAATAACTCAGACTGCTCATATCGAGCCATTGCCCACCAGCTTTAACACGATAGCTTAGGTTGGTATCGCACTCGAAGCGACCCGTTTTAGGTGTCACCAGTACAAAGCACAGGTACAAATAAGTGCCCAGGCGTATTTCACTCAGCTGTGACGACACCTCGACGCCTTCTACAGCGACTTCAAACTCAGGCAAGTCCGTGGTAACAAACTGCAGGCAAATTTGTGTGGGCTCTGCCCGGCGCACCATAGGGCCGAGCAATACATAGGGAAGCGCAGAACGATTAGCTGGCATTACCACGCTGAGCCAGACCAAACAAACGGTAGAAATTCTCCGTTGTCGCGCTAGCTAACTCCTTGTAACTAATACCTTTTAAATTCGCAATAAAATAAGCCACGTCCTGTACATAGGCAGGTTGATTGGTTTTGCCTCGATGTGGCACTGGTGCCAGATATGGTGAATCCGTTTCGATCAGCAGCCGCTCAAGTGGCAGGCGCTTTACAACCTCTTGCAGCTCAACGGCATTCTTAAAAGTCACAATCCCTGAGATGGAAATATAAAACCCCATATCAATGGCTTGTTTGGCCATCTCCCAGTTCTCAGTAAAGCAATGTAAGACGCCACCACACTGCTCTGCCTGATGCGCGCGCATAATATCCAGCGTATCCTGTCTGGCATCGCGGGTATGGATGATCAAAGGCTTATTGAGCTCATTGGCAATATCGATATGCTGTGCAAAACTGTCTCTTTGTACCTGATGCGTGTCTTTTGAATAGTAGTAATCCAGCCCCGTTTCACCAACCGCGACCACTTTTGGGTGCTGCGCCAATTCTTTTAATAGTGCAGGATCCAGTGCGTCTTCCTGATTGAGCGGGTGCACGCCACACGATGCCGAAACATCATCAAAGGGCAGTATTTTTTCCAGCATGGCCGGGAACTGTGCCAGCGTCACGCTCACACACAAAAAGTGTTCAACCTGTTTAGCTCTGGCATCGCTCAGGATCTCGGGTAACGCTTTTCCAATTTTATCAAAATCCAGTCTGTCCAGGTGACAGTGAGAATCTACAATCATAACAACTCTTACATGGTGTAGGTGGGTTTGCCTGAATTCAGCTTAGTACCCAGAATTTTTACTATTTTATCATTCAGCAATTCGTCTTCGGCCTCAAAGCCTACCCCGACTCCTGGCGGGTTGGAGTTCTGTGCTCCCTGTGGCGTGATCCAGACCACCTTGCCCGTGACAACATCTTCTTCCAGCGCATCCGGTAAGGTAATACGCAGCGTCAGCGCCTGACCCATTTCATAGCGGCTATTGGTTTGTACAAATAAACCACCACTTTTTTGATAAGGCATGTAGCTACGATATAGCTCGTCAATGTCTTCAAAATCAACTAGTAACTCTTGCACCTTGACTCCTATCTTAAGGTTTGCTGCAACTGATAGCACAATCGTGACAGACTCAGGGACAAGTTTAAGCCTAACACAGTGTGTTGGTCTACTGAAAACCGCCTGAGCGTGACAATTGCGGCCTGCGCTTTGTCGAATGCCAGCTCACCACGCGCTATTTTAGTGTTGATTGCCGCCAGTGCAAAGCCACAAAATACCTTGACCAGGCTAGTGTCGGCTTGTAAAGCTTTAGCTAATGCTTCAGCGTCAGCGCCTTCACCAAGACGTTGAGCTTCCTGCCACAGGTTATCAATAGCACCCAACTGCTGCGCCTGCGCCCATTTAAGTAATAATAGCGGCTGGGAGATAAAGTGAGCGACCCAAGGGTATTGTCCGCTGTGGATCCCTTGCTGTGCCAGCCAGCCTTCAGCGCTATTAACATCAGCAACCCCCACATTCATCTTGTTACAGCGACTCAAAACGGTCGCCGCTACAAGCGCAGTATCGTTGCATAACAGCAATAAGTAGCGCCCTTTTGCGGGTTCTTCGAGGGTCTTCAATAACGCATTCGCAGCAGATTCGGTGAGCTTTTCTATGCCATCAATCACCACCACTTTATTGCCTCCCTGCTGTGCAGAGTGGAATATAAAATCATTTAAACTGCGGATCGCCTCTACACTGATACTGTGTGATTCAGCCGTGATCAACAGTTTGTCCGGATGATTATCCGCTTCGACCAATAGACAGCTTTTACACTGCCCACAAGCGCGTAATGAAGTACCTGCCTGCTTGCACAGCAATGCTGCGCTAAGCGACTGCGCCAGCTCAAGTTTGCCCACGCCTGTCATACCATGGAACATCTGCGCATGATGAAAGCGCTGTTGCTGAAAACTCATCTGCAACTGCGCAAAAACCGTTTCTAACCACGGGTACATATCAACAGACCTGTCAACGATTTGTGTTATCGCGGCGAGTGGCCGCAATCACAGAATCAACGACCCTCAGGCAGGCAGACAATACAGACTGTTTATCTTCCGACGCATCAATCACACTAAAACGCTCCGGGTCAGCCTTAGCCTGAGCAAGATAGCCCTCTCGTGCGCGATGCAAAAATTCCATTTTCTCATCCTCAAGCCTGTCGAGCCCTTCGCCTCGTTGATTGACGCGTTGCAGCCCCAGCTCAGGGTCTAAATCTAAGATGAGATTCATGTCGGGCTTGAATCCGCCGAGCGCCAGTTCATTAATGGTCTTTATGGTCTCAAGATCAATACCGCGCGCGTAATGTTGAAAACTAAAAGTTGCAGCGTCAAACCGGTCTGAAATAACGACTTTACCGGCTTCCAGAGCTGGGCGGATTTTTTCTTCTACGTGTTGTGCCCGGGCTGCGCCAAACAACATCAATTCGGTCATTGAGCTCATTTCTGGTGTGCTGGGGTCTAATATCACGCTACGGATCTTCTCACCAATCGGCGTGCCACCGGGCTCGCGGGTCAGTACTACTTCAAATCCCTGTTGCCCGAGATAGTCGGCAATGCCCTGAATCACGGTTGTCTTGCCAGCACCGTTACTGCCATCACAAACCAACATAAAACCTTTACTCATACACTCTCTCTGACATACCGCTCGGTACCCTGTACCGTTATCTAAAAAATAACTGACATTATAGCGGTTTCACGTCGCTATCAGTAGGATTAATTCTTTGAATAGTGTACCGTTTAATGCATCAATCGATTTTCGCAGGGATAAAGTAATGCAAATTGATCTCCATCACGCTATGACCTGGGTGGTTGCCAGAGACGCCGGTTTCTCGCCTGCTCAGGCCACCACCATAGCTCACGCGGCACAATATGTAGACGATGCCACCAACTATGGTCATATCAAGTTTCATAACGGTGCAGCTTACGAGCGTATTGCAACTGCCCATAAAATGCTTGAGTATCGTAATCTGGATAGCCTTAAAAACATGAAAGTGTGGGTGCCGTTTCATTTTTTGCCTGGCAATGGGGGGTTACCTGCTGGGGAAAACCCTGCGGGCAGCTTTATTCAGAAACTTGTGTGTCGGCCACATTCGTTTGTAGCAAAAGACATGGTTGCAGAAGTGTTAGCGGATAAAGACCGGCCTCATTCATTGCATCGCCTGGGGATCACCGCACACGTCTTTATCGATACTTGGGGACACCGCGGCTTTGCGGGGGTTGACCACCCAGTCAATCACGTTCGTGACATCAAAGATCATAATGGTCAGAGCCACGAAACACTCATCGCAAAAGTCACCGATTACTTTGCCAATATTCTGCAGGACAATATTCCCAGTCTGGGCCATGGTCAGGCGCTATCACACCCTGACCTGCCACATCAGCACTGGTCTTATCAAAATGGTCTTGGTGAAGCCGTTGAACGCAATAACCCGGTTGACTTTTTGCAAGCAGCAAACGCGCTGTGTAAAGTATTTCAGACTTACCTGGTCAGGCCCATCACTGGTTTGTCACCTGGCGTAGAGCGAGAGATTGCACAGTGCTTTAGTCAGTTTGTCAGTGATAACGGCGCGACACGCCACCAGCAATGGTTGGATGCCATCGCCGCCGATCGCTTTGGCCTGGGGGCACACCAACTGACTTACATCGCCAAAGGACCAGGCTCCTGGAAACATCAGGCGCTGGGTACCACGCTGGCAGATGGTGATGAAGATTGCTATCAGTATCACCCGGACTTTCTGCACAGTGACTGGAAGCACTTCCATGATGCGGCGAAAAAACATCGCCAAAGTATCATAGTCGATATCTTACCCAGATACGGGATCTGTGTCAGTTAAACCCGTTGGTATCGTACTCAGATTCTGATACGGTGCCAACGCGACTAGTCTTGTTTTAGTGTAACAGGCTGATCTTTAACGCCGGCATAGAATACCACTATCTGCGCGGCTTCTTTACCCACACTTTTCCCCCAGTGCCAGGTATCAACAACCTCGACCAGGGTATCACCCGCTTTGATGTGGATCATCTCCCCACTTTGTGTCTCAACCTCAAGCTCTCCCTTTAACAACAACCCGGCATTAATGTAGGGATGTTTGTGAACAGGTAAAGTCTGGCCGGAAGGAATGGTAAAGCGCATGATCTGCACCTCTGGCTGGCCTTTTGGGTAAGCTGGCAACACGGAACCATTCCAGCTATATTGCTGCTTTGTCAGCGTTTCTACCTTGATCTGTTCAGTACTGTGCGCTTGCGCTGTACTGATGCTCGTGATACTCACTAACCATAAAGCCGATAAGGAAAATACAGTGCTGTTCATAGGTGATAATCCATAAGAGTTTTGCGTATCCTAAAACGTCAATGTGTTCTAATTGTGGATCTCTGTCGACGCTGCAATATCGCGCTGTGGTGACAGTTGTAAATTGATATCACACTGAGCGGGTAAAGTTTCCAGCCCCCATTGCGTCAGTCGCTGAAAAAACTGGACGAAGTGCGTAACCTCTTGTTGCGACATGCGGCGAGACTGTGCGCCAGACAAGCTAAGCTTTTGCTCTTGCTCAAAGCGCCAGCGGGCAACATGAGAGAAACACCCTGCGTCGAGGAATATGAGCTTATCCACTTGTCTAAACAGGCTATGATAGTCCGCTTTGAGAAATTGATTGACGGCATGTCGATAACGTCCATCTGGGTCCTGGCTTTGTTCCAACTGATTGACCGGACAGCGCAATTGCTCAGCTGACTGTGCTTCTACCCCAAGACACCAGCCTTCCAGGATCAAGACATCCAAAGTGTGGGTATGCGTCCACAGTTCAGGTGCAAACGGCTCATCCATGGATTTGTCGAATCGGGGTAATATGAGTGGCTGTCGGGCCCGAAATCTTGCCAGAACCTCTTCGGCCAGTGCGGTATTATGTGTACCAGGTACGCCCCGGGTTTGAAACAAGGGATGAATATCAGCGGCACGCTGTGCGCGCTGTGACCGGCTCAGGTAGAAATCATCCAAAGACACGCTGTCAGTGCGCAATCCATGCTGCCTCAGTTCAGTCTTTAAATATTCTGCCAGTGTCGATTTTCCGCTGCCCTGAGACCCACTGATCCCCAGACACAAGGGTGTCTGCTGCGCTACCTGCTTTGCCAACCAGCGTGCCACAGGCACCAGCGACTGAATGTATTGTTCAGTCAGCCCGTGCTCTCTACAAAATTGGCGTTGCCGGGGCGCTATAACAAAAGCGTCATTCATTGAACTATGAATTGTCGGTCAACTCATATTTATAACCCGCGCCATAAATAGAGTGGATGAACTCGCTGTTCGGGGACAATTGGGACAACTTTTTGCGAATTTTTTTGATATGACTGTCTATCGTACGATCACTGACGATGCGGTCATCATCGTAAATATTGTCCATCAAGCGCGAACGGTTATAAATTCGTCCGGGATGTGCCACCAGAGTTTGCAACAACACAAACTCCACCTGAGTCAGTTCAACAGAATTATTTTGGTAGGTTACAAACAGGGTATTTTCATCAAGCAACAACTGCTCTGATTGTGGTGTACTGGCACCCACCCGGCGCAAGATGGCTTTGACCCGTGCCACAACCTCTCTTGGGCTGTAAGGTTTGCACACGTAATCATCAGCTCCCACTTCAAGGCCAAGTAAGCGATCTATCTCTTCCACTTTGGCGGTCGTCATGATAATGGGCACCATGGAGTTGCGCCGCACTTCCCGACAGATAACAATGCCATCGACATTAGGTAACATCAAATCGAGTAATATAATATCGGGATCAAAGCTCTCAACGGCAGCCAACGCCTGGGCGCCATCATGGACCATCTGTAATTCATAGCCCGCCTGAGTGACGTACTTGCCCAAAATAGCCGCAAGCTTTTTCTCGTCTTCTATGATCAGTACTTTTTGCATCTTAGGCGCTCACTTTCACCTTGGGTCTTCTCCTCCCCAAAATTAAGTGAAATCGCTTGAATTTACAACCCTTTTAAGCAAACCGCATCACCACTGCCAAACCGCCAAGGTCACTTTCGCGAGCCTCAATTGTGCCATTATGCGCCTGCACTATACTGGTACAGATTGCCAGCCCCAGGCCTGAGCCGCCTGAGGCGCGATCTCGGGACTGTTTTACTCGATATAATCGATCGAACAACTTGTCTAACAGCTCGGGTTCTACCCCGGGCGAGCTATCCTGCCAGACTATCTCAATTTGCTCCCCATGTTGTTCGATCGTGACCTGTATTCGGCCTGGATTGTCCTGATCAGAATCGGTATAACGCAAGGTGTTTTGCATCAGGTTACCGAATAGTTGTGCCATGCGTCTGTCATCACAGTCCATCAAACTCTGCATGTTTCCTTTCAGCTGATACTCAAAATGACGATTGGCGAGCTGTGCCTGATGATTGCCAAAGGTTTGCTCTACCAGCTCGCCCAGGCAGTGTGGTGCCATTTGATAGCTTAATGAGCCTCTGTCGGACATGGATAACTGGTGCAAATCATCTACTAACTGAGTCAGCCGACCAATCTCCTCGTGCAATGACTGCAACTGAGCAGGATCCGTTTCTATCACACCATCGATCATCCCTTCTAATTCGGCTTTGAATACAGCGATTGGCGTGCGCAGTTCATGGGAGATATCGGCGATCCACTGTTGTCTTGCTTGTTGGTTTTCTCGCAAGGTCTCGGACAGGGTGTTCAGATCCCGGGCGAGCATGCCCAACTCATCGTTACTGTCCGTGTTTAAATTGCTCTGATAATCACCGTTTGCCAGGTTTTGTGCTGCACGACGTAATGCCAGCACAGGGGCAACCAGATAATGACTAAACGGAATGGCCAATAGGCTCGAGGCAATCAGAGCGGTAATGGCGATGTACATAAACCAATTTTTTTGACGCTCGGCAAATAAACTATCGAACCGGTTACTAACCACCAGGCCGTCTTCAAGTCCTACATATCCTAGTAAAGGCGCATCGGTTTTGTCAGATTGATAAACAGGCACCCAAAGAGTGGTTCGGGTTGTTGTAAGCGAGCCAATCACCTGCTCCCCGGCCGCATTTTTATACACCAGACGACCACTGCCATTGTCCCCATGTCCTCTGGGCGGCCTGCGCCGTCTTTCCGGACGCGCACTGCCTTCGCCCTTTGCGGATCGCTCAGCACCGAACTCCGCCTCTTTGCCTGAACGTCGCTTATAGTGGGGCTTCTTGCTATCCTCACCGCGCATTCCTCGTCCTTCACGTCCAGGCCCCCGCCCCTCATGATCAGACGGCCGACGCGGCCGATGCATAGCAGGACTGTCGTAGCTATCATACGATGACGCAGATCTGGCGTTGGTGGCGCTGGTTACATTCCCTCTCAGCTCTTCAACCAGCTGATGCCAGGCCGGGTGGCGATGAAACACCCACTCCTCACCGTAGCGTACGTAATTATCTCGAATAGAAGGCATTAAGGCGACCAACCGGGCACGGCTATTTTGCTGAATATAGTCTTGAAAGCTCTTTTCAAAAGCAGTCTGATTGGCAAAGTAGATCGCCATGATCAATACGGTGTTGACCAACAGCAAAATAGCCAGCAGCTTGTGCCGTATTGTCAGTTTCATGATGTTGCTACCCCTGTGAACGGAACTCAAAACATGGAATACCAATTGTACTTACTACCTGATCAATTTGAAGGAGCAAATATGACGCTAACGGAGTTAAAAATTTCTCATTTAGAACAACCAAATAGAAAATTTTTGCCTGGTTATCGACCCTCATTTCTCGTCTCAAAATAGAATACTTTATTAAGTCAATTGGTGTAAGACCAGATGCTAGTCAGTATGTAAGGTTAATGTGCAAATAGTGTGGAAGTAGTGACAAAATTTACCAAAGCAGGAACACGCTCATGCAACGGCTCAGTGTGAGTGGCCCGCCAAAAGTCAGGCGAGCCGGGCTTCTAACTCAAGTGGGCTGACTAATTAAACTGCACGATTTCCAGGCCAAGCATATAGCCTTCACCTTCGCTGTTGTTACCACACCGAATGACTTTAACATGTGCGTTGAGCGGAGGAACTGATCCACCATGGCTATCAATAAACACATCCAGCATTTCGTTGATCTCGAGGGGTTCCTCAACAATGATTGATAATCCCGTGGCACTTAAGTCGTGACAAGTACCGTGCAGTTTGTGCCCCGAGGACAACACGGTTAACTGTGCCTGTGTATTGACCATCATGCGCATAAAGCGCCTTTTATCCTCATGTATCATGGCGTGCTCCACTCTTTGTTATCATTGCTTGCCTGCAAAAAATTACCTTGGAATTATTTGCACCATATTTTTTATTTTCTCAGATAAGGATTGCATGGAAAAGGGCTTAACCACATAGGCATCACAGCCGGCATCAAAGCCCGCCTGTTTCTCCTGCTCCGACTCCAGGCCAGATACCATGAGTACGGGAATATCACGAGTTTCAGGCGTATTCTTCAACATCCGACAGGTATCATACCCATCCAGCCCAGGCATACATACATCGAGCAGGATCACATCTGGCGGATCGGCAATCGCATTCGACAGGCAGCTCTTACCCGATTCAGCATAGCTAAATTTAAATGCGTCTGACAAAGCCATTGAAAGCATCTCAAAATTGAAATACTCGTCGTCAACCACTAGCACATGCGGCGTTTTCATCCTGCTCCCCTGTGTGGACATAGTCAATGCCGCTTCCTTTTCACAATCCAAAAATAGTTTCCTCTTAATAAGGTAATTGCCCTAATGCAAATTGCAAGTCAAAACACACTATTCGATCTCATTTAACGCATTGGTGATCCGTTTTGCCGAAATCGGATAAGGTGTTCCTAGTGTTTGAGCAAACAATGACACCCGAAGTTCCTGTTGCATCCAGAAAATCTCATCAAGTGTTGTTGGCATCGGAATCCCTTTTGGCTGTTTGTTACACTTATCGGTATAGGCCGACGCCACTTTTTCAAGCTCCAGAACACATAAACGGTCCCGATTAGGGTCAACAGGCAGCTTCTCCAGACGCTTTTCGATGGCTTTCATATAACGCAGCAAATCCGGCAGCTTATGTGCCCCATGCTGACTAACGAACCCTTTAAAAATCAGGCTTTCCAGCTGAGATTTAATATCACCATGGGCCGTGATCATGGTCAAATCAACACGTCCTTTCATACGCTTATTGATACCATGAGCAATGCTCAGCACCTGCTCAACCGCAGAGGCAATTTCCACTACTTTATCGCCAAGTTCAGCCCGGACATGCTCTTTGGCTTGTTCAAAGTCCTGTTCAGAACGAATCGCACTATAGTCACCCAGCAAGGCATCAATCCCCGCTGCGGTACAATCATCAATTAAATCGTTAATTTTACCGAACGGATTGAAGTAAAGTCCCAGTTTGGCTTTATTAGGTAAATGCTGCTGTAGATACTTCACCGGCGAGGGCACATTCAGCATCACCAGTCGGCGTAAACCAAGACGATGTGCCTGATGCGCCTTCAAAGGGTGATCAAACAAACTGATTGATGTACTTTGCTTATTATCTACCAGAGCAGGGAAAGCTTTGATCTCGTACCCCCCCTGCTTCTTGGTGTATTCACTGGGCAAGTCACCAAACGACCACTCTGTAAGCCCTTCCTGCTCTATGCCCTTTTCAGCCACCTTAGACAGCGTTTGTGTTACTTTGCCTTGTAACTTGGCTTTGAGTACATCCAGATCATAGCCATGAGCAATGACCTTGTTATGTTCATCAAGTACCTGGAACTGCATTTTTAAATGAGATTCCAGCGCCCCTAAATCAAATGCTTCAACATCAACTTTAACCCCTGTCATACGCAAAAGACGATTGGCCAGCGCTTCCAGAAAGCCCCCTTGCATCGGCTCAATGGCAGCCAGCACTGCATCAGCATAGTTAGGTGCAGGGACAAAATTACGCCGCAGACTTTTTGGCAGGCTCTTAATCAATGAACAGATCAAGTCATGACGCAGTGCCGGGATATGCCAGTCAAAACCCTCAGAGGCGACCTGGTTGAGCAACGGTAGGGGTATATTTACTGTTACACCATCCACCGGCTGACCCGGCTCAAAGTGGTAGCTCAAGGGCAGCATCAGGTTACCCTGCTGCCACACATCGGGATAATCTAACGCCGTAATATGCGACGCTTCGTGCTGCATCAAGGCATCCCGATCCATGTGTAAGAATCGTTTATCGGCTTTTTTCTTATCTTTCCACCAGTGATTAAAAGCAGCGCGATTATTAACATCAGCCGGGATCCGCGTTTCATAAAAGGCCTGCATCATATGCTCATCAACCAGAATATCACGACGACGGGCTTTGTTTTCCAGATCCTGAATGTCTTCAATCAAGGCCTGATTGTGCTGTAAAAAGGCTTCGTTTTGCCCTAATTGCTGAGCAACCAGTGCTTCTTTGATGAATAATTCACGACACAGAGCGGGTTCAATCTGGCTGTATACTGTGCGCTTTTTACCCACTATGATTAATCCATACAGGGTTTGCTGTTCAAATGCGATGACACAGCCCTGTTTCTTCTCCCAGTGTGGTTCACTGTAGCTGCGCTTAACCAGATGCTCCGCCAGTGGTGCTACCCAGTTCACGTCAATCTTGGCGTTAATACGGGCGTACAGCTTACTGGTTTCCACCAATTCGGCTGCCATCACCCATTTGGGGCTCTTTTTAAACAGGCCTGACCCTGGGAAAATATGAAATTGGCTGTTACGAGCGCCCTTGTAGAATTTCTTCTCGTCTTTTTGACCAATGTGACTCAGCATCCCGCTCAATAACGCTTGGTGAATGGCCTCGAAGCTCGCCTCATTACCAGACGCCTTTAATCCCATCTCAGTGCAGACTGTGGTTAGTTGGTAAACAATGTCCTGCCACTCTCTCACCCGCATATAGGCCAAAAAGTCCTTCTGACACTGCTTTCTGAACTGGCTACGACTCAGCGCCTCTTGCTGCTCTTCCAGATACTGCCACAAGTTAAGAAACGCCATGAAATCCGAATCAGCATCTTCGAACCGACCATGTTTTTCATCCGCTGCGCCGCGTTTTTCCTGCGGTCGCTCTCTGGGGTCCTGGATAGACAAAGCAGCTGCAATGATGATCACTTCACGCAGCGCCCCTAAAGGCGCGGCAGCCAGTACCATGCGCGCGAGGCGAGGATCGATAGGCAAACGGCTCAGTTTACGGCCGGTCTGAGTCAATGAGGTTTGTTCACGTCTGGCTGCAGGCTTGACCGCCCCCAGCTCTTCGAGCAAACTGACACCATCTGTGATGTTGCGGTTGTCTGGTGCCTGAACAAATGGAAAGCGCTTAATGTCACCCAGACCCAGCGCCAGCATTTGCAAAATAACTGATGCCAGGTTAGTACGCAGAATCTCAGGATCTGTGAATTCAGGGCGACCCAGGAAATCTTCCTCGGAATACAGACGGATACACACCCCCGCAGCAACCCGGCCGCATCGACCCATACGCTGATTTGCACTGGCCTGAGAGACGGCCTCGATAGGCAGCCTCTGTACTTTAGTTCGGTAACTATAGCGACTGATCCGCGCGGTACCCGGATCGATAACGTAGCGGATCCCGGGTACCGTCAGAGACGTTTCTGCAACGTTGGTTGAAAGTACAATACGGCGGTGACTATGCGCAGCAAAAATACGATTCTGCTCCGCATTCGACAAGCGAGCATACAAAGGTAATATCTCAACCCCTTTAAGGTTGCGCTTGCTCAATGCGTCCGCGGTATCGCGGATTTCCCGCTCACCATTCATAAAAATAAGAATATCACCGGGACCCTCAGCGCACAGCTCATCAACAGCATCAAAAATGCCCTGTAATTGATCGTTTTCAGCTTCGCTTTCATCCCCACTGGCATCTATCACCGGTCGGTAGCGCACTTCTACCGGATAAGTACGTCCCGAGACTTCTATGATGGGTGCATTATTAAAGTGTTTTGAAAAACGCTCCGGATCTATGGTTGCTGAGGTGATGATCACTTTCAGATCGGGCCGTTTAGGGAGCAGGTTTTTCAGGTAGCCGAGAATAAAGTCAATGTTCAGACTGCGCTCGTGGGCTTCATCGATAATAATTGTATCGTACTGATTCAGGTATCTGTCTTGCTGGATCTCAGCCAGCAAAATACCATCGGTCATCAGCTTGATATAACTTTTGTCAGAAACCTGATCACTAAAACGGATCTTAAAACCCACTTCCTGACCAAGCTCACAATTAAGCTCTTCGGCAATACGGTTGGACACGCTTCGTGCAGCCAGACGACGGGGCTGAGTGTGACCAATATAGCCATCAACGCCACGACCCAGCTCCAGACAAATTTTAGGTAACTGAGTGGTTTTACCTGAGCCAGTCTCACCCGCAACTATAACGACCTGGTTCTCCGCAATGGCTTTTTTAATATCGTCTTTTTTCTGACTGACAGGCAGTGATTCGGGGTATTGCACACTCGGCAGGCCAGCCAGACGCTTTACTCTGAGCGTTTGGCTGTGCGCTATATCACGCGTTATCTGAGTGATTACCTTTTGCTGTTTCGCTTCATCTTTTATTTTTTTAACGCCCTGAAGGCGCTTTTTAAAGAGAAACTGATCCTTTTTGAGGCAATCCGCTATGTTCGAATACAACGACTGCAAATCCACTACACGACACCTTGTTACTGAGAAAATCGTCGCGTAGTCTAGCAAAAAGCATGAGTACAGCCCAGTCCCTTTGACAGGGGCTGCGCACTAAATACCGACAGGCGGGCTTAATCTGGCAAACTGTGTGTGACGCGCTTGCCGGTATACTGAGGCCTAATCAGCGATTAAACAAAGCGGTTGCCTGACTCATAGGTATCATGAAGGTGCTTGTCAATCGCGTACAATACGTTTGTTCGGCTGATCACCCCTACCAAACGGCAGTCATCATCGCATACAGGATATAATTTGGGTTTGTCGGCAGTCATTCTGTCAGCCAGCTTCAAAATGCTGTCGTCCGGGCTCACACACAAAGGTTCGGTATTCATCACATCAGCCACGATACTGTGTGATTCGTTCTGATAAGTAGCTTCGAGCATAGTGCGAATACAGTCCTGTTCAGACAAAAATCCCACGACGTGTTGCATATCATCAATCACGGGGCCTCCAGCCTGACCACTTTGTAGTAACTTTTCCACTGCCGATTCGATGCGCATGTCCGCTTTAAAGGTAACCGGACGATGATTAAGATAGTCTGCTACTTTGACAGATTGCATATTTCATTCCCCTAAAAAAACACCAGCTTCATATTAAATAGTAGCTGGCGTTACAAAAATTGCCCAAGTTTACAGGCCTTAAGCATATTAATTAGGGTTACTTTTTGTCGTCAAAAATACCGACATAGGTAGGCTGCGTGTTAGATTTGCTGGCGCGATACATCCCTTTAGTATTAAAAGGCATGCTGATATTGCCCTCGGCATCTAAAATGATCACTCCGCCGGTACCACCGGCTTCAAGCATTGGGCCAAAAATAACATCCTGTCCCGCTTGCGCCACTGTTTTTCCCTGATACTGTACCCGCGCACAGATATCCGCCGCGATGTTATAGCGAATAAAATACTCACCATGTCCGGTCGCAGAGACAGCACACGAGTCATTATCCGCGAATGTACCTGCGCCAATGATCGGTGAATCACCGATACGACCGAATCGTTTTGCCGTCATCCCGCCAGTTGAGGTGCCTGCCGCGAGGTTGCCTTGTTTGTCCAGTGCCACTGCCCCAACAGTGCCCATTTTGTATTGCTGTGGTAGCTGTTGATGTAAAGCCTGATAATCCTTAATCCCCTGCTCTGCCTGCTCCAGTTTCTTTCGTGCTTTTTGCCAGGCCTCATAGCGGTGAGGCGTATCAAAATAGTCCTTGTTGACGAACGCAACTCCTTCACGTTTTGCAAACTCTTGAGCACCTTCACCACTGAGCATCACGTGCACCGACTTCTCCATAACCGCTCTGGCTAACTCAATGGGGTTTTTAATCAATGTCACTCCGGAAATTGCACCAGCTTGACGATCCCGGCCATCCATAATCGACGCATCCAGCTCATGCGTACCGTCATAGGTATATACTGCACCTTTTCCGGCGTTAAAAAATGGGGAATTTTCCAGTACCTTAATTGCTGTTGTAATGGCATCCAGGCTTTCACCGCCTTTTTCCAAAACGGCATACCCTTGCTCAACAGCTGATTGCAAAGTTTGTCGGTAAGCCAGCTCCTGCTCTGGCGTAAATTTGGCGCGCTCAATTGTGCCTGCACCACCATGGATTGCGATAGCAATGGGTGATTGAGCTGGGGCTGAAAAAACGGGATATGCTGTGCTTAATGCCACAAGCAAAGATGAAGTAAGTAATAAACGGCGCATGTCGAATTCCTGTTGTTCTTTTATTGTCGAACTAAGCTGCCGGATATAAATTCTGGTTGCAAAAAAAAGCGATAAAAAAAGCGCCCTTAAGGCGCTTTCTTGCAATTCATAGTCACTCGTAACTTAGCTTGCCTGACGCTTTGCTTTCAGGCGTGCCAGACGGCCAACCTGATGTGTAGAAGTCAGGAAAGAGAAGATAGGTGCCAGGTAGCCTCGCTTACGCAGCTCAAGGTAAGCTTCGTCGCTCAGTTCGTTCAGCTTACGCTCGTCTACCAGGTAGATACCGTTGATGTCTTTCTTTTCGCCAGCGATTTCAACAGTCAGAGTCTGTTGTACCAGCAGATCTTTCTCTGCCAGATATTGTGTGAACGCTTCAGTAACGCGAGAAAACTCGATGAAGTTAACCAGCGCTTCTTTACGACGCTCAAGGTACTCAGTTTCTTTGCCGTCTTCGAACAAAGCATTGCCTTCTTCTTCACCTACCAGCGGGCTCGCTTCATCAATCACGATGCCGTACTGATCTTGCTCTGGGTGCTTAACCAGACCAAACGGGTAACGAGATGCAGCAAGAGGTGCGATACCCGCAGTCCACTCGCCATCTTGTACAAACAGGTTTTCACCTGGCTCAAGACCAAATAAAGCAACTGCCTGATATTGACCGCTCTCTGTATTCTTAACAAATGCCATCGGGAATTCAGTTGCTACACGTGCAAACTCGTGTGCAACGACCGGGATCAAGTGCTGAGATTTTAAAAATTCTACATTGATGCCATTTTTTACTTTAGTGTTGGCATGTTTCTCGTTGTGTAAAGGCTGCACTTGTTGCTCCGCCATAATACTGCTCCGTTTTATCATAAAGTTGTTATTTATATGCGTCCAAGGCTATAGCTTTTCAAGGTAAAAGAAAAGAAATATTGTGGTTAAATTCTTTGAAAGCCATATCTTGCTGCTTTTGCAACCAAGTTGCTGTGTGTCTCTAACATTGCTCCAGCTTTTTGTTGCTGCTGGGCCACCAGCTTCAGCATAGCTTCCTGTTGTGACAGTTTTTGTGGCGACGGGTAATTGCATTGACTGGGATAATTCATGCCATACAACACATACAGATGATTCTCCAATCTGAACACATCCAGACTACTGACAAAATCATACTCATTAGGAATGTCATTACGCCATAATGCCAGTTTATGTTGCAGCGATTCCGGGATCGTTTCTGGTAAACGGTTCATACGCCAAAACTCACTGTCGTCACGATTAGAGATGCAGTAATGAAGTTTGATAAAGTCAACGATTGACTGCCAGACATGCGTCATGTGCTGATTAAATTGCTGCGCAATGGCGGGGATTTCCTGACGTTCACCAGGGAGGCGCTTTGACAACATTCTCGCTGCTAAATCAAACACTAGTAGCCCTGTCGCTTCCAGCGGTTCAACAAAGCCCTGGGACAGCCCAATACCAATACAGTTTTTCACCCAGGCTTGTGCTCGATAACCCACTTGCATTTTAATCAGTCGGGATTCGACGGTGTCTTCTGGTTTTCCGAGGTAAGCACATAGGTCACGATGCGCCTGTTCATGGCTCGTAAACTGATCGCTATACACATGACCAACCCCCTTGCGGGTTTGCAGACCAATGTCCCAAATCCAACCAGCCTGCTGAGCGGTTGAAACAGTATAAGGCGGCACCTCATGCTCGCTTTCATAAGGGACTTGCGTCACCACAGCATGATTGGCAAAGAGGACATCACTCTTATCAATAAACGGGGTATCTAGCGCTTTGCCAAGCAATAAAGACTGGAAGCCACTGCAATCAACAAACAAGTCGCCTTCAAGCAGGCCCCCTTGTTTCAGCTGTAATCCCGATATGGATCCATCCAGTGCGAGATTGACCGATTCTACCTCGTCCAGCACATGGTTAACTTGGCGGTTTTTAATCGCATGCTCTGACAGCAATGCCGAAAATTTGCCAGCATCCAGGTGAAAAGCATAATTAATCATACGCTCATATTCGGCATTCGTGATCAGCTTAGGCGCCTTGTTTTCGAGTGCGATATGGGCCTGAATGGAAACACTTTGGTCAAAACGAGCCCTGGCCTCTGGCAGCTGATGCAACCAGTAAGGCAGCAGATTAACCCCGTTCACATTTGGATCGTCAAATGGATGAAAATAGCAATGGGGCTGCCCGTTAACAGGCTTATTCCAGCCAACAAAATGAATGCCATTTTTAAACGTAGCGTCGCACAGGCGGAACATATCCGACTCACGGATGCCAAACTTCTTCAGGCTATCGACAATCACAGGGACAGTCCCCTCTCCGACACCAATCGTTGGAATGTCAGGAGACTCTACTAATGTGATACTCACATCCTCGGACGCATCTGCGGCCAAATGGTTGGCTGCCAGCCAACCCGCTGTGCCACCACCGACAATAACGATACGTTTAATTTTGGTTTCTGCATTTTGCACAATTCACCTCACAACCACTGAACAGACCACCACGGACAGACATGCCGCTTTAACTACAAACAAAGTCCGCCTGTCTCGATCTTGCCATAAAACAGGCATAAAAAAGCCCCACTATTTAAGCAGGGCTTTTCCAAACAACAAAATTAGAAACGTAAGTTTGCACCCAGTGCAATCTTGCGCTCACCCACATAGCTCCATGCAGGGAAGTTGTGTTTCGTTTCTTCTTTCAACAGACCGTCAGAGCCAGAGATACCAATCTGGTAGCTGTCTTCTTCAAGAATGTTTACAACTTCAAGCGTCAGGCTGATATTGTCATTCACCTGGTAGTTACCAGTGAAGTCCAAAGTACCGAAGTCCATGTGCTCACGTGAAGAGTAGAAACCCGTTTCACGGATCATGAACTCTGAACGCCAGTTATAAGCAAGACGAGCACCGAAGTCATCATTCTCATAGTAACCAACCAGGTTAACTGTGTGGTCAGAACTGTCTGAGAAACGGCCGATACGGTCATCGAAGTTTGTTTCTTCAGATGAGCTGTCTGCATACGTGTAGTTAACAATCGCACCGAAGCCATTGTCAAACGCGTGTTGCAGCTGAAGCTCAAGACCGATTACGTCACCACCGTCACCATTAACACGATTAACGATGTTCCACACGTCACAGTTACATGCCGGGTCATTAATACCGATAGACTGATTTGGCGTGGTTGATGACGTTACGAATGTCTCAATGTCTTTGTAGAAGAACGTCGCACTTGCGAAGTTGCTGTCACCGTAATAGTACTCGTAAGACACGTCCAACTGAGTTGCTTTGAACGGCTCAAGACCTGGGTTACCAGTTACTTCTTGCTGGTCATTCGGGTTTTCATTGTCGTAACCACTCAAACTAGAACGTGCAAACACATCCTGGTAGTTAGGGCGACTGATAACCTGTGCGATTGAACCTCTCAGGATAGTGTCTTCATCCAGATCGTACGCGATATTGAAGCTTGGCAGGATATCTGAGTAATCCGCTTCTTTGTTAGACAACGTCTTAGATTTCAGCGCATTACCGCCGTAGAAGTTGCCTGATTCTGTGATACCTGTCACAGTGATGTCTGAACCATAGTAGTCACTGTTTACATCTGTAGAGATGTAACGCAGGCCGAAGTTACCACGGTAGTTTTCACCGCTGAAATCAGCCATTACGTAAAACGCAAAGTTCTCTTCTTCAAGCGCTGCATAACCACTGCGGTCACGAACATATTCGCTGAAGTTCTGCGCAGTATGGTTGAACATCGCATCCAGGTGTGGACCCGGGATAGTGATGTATTCAAAACCTGCTTCGTTTACACCGTTACCATATAGTTGAGCTGGTGCGATATCAGCAATGTCCGCAATTACGCTAGTTGGGTTATTTGGATCACTTAGCACCGGCGTACCATCTGCATTACGCTGAATGTTTGCCAGGCCTTTGAAGTTATCTTCTTCAACCTTGTGGTTAGTGAAGCGTGCACCAACGTGAACGGCAGTGATGATGTCATGATCAAGCATGAACTTAGTATCAAGTTGTGCGTACGTCTCTTCATCCGTATTCGGCTGATTACGTACTGCCCATGCTGCTACGCCTGGGTTACCCTCATTCCAGTGACCAACGCGATAATCATTTTCTTTCAGCTGGATCTTGATACGCTTGCCTGTCATGTCGATCATGCCGTAGCGATCTTCATGAGAACCAATCAAACCACCATAGTTTGTTTGCGCTTCTGTACCACCCGTTGCTTCTGAACGACCGATACGGCCAGAAATTTCGAACGTGTCACGCTTGAATTCAAAGCCAAAATCAACCGTTTCAGATTCCATCTTTGCACGACGTGCAAAGGCTTGTAGCCAAGACGGGTTATCTGTTGGCGTTGCCGCTGTTGCTTCAGACAACATACATACGCCATCCGGGTTCTCGCCCAGACAGTTAGCACCAGCCTGGAAGATCCAGAAGCTGCTGTTGTTGTTGTTGGCTTCTAACTCAAGGTTCATGTAAGTCAGATCGAATGACAGTTCATCATTTGGCGCGTACTGGAACGCTACGTTAGTTGCTGTTCTTTCACGCTCTTGCAGGAAGTAGTTAGCAGAAACTGCACCATTCCAGCCAGCAAGTGATTCGTTACCACGACGAACATAGTCAGTTTCCTGCACTGCTAACGCAGCAAGTACACCAAATGTTTCATCATCGTTTTTATAGCTTGCAAGGCCACTGTAAGCAGGGTCCCACTGCTCAGACTGGCTTGAATATACGCTCTTAACAGAAGCGAAAACGGTTCCGGAATCCAGGTCTAATGGTTTACGGGTTTTTACGTTAACCGTACCACCAACACCACCTTCAACAATGTTTGCTTGTGAAGACTTATATACGTCGATACCTGAAATAAGTTCAGGCGGCAACAACGTATAGTTAAAGCTTCGGTCAATCGCTTGCTCGGTGTACCAACCTGTTGAAGCAACGTTCTGACCGTTCAGAGTTGTCAGCGTTAGCTGGCTAGATGCACCACGGATAGATACTTGCTGGCCCTGACCAAACTGACGGCTAACCGCTACGCCCGGGATACGACCCAGTGCTTCACCTACGTCACTGTCTGGAAACTTACCGATATCTTCTGCTGATACCGCGTCTACAACGCTGGTTGCAAATCGTTTAGTATTAACTGCTTCAGCCAATGAACGGCGGATACCGCGCACCTCAATGACTTCAACGTTTTCTTGAACGCCAGTCTGGTTATCTTCAGCAAACGCTACGCCTGTCACACCCGTACTTAGGATGAGGCCAACCTTAGCTGCCAGTAAGCTTTTTTTAAAATTATTAGCTAACACAGGATTCCCCTTGAATCATTTTGTTGGTTTTTAAATCACTTCTGCCCAGTGATGATGACAACGCTGTCATCTAATAACAAACCATACACCCAAAATTACAGATTCGCTACATCTTTTTTTGTGGCTTACATAAGATTTTTTCAACAAAATCCTAACCCACTGAAATAGATAGAATAAATAATTTTGTGGTTATAGTTTGTTACAAACGAGGAGAATATATCACAAGCTATGCACTTTTTAACAGCTGTTGCGATGAGTTATGTAGAAGAATTGGACCTAATTAATAAACTAATCTAATTTAGGTGAGTTGTGCTATCTGATTATTCCATACACGTTCGGGCAGAAGCGGATTCAAGGTGATAATAGATCTCAATGACAACGCTGTCATTTTATCTTTTTCATCATTGCTTTGTCCAGTGTATTTGCATGACAAATTTGCTAAGAAGCCTTTAAACACGCAGCTGTACGGCATTTGTTCGCAGCAAAACAAGTACTTAAACCGAGTTAAGAGAGTGAAAATTTGTCACTACTCTATCTTTTTAATTCAGATATGCATCAAGACTTATTAAATAAAGTACCCCATTGGTAGCTTTTGCAGCTAAATGTGGCTTTGTGGTATGGGCTCTGACGGGATGAAAAAGATAAACAGTACACCTCACTATCCGATTAGCTTTCTGCAATGTACCTTTAACAACAACAAAAAGCCCGGTCGAGTTACTCGCCGGGCTTTCTGACACACAATAAAAACTGCGATGATTTATTTACTCAGATCAAGCATCAGCTTGTTCAGACGAGCAACAAACCCTGCCGGGTCTTTCAGGCTACCACGTTCTGCAAGCAATGCCTGATCCAGCAGTACCTCTGACCATTGTGCAAACTTATCTTCGTCTTGCTCAACATTCAGGTGCTTAACCAGTTGATGCTCTGGGTTAAGCTCAAAGATTGGCTTAGACTCAGGTGCAGACTGACCAATTGATTCCATCAGCTTTTGCATCTGTGAGCTCATGTCGTGGTCATCAACAACCACACAAGCCGGAGAATCTGTCAGACGATGCGTAAAGCGGACTTCTTTTACTTTATCGCCCAGCGCTTCTTTAATGCGCTCAACCAGACCTTCTACCTGCTTTTCGCTTTCTTCCTGCGCCTTTTTACTTTCTTCGTCTTCCATATCACCCAGGTCTAAATCACCACGAGTAATTGACTGGAATTGTTTCTCAGCAAACTCTGTCAGGTGACTCATCATCCATTCGTCTACGCGATCTGAAAGCAATAGTACCTCGATGCCCTTCTTACGGAAGATTTCAAGGTGCGGTGAGCTCTTCGCAGCTTCAAAGCTATCTGCCACGACGTAGTAAATTTTGTCCTGGCCTTCTGTCATACGCTCGATATACTGCTCCAGTGACACATTTTGTACACTCTCGTCAGTATGAGTCGAACTGAAACGCAGTAGTTTAGCAATCGCTTCTTTATTGGCTGCGTCTTCAGCCGGGCCTTCTTTGATAACCTGGCCGAATTCATTCCAGAAAGTCTGGTAGTCTTCTGCCTTGTTCTTACCCATACGGTCAAGCATCTTAAGGATACGTGACGTACAGCCTTTGCGGATTGCCTGAGTAACTTTGTTATCTTGCAGGATTTCACGTGATACGTTCAGTGGTAGATCGTTGGAATCCAACAGACCTTTTACGAAACGCAGATAGCTTGGCATAAACTGTTCAGCGTCATCCATAATGAATACACGTTGTACGTACAACTTCAGGCCTGTCTGACGATCACGGTTCCACATGTCGAAAGGTGCTTTTTTAGGAATGTACAGCAAGCTGGTGTATTCCGTTTTACCTTCTACTTTGTTATGTGCCCAGGTCAGTGGCTCTTCCCAGTCATGGCCAACATGCTTATAAAATTCTTTGTATTCTTCTTCGCTGATCTCTGACTTATCACGCGTCCACAAAGCCGTAGCACGGTTGATCCCTTCCCACTCGCCAGGCTGTGCTTCAATTTTTTCACCGTCCGGGCCTTCAGATTCTGGTACAGGGGCTTTAAACATTTCCACTGGGATAGAGATGTGATCAGAATACTTAGTCACGATTGAACGCAAGCGGAAGTCATCTGCAAACTCCAGCTCTTCTTCACGCAAGTGAAGAATGATCTCTGTACCGCGCTCTGCTTTTTCAATATCAGCCAGGGTGTATTCACCCTCACCTTTTGACTGCCATTCAACAGCCTGCGCCTCACCCGCTTTACGTGTGCGTACAGTCACTTCGTCAGCAACGATGAACGCTGAGTAGAAACCCACACCAAACTGGCCAATCAGCTGAGAGTCTTTTGCCTCATCACCTGTCAGATTCTTAAAGAATTCAGCAGTACCAGACTTTGCAATGGTACCCAAAGAGCTGATCACTTCGTCACGAGTCATACCAATACCATTGTCAGAAATGGTCACTGTTTTCGCGTCTTTGTCGGCACTGATACGTACACGCAGGTCGGCATCACCTTCATACAGGTTACCGTTTTGCAGCGCTAAGAAACGCAGCTTGTCAGCAGCATCCGACGCATTGGATACAAGCTCACGTAAAAAGATCTCTTTGTTTGAGTACAAGCTGTGGATCATCAGCTGAAGTAATTGCTTAGTGTTGGCACTAAATGAATGATTTTCTTTAGTATTTTCGGTAGTCATTTGGTACACCCTAACTTATTTGGTACACAATAATAGTACATAGTTAATCAGTTAACTTGCGTTATGCTGAGGTATATTGTGCTGGGGAGATTTTTTTCAAGAGTGAGCAGGGAAAAAAATTACGGATTGCATATATTCAGAGCAAGGAGAAAGCCCTTTCGGGCGTTCATTATATCGCTTTTCTGCCGCTAAACGCATGCATCAGAGTCATACCATCAACCAATTCCAGCTCACCCCCTACTGGCATACCGTGTGCGATTCGCGAGGCAGTCACATTATGTTGATGACACATCTCACCGATAAAATGTGCAGTGGCCTCCCCTTCAACCGTCGGGTTGGTTGCCAGAATCACTTCATTGATGTTGCCATTACTAAGCGTTTTTTCCAGCACATCCATGCCAATTTCGTTTGGACCAATCCCATCCAGCGGAGACAAATGGCCCATCAAGACAAAATACAGCCCCTGGTACTGGCCTGTTTGTTCGATTGCCAGCACATCGCTTGGAGATTCAACCACACATAACAACCCGGTATCCTGACGTTTAATGTTGCTGCAGATATCGCATACCGGGGTTTCTGAAAACGTTCGACAAGATTCACAGTGACCAATTTTATCCATCGCCTGTAACAGGCTCTGGCCTAACTGTGTGCCACCACTACGGTCTCTTTCAAGCAGGTGAAAGGCGATCCTTTGTGCCGATTTAGGTCCAATGCCGGGTAAACAGCGCAGCGCTTCAACCAAAGCTGAAAGAGAGGGAGATAATTGCATAATAAAGCGTTCTTAATTTGCTGACAGCGTTGCACGATAGCATGCAGACACCTGATGGCCTAACACCAACACGACGGCTATCTATGACACTGTTCGTATTCGTTCAATGGTTGCCATCTTACTATGTCTAATGCAGTAGCGACAAGCCAAAGATAAGTCACAAGCCAGGTATCACAGCACGTTAGGTAAAAAGAAAAAGGCGGGCAATCGGAGAAGATTGGATCTCATGGGTAAGAGTGAATACCCGCCTGAAGGACGCAAATCGTGTCTTTAATTCGTTCCGATTAACTCTTTGCCACCAGTTCTTTACTTACCTGATCGATACCAACTTCGCTGATCCGTGAGGTAATTTCTTTTTGCTTTGCGCTGAGCAATGAGATGCTCTCAGCAACCAGGTCATACACCTGCCACTCTCCAGCTTTGTTCTTACGAAACTTGAATACAATATCAATGGTTGGGGCATTCGGCTCAACTATCTCAGACTTCACAGAGGCAAACTTACTGTCAGCGCTTACAACTGGCTCAATAAAGTTGACCTGCTGACCTTTATAGCTCATTAGCGCATTTGCATAAGTGTTTGCCAGATATTGCTCGACGGCATCAATGAAGGTCACCGCCTGTTCGCGCTTAATCTCACGGACATGTTTACCCAACAACTTAAAAGACACATATTTAATGTCTATATGTGGCATCAGTTGTTCACGTACCAACTTTTTCAGCTCAACCTTCTTGTGCGCTTCTTCCAGGGTATTGAGCTTGCCGATATCCACAAATAATTGGTCACCAACCGATTTTATCAAACCGTAAGGGTTACTTTGTGTATCCGTGGCAGCAATGCTTTGTAAGCTGCTAAACGCCAGCAGTGCCACCAGCATAAGTTGCATTAGTTTTTTCATGATCCGCTCCGTTATATGTTAATGAAGCCAGTTTAGCGCTAACTTTGCAGATGAAAAACACACAAATCAGCATCATATTAGTGCCACTTTGGCATCAATAAGATTTTCTTTAAAAATCAGACATCTAGTTTTTTATTGCCGAAACGGCATCAATTAGTTGCTGTTTAATACCTTTTTAATGGCACTCAACACCCAGACAATGGAGATATTCAATTCTACTGAGTTTGATTTCATAATGATCAGAGTAATCGTATTCCTGCTGTCACTACTTATTGTTGTTACTGCACCTGCACACGCGAAGCAACATGGCTATGCCATCCATTACATTCATGGTGAAGGTAGTGTCGATGGGATTAAATTAGCGTACCAATATCATCCAGAGCTGGACTTACCGCCAGCCTGGCGTCACTTTGATGTGCACTTCGAAAGCAGTATCAACTTCTGGCGCTATGGTGAAGAGAACCATCACGACGGTAACTTTGTCCTGGCAGTCTCTCCTGTGATCCGCTACCCATTTACCACCGTTAATGGGCATCCAGTGGCCTTAGAGTTTGGCATTGGCGTCGCCTTACTGGATGATACTCAGTTTGCAGGTAAAGACGTCAGTACCCATTACCAGTTTGAAGACAGATTAGGACTGGTGTATCAGATGGACGATGCCAATGTTGCGATCCGCTATATGCATTACTCCAATGCCGGCTTTAAAAGCCCCAACCCCGGATTGGATTTCCTTTCCCTGTCCTATTCAGCGTATTTTTAGCAATTTATGCCCGGTCAGTCGCAGTACTCACCGGGCCTTAGGTCAAATAAAGAATATGGCGTGGTTCAATCATCTGACCGCATCCAATCAAAGTCGCAATTACCTAATTTTGTAAAACCAGGTTAGTTCCCACTAACCCTGTGAATCTTCCAGATTACCCCTTACAGAGTCAGCCAACCTTGACAAACAGGCAGTTTATTCTAACCTCCAAAGATTAGAGTAAGTTAGTCACTGACCATGTCATATCTGCGTTTTGATAGAGTAACACGTCATTGGCGCACTACAATGAGTAGGGCCAGGGACAACTTATGACCAGGAAATTACCCAGCCGAACGCCAACGGCGCTCTTGTTATCTTCCGCCTTAATCATCAGTTCACACAGCGCAGCGCAGGATGATGAACTTGATACATTAATGGAGCTAAGCTTAGAAGACTTACTCGATGTCACCGTGTCATCCGCTTCCGGTATTGAAGAAACTCTGCGTGATGCCCCTGCTGCGATTGTGATCATTACCGCAGCAGATATCAGGCAACGCGGTTACACCAGCATTGATGAAGTGATCCTCGATCTTCCCGGGTTTGATAGCACAGTCACCAATGGTAATGGTGGCGTTATCACCTATCAGCGCGGCTACCGTACACCACTCACCCAGCGCACGCTCATGCTGGTCAATGGCATAGTCGATAATCACTTGTGGTATCACGAAGCCACCTTGTCAAAAAATTACCCATTGTCGAATATAGCGCGGATAGAAGTGCTGTATGGACCGGTAGGTGCGGTATATGGCCCCAATGCATTTTTGGGGATCATCAATCTGGTCACGTCCGATGCTCGAGATACGTATCAGGATAATGATTTTTTTAAAGTACAAATTCAGTCTGGCAGCTATGACACACATAGCGTTGATATCGCCGCGGGCGGCAACCACAACAACCTGACCTATAATCTGTCTGCTAAATACTACTCAAGTGACGAAGCCGACATCAATGATCTGGCGCCCTGGGGTTATGTCAGTAACGAACTATTGAGCAACCGCGATATCTGGGGGCCAGTCATCTATGACACTGCCCTGTCCGCCAATTGCGAGGCGGATGGCTGTCCCCACAGCTCTAAATACAATGAGTTTGGTGCCTATCATGACCCACAACGGGAATGGGGTATTCTTGCCGATGTCGGGTTCAAAAACCTGACTTTGGGGATCATAGAATGGGATATGCGCCATGGCTGGGGTCCACAATACCCGCATGATAGAGCGCAGCCTGCGGCTCAGTGGTATCGTAACTCTGAACAATATTATCTGCGACACGCAGGCACAATTAAAAATAACTTACAGGTAAATACGCTGCTGCTGAGCAGAAAAAGTGGCAATGGTGGCTACTGGGTCGAATCTTTTCCCGGTTCCACCGCTTTGACGGGCCCGGATGTAGTTTCAACACTGACCATTTCGCATTGGCGAACAAGCAATAAGAGCTGGCTGTTTAAGCAAGACTATGAATTTGATTACTCTGAGCAATTAAAGCTCAGTGGCGGCATTAAATTTGAAGACAAAGAACTCACCAAAGCATACGATGCCTGCGGCTATTTTCCCGAAACCTTTTGCTCATCAGATACGCCGGAGACCGCAGGGGACGGAGTTGCGGTCAATACAGACAGCACTATCAACATTCAGCCAGATACGCTCAGCCGGATGCCAGACGAAAACCTCGCCAGCCTAACTGACAGAGGCGCATACATTCAGGCCATCTGGAATATCAATGACTGGCGGGTCAATGCCGGTATCAGATATGATAAGAATAGCCTGTACGGCAGTACCACTAACCCCAGAGCCTCCGCCATTTATTTTCTCTCGGATAAATCAACCGTTAAGATGCTCTATGGCACAGCTTTTCAGGAACCGGCCCCGATCCAACTATGGGGCGGCTGGAGCGGCCGCTCTGCCAACCCAAACCTAAAACCCGAAAAAGCTGAGAATTTCGAGCTCATCTATATGTATCAGCAGGACAACTGGCTTCATGACCTGTCCTTATTTACCGCCAGGTACGACGACGTTGTAAAAGAAGAAGCAGAAAACGCCGGAAAGCGCAGCACCTATGGTCTGGAGTATCGTGGCAAATTTGAATTCAGTAACTTTTTTTCAGGCGCTGCCAATATCTCCGGTTACCTGTATTACACCCATACAAAGACCAAAAGCAGCGTCAGCTACGATCACACACTGGATCTGTGGGTTGGTCAAGGGATAGAGAATTGCCAGGACATCGCCCAGAACCATACGTTATCTTACAACCCCTGCCAGGATATGGATGTTGAGCTTGGCGATATCGCACCGCACAAAATCAGTGCTGGCCTCAATGTACCAGTCAATGAGGCACTCAATGTCAACGTCAGGGCCAACTGGGTTTCAGGCAAACCGCTGTACTTGAGAAACACACTGCGCGCGAAAAACAGAGAAAATGATGCCTACTTAACGGTCGATGCCAACATCATTTACCGGTACGAATCAATTGAAGTCGCGTTTAAAGTAAAAAATCTCTTTGATGAGCTCTATTACCACTCCGGCGCAGAAGCCGCTGCGAGTGGCGATGATTTTGAGCAGCGCTCACAGGGTTGGGCCAACTCCCTAATCCCTCAACCCAAGCGCAGTTTTATGCTATCGGTGAGTATGCAGTTTTAGGTAGCTCCTGACATCACGAAACTGTCTGACCAACAGGTCAGTTACATCACGCGAACTGCTGCACGACAACCCCCTTATCTTTACTGAGTAAATACAGCGAAGAATGTGCTATACGTATACACTATTTAAGGAGCATTAAGTACTGAGGCTTAGGTGCGCCCGTGTAGGTAGGGATATTAGCGCAGGTCATAGTTCCGCCCTGGTCGTCATACATTAAGGTGACTTGCAAATCGTCTGTTAAAGAAGTGGTTGCCAATGAAACCCACAATGAACAGGTTACAATACTGATATCTGATGTGTCTTCGGTATTACATATTCTTGTATAATGATTTCTCCAGGTGCCATTAATGATGACGTTATTGCTTGCATCAATATATATTAGTGATCTTGCCATTACACCAGATATTCTTTGCCATCACATTCGCTGAAGCAAATGCAACCAACAACCATGCCTCTCATAACGTCCCCTTAACTCAAGGTCGCACCAATCGGTGTGCCTTATATTGCAAATACACAAACACACCCAGTGTCTGTCTCCTTTTTCAAATATAGTGCTTTTTACAAGTGTAGTGGTCAAGTTAAATTGACTGCACTTCTATCGTTTTGCCAGTACCTTTATTCTGACTGGTTTGGCGGCAAGCCAGTATGTAGGCAGGAGCAATATAGTAATGCAAGGCGATTGACTCCTGCGCTTCTTATTAGCGCTCGTCAGGAAAGTGTATCCCTGTAATTATGCACACAGCGCAGGCGCTATTACACAAAAAAGCGCTCACTGAGCGCCGATTTCGAATGGGTGCCTTTGCACCTTTTTCCGCCAAATTGGCTTGTTGTCTTTAATTTGTAGTGATGTAAGCATGTCTTAAATCTTCTGAGGCAGTTGCAAGAGAACAACTACCGGTGCCGCCCAGTGTTATTTGTTGTTTACTTATTTGAGCTGCTAACAGGATTGATAATATGTTTTGACCTTCAGAGGAAGTAGCGTCAAAGCTGAACTTCCATGATTGTGTACCACATGTTTGATTACTAACGTTCCCGTTTACCTGAACCTGGCATAATGGAGAAATGGATTTTGTGTGGCAAACCACTTGCTTAATGGTGCCCGTAAAACTTGCGCCAGCCTGCGAGTGAAAAGGCAGTAAAGTAAAAAGTAAAAGCAATGGCAATATTTTCATGTGTGCTCCTAAATCATAACAATGTACTAGCGTGTATTCCGATTAACCCTGGCCCAGGGTCATTCAAGATATATTTAAGTGAGGCTACTTTTAAGAGTATCAGAAAATTTTTCAACAACATAGATGGACACTCCAACGGTGTCTTTCGGGATTCAAACTCAAATTACTTTATTGGATAAACTATTGGCCAGAGTTCGGGGAAGGCGCCAGCAACCCGGCAAGCGCTCCTACAGATGCAGAGCCAATAGCGATCAATACATCAGGTATAGGTTCCGGTTGTGCGGTTAGGTAACCGGTAATAGCGCCAATTACAGTAGCGATTAGCGCAAACCCTAAAACGCCAACAACAATACGATATATCCACTTGTCATTTTCTAGAGGGGTACAAGGCTGTGACACTGCACTTAGCAATTTGGCTTTTTCTTCTGCCGACAATTTACTACTATCTACGATGTGCTTTATTGATTCTTCAATTTCATTAATACTCGGCATAATGCATTCCTATGATTTCCTTACTTTAATTGAAGGTCTATATGCTCTATTTTCACCTATCATTGAAACAGCCTTATTTCTTCCATCTTTCACTAAAACTTCATATTTCCCATTTCTCAAAGTAGCTTTATAACTAAACGTTCTAAAAGTAAAATAACCTTTCTCCTTGAACATTTTCCTTAATGACCTTCTATTAAGTAACCATTTTTCTTGAGAGATACCGACCTCAATGTTGTCCGTGGTTGTTATTCCAGATCTCCAGATAGTTTTGACAGACAGATACCCAAACTGCTCCAATATATTTAACGCCTCTTGACCTCCTTGAAATTCAAACCAAAAATATAGCTCTTTATTGGGCTTAACAAATACGCTACCGCTAACCAAGTCTACTGCTTCTCTATTTTCAACAGATAATGCATAACTCGCTCGAGATATGGAAATAACCCCTTTTGAAAAAGCAACATGAACAGGAAAGATCATCAGCAATAAGCTTAAACAGAATCTATAGATGTAGTTTTTGGCACTCATATTGCCACCTTCCGTGTATTCCTGTTACTTATTAATCTAACGCCCAGTCCAGATATGAGCACGCCAAACAAAAGCCGCCGCATACCGCATCAGTCACTCAAACCAAAGCATAGTAAATATGCCACGCATTGCGAATCCCTCTTTGGTGGGTGCCCGGCAAACAGGCCTGGATATGCACTAGTACTTAGTGTCTGATAAGTTGACCGGTCCCCACCTCCTTTCCACAGGCATAATTTATCACCCTTAATCCATTGAGCATTCTCTATAGGCAGGTGGATGCCATCCAAGATCATAACCTTGAATGCCGATTAACCCCAAAGACCAAGGCGACATTTGAGCGCTCTAGCAACATCAGGCTTAGGCTGAATAGGCACAAAAAAATCCAGATAACATATAGTTATCTGGATTTGAGAAAACAAACCGGATAAAATTAGCACCTCTTAAAGGTACTATCATCTGACCACTATGCGTCACTTTCAGTGTTGTCGAATAATCATTGTCGGGCGCTTTTTAACTCACTTAAAAAATAATAAGGGATATAAATTTTGAGACGCAGAGATTTTATAACTAGCGTAGCAGCAATAGCTGGTACAGGGGGAGTACTAGGCTTAAAAGCCCATGCTACTGAGTTACAGACTGGAGCATCTGATAACTCTCAGATTGTAAATGTCATTGACTTTGGCGCAACCGGTAATGGAAAAATCGATGATACAGATGCAATGAGAGCGGCACATGCAACCGGAAGGATTGTCTACTATCCCGCGGGTGAATATAAATTTTCATCTCTTGAAATGCGAACGGGTGGGATCATAGGCGAAGGCAAGAATACGATCCTAACCTGTACTGATACTGGAGAGCAACACGCAATTACCCACACTCTTGAGGATCCTGATGGCGTGCTCATTAACGAAAGAGGCGCGCTGTTTAGAGATTTTTTACTTCGTTATTCAAATGAACAAAAAAATGGTATCGGTATTAATCTCGTCCCATCAAAATTACCTGATGGTAACCCAGTTGAAAATTATACTTCTTATATCTCAAATGTAACTATACGAAATTTTTCAACCTGTATCAAAACGTCGCTTGTTTCTTATATGAATATTGAAAATTGCTATTTCGTCAACTTTCGAGATTTCGGTGTTCACTCTGACATGAACAATGAAATATTTGCAGACAACGGTGATAACGGGTTTATAAACAATTACTTTTTTACATCACCGAAATATTCGAATGCAATTTGCGTAAGATACAGGGCTGGCGGACTTCGCTTTATTGGTAACAAAGTAAACGGTGGGTTAATTGGTGTCGATATCACTCCTAACCAAAGCTCTTCTGTCGTTTTAATCAATGGTAACAGTATAGAAAACCAAACAAATACAGGCATACGCTTTTTTGTTTATCCTGAAGATATAGCTGCACGAGAGTTTGGTCGAATCGTTATCGCCAACAATCAGCTTAATCTCGCCGCTACTGATGGCTCAGCGATATCAATCAATTCACAGGTAAGCGATTTCAAATTAAACGACGTCAACATCACTGGAAATACTATCTATGCGGCCAGAACATCCGCAAATCTCATCGACTTACGAGGGGTTGATCGCTTTAATGTGGTTGCTAACCAATGTTATGCGCACGCAGCGGCCTCTAGCGGAGTTTATGTCCATGCAAATTGCAGTAATGGTAATGTTGAAGCCAACTCAATTATGGGCACGGCTTTGGGAGAGGTAATAAACTACAGCGACACGGTGACGGTTAACGGTATTAAGGCAAAGGTTACGGAGCGTATTCTGCTACCAACGCTTCTGGCGGGTGAGATATATGAAGGACAAGTCAATATACAGCAAGCCGGCTTCAGCGATGAGTGTATTGTGTTATGGAATATTGATGGTCAGGGACTTGACCTAAAAGCTTGGGTTACCAGCCCCGGACAAGTTAAATACCGAATTGCAAACTCAACAAAGAATGACTTTACCTCAACTGAAGTCGCTCAAACTCTGATAATCAGGCAAGTTTAACCTCCGGAGAACGTCACCCAAAATCGCTTTGGGTGACTTTAATTCCTGTCAGCTTTAGGTGCATGTCGCTTGTTTTTACGGTGGCCCAAACACAAAATCCAATCTTGAGTTTAAAATACCCAACTATGGGGATCGCACTTAAATGCCTTGTTAACTATTGTTAGCTAAAACCGCGTTTAGTTGAGGCCCATATGCTTCCAAAAACCCCTTTGTTAACTCAGAGACCCTAATCAATTCAGGTGTCAGCGAGCGAGCCATCTTTGTAGGATCGGACATCATATATAGTACAGTAAAAAACCGCTCTTTTTTTTCAGTTTCTAGCGCTTCTAAGCTTTTTATAATAGATATTAAATTATTGTCAGGTTTGCGATTTCCCATTTTAAACTGTGAGAGCACTTGAAATGCGTATGCCAGCCCTTCAGCACCCTGGGACATTAAAGCGTTGATGTTCTTATTTAGGTTTTCTAGCGTATTTTTAGATAGCTCATTTGTGACATCTACTGATGCTAAATACTCTCTCCCGAAATGCTGCACTAACGTAATAGTTATTCCCGGAGTAGATAAACATTCATCCTCGTACATGGTAAAAATATTGGATACATGCATAGAGTTATTGGATGAAGATAAGCTATCTAGTATTTTTTCTAGCAAAGATATAAAAGCAGGTTCCGAACTTAGTTGCTGGTTATTCTGAGCCAACTTAAGCAATGTAATTACTGTATCTCTATCCGTATGTGTAAAACTGTCAGATAAGTCAAGCTTTGTTGCTAACGCAAGGAGTTGAGAAAATATCTTCGCTGATTCAAGCTCTTGCCTTGCTTCACTTAGCTTACTATCTACCGCTTTAGTTGCATAAAAGTCCACAAGCTGCGTGATAACACCTATACCAATAAATGAAACGAAGCCGACAACTAAATACATATTTCTAAATCGTTTAGACTCTCTCTCAGATATTTTCGACTCGATTATTTCAGAAGCCTTCTTGACTTCTTCATTAATATGATTAGCAAAACCTTCTTCCATTTTATATCTCCTTGATGTGACGAATCTGTTAGGGCTAATGACTCGCTTAACCGGCACAACATCGCAGCCTAAAAACTAGCGAGGAACGAACAAAAGTCTGCTGTTTTTTGTCCGTTTAAGCAACTTACTAAGCAGATTTTTTTCACAGACATCCAGGCAGAATCAAAATAGGAACTCAGAACAATTAAGTCCTAAGCTCCTATTAGCTCTAAGCCGAGAAAGCCCTACGTTTAATCACAAATTCCCTGGAAAGTAGTCAAGTTCAGGCTATACAAGAACAAACCTTGCCTGAGCTAAGATAAATCGAAAGGACACTGAAAGACATTGCTAACCCAGTAACTACTCACACTGAATGAGATTGGCGTGTCGCTTTTTGTAAAGATGCTCACTGTAACCCGTCACTACTTGCTTTCGCCCCACAGCACCATGAAATACTTTTTTCAAAGACATACATGGACGCTCCAGCAATGTCATCAGGGTGTTTCCAAACACTCTAGTCCATTGTCTTCAGCCCACTGAGCCGGCACTATACGTAGACACCCTTGCAAAAGTACGGCATTTTCAGGTGAGCATCGCTTGTTTTTATCTGTTTCTTACTTTGACTATTTGTCAGATACAGCATAAATCAGCTTACATACACCACTATCTGTAGTTCTTACCCAAATTGGGTGTTCTGTTGTGTGAGCGGTTAATATAAGTGAATACACTGAGTCGTAGTTTTTAGAACTCGGATCCAGTTTAATGTATCCGTTACTACCAGCATCACATGATAGTTTTGACTCATCTCCAGAAGTACTTATTACCGTACCGCCATCAGACTCAACAACGATTCTTGTAATTTTAACCCCAGTACAACTCACACCACCACACGTAGCTAAAGCATTACCTGAAAAAATTAAAGGTAAAAGTAAAAAAACACTATATTTCATACTAACTCCAAAGTTATAACAGATAATTAGACTCCCTCCTTCGTGCAATGCCTATTACTGGCTAGCTTTTATGATTGGAGCCATACAGTTATGAACAATACTACAGTGATCAATGTTGATTTAACAAAAGATGTTTTGCAGGTTTGCGTGTACGTAAACCTTTAGGTGCGTTCGAGTGCAGAAATGACACCGCGAGCATTTACATTCTGGGTTGTTACTCGGTCTCCTTCAATCATCATATTCGAGACATATGCGACCTCCCATTATTGGAAGAGGCTCACTAGTAGTTACAAACACCCTGTGTTTTTACGGCTTAATACACTGAAAACAGCCACCAACATAGGGCACAAATGAAGCACTGCCATTTCAAATAATTTCTGACAGATAGGCATACCAATTGTTGAGGCCTATTAAAGCCCCCAAAATAAGCAACTTAAAAGGAGTAAAGAGTTCCTTCACATCTTCATTATTAGACAAGACACATAATGCTCAGTTAGCCAACTCAGAATATCAGGCTAAATTAGCAACAACGAAACGCAAGCCTTCTGTTTTTCACCCGTGAGAGGCAGCGCTTATGCTACTTTACTTTTTTAGGCCCTGTCATGTACCAATTACTCGGAGGTTTCAAACTCAAAACCACCTACTTTTTTGGCAACCAAGTTATAAACCCAACAAAACAGGCGCTGCATGAAGTAAAACATAACCCCATAGAATAAGGGAGCAAAAGCGAAAAATAAAAATGGAAAGCCGGGGATTTGTTCTCCATTGTTGGTCTTCATTTCTGGAGTCATAAAGTAGAAAAATATGGATACAAAACTGAGCGGTAACATTAAGATTACTAGCGTAATTGCAAACACTTTACTTGTCTGATGACCAGAGATATTTGTGATTTGAATTTTCATAGTAGCCAATTTCCCCTTTACATATGACGCCCACACTTGAGGAGTCCACAGACACCTATATTTCGAACCAATATGCTGGACACCAACAACATTGGTTGCGCTAACTTACATCCTACACAATATCCTCAGAAAAATCTGTAACTCCACCCAATTCAGGAGCTTTCGCTCTGCTTGTGGGCATTTGGAAATCTCGAATCAATAAAAATGTCGAGTCGATGACATCCATTCCAATATGAAGCTCAAAAATTAAAAAGCCGACAAATTGAACGTGCAGGTGACGTGCTATCCACAACACGCCTGCCACTAAGTATTGGCTTTTTGTCGCTTTGTGTATTTAGATTAGGTTGCTCAGTATAGATGTCTTAGAATAGCCTTCTCATACAAAGGAGGCATGCATGACAATAATCAGATACTGTTGCGACGATATCTACATACTCGATCTAAATAGAGGCGATGAACTCAAAATCGCTGATAACATAGAAGACGCGATAAGTATTGGGCTAGCTTTCAACGGAAAACTAGAAATTGGACACTACAAGGAAAAGATTGAGAATGCCTCACAGTTACTGAGCTATCTCGATAAAATAAAACGTAATGTTGCCAGCACTGGAAGAGTTCCTCTCATAGTGCTCACGGGTCACGCCAACAAAGATCATCTCCAGCTGCCAAACCGTGAGCATATCCACTGGAAGGATGTTTTTGCTTTACTCTCTGAGATCAATGAACTAACTAGAAATAACCTGGCTGTTTTATCTAGCTCTTGTTGGTCCGCTTTTGCCCTTAAGCATTCAGTCAAACTTGGTAGCAGAGCGCCTGTGTATAGCCTCATTGCACCTGAGGTTGCCATTGAAGCAGGTAGTGTGGCTGATGGTTTTGGTAATTTCATTCGTGAATTACTGCGCTCGGAAGATTTGCAAAAAGCGATTCAGGCATTTGATGACACTGAGGCGGTTAATCCTAAGCACTACGCACTACATTTCTGTGGTATGTTGTTTAGAAAGGCGATCTATCAAACTATTAAAGGAATAATTAACACTGATTATGAGAACTTATATCAAGCAGCGATAATACAAGAGCCTGCTTTGGCAAACTTTTCGAAACAGACAATGATAGATGGCCTAATTGAACTCAATCAACACAAGTTTTATCCGGTGTATGACAGGTACTACCGACATTACATGATGCTTGATCTATTCTCTGAAAACGAAGAACGCGATGCTTTCGATGTCAAGGCTTTCGAAGAAGAGGTGAGAGCTGGAAAAATTGTCATTGAGTAAAACAATCATCATACAGCCATAGGTTGAAAAGAAACTCTACCTCAGGTTTTGGTAGCCACTTTCAATGATGAAAAAGCCCTACCATCAGGCCGGGCTTTGTTAACTCATAAATATCGTTGCGGTTTAATCACGCGTAATGCGGATCACCGGGCGCTGCTGGCAGGTTTTTCCAAGAAGGCAACTTAATGCGTCACGCACGGTGTCGACGCTAAAGTCGAGCAATTTAACCTCGGGTGCCTTGATACGACCATTGCTGACATCATCGAGTAGCTGGCGGCCCATAAAACACAAATGTTGCTGGGCACACAAGCTGTTGGCCATCCACGCTCCGGCAACTGAGACCACGCCAATGTTGGGCGCTTTCTCAAAGAGCAGCTCTTCGGGGATGGTGCCAAAGCCATTCAGACAAGCGATCCGGCCACAGAACCTCAGATGACGCAGGTCATTCAAGAAGGAGTCGCCGCCTTGTGTATTCAAAATACAGTCAAAACCACCCGGCCCCATTTCTCGCTTGATCTGTTCGCACACCGACTCAGATTCGCAATCGAACACCCAGTCTGCACCAAGTTTACTCAGTCTCTTGTGGTGTTCTTTCTGTGCAAAAGCAAACACCTGAGCACCGCGCTGTTTGGCATATTGCACTGCAAAGTGAGCCACGGCACCCTGTGCGCTGTTGATAGCTAAGGAGTCGCCATCCTGCACCTGCATTTTATCCAGTGCCAGTAGTGCTGCCATCCCCGCATTGGGTAAAGACACTGCCACTTCGCCGCTCATGCCATCGGGTACTTCCGACACCGCATGGCTGGGAACAACCGCGTACTCTTTCAGCATCCCCTGCTCTGCCAGGCTGGCATTAAACAATACCCGACTGCCTTTGGGCGGAAATACCCCTTTTGCTGCTGAGACCACAGTCCCAACGGCATCCAATCCCAAAATGTGAGGGTATTGCCACTGGCAAAATCCGTCTTTCGCCATCCGTGCGTCCAGGTGATTCAGTGCCACATAATCAATGGCAACCAGCAACTCGTTGTCTCCAGGTACTGGCATGGCGTGCTCTGCCATCGCTAAGTCAAACTCGGCGCCACATTGACGCAGTTCCAGCGCTCGCATGGTGGATTTTTCGACTGACATGAGTGGTTTTCTCCGCTTTTCGGCCATTTTGAGGCCTGGTTGCCCATAATTTTAACTTTCCGATTATGGGCAAAACTTCGCAATTGTTGCTATTAAACCATCTTGGTCTCTGTCAAACAACTCAATGTTGTGACAGGTGTTTAAATCCTGTTAACTACTCTTTCTCGATAACTGGCTCGTTCACACTGTCCTTTGAACTTTCTTTTAAGGTAACCAGACGATAGAACACGGGCGTAAATAGTAAGCCAAATACCGTTACCCCAATCATACCAAAGAACACCGCATTACCCATTGCCTGACGCATCTCTGCACCTGCCCCTGAGGCCAGTACCAGAGGGACTACACCAGCTGTGAACGCAATTGAGGTCATCAGGATAGGACGCAGTCGTAAACGACACGCTTCCATGATGGCTTCCAGATGGGTAGCGCCGGTTTTATGTTTATCGCGGGCAAACTCAACCATCAGAATCGCGTTCTTCGAGGCCAGTGCCACCAGTACAATCAGCGCAATCTGGGTGAAGATATTATTGTCACCACCGAGCATGTATACTCCCGCCAGTGCAGAGAATATCGTCATTGGCACTATCAAGATGATGGCAAGCGGTAAACGCAAACTCTCATACTGTGCAGCCAGTACCATGAAGACCAACACCACAACCAGCGGGAACACATATACCATGGTATTGCCCGCCAGGATCTGCTGGTAGGTTACCTCAGTCCACTCATAACTGATCCCTTCCGGTAAGCTCTCGGCCAGTACAGATTCAATCGCTTCTTTGGCCTGATCTGAGCTGTAACCCGGCGCCGGGCTGCCGTTCAGTTCAGCCGTCATATAACCGTTATAGTGCATTACCCGATCCGGACCTGTGGTGGGTGTCACCGTAACTACCGAGCCGAGCGGTACCATATTGCCAGCGGCATTGCGTACCTTCAGGTTGTTGATCTGTGACTGTTTGGCACGAAACTCAGCGTCGGCCTGTGCTTTTACCTGGTAAGTGCGACCAAACAGGTTAAAGTCATTCACATACACAGAGCCAAGATAAACCTGTAGCGCACTGAACACTTCATCCAGCGGAATACCTTGTAGTAGTGCCTGCTCACGGTCAACGTTAATGTCCATCTGTGGTACCTGGATACGGAAGCTGGAGTAAAGACCCGTCAGTGCCGGATGTTGCTGAGCCTGACCAATGGTACCCTGCAGCGCCGCAAACAAGGCTTCGAACCCTTTGTTACCTCTGTCCTGAAGCTGCAATTTAAAGCCACCTGTGGTACCCAGACCAAGAATTGGCGGCGGCGGGAAGACCGCTACAAAAGCCTCATCAATTTCAGCAAAACGCATATTCAGTTGCATCGCAATTGCATGGGCCGAGAGGCTGGGATCCTGACGCTCCGAAAAATCAGCCAGTGGCGTAAACACGATGCCGCTGTTAGTGCTGTTAGTAAAACCATTTACTGACAGACCCGGGAATGCCACAGTATGGGCAACACCTGGTACTTCCAGCGCAATTGCCTGCATTTGTCTGACAACGGCTTCAGTTCTGTCCAGGCTAGCCGCATCCGGCAGTTGTGCCACCGCAACCAGATACTGCTTATCCTGCTGAGGAATAAAGCCACCTGGCACTGAGTTAAACAGGCCAACGGTTGACCCAACCAGGCCTAAGTAAACTACACCCACGACAACGCTCATGCGGATCAGCTTCTGTACCAGCTTCTCGTAACCTTGTGCACCTCTGTCGAACATGCGATTGAACGGTTTAAACAACCAGGCACCAAACAGTTTGTCCAGCACACGAGTCAGACCATCTTTAGGCGCATCATGCGACTTCAACAACAAGGCAGAAAGCGCAGGTGACAAGGTCAGAGAGTTAAACGCAGAGATCAAGGTTGAAATCGTGATTGTCAGGGCAAACTGCTTGTAGAACTGGCCCGAAAGTCCGGTAATGAACGCCGTCGGAATAAATACCGCACACAGTACAAAGGCAATCGCGATAATTGGACCAGTTACTTCAGTCATGGCAATTTTAGTTGCCTCGAACGGACTGTATCCGTCAGCAATATTACGTTCTACGTTTTCAACCACCACAATGGCGTCGTCCACAACAATACCGATGGCCAGTACCAGACCAAACAAAGACAGCGTATTAATAGACACGCCCAGCATCTGCATCACCGCAAAAGTACCAATCAGTGACACTGGCACAGCAATTAATGGGATGATTGACGCTCGCCAGGTTTGCAAAAATACCACTACAACCACAACAACCAGCAGGATGGCTTCAAGCAAGGTCTGAATAACCGCATCAATTGAGCCGCGCACGAATACAGTCGGGTCATAGGCAATTTCATAGGTCATGCCTGTCGGGAAGTCTTTAGACAGACGTGCCATTGTCGCACGTACGTTATCTGACAAGGCAATGGCATTAGAGCCCGGGCGCTGGAAGACAGGCATGGCAAGCGCAGGCTGGTTGTCCAGCATGGCACGCAGCGCATAGTTTTCCTGGCCCAGTTCAACGCGGGCAATATCCTTTAAGCGTGTGATCTGGCCCTGCTCACCCACTTTAATGATCACTTCTTCGAATTCATCAATCTGAGTTAAACGACCTTTTACGTTTAACAATACCTGAAACTGGTTTTCATCCGGTGAAGGTTGAGCCCCCAGAGAGCCTGCTGCTACCTGTTGGTTTTGCGCACGTAATGCGCTGATCACATCACCTGCAGTCAAGTTGCGGGCAGCCAGCGCATCGGGGTTTAACCACACACGCATTGAGTATTTAGCACCACCAAATAGTTGCAGATCGCCCACTTCAGGCAAACGCTTCAGCTCATCTTTAATATAGATGTCCGCATAGTTGGCCATGTAAGACGTATCCTGCAGACCATCCGGAGAAACCAGATGAACCACCAGTGCCAAGTTAGGTGACGACTTTTGCGCTGTCACACCCAGTCGCTGCACTTCCTGTGGCAGGCGCGGCAAGGCGTTATTCACGCGGTTTTGCACCTGAACTTGTGCCTGGTCCAGATCGGTACCCAGGGCAAACGTCACAGTCAAAGTCAAACGACCATCGCTGGTTGCCTGAGATGAATGGTACAACATGTTTTCAAGGCCGTTCAGTTCCTGCTCAAGCGGCGTTGCAACAGTCTGACCTATAACTTTGGGGTTCGCGCCCGGGTAGCTGGCATTCACCACAACAGTAGGTGGCACGACTTCCGGATACTCACTGACCGGCAACTGAAACAGTGAAATGGCGCCGGTGATCACAAACACCAGCGAGAGCATGGCCGCAAAAATCGGCCTGCTGATAAAAAAGTGAGAAAAGTTCATAATGGCCTCTTAGTTTGCAGCGCTGAGCTGAGTGTCGCGCTGTGCAATCACAAGACGGGTATCATCCAGGTTCAGCGTGACCATGTTTGGCGTGATTGGCATACCCGGTCCGACACGCGCAGGACCATTGGCCGCCACTTTATCCCCATCTTCTAGACCCGATTTAATCGCGCGGAATGCGCCGTAGCGTTCGCCCAGCTCCACCAGGCGATATTGCAAGGTGTTGTTAGCATCAACGGTTAACACAAAGCGGTTTTTCAGATCGGTGCCAATGGCACGCTCAGGCACTAACGGCATCGTGGTCGCGTCTGCGGCGCCTAAAGAAACTCGGGCAAACGCACCTGGCTTAAGGCCATGCTGCTGGGCATCAAATACTGCGCGAACACCTAACGTACCGGTATTCGGGTTAATTTCATTGTCGATAAAGTCGACCACGCCAGGTACAGATGCACCACCGTTGATACGCTGCAACTGCACCGTGACCGCATCGGTAGCATCAACACCGGCAAATTTGTCGCTCCAGGTGCGCTCATCCACATCAAAGTAAGCGTAGATCTGCTGATCTGACACTATGGTTGCCAGTGTGGTTTCGCCCGCACTTACATAATTGCCTTTGGTCACGATGGCACGAGATACGACCCCACTGATCGGCGCTTCAACCTGACTGAACTCCAGATCCAGACGCGCTTTTTTCAACTGTGCCGCAATAGCATCACGATTGGCCTGTGCCTGACGTAATGTCGCCGCGCGCTGCTCAGCAAGCTCGGTTGACATGGCTTTCTCAGCCACCAGCTGCTTAGCACGACGCGCTTCACTTTTTGCCTGCATCAGAGCTGCATCGGCGCTCACCAATTGCGCGTTCAGAGTTTCAACCTGCACCTCAAATGGGCGCGGATCGAGTCTGAACAGGATCTGGCCTTTTTCAATCCGCTCACCTTCTTTGAATGTCATCTGCTCTACCTGGCCAGACACACGCGGCTTAAGCACAACCCGCTCTGGTGCCTGCAAACGCGTAGTAAAGGTATGCCAGGACTGGACCGGCGCCATTTTGACCTGTGCCACATCAATGGTCAGTGGCGGTGGCTGCTGTCCTTCTTGTGCACTTGGCTGGCTACAACCGCTGAGCACCAAAGCAAGTGCAACCGCACTGAGTGTATAGCTAATTTTATTCATGACATTCTCCGACAGTATGAGTTGCTATGATGGTACGAAGAATTACCGTGAAGAAAAATGGTAGTTTTTTAAAAACATTAGTGCCAGAATGGCACCAATAAACTTTTCTTTGTGTTGAAAGGACAGATTATGGATACCACCAGCCGCTTGATTATGTTGCTCGAAGTTGTTGAGCAGGGGTCATTTTCTAAGGCCGCTGAACTGAGAAATATAGACCGTTCAGTGATCTCCAAACAAATAGGCAAGCTCGAAGAAGAACTGGGTGTTCGACTACTGAATCGCACTACCCGATCCTTTTCCCTGACTGCGGCCGGTGCTGAAATGGTAAAAAAGGCAGCAGATCTGCGCTTGTTATTGCAAGATACCGTGCAACTGGCGGAAAACTATCACCAGGAACCCAGAGGCTTGTTGCGCATTACCGCATCGAGTTATATTGGCCAGCATTACCTGATGCCAGTCATCAACGATTTCCAGAAGCGCTTCCCTCAGGTCAGTGTTGAGATACGTATGGATGATCGGGTGGTTGATATGATCTCTGAAGGATATGATCTGGCTTTTCGGGTTGGTGAGCCACGTGACTCGTCTCTGGTTGCCCGCAAGATAGCCCGAAACAAAATGCTGATCCTGGCAACACAGCGCTTTATCGACACCTATGGCGAGCCCAAAACCATGGCCGATCTGGCCGACTTACCTGCGGCTTCCTACAGCAGCTCCCATTTGCGCTTTGAGTCCATCAGTTATATCGACGAAAATGGTAAGCCTCAGGAACAGCCCATTACACCAGTGTTCCGCTCTAATGATGCCGAAGCTCTGATGTCCAAAGTGTTATCACATACCGCATTTTTTACCGCACCGGCCTTCTTTTTTGCCGATGGTGTCGATACCGACCAGCTGGTCCCGATGCTGACGCATGTCAACCTGCCCGACTACAGCGCGGTGTATGCTGTTTATCCACACCGAGATCTCCCCGTCAGAACCCGGTTATTTTTGGACGCGGCACGGCACTATATCGGCGAGCATAAACCGCGCTGGGAGCTAAATATTCCCGGCATTGACCAGCTTTATCAGGCAATCAATAAATAATTGCACTGTATGGGTATATTTATACCCATACAAAATATTCAATAATGACAACGGCAAAATAACAGTAGTAATGACATGTTGTGCGCTGTAGAGCGCAAAAACTCGAGGGAAAGAGGTTTTTTCAGATTTAATTCAACTTCGAATACATCAATAATGTTATTTCACAAAGAGTCATACATACACATCATCAAAATCACTAAAGCCGTTATTTTTCATGGTAGTGCAATTCAAATTGAGGTGTTTACCGGGATGTTAATGCACAAATTAAAGTCATGTATTAGCCATATATATGGCACACAGATGCCATGAATTCTTAGCCTCTTTGTCTTTTTTGGTTTCTATAGTACTGCCCCTGAAACAATTACAGAGTCAGGATTATGAAATTAAAATTACTAACACTTGCAATGCTTTGCGGCAGTGCCGCTTTACTCACTGGTTGTTCGGATAGCGACAACGAGTTGCAATTCAAAGAGCCGCCGAAAGAGCAGCAAACGGACGATGATAAGCAGCCTGTAACTGACAAGCAACCGACTGACAAAGGTGACAATAAGCAGCCTGAAGAGCCCAAAATTGCCGAAGGTACACTGCTTGAGTTGCGCGTCATGGAAACCACGGACCTGCATGCTAACCTGATGAACTTCAACTACTTCTCGAACAAAGCAGATGACAAAGTCGGTCTGGTCAAAACTGCAACTCTGATCCGTCAGGCACGTGAGGCAGTTGCAAACTCCGTACTAGTTGACAATGGTGACCTGATCCAGGGCAGCCCGCTTGGCGACTATATGGCAAAAGTCAAAGGCCTTGAAGAAGGTGATGTACACCCAATTTATGAGGCGATGAACACGCTGGATTACGATGTGGCAAATATCGGTAACCACGAGTTTAACTTTGGTCTGGAGTTTTTAGACGAAGCCATTGACGACGCCAAGTTCCCATATATCTCGGCCAACGTATTTAAGGATGACGGTGACGATGACCCAAGCAATGATGTGCCACTTTTCACGCCGTATCTGATCAAAGAGAAACAAGTCGTTGATAAAAATGGTGACACACAAACGCTGAAAATCGGTTACATCGGTTTTGTTCCACCTCAGATCATGCAGTGGGACAAAGCAAACCTGGAAGGTCAGGTTATTGCCAAAGACATCGTCGATATGGCCAAACACTATGTGCCCAAGATGAAAGAAGAAGGCGCGGATATCATCATTGCTATTCCTCACTCTGGACTGGAAACGGCTGAGAAGAAACCTCTGGCTGAGAATGCCAGCTACTACCTGTCAAAAGTCGACGGCATTGACGCCATCATGTTTGGTCATGCCCACGCTAACTTCCCTGGTTCGCGCTATGCAGGCCTTGAAGAACATGGTGTCGACAATGAGAAAGGCACCATCAATGGCGTTGCAGCCGTGATGCCTGGTTTTTGGGGTAATAACCTGGGTATCATCGACATGACGTTAGAATACGGTGCAGACGGATGGCAGGTAAAAGACACTCAGTCGACATTACAACCAATTTCTGTCACCAATGAAGATCGCACCGTCACGTCTTTAGCTGACAATGATGCCCAGGTCGAAAACGCGGCAATGACCGCCCATGAAGAAACCAAAACCTGGGTTAATGAGCCGTTTGCTAAGATTGCTGACGAGGTCAACAGCTATTTCGCACTCGTCAACGACGACCCGTCAATTCAAATCGTTACCGATGCTCAGCTTTGGTATACGCAAACAATTGTTAAAGGGACTGAACTAGACGGTCTACCTGTGTTATCTGCAGGCGCGCCATTTAGAGCAGGACGTGGTGGCCCGGATGACTTTACCGCGGTCGATAAAGGTGACATTGCTTATCGTAACGTAGCCGACCTGTATATTTACCCGAATGTACTGAAAGTCCTTAAACTCAATGGTGCTGAAGTTAAGCAATGGCTGGAAATGTCAGCGGGACAGTTTAACCAAATCACGCCAAACAGTGAAGATGTTCAGGTTCTGGTTAATACCGACTTCCCTTCTTATAACTTTGATGTGCTGGACGGCGTGAGCTATCAAATTGATGTGACCGAGCCTGCGCGATACGACACCAAAGGCAATAAAGTCTCTGAAGGTAACCGCATTAAAGCCCTCACCTACCAGGGCGAACTGGTAACGGATGAGCAGGTGTTCCTGGTTGCAACGAATAACTATCGTGCTTCAGGTGGCGGTAACTTCCCAGGTATCTCAGGTGAGAAAATTGTGGTTGATTCTCCCAATGAAAACCGCCAGGTCGTCGCCGACTTCATTGCACTACAGTCAAATAAAAACCCCGAAACCGGTATGGATCCGAGCGCCGATGGTAACTGGTCATTCGCACCGGTAGAAGGCGCAAACGTGGTGTTTTACAGCTCTCCATCGGATAAAGCTGCCGCATTCAGTGCGCGCTTTGCCCATATCACACCTTTAAACAAAACCACTGATGATGGTTTTGCAATCTATCAAATCGACCTGACTCAGTCTGCTAACTGAATTTCAGAGCGATAAATAAATTAAAAGCCACGCACTTGCGTGGCTTTTATATCGCGCCGTAATCACAGGCAGTATGCGGCAATTTCATATCAACCTGCTGAACTGAACGCGCAATTTTGAGGCCAAAGGATTGTGTGCTTGCCAGGGAAACTTGGCTATTCAGCGAGCTTAACTTAGTTCGCAATCAGTTTACTCACTGAGTTAATGCGCTCATTTAGCAAAGGTAGTCAGGCAGGTTGATATTCACAACGGGAATTGATGATGAAACTATCTAAACTCACAGTCTTAGGCCTTGGTGTAACGCTTGCGCTTAGCGCAACCGCTTTGCAAGCAGCTACACCGTATAACTGGAATAACACCGCACCGGTCAAAGTACCAAGTGCACAACAAAGTAATGGCAAAACCGTTCTGTTCGACGTCTCGCACGGCGGCGTTGAAGGTAATGCCGACTGGGTAATCGACGGCGCATTTTCTGACTTCGCCGACGCCCTGGTCGCTGAAGGTTACCGCGTTGAGGAGTATCGCGGTGTCGATTTAAACAATGACGGTAAAATTCGCTTTTTTGATGACCGCAGTTTCTCAACTCAGGCAAACGAGGCCATCATTACTTATGATGCCATCAAACATGCTGACGTGTTTGTCCTGGCTGAAACCAACCGTCCATTTACCCTGGCAGAGCAACAGGCGCTAGAAACCTTCGTCGCCGCAGGTAAAGGCATCTTCTTTATCGCCGACCACTATGATGCGGATCGCAACCTCAATACCTGGGATGCGACTGAAGTCTTCAACGGCTATAACCGCTCTGATCTGAGCAAGTATAATATGGGTGGCGCTTATGGCGACTGGCGTAACCCAAAAAGCGCACAACAAGGCTGGTTAGTAGAAAACTTCGGTATTCGTTTTCGCTTTAACGGCGTTGACTACAAGCAAGGCGTCAGCGGTGTTGAGCCGGCTTATCAGACCGAAGGTCTGACACAAGGTGTCGCGCCTATCTTGATGGCGGCTGGTGCAACCCTGGCGATTGTCGACGGTCAAAAAGCCAAAGGACTGGTTTACTTTGCTGAAACCGACAATCCGACTAAGTGGCGACATGCCAAAGACTCAGGTTTGTATTTTGGCGGAGAAGCTGAAGGCCCTTATGTAGCAATCGCTAAATCAGGTGCTGGTAAAGCAGCTTTCATTGGCGACTCTTCACCGATTGAAGATGCAACGCCTAAGTATCGTCGCCAGGACAGTGGCAACACTAAGAAGACTTACCCAGGCTGGACAGATCCGGGCCACGCATCCGTGCTGTCAATTAACATCGTCAACTGGCTGGCTACGCCAGAGAGCTATACCCACTTTGATGGTGCCAATGGCCGCACACCTGGTCGCGTCACACCAGTGCCGATGACCTCAGAGGAAATGTTCGATCCTAACAATGGCCAGCCCTGGAGCAACCCAAGCAATGGCTTCAACCCTTGGGATACGGATACCTATAAAGACAACTCTTTCAATGCGCCGTATGGCCAGGGCCAGGTAGACCCAGATCCTGATCCGGATCCAGATCCGACACCAGGTACTGCGGTTTCCGTTGCTGACGCTTTGGCAGCGACAACCGGTACTGAGTTGGTCGTTCAGGGTAAAGTGACTGATGCCGTCAATGGTATCTATGGCTTGCTACTGACTGACTTAAATAACCCGAATGTCAGCATCAATGTTAAATTAGAGTCTAATCAACGCGCCGACTTCAACCCGCAGTTGAACCCTGAAATTCTGGGTAAAACTCTATTAGTAACCGGTAAGCGTAACAGCTACATGGGTGAACCAGGTATCCGTTATGTCACGGATTTAGTTATCGCTCCAAGCGCACTCTCCGTTTCTCAGGCGCTGGCCACCGCGCAGGGTGAAACTATTACTTTAACCGGTAAGGTCAAAGCACCGCTGAACAGCATCTACGCTTTGGTCCTGTCAGACTTATCTGACGACAGCACCACCATCAACATCAAGCTTGAGTCAAGCCAGCGCGCTGAGTTCAGCCCTCAGCTGAACCCAAGCATTCTGGATGAAACTTTGGTGATCACAGGTAAGCGCGACTCGTACATGAGTCAACCAGGGATCCGCAACGTCTCTGAAATTGCCAAAGCGTCGTCAACTTCACCAGACCCGGATCCAAACCTGGATATGACGGTTAGCGAAGTACTGGCAAAAAGCAATGGCACACCTGTTGTTGTAGCTGGCACCATTACTTCTGCCATCAACAACATTTACGCCCTGGAGCTGAGCGATCCAAACGCGCCAGGTAACAAGCTGTACATCAAGCTGGAATCATCACAGCGTGCAACATACAGCCCTCAGCTGAACCCTGCTTTATTGGGTAAAAAACTGCGCGTAACCGGCGTTAAAAATGACTACATGAGCCAGCCTGGCGTACGTAATGTCACGGCCCTGACTCTGTTAGACTAAACCAAACTAACGGGTTTCAAATCAGGCGACGCATTTCGCGTCGCCTCTTTCCATTACTCATTCTCTGCAAGTGACTGAATGTCCTCAATCAACTCTTCCAGCTCAGATACCAGACGTTTTTTCTGTTTAGCACTGAGGCTTTGGTATACATCCAGCAAATATTGATGGTTGACTTTGCTATTTTGCTCATTAGCCAGGTTCAGCTGCTCAGAACGATAGACTTCTGGAGCCATCAGCAACTCAGACAGCCTGGCTTTGAACGCATCACCGCGCTCGGGCTGAGCGAACAAAGCTCTGAGCTCTCCCTGATAACGCGCGCGATAGTCTGACCATAACGCAGCAGTGCTGACTTGCTGCTCATACAACTGCTCAATGCGCCCTTCCTGTTCAGCAGACAATCTACCAATCCAGCGCTTAAGGTTGTTCTTACGCTCTTTTAGCCAGCGTTTGTGTTTTTTCTGCTCCGAACGCTTTGCTCTTTTCTCTGTCCGCTCAGCTTCTCCTTCGGCAATTTCATCAAATAGTTCACTGACCTGTGTGTCACTGAGCATCGGGGCCATTTCGACCAGATCAGGCACCACTTTGTTACGCAAGCGATGCCAATGTTCAAGCATTTGTTCACGATGGTAGCCAATCCGCTCCAGCGTAATTTTGTCATTTTCTATATCTGATTTCAGCATGGTAAGCTGCTGGGCGTACTGTGTCAGCTCCTGCGACTTATGCCAGTCCAGCCAGGCAAGCAAACGCTCATCAAACTGCGCTTCCTGTTCATCGGTAAGCGAAACATAGTCATCAAGATACCAATAGCTCAGCCAGTCGGCGTTTTTATAAATAAATTTAGTTGAACAGCCGGTCATCGTCAGTAATGCCAGCACCAGTAAGAACTTTCTCATCGTCGTATCCATAGTCCGTGTTATTAGTCTCTTTAGTTAATACGGAATTCGACAAAATGTGGACTAAAAAAGTGTCTGTAAATATTTCGTTCGTTACAAACTCAGCCTAATCCCGAGATCTAACAATAAGCCGATTATCGCAAAATCTGAGCCCTCCCCCTCACGGCAACTAGCCTGCATACTGATGCCCAGACAAACATACACGAGGAATACCTATGAGCCACTGGAATGATGAAGATGCCATCAGCTATGACAATAAATGGGGAGAACTGGATTTCCACCAGCAGATCCCTCAACTTGCTGGCGTACAACCAAGTTTCAATATAGTTGAGTTAGGCTGCGGTGGCGGGTATCTGAGCTTATGCCTGGCACAGGCTGCTGAAAATGTACGTGTAACAGCATTGGATCCGACCCCTAAAATGATCGCGCTGGCAAAAGCGCGACAACATAAAGCTGGCCTCTCACAAGCGCAGTTGCAGTTCTTTGAAGCCGGTGCTGAAGCACTGGATGTCAGTCCAGACACTCAGGATTTAGTGATCGCTGCATTTTCCGTCCATCATTGGCAAAGTCCGGCACAGTCCATGGTATTGGTTTACACTGCACTCAAGCCCGGCGGTAAGATCTGGATATGTGAGGATCTGGATGCACCTACCGAAGGACATACCGAAGTGCACGCTGAATTGAAGACACTTAACGGCGTTAAAGGACTGCTGCAGCAAACTGGTTTTATCCAGCTATCACATAAAGTGCATCGCAGTCATGAAGGTGAATTTCTAATAATTGAGGCACTTAAGCCGTCATAAAACAGCTAAACAAAGCGCCCGGCTATAGGTCCGGGCAACCATCATTACATCAATACCAGAGAAAATACACTCAGCCAGATCAATTGAGTCCAGTAAGACAAGCGTTGATACAGACCTGCGCCGCGCTTAATTTGAAACGCATTTACCAGTTTGGCCGTGAAAAACATCGAGATTAGAACTATCAGGATAGAAAAAACACGAAACCAGGGAGTAACCAGTTCAGAGTCCGGACTAATAGCCACAAACACGGGTGCCAGTAATAAGGTTAACATTACGACAGAGCCAGCGGTGGAGTGGATCAAACAATGACGACTCGGTGTGGGTGTATAGGGGTCTTTATCCATCGGAAAATAACCCGCAAACCAGGTGCCAATACCATGAAACACAATCAACACTCCGGTGATGTAAAACGCGATACTGGCCTCAGGTAACTGCGTCACATGCCAGCCAAATATCACAAACATCACACTCAATGGATAGTTATTTAACCAGGGTGATAACTTTTGAGTTGGGCTCCCTGCAGCCCCCAATTCACTGCAAAACTGGTTAAAGTGATCGTAATTCGGATAAAATCGGCCTGCAATGTAGACCCCACATGTGATCCACACGGTCGCTACTAGGCCCATTAACGCTGTATAATATTCAAACATCCTCTTCCTCCTTGGTCCAGGAACAGCTATAGATGACGGTTAAACGCTTTTCTTATTGTTCTGCACTATGTCAAAAACCACTTGTATACTAAGTGCTAATACAATGTACCCATTAACGACTCAAATTGCAAAAATTGAGCTGTATGAGTCTCCTACCGATATCTCCTTCTAGATATAAAAAAGTACAATAGACAACTAAAAAACAAGACTGATTAACACGATACAATCAAAACCCTGATATGGAGAGTTTCTTACACAACGAAAAGTTGGACAAAATCCAGCCTGATCACATATTATTAAATTTATTCACATTTAATGACATTAGGCCATTAACTAAATCGTTATTTGTGGAAGGATCATAATAAAATATGAAGGAAACTAACATGAAAAAGCTTATTGCACTTACGACCCTGGCTGCCTGTCTGTTCTCGCTTAGCACCACAACGCAGGCAAGGGGCAGCAATCCCGGAGATTTCCGTTATTATCACTTCCAATGCCTGGACAGTAATCAGGTTCAACTTTGGTTCAGGATTTCACAGACCTATAATCCAACATTTGCCACCAGCTGTGAAAACGATGGTGGCAGACTCAAAGTCACCAAAGTGTTCTGGTAGACACCAAATAGGCTCCATTAAGCCATGATGGCCATACTTACTTCATTGGCCATTTTCAGCATAGTGCATATCCCAGCGGCGGAGAAATGATCTCACTTTTGCTTGCAATCACAAAAAAGTATCAATAGACTGTGCCCGTTCGAAAGACAAACGAACATTAATCACCCAATTTATATCAATCAACCGCAGAGGAGAAAAATATGACTAATACATCACGTTCCTTTGCAGGTCTTGTCCGCTAATTAGCTGAAAGCGACTAACTTCCTTTAGCTTTCTGACAAAACTATTACCCGGTCTCGCCATTATGAACAGGCGAGTAAATAGATCTGCCAATTCGTTTTACATTAAAAATTATAGTGCTCTTTTAAGAGCAAGGAATTGGTATTATGGGCAGATCCGTCCAACAAATTACACCCAACGTCAGCCTGATCGCGTCTGAAGAGACCTGGATTGAGGGTTTGGCAATTCAACAACTTAAAAAAACATCAGAGTTAGCTGGTATGCAGCAGGTTGCCGGTATGCCGGACCTACACCCGGGCAGAGGCTACCCGATTGGCGCGGCATTTTTTACCACAGATCGGATTTACCCTGCTCTGGTCGGCAACGATATCGGTTGTGGTATGTCGCTCTGGCAAACAGCAATGAAAACATCAAAAGTACACCTGGACAAGCTGGTCAAAAAGTTTGCCCATGTTGAGTCCCCACTTGATGAAAGCTGGCACGACTATGTTGCAGAGCGAAAACAAGCAAAGCAAATAGAAAACAATCAGTTTGATCATGCTTTGGGCACGATTGGCGGAGGTAATCACTTCGCTGAGTTTCAGTCCATTGACCAGATCTACGACCTGACAACCATTAATGAGTTAGGGCTGGATAAACGCAGCTTGCAACTACTGGTGCATTCAGGCTCTCGGGGGCTTGGACAATCAATTTTGGTCGAGCATGTGTCCAGGTTCAATCACGCAGGGCTAGCTCACTCAGATAGCGCATTTGGAGCGTATCTGACCAGACATGATGAAGCACTGCGCTGGGCAGAGCTGAACCGTGAACTGATCGCACTGCGGTTTCTCGAGGCAATCCGTACCAAGGGCACGTGCGTACTGGATATAAACCACAATCTGATGTCACCCAAAACACTGGCTGGTGTTGAAGGCTGGTTACATCGTAAAGGGGCAACCCCAAGTGATAAAGGGTGCGTAATGATCCCAGGTTCGCGCGGTGATTACAGTTACCTGGTAAAACCCAAAAACACCACTGAGCCACACCTCAGCTTATATTCACTGGCACATGGCGCCGGCAGAAAGTGGAAACGGGGCGAGTGTCAGGGGCGCCTGAGTCATAAATATAAGCGCGATGACTTATATCGCACTGAGCTCGGTAGCCGAGTGATCTGTGGCAACAAAGAGCTGCTTTATGATGAAGCGCCACAAGCGTACAAAAAGTGTGAAACCGTGATTGCTGATATGGAGGACGCAGGTCTCATTGACGTTGTTGCCCGCTTTAAACCGGTATTGACCTTTAAAACCAATGGAGACTGTAACGGATGATTTTACTGCAACTTTCTTCCGGACAGGGCCCGGCGGAATGCTGTCGGGCTGTGGCCCTGGCTGTGAGTCATATCACGCGACAATGTCACAAAGCTGGAGTCGGGCTAACTGCGATTGAAACGACCTTCTCCGACAACAAAGAAGGATACAAGTCCATTTTGCTCAGATTGAATTCTGCTGATGGTGATGCCATAGCTTCACAGCTCGCACACCAGTGGCAAGGCTCAATGCTGTGGGTATGTCAGAGCCCGTACCGGCCAAGGCATAAACGCAAAAACTGGTTTTTTAGCGGCACAGTTACAAAGCTAGATGAACATTCAATGAGTCAACAAATCACCTTTCAGCGCTGTCGGGCTTCGGGTGCAGGTGGCCAGCATGTCAACACCACAGATTCTGCTGTCAGGGCAACACATACCGAGACAGGGATCAGCGTCAGAGTCCAAAGTGAACGTAGTCAGCATGCCAATAAGCGGATCGCCATCGCCCTCATACACAACAAACTGGAGGCAATGAAATCCCAGCAACGACATGATCAGGCCAAAATGCGCTGGCAGCAACACCAGACACTTGAAAGAGGTGCGCCAAAGCGCACCTTCACAGGTGAACAGTTTAAGGAAAAACGATGACCAATATGTTGTTTGTATGTTCGAGAAATCAATGGCGCAGTCCAACAGCTGAAAAAATCTGGCGGACCCACCCAACAGTCCGCGTCCGCTCAGCAGGGACCAGCCCCAGAGCCAGGCGAACCGTAACGGCGAAAGATCTGCACTGGGCGGAAATCCTTTTTGTGATGGAGAATAAGCACAAGGCACAGCTCAAAACCCGCTTTGCCGCGGCACTGCAGCACAAAGAAATACACGTCCTGGACGTTCCCGATGAATACGCATTGATGGAGCCTTCATTGGTTGAGCTCATACAACAATCAGTCTCAGACTACCTGGATTTAGTCTGATCACCACACCGTATATCTGATAAGGAATAGAACAATGTAACACCCTCTCACAACCACATTAAAGCCGCCCATGAGTTGACTTATGGGCCCAGGAGACGCCTTTCGGCCTCGCCTGCCCCTCAAATTTAATGAATTAAAATATGGTGTTACAAGATGAGATACAAATATCCCCGCACCCCACACTTGCCCTGGTCTTTGGGTGCGACCAGCGATGATTTACATCAGGGTAGTGTGATGCAATTTGCAGGTAAAACAGTGGTTGTCACTGAAAAAATGGATGGTGAGAATACAACTCTTTATGCTGATTACCTTCATGCGCGTTCGATTGACAGTCGCTTTCACCCATCCAGAGCCTGGGTTAAAGCGCTACAGGGTAAAATAGGCTACCAAATACCCCAAGGCTGGCGCATCTGTGGAGAAAACCTTTTCGCTCGCCATGCCATTGAATACACAAGATTAGAGAGCTATTTTCTGGCCTTTTCTGTGTGGGATAACAGTAACCAGTGCCTGAGCTGGCAAGACACTCAGCTTTTTTTGCAGCAACTGGGCTTAACGACACCCAAAGTGCTCTACTCAGGTATCTGGTGTGAAAAAAGCATCAGGGACATCAAATTGGACCTTCAGAAGCAAGAGGGATATGTCGTCAGACTGGCAGACAGCTTTGCTTATGATGACTTTGCGCAAAGCGTTGCAAAATGGGTCCGAGCAGATCATGTGACCAGTGACACGCACTGGATGCATTCGGCTGTGGTGCCAAATAGCCTGAAATCACAGGAGGATTGACATGAACCGACTCCAGGAAACCCATGCATGGCTTAACAGCCTGATGGAAACGCATACACCCAGTTTCGCTGAATGCCTGAGCATATTAGGACCCTTCTTCCCGCTTTTATACGAGCTGGAGAACACTGTGCAGGATAACCAATGGCATGCTGAAGGCAATGTGGCTATTCATACTGACATGGTGCTCAACGCCCTTTATCAGCTTCTTGAAAGCCAGGCCGCGCATATCAAAGGGCAACAACGTCAGATACTGATTTTAGCTGCCCTGCTTCATGATATTGCCAAACCTATTACAACCAGAGAAAAAGACATTGCAGGTGTCACACGGGTGGTGGCCCCCAGGCATGAAGAAATAGGCACCAGTTATCTGGCACCAAGATTACCGCAGCTGCCAATAAGTCAACCCTGTATCGAGCAGGTCATGGCGCTGGTAGGATATCATCAGATGCCTAAGCTGCTGGTCGTCAGAAACGCTGGCTATGCGGATTATTTACGCCTGGCGTTAAATGCGGATCTGGCATTACTCTACTGGCTGGAAATGGCTGACATGCAGGGCAGAATCTGCCCTGATTTACCTCAGCAAGTAGAATTACTCGAGCTGTTTCGTATGTTTGCGCAAGAATATGAACTCTGGGAAAACGAACAGGCGAAACATGCGCTTCTGACACAGATCCAGGTTAAGGATGATGCTGCACAACAGGTGTATCTGGACGGGTATGCCATCAGGCAGCTCGCTCATGGTCAGATAAACCTGATAGAGGAAGCTGTCGCCAAAAACTATGAGTCGTGTCAACATTATGCGCACTTATACATTATGTGTGGTATCAGTGGCAGTGGAAAATCGACCTGGATACGCCAACACTTGAGCGAATTTGAGGTGGTTTCTCTCGATGAGATCCGCGAAGAACTCAACGGCAAAAGAAGCAGCCAGAAAAATCAGGGGCTCATGCTGCAAACAGCCAAACAGCGCCTCAAAACCGCGCTGGGCAAAAAGCGACATGTCGTCTGGGATGCAACTAACATCCGAAAGGATTTTAGAGAAATGATCTGTCAACTCGGATTGCAATATGGTGCGCTGATCACAATTGTCGCATTTCAGCTGACAGAATCGGCTCTGTACGCCAACAACAAAAACAGACACCATACCGTGTCAGACGAGGTACTGAAATCACAAGTCGACAGGCTTCAGTGGCCGGCCAAAACTGAGGGTCATCGCATGTTGGTCATTGGCGACCAGGGGGTTGAACTAAGCAGATCCGGGCGCTTTTAAATCCCTGAGCGCACAGCGTAATTGCCAGAAAAGGGAACTTAGCTATTTACCCCACCCTATCACGCAGTGTCGCACATAAACGCAACAAGCGTGTTGAATTACCAACACGCTTGTTGCATTCACATGTCGAATTCAGATCTGTTTCTCATACTCAGAAATAATTGTGGTGTGTGTAACAGATGCATCGAAGTATCGAGCTTTGACCTGTAAATAATCTTCATCAGAGAAAAAACGCTCGGACGCCTCTTTACTTGGAAAGTGGATAGTGAAAACCCGGTTAATCAGTGCACTAGTCTCGGACTTGAGGACTTCACTGACGATAAAGTCGTATCCGAACCCACCATGATACTGACTTAAAATAGGCTTCATCGCTGCGCGATACTGCGTATATACCGCATCATCCGATACGGCTAACCCGACTAAATATTCATACACCATTATCTTTCCTTTCCTATATAGGGGAATTAGTTAAACTCAATCACGTTCTCAATTGTTCGGCAACTCACTACGCTGCCACCTATACCAGACCCAATTTTCGACCTGTCCATTGAACTGCTATAGATTAAGCGCCCTGACCACGAGGCCTTCACTTAGCACCTTTTATATTTAATGCGCGGACCAGTTGAGTAAAGTCGGACGGTCGCCACTACAAAGGTCATCAGTAATACGCATAGCCACTGACTTATCAGCCACCCATATAGCCAGCAGTGCTGAATAATGTGTCGCCCCTGGCTCCTTCGAAGTGTCAATCGCAACAACATTATTTCTCGGGTGTCCGCATCCTTTGGAGGTATGGGGTTTATCTAGCGTGATCGTAAATTGATTACCATAAAACTCGATAATTTGAATTTTCGCACCACTGACCTGGCTTATTCCCGCTTGAGTAAACATGGAAGCCATCGCCAGCGTGCCCATCAGGAGATATTTTTTCATAATTTTTCTCTAAAGTTATATCGTCTTACAGCATTTTAGGCCGTTGTCAGCCTATTCCCCGCTCGTGTTCATGTACTTTGTCTTCGTAAAATAAGCGACACTTAATCCGCTGATAAAACCAAAAATATGGCTTGAACTGCTCGTTTGTGCAGAAAAATCAAACAGGGTCGCTAAAAAACTGATGTTGGCGTAATAAGTGAGTATCAATAAAGCGATAAAGCTCACAATACCCAGCACATTACGGTTAAACACTGCTGCGCCAAGCAGTAAACCAAAATAGCCCATAACCACACCGGATGCACCAATGTGATTACCTGAACCAGCAAAAAGCCAGACAAGCGATCCTGTCGAGATCACAATGAACAAGGTTGCCCTTTTAAAGTTAGGCAACCTGGCAGCCAGATAACCACTGATAGACAAGCCTAACAGATTACTCGCCAAATGGCCCCAGCTACCATGGATAAAAGGCGCAGTAAACACACCGCTCAAATGATTGATACTTAATGGGATCACGCCAAAACGCCCTACAGGTAAGCCAAAGACGCTGCCTAACAGGTGTATTAGGATCATCAGGATCATCGCATAAACGACCCACATAAAATTGGGTGGTAAAACCAATGCGCGCTTACTCATTTTTATCCTTATTATTTTGGTACCAAGAGTTGCTAAATCTGAGGCAAAAAAATAGCGCCATCTGGCGCTACTTCTCTTTTACTTTCAATTAGAAAGGCATTTTGAATCCCGGTGGCATCTGCATACCGCCGGTGACTTCTGACATGCGCTTTTGCGACTCTTCGCCTACGCGGCGTACAGCGTCATTGACCGCAGCTGCAAGCAGGTCTTCGATCATGTCTTTGTCATCTTCCATCAGGCTTTCGTCGATTTCTACACGGCGCACGTTGTGGCTACCCAGCATAGTGACTTTAACCAGGCCAGCACCGGCTTCGCCAACAACTTCAAGGTTTTTAATCTCTTCCTGGGCTTTTTCCATGCGCTCTTGCATTTGCTGCGCCTGCTTCATGATATTGCCCATTCCACCTTTAAACATATTCTGCTCTCTTACACTTCAAAAATTAAAATTCTATGGGATACAAGATAAGGGCTTACTCTCGCAATTACAATGCCCTTACCGATTTTTCATCGACCGAGGCCTCAAACTCACGGGTAAAGGCCTGGATCACGGGGTCATGATTAACCGCATCAACCGCCTGAAGGTATCTCTGCTGATCAATATCCTGCTGGATCAAAAACGGGGTGTTTGCTACCGTGTCAACGAATTCGATATTCAACTCGACCGATGCATTTAGTCGCTCAGTCAGACTTTCATGCAGTTTCTCTCTGAGCATACTGGAGTCCAGATGCTGCTGGCTTTGCTCCACCTGCAATGTACAGTGCTGGTCCTGGCGATTAAACATGGCATGCAGTGCGAACTGCCTTACCCGGCCACCGAGCTGCATTTGTTCAATCATCTGCGCCCAGTCATCTTTTTGATGGGCGAATTTAATATCGCTGATTGGGCTGACAAAATTCTCTGGTGCAGGAATATCCAGTGTGTTTTCCTGCGTTTCTTGCTCGCCCGGAGCTTGTGGTGCTAGTTGCTCAAGCAGCTCAGGCGCCAGCTTACTTTCATCTTTTTTAAAGCGCTCAGCCATATCTGGCTTTTTAGCTTTACGAACCGGTGCAACAGGCTGAGAGCTTTGCTGCGGCTGCGTTTGCTGAGGCATTGGCGCTTGCAGCTGGGTTTCCGCAGGTCCACTTTGCACAGGCTCTACTGGCGTTGGCGGGAAATGTCTGCCTGATGCAACAGCGCCGGACTCAGGTCCAGCTCCCAGCTGTGGCTCAGACTTTTTTCCTTCGTCCTCTCCTCGCAATAACTTACCCGCGCCGGAAATTTGCCGGTTTTGTAATATCCGAGCAATGGCCGACTGCGCCTGCTGCTGCTTTTGTGCAAGTTGCTGAACCGGTGCGTGCTCCGGTTGTTGACTTTGATCCAATGCCGGATCCGATTGCTGATGCGCTGGCATTGGCTGAGACTGAGGCTCGCTCTGGTACTGCTCATACCCCTGAGATTCGGCCTGAGCCATAATGTCCTGGTATTGTTGCTCAATCGAGGCATCGCCCTGCATCGGCTGAGGTGCTGAAGGAGGAGTCTGTTTAGGAGCTGCGCCTTCACCCTGAATAACTGGTGCCACTCGCTCTGGCATGGCCTGCGATACCGGAACTTTGTGCGCAGGGACTTCTGCTTGGTGAGCAGTAACTGGTACATCATTTTGTTGCACCTGTGCAGGTTGTTGCACCTGTGCAGGCGGAGCACTCTGATGTGCCTGCGTTGCGCCTGACTGTGCAGCCACTTCCGCATTCTTTTGCGATGCGGGCTGCGGATCTGGCGTTACCGCCTGACTTTGCGTTGTTGCACTATGATGTTCAGGGGCAGATGCACTGGTTTGAGCCTGTGGGCCACGTGGCTTCGAACTCAGCATGTCTCTGAGTTTGCTGACCTTTCCAGGATCTTTTGCAGCTGCGACAGGTACTGAACCAGCCGGCTGGCTAAAGTCAGCCTGTTCAAATGCCAGCAATCTCAGCATGATCATTTCAAAGCCCAGCTTAGGCTCAGGCGCCCAGCTCAGATCTTTTTTTCCGGTCAACAATAACTGATACATAAACTGGGTGTTTTGCGGCGTTAACTGCTGCGCCAGCGTCTTTACCTGCTCAGCCTCAAACTGACCAAAATTAGCCGCCTGAGGAACCAACTGAGTTAACTGCACCAAATGCAGTAAGCTAATCAAATCATCCAATACGCTGGAAAAATTACCATTTTTGAAGGCGATGTCGGCAACTTCCGCCAGTAAGGCTTCCCCATCTTGTGACAGTACAGCTGCCATCAGTAATACCGCATGACTACTGTCCATCAGGCCAAGCATTTGCTGTACTGCGGGTAAACTCAACTGACCATTGGTTTGTGCAATCGCCTGATCGGTCAAGCTGAGCGCATCACGCATACTGCCGTCTGCGGCTTTAGCCAGTACTTCTAGCGCGGGCTCTTCAAAATTGACAGATTCCTGAGGCAAAATTTGCGACAGTTGCGTTACTATCTGGCTCTGTGCCATCGCATTGAGGTTGAACTGCAAACAGCGCGATAAAATGGTGATCGGTAATTTTTGCGGATCTGTGGTCGCCAACAAAAACTTAACGTGCTCCGGTGGCTCTTCCAGAGTTTTAAGCAAAGCATTAAAGCTATGCTTGGACAACATGTGCACTTCATCGATGAGATACACTTTGTAGCGACCACGAGTTGGCGCATATTGCACGTTGTCCAGAATTTCTCTCGTGTCTTCAACTTTTGTGCGCGATGCAGCATCTATCTCGATGAGATCAATGAACTTACCAGCTTCGATCTCTTCACACGCACTGCATTGACCACACGGGGTGGAGGTGATCCCCACCTCACAGTTCAGGCTCTTGGCAAAGATCCTGGCAATGGTCGTTTTACCCACTCCACGAGTACCTGTGAACAGATAGGCATGATGCAAACGTTGCTCATTCAAAGCATTAATGAGCGCCTGTTTAACATGTTCCTGCCCCATCATCTCGTGGAACGACTGTGGGCGCCATTTACGCGCCAGAACCTGATAACTCATCGTGCGTTACTCGCCGTCAAACTCGACCAGTTTAAGCACTTTAATGCCCATGTCTGTAACACGCTTCTCACCGCCCAGTTCTGGCAATGAGATAACAAAAGCGGCATCGGTTGCTTTACCGCCAAGGCGCTCAACCAGTTTTGCAGTCGCTTCAATGGTACCACCGGTTGCCAGTAAATCATCAACCAACAGAACTTTATCGCCCTGCTCTATAGCATCAGTATGCAGCTCTAGCACATCTTCACCATACTCAAGCTGATAAGATTGACTAATCACTTCGCGTGGTAACTTACCAGGCTTACGTACCGGAATAAACGGCAAACCCAGTTCATAAGCCAAAGGCGCACCAAAGATAAAGCCACGAGACTCAGTACCAATGATTTTGGTGAAGCCCTGATCTTTGTAAGCTGCAACCAGGCAATCCATCGTTGCTTTAAATGCTGCCGGGTTAGCCAACAAGGTTGTGACATCACGGAACATGATCCCTTCTTTCGGATAGTTAGGAACCGTTGCGATGCTGTCTTTAATCAGTGACAAATTTGCTTGTGTCATAATTGAATGCTTAATAAGTTTTAATATCAAAGAGCTCGATTATAACAAGAAAGCATTCACATGAAATGCCAGGAGGCAGGATTTTGCGATAAATTCACAATCTTCGGATAGAAAAAAACCACCCAATCGACAGGTGGCTTTTTAACTCTAGGTTCTATGTAGCGATTAAGCGCTCAGTGCGGTAGCCCAGCCTAGAATTGCATTCAGGCAACCAATGCCAGCAAATACAGCGATAAAAGCCAGGAAATACTTCGCGTTGAACGGATCTTTGAAATCACCTTTAGACATATTACACCTTTATTTATTAAGCGCTGGGTGAGCAAACAGCCTGACAGAGGACAAAACTGCCCAGGATCAGCCGCTTGTCCTGCACTCAGCATAAGCACGACAAAACGGCGCCCATAATAATCGAACTTAACAAACTGATAAAGGGGAATTATGCTTTTTTATCGACCAATATGCCAAGACGAACAAACTGACTGAGCGTCTGAATTGCGCCATTGATCAGGGTCTCTTCATCAAATTGGCTAAATTGCTCAGCCAGATGTGCAGCCAACGCACCGATGGTTATCCCGGGATTAACAACAATGTTTTGGATCAGCAATGCCGTCATTGGATTAGTTTCGATAAATTGTACGTCAAATGCTCTGTCGCGATAAACGATAAAACAATGAGGGCCAGAGGTGCTCTGAGGTTGATAGTCACACGTTATCTGATGCACAGGATACTGATAACTTACACTGCGTGCAGCCTGTGCCAGATGCAGCCCCGACTGCTCAGACAAAGGCAGCGGTATTGGCAACTCTGCTTCGGCTTCCTGCACAATCGCGACTTCTAACTCGGTCCATTCATAGTGGGCCAGTTCGAGCATAAAAGGCGGATCCGCAGGTGTGGATGTATACCCTTCTTGCAGAAAGCCCAAAAACTCCCGGCTAATATCCAAAAAGTAAGGAGACAGGCAGTCGTGTTGGCTAAAGAATGCTCGCACCAAAGTTAGCCATGCTTGTTCATCATAGAGGCTTTTTAGTACCGGAAATGTAGAGGCGACAAATCCTTCAATATTATTGAAAAATAGCTCGCGATAAACTTGCATGCGCCTGTCTTCAATGTCTTTCGGCGCAGGGTTTTTGCTAGGATTCTTAATGTGGGCCATAAAATCGGCCTGGATTTGCTGAAATGACATCAGGCGATCCCTCTTTGTGACTTATCCAGACGCTGCACGGCATGGATCTGATCCACCTCATCCAATAACTGAGGCATAGGGGGAATGTTGAAGTCTCGTTCAAGCAAAGTCGGAAACACACCATGTATGCGATACGCCTCCTGCAATAGCTGCCAGACAGGGTCGCACACTGCATCGCCATGCGTATCGACGAGCAGATCCTCTACCTCAACATAATGACCGGCAATGTGGCCATATGCAATCCGCTCACTGGGCATCGCAGCTAGAAATGCGCTGGCATCATAACCATGATTAATTGAGTTAACGTAAATATTGTTCACATCCAGCAGTAAATCACAATCAGCTTCTTCCAATACCGCCAGGGTAAAATCCAACTCTGATAATTGCTGACCAGGTGCTGCGTAATAGGAGACGTTTTCTACCGCGATACGACGCTCCAGGCGTGCTTGCACTTCCCGGATCCGTGCAGCGGTATGCATGACGGCTTCTTCAGTAAAAGGGATCGGCATCAAATCGTACATGTGTCCGTCCCCTGAACAATAGCTCAAGTGTTCGCTGTAGCAGCGTATGTTATGTTGGCTAAAAAAAGACTTCAGGTCACTGACAAACTCGGTATCTAGCGGTGCCGGTGATCCAAGTGATAATGATAAACCATGACAGACAAATGGGTGCCGGGCCGTTAACTCTGAAAACTGAGCAGCGTATTTGCCACCGAGCGTCATCCAGTTTTCTGGTGCGACTTCGTAATAGTCTACCTGCTGAGGCGGCGTAGCCAGAATCTCATCCAGCATTTCACGCCTCAGGCCCATGCCCACCATACCAAACGGTTTATTCATTATCACTCCTTAGCCTGATCACAAATTATGCGTGGCCACCGCATTTGCCTTCACCACACTTACCTTCTTTTTTGGTTTTGCCACCACATTTACCTTCGCCGCATTTACCTTCTTTTTTACCTTTGGCATCGCCGCCACATTTGCCTTCACCGCATTTGCCTTCTTTTTTGCCTTTGGCATCGCCGCCACATTTACCTTCGCCGCACTTGCCTTCTTTTTTACCTTTGGCATCGCCGCCACATTTACCTTCGCCGCATTTGCCTTCTTTTTTGCCTTTGGCATCGCCGCCACATTTACCTTCGCCGCATTTGCCTTCACCTGCGTCTAACTGATAACCAGCTGTCATCTGCTCAAAGCTAAATGGGTTAGCAGCAGCCTCTGGTGCGCTCAATGTAGCCGCAGTAACGACAGCAGCACCTAATGTCATTGCAAGTGTGTTAGTTTTCTTTACTGATTTCATGTTGTTCTCTCTCAATCGGTAGCAATAAAAAATGGATGATTCGCTTAGTAGACCACGGACTGAAGATATTTATTTCAGCATTTGAGAAATTTTTATCTCCATTTCCCTATTAATAATCTGCTCCTCTCGTATAGAATAGCGCGAATTTTTTCTGGTGCGGTAATAATGAAACTATTTTTGGCCCCGATGGAGGGCGTTGTCGATTTCAAAATGCGCGAACTGCTCACCGATCTCGGTGGGTTCGATATGTGTGTCACTGAGTTTATTCGTGTTGTAGACCTGACACTGCCGCGCCGTGTTTTTGTGCGTTACTGTCCTGAACTGCTTAATGGCGGTTTAACCCGCGCAGGCACGCCTGTGCGCATTCAGCTGCTTGGCCAGGTGCCCCATGCATTGGCCGCGAATGCCAGAAAAGCCGTAAAGCTAGGCTCTCACGGTGTTGATCTTAATTTTGGGTGTCCGGCTAAAACGGTCAACAAGAGTAAGGGCGGCGCAGTCCTACTCAAAGAGCCTGAGCAAATATATCAAATCATTCGCGCTGTTCGCGAAGCGGTGCCGCAAGAGCACGAAGTCAGTGCCAAAATTCGGCTCGGCTTTGACGACGATGCAAACAGCACCGAAATTGTCGACGCCGTGCAAAGCGCAGGTGCATCCAGTCTGGTGATCCACGCCCGCACCAAACGAGATGGCTATAAACCGCCGGCCTACTGGGAGAAAATCCCCCCGCTTCTGGAACGACTGACAATTCCTGTTGTTGCTAATGGCGAAATCTGGCAGGTAGAAGACGCAATGCGTTGCCAGCAGCGCAGCGCCTGCGACAATCTGATGTTAGGCCGGGGCGCATTGGCTACCCCAGATCTGGCAGCCAAGATAAAAGCACACGTCGAAGGACGAGACTACCGTCCACTAGAATGGCAGGAAGTGGTTTATCACATATTACATTCCTCAATGCACCAGGACCCTGGAGTGGGTGAAAAGTACTTTTCATCACGCACCAAACAGTGGCTAGGATACTTAAAGTTACAATACCCTCAGGCTCATACTTTATTCGATGAAATAAAACGTCTGAAAAGCAAAGATGACGTTGTATCCGTGCTGGATAAATACGCAAAGTCCCCGCTGCTTGATTCAAATCATAACAATGAGCCGACTGCCTAATAGATAATGGATGCTCAGAAAAGGAGAAGAGCGCCATGAATGAGAATTTAAAGAATCACTATCAGGTAAAACTGCAGGCTGAGCTCGACCAGATCCGACACGAGTTTCTTGCGGATTTGAAACAAGCCAGTAACCATGCGACCGAGGCGTTGATCAGCACACTACAGTCAGCGCCACCACACGAATGGGTCGATATCGCGACCGACAGGATCTGTCCGGGTCAATTTCCGAACTTTGAACGCCTGGTCAAAGTAGAAGCCGCGATTTGTCAGATGGACATAGGCCAGTTTGGCTACTGCTGCGACTGTGAGAAAAAAATTGAAGACACCCTGCTCGCCGTTGATCCGGCCGCACAAAGGTGCCTTGAGTGCCTGGCTAAGCTGAAGTAATTTGCTTCAACAGCACAAAGCTGGTTGCAGGAAAGAAAAGGATATTCTTTAGCACAACAAAGGCCTGGTCTTCATTCAGCGCTAACCTAGATTGCAGTGCCAACAGAGCTTGTTTTTGTGACCACGCAAAGTAATGCACCCCCAAATCCACTTCCATCATGACTGTGGCGAATTGAAGTTCGCCTTTAGTCCACTTGGTATCACACTGACTGGCAGTTTGGCGCAAAGATACGAATTGGTCCCGCCAGTTTAAACCCGCAGCTTTATCGCACTTAGCCAGCAACTGATGTACCAAAGGATCACTGGTCTTGTAATTCACCTGTACCATAACGTCCCAGGTATTACTCGTGACACTCTGTAACTCACTCAACAAGGATTCAGGCGCATTAACAGTGCCACTATAGAAATTGAGCTTGCTCTGGTACCACTCTTTACCGTTCGGCAGCTGGTACATGCCCAGTGACGATCTGACCCGATAACTTTCCAAATACTCCATCAGCTGCCTCGCAGCTTGTGATTGTCTGGTTACCTCAGGCGTAAGATGTTCAAGCAACTGATTTCTTTCTAACCGGTTAAGCACTATTTTACTTTCCCGGGCTTCGTTAAGACGTGACTCTACATATGTGTACCAGGTATCCAATTGAGAAGACGACACACCTCGCTCTTGTGCAACCTTGGGGAGATTAATATGTACCGGCCAGGGTAAAAAGCGTTCTGGGTATCTCTGCTGTATGCTCAGATACTGAGCTTCCTGCACCGCTACTTCCCCGAAACTAGTCAGATCTGCGCGCAGCAAAAGATCGTGGCGTTTTCTCAAATAAAGTTCAGTAAAAGGCAATCCGGCAAGCTCATTCTCAGCCAAGGCCTGTAACTGACTTGTTGATGAAAACCAATTAAGTTGTTTGAGCTGCGCAGACAACTCTGTGTAAGGGAGGTTTACTTGCGGTTCAGTACAGCCGCTCATCATAGTCAACAGCACAAGTGCTGAGGACACGTAACGCCGAGAGGTTTTCATGTCGGTTTATCCACTTTGTTTCACGTTGCAGATATGCACTAGGCACAGCTGATCCCAATCGGGTTAGATTATAACAAAGATAAGGAGAGGTTTTAGTACTTAAATCAGAGTACTAAGGTCGAGAGTAGCATTGTTGATGACAGCGTTAGGCGAGCTGGGGCTATAAAAGCAAAAAGCCCCTTACGGGGCTTTTTCGACTTAAAGGCTGATGCCTTTACGCTGTGCTTTCTCTTTGATGAAAGAGGCCCAGCTGCGAGCAAATTTACGTGTTCTAGGATCTTCCTGAGCCTTAACAATCGCAGTATATGCTTGCTTATACTTTTCCTGATAAAGGTAAGCTTCCGCTAAATCAGAGTAGATTGTACCTTTTTTATCAGAACCCAGCTCCAACGCTTTGTTCAAACGAACAACGGCTGCGCTGTACTGCTGATCCTGAAGTAACAAGCTACCTGCTTTACGGTATAACTCAGCATCTTCGTCGAACTTTGCAGCTTCTTCATAGTACTTAGCAGCATCACTGATGTGCTTAGCCTGATGATAGTAGCTTGCAACTGCCGTCACGTTTTGCTTAGTGCGCTTAACCTTCTCCTCTTTGACCGACTTTTCCATCACCTTAGCGGCTTTGTATGGAATTTCGTTCAATGAGTAGTAGCTGCTCAGAATTTTATAATGGTTTTCTTTTTCAAAATAACCATTTTTATAAGCCACTTCCATCACGGTCTGACCTTTTTTATAGTCTTCCGTTTGCATGTAGAAGGAGCCCAACTGAGTCCACATTTTCGGGTCTTCAGGGAATAGTTTCACCAGCTCTTCAGCCACCTTTACGGCGTTTTTAAACTGCTTAAGCTCAAAGTAAGAACCAATTTTAAGCATGTAGAATGACTTATTCGGTTCTTCTTTGTTTAACGCAATTGCCTGGTCCGCAGGCTCAATCACATCTCTGAACTGCTTGAGTTCATAGTTTGCTTGAGCAATACGGCCATACACTTTAGCGTCTTGTTCGCCAGTGAAATCCATCCAGTCGTAGTAAGCTTTCTTGGCACCGTCGTACTGCTCAGTACCAATCAGAAGGTCACCCAACAACTTGATAAGATCGCCCTGATCTTTAAAGTTCAACACATCAGGCGCAATCGCCTGACGGATGTACTTAATTGCTGTTTGATACTCTTCTTTCTGAGCATACAAGTTACCCAGGTAACGGTTTACCGTAGCGCGGTCGAAATCATCAGACGCGTCGATCTCAAGCAATAATGCAATTGCTTCATCAACTTTGTCTTCGTTATACAAGTCGAACGCTTTGATAACCTTTTTACCAACTCGCTCACCCATAACCTTGGTTTTGGCATTTTTACGCGCTTCGATCTTTGCAGGATCTGGAGCGGCAAACGCGGCAGTGCTTAACGCACCGCCAGCCAAAGACATCATCAGAGCAAGAGCTGTTGCTTTAGACATTTGCTTCATACCTTACTCCTATTAGTCTTGGTTAAGTTTAAAGTCGAGTTGTACAGTAATACCTGGTTGTTTCTGAGGCTTACCATCAACAATTTTAGGTCTGTACTTCCATTTGCGAAGCGCACGTTTTGCTTCACGGTTGAAAATACGCTTTGGTTCAGCATCGATGATCTCAATGTCATCTACACCGCCCAGCTCATTGATAGTAAAGCGCAGCTGTACCCAGCCCTCTTTACCATCACGCGCTGCTTGAGGCGGATACTTAGGTTCGATACGAACGATAGGTGTTGCTTCACCGTCACGACCGAAATCACCAGGACCACTTAAACCACCAGCTGTGCCACCGATGTCGATGCTAGGCATGTTAAAGCCAATTGCACCTGCATTTGGGTTAGCATTCTCAGGCTGAGGCGGCTGCGGTTTAGGCGGCTGCTTTGGCGGTGGAGGAGGTGGAGGCGGTACACGCTTCCTCTCCTGCACATCTGATTCAGGCGGATTCGACATAATCTCGACTATGATCTCTTCCTTCTTGTTATCAGCCCTATCCGCTCCTCCTGAGATAAGATAGGACATAAAGAAGAATAAGCCGAAGGTTACTGCCCCACCTGCAAGAAGTGAAAACAGAAATCGAATCATCACTTAGCTCCAGCTATTGAAATCTTCAAGGCGTCGTCAGTTGCCTTAATCTGGTCCATTACCTTAACAACTACACCGTGTTTCGCGCCTTTATCCGCCTGGATAATAACGGTCTCGGTTTGTTGCTCAGCTAACAGATTTTCAAGGTTCGCACTTACACGCTCAACATCAACCTGACGCTTATCCATCCAAATCTCACCGTTTTCACGGATAGCGATGAAGATGTTCGCGTTCTTAGTTTGTTGTGCCTGCGCAGCTTTTGGCTTTTTAACTTCAATACCGGCCTCTTTAACAAAAGAGGTAGTAACGATGAAGAAGATCAACATGATGAATACGATGTCAAGCATCGGGGTCATGTCTACTGCTGCTTCTTCTTCCTCACGAAAACGTTGTTTACGTGCCATAATAAAATCTCTCTCTAGTGATGTGGCAAGCTATCAATTAGTTTCTCTTTAGCCATCTTCGCTCTCGCTTCAAGACGGGTGCTAAAGAATACACCTGATAGTGCCGCAACCATTCCAGCCATTGTTGGTATCGTTGCCATTGAAATGCCTGAGGCCATCAATCGAGGGTTACCTGTACCTTGTGTAGCCATGGTTTCGAATACCGAAATCATACCTGTTACTGTACCGAGTAGACCGATTAACGGACACATTGCAACCAATGTTTTGATAATCAACATGCGCTCATCTAATTTTTCAGACGCTTCAGAAATCCATGCATCGCGGATTCTGTGTGCGTACCAAGATGTAGTATCTTGGCGGGCATCCCATCTGCTTACTATCCCCTTTTTAATTTTAGGAAATTCAGCCAATAGGAACCAATAGCGCTCAATCATTAATACCCACATTAGAAAGAGTGCTATCGCGACCACGTATAATACATCGCCGCCTGTAGCAACAAAATCCCTGATAGATTCCCACGTCTCCACCAGGACTAGCATTATGCTCTCTCCTTCTCCGCGTGCGCAGCAACGATACCCGCGCTTTGCTCGTCAAGAATGTGTAGGATAGATTTACTACGACCCGCAACGATAGCGTGAAGTAGGATTAACGGTAGCGCAGCAATTAGACCAAGCGCAGTAGTAACAAGAGCTAGAGAGATGTTACCTGCCATGATCTTCGGATCACCAGTACCAAATAGTGTGATTGATTCGAACGTCAAGATCATACCAACAACCGTACCTAGTAGACCTAGTAGCGGTGCGATAGCTGCAAGGATCTTGATGATGTTGATACCAGCTTCGATGCGAGGCGTTTCACGTAGAATTGCTTCGTCAAGTTTAAGCTCAAGGTTTTCAACGTCTTGGTTCTTGTTGTCATGGTACACTTTCAAGATACGACCCAGTGGGTTGCTGTCACTTGGGTTGTTAGCATTCTTGATTTGCGCCTTGATCTTCGCACCAACCAGCATTAGGTCTAGGAAACGAACAACAGCGATTAACGCACCAAGAGCCAACAATGCAGTGATGATGTAACCTACTGTGTCACCTTGGTGCCAACGTTCTTCAACAGTTGCACGCTGAGTGTTCAGACGTAGGATAGCACCACGCGTTGGGTCAACAACGAAAGGTGTGTACTGGTTAGCAGACGTGCTCAGAAGATCAGCAACAGTTGCCAGAACGTCTGAAGAAGGTTGCTTACCTAAAGGTACGATTTGTTTGTTTTCTGCATCGTAAACAACGTAGCCGTCTTTAGTTACTAGGTTGAAGTTACCAACACGAGTTACTTGTTTAACATTGATGTCGCCGCTTAGTTCTGCTACTTCAGATTCGAAAGTAGAGATCTTTGCAGACTCAGTCATTTCAGTTTGGAAAGCAATCCAAAGCTCTTCCAACTCGCGAGTAGTTGGTAGTTCTTTAGCAGCTGCCAGTGAACGAAGTACTTCTGAACGTCCAGGCTTTTCAGCACTGATGATTGACGCTTCGATAGCACCGATTGCTTCAGCAGCGTTACGACGTACCACACCGAACATCTCACCCAGGGTACCCTGTGCGTTAAGTAGTTCAGTTTCTTTCTCAGCAAGTGTTACTTCGTTTTGCTTGAATTCCTTGTTAAGACGCTCACCACGTGCTTTTTCAGCAGCAAGGTCACGCTTAGCTTTGTTCAGCAAAGCTTGCTTGTCAGCACGATCTGACAGGAACTCTTGTTCGCGAGCTTTGTTGATTTTACCTTCAGAGATACGGTTCTGCTTTACTTGCTCAAGGATTTTATCCAGAGACTCAGTGCTTGCATGTGCGTTCAACGCGCCACCAGCAGAAACTGTTAATGCTGCAGCAACGGCAAAACCTTTAAATAGTTTCTTCATGTTTTATTACTCCGCGCCGAAAATAGGTAGTTTAACTAGTTCTGGGGCAGCCTGACCACGTGCGATACGGATCATGTCTTTGATAGGCTTCAGATATTCTTCACCTAACTGATCCCACTGCTTGCTGCTGGTGTTCCAAACCCACGCTTGCTTCTGGTCAAAAGACTGAGCAACAAATGCGATACGGCCTAGACGGGCGAAGTCAACATTGATGTTTTTACCGTTGATCTCAAGAGAACCTTGAGAAGCAACCATTGCTGAACCATAGTTGGTTTCAATGCTGTATGCTTCAAGTACCTGACGATATTTTTCAGACGTCGTTACTTTTGCATTAGTAAGTGTCTCACGTAATCTCTCAATACGCTCTAGACGCTTTTCAGTATCAAACGGCACGTCCGCTTTGATGAATTGCTCGAGTGTATCAATCATGCGATACATCAAAGGCACAACGTCTTGCTTAGTTTTATCAACCGTCGCGATCTGACGTTCTAGAGATTCGATATTTGCATTTTGGTCTGCAACCAAACGTGCTACGTGGTCGTTGTAAACTTTCAGAAGTTCTGTTTCGTCAACAATTCCACGGTACTCAGCTACCATTTCGATAGTTTGACCGTAGATACCATCAATCTTGTCTTGAGACTTTTTAGCAGCCGTTTGAGTTTGCTGACCTACTTTTTGTATGTCATTCAAAGGATCTGCCATCACATTGCTGCTTGCAATTGCCGCTGCGCCAAAAAGCGCTGAAGCTACAAGGCTCTTTCTGATTTTAACAGACATAGTTCCCAACCAATTAAGTAATGTTACTTTTATAATTTTTGCACTCTCTTAGAGAGTACCCCGGATACTTTTAGCAGTATCAACCGTGCAATAATGCTAAATGCTATTGCCCATGTCAACTTCATGTTTAAAACAATTTTTGCTTGTCGCGATGAAATAAATTGAAAAAAAACATTGTATTAACAAGGAAACCAAGAATAAAAACCTTAAGCACTTATATTTCATACACAAAGCAACTTTATTTACATTTTATTACAGCTATTTAGCCCTAATCTATCGCTTTAATTTTGCACAATTCAGTAATTTATTTCGTTTTTAATATCAAGGATCTAGGCATTTTGTGAACACTTAACATTCACCTTTGCGCAACAGCAAAGATAGCCAGCGAGGAAGGCTTAGCCTGATAACTGTTCACACAATAACCTGCATTGTATTTCTATTTCCTGGATAAATTCTGCTACATGTAAGCCGTCCATCAAAGCATGGTGCACTTCAATAGAGAATGGCAATTCACCTGTTTGTACATCAAAGCGTCCGAAAACACACTTTGGAATGCCAAGGTTATCTTTTGCGCTACGGGCATGACTAAAGCTACTGAAATCCAACCAAGGCAAAATGGATAAATAAAGCTGCTGTGGAGTTTCAGAAGTCGCCAAAAAGTGTTCACTAACCAAAGGCTGTTCCAGATACACATTTTTCTGCGCTACATTCTCTTTAATGTAGTCGTGGATATCATCACAAGCAACCAAAGGCACGAATCGAAAGCTTCTGTCTTCACGCAAAAATACACAACTCATCTCAACTTGATCAACAACGCAAGGGTGGCTGTTCATTATCCTGTAGCGAATAGGTTCGTAATTTTGACAGGCTTTACTTAGACAATACAAATAACTAAAGGTAAAGGAGAGTTGCTGTTGCTTGCACAAGGTGTATAGCTTGCCCACCTTAAGGCGAGTAGTAATATTAAAATAAGGCTGTTCGAAACCAAGGTAAAAGTCAAAATGTTCGGCTCTGGGCCAGTCTGAAGGGGTAATTTTTTTCATAATTCAATACAGAGGGAGTAATCCCCCTCTATATTGATTGCATCCGCGTGCGATTACAAACCGTTTGCGATGATCTCTTGTGCCAGCTCATCAGCGATCAGGTGAGTTGACTTTTGCTCAGCATCAGAACGAGCAAAGATTTCAGTCAGGGTGTCATAGATGCCTTCAACGTGCTTAGTTGCGGCTTCTTCGCTGTACCCTTCAGGTTTTGTCTCATAATAGACATTGATGATTCCACCCGCGTTAATGACATAATCAGGTGCATACAACACACCCTTTTCACGCAAGATCTCACCATGTCTTGATTCTGCAAGCTGGTTGTTCGCGCAGCCCGCAATAATGTTTGCCTTAATACGAGGGATAGTCTCATCGTTTACGGTTGCACCCAGTGCACACGGCGCATAAACATCCACATCCAGGTCGTAGATTTCATCAATGCTCACCGCAGTTGCACCAAAGTCGTTCACAACTTTATCAATCGATGCCTGATTAATATCGGTTACAAACAGCTGCGCACCCGCTTCGTGCAAGTATTTACACAAAGTGTAAGCAACTGCGCCTAGTCCCTGAACAGACACTTTCACACCAGACAGGTCTTGATGCCCATGTTTGTGTTGGTAAGCAGCCTTAATACCCAGGAACGTGCCCAATGCAGTGAAAGGCGACGGGTTACCACTTTTGCCTTCGAGACCCATTACATAATTGGTCTCTTTATGCATTGTCATTACATCACCCGTGGTAATGTTAACGTCTTCTGCTGAATAGTAACTACCACCGAGACGTTCGAGGTGTTTGCCAAATGCTCTGAATAACGCTTCAGATTTGATTTTCTTAGCATCACCAATGATCACAGATTTACCACCACCAAAAGGCAAACGCGCTACGGCGTTTTTATAAGTCATGCCCTTCGAGAGACGTAAAACGTCATAGACTGCATCGGCATCATCTGCATAGTCCCACAGGCGACAACCGCCTACCGCAGGGCCAAGCTTAGTATTATGAACGGCAATGATTGCCTTCAAGCCCGATGCTTCATCAGAACAAAAAACTACTTGTTCGTGGTTATCAAATTCAACTTGGTTAAATACAGCCACTTTGTTTGTTCTCCGTTATAGACTGACTTTAAGTCAGATAGCGCTGAAATTGATCGAACTGTATCACTAACTCCCTAACCAATCCACAATATGAGTTGATATTGACCTTAAAAGCGTTAAACCTGCCTTCATGATACATAAAATAGCCATATATTGGCTTGATTATGCAGCTCATTTGACTATATGAGTTTAATTCTTCACTATTTTCACGATTTTTAGAGGTTAATCTTTACGTAAACGTCAACACCATTGAATGTGTATGGTTATTTGTACGATAAGAGGAGGTCTGATGAGGGCGTTACATCAAGTCATCACCCCTCATCAGGAAGCACCCTATTGAGCGCAATGTTTTAATCAGGGGTAGCAATAGTGCGCAATGTCGTCTTTCGTGGCTCTCTGATAAGAGCAAACTGTCAGATGTCCGTTTTCAAATCACATCACAAGAAAATGCTTGATTAACCGAATTTTTGAATACAATATACCATTTAAGCAATAACCAAGATCACTTAAAATAACTTTGTAAGGATATAAAAATGAAACTTAAATTGACTAAAAAGCCGCTCAAATTGCTTAAACCTAATCTGGTTGTTTTTGATGGTAACAAAACCAGACTGGTTGCAGGCGGAGGATTGCCAGGTATAACTGAGGGATCTAACTGCGCGAAAATTACCTATAACTCTCAGTGTTGTAACTAGCGCCAGTTGTATACAGAGTAGCAGCGCCTGTAACAGGCTAGCGGATATACCATTGAACTCAAAAGCTTGTTGAAATTCCGGAACAATTCATAAATCATTATTTGAGTACGGTGTTGTTAAAGGGCGGTATTTTACCGCCCTATTTAACCTACCTTGTTTTATTTTAACTTGCTATCCAGCTCTTCAATCTTAGCTTTCCAAATTGCCGGACCCTGAGTGTGCGCGTTAACACCGTCACTGTCTACAGCCACTGTGACAGGCATATCTTCTACCTCAAATTCGTAGATAGCTTCCATTCCCAGGTCTTCAAACGCAACGACTTTAGATTTCTTAATCGCTTTAGCGACCAAATATGCAGCACCACCCACAGCCATCAGATAAACGGCTTTATTTTCTTTGATGGATTCTACTGTCGCTGGGCCACGTTCCGCTTTACCTATCATGCCGATCAGGCCAGTCTTCTCTAACATCAGATCAGTGAACTTATCCATACGCGTCGATGTTGTTGGACCAGCAGGACCAACCACTTCGTCGCCTACAGCGTCTACCGGGCCTACGTAGTAAATAAACTTGTTGGTCAAATCAACCCCTTCTGGCAACCCCTCGCCTGAGTTGATCATGTCCTGCAAACGCTTGTGTGCTGCATCACGACCCGTCAGGATCTTACCAGATAGCAACACGGTCTCACCCATTTTCCAGTCCTGGATATCTTCTTTGGTGATTTCATCCAGGTTAACACGACGTGTATCTTCACCAACTTCCCACGTTACTTCTGGCCAGTCTTCCAGCTTAGGCGCTTTAAGATCTGCCGGGCCGGAACCATCCAGGGTGAAATGTACGTGACGTGTTGCAGCACAATTTGGGATCATCACAACTGGCTTAGACGCAGCGTGAGTAGGCGCAGACTTAATTTTAACGTCAACCACTGTTGTTAAGCCACCTAAGCCCTGCGCGCCAATGCCGAGTTTGTTTGCACGTTCGAAGATTTCAAGACGCAGTTTCTCTTCCGCTGTTTGCGCGCCACGCTCAAGAAGTTCATGAATATCAACCGGATCCATCAATGACTCTTTCGCCAGAACCGCTGCTTTCTCTGCGGTACCACCGATACCAATACCCAGCATGCCAGGCGGACACCAGCCTGCGCCCATTGTTGGCAGTGTTTTCTCTACCCAGGCAGCCACATCGTCTGATGGATTAAGCATGACCATTTTAGTCTTGTTTTCAGAGCCGCCACCTTTGGCAGCGATCATCACCTCAACTTCTGCGCCCGGGACCATATCAATGTGGACAACAGAAGGCGTATTGTCTTTGGTATTTTTACGAGCACCAGCAGGGTCGGCAACGATTGACGCACGCAATGGGTTATCCGGGTTGGTATAAGCGCGACGTGTGCCTTCATCTACCATTTGTTGAACAGTCAAGTCTGTTTTATCCCATTTAACATCCATACCGACCTTTACAAAACAGGTTACGATACCGGTATCCTGACACAAAGGACGCTTGCCCTCTGCTGACATACGAGAGTTAATTAGGATCTGGGCAATGGCATCTTTAGCCGCTTTGCTTTGCTCTTTGTCGTAAGCCTTTTCTAAAGCTTGCACGAAATCCAACGGGTGATAATAAGAAATGTATTGCAATGCATCTTCGATGCTGTCAATGAAGTCTTGCTGACGAATAGTACTCATGACGGTTCCTTTATTCTCCGGCCTGTGACGAGGCAAACCGGTGTTTATTGAGAGGCGCGATTATATACCATCTTGCGATGAGTGAGTATCGCAATCATAGATTAGCGACCAAAGTCCTGCTCTTATCTAAAATCGCTCGACGGAATACAAGGAAACGCACTAGGGATTCAATGACAATTATGATACCCTCCTCGCCCGTTTCGGGCTAGCATTCGGGTTCAGTAAATGACAAATCCAAGTAGTAATTCCATTGAACTAGACATTTCTTTGTCAACCATCGAGGTGTTTGACACCCTCGCCTCCCAGCAACTGGCAATCTTACTCGATTCCAGTGATGCCAATCACGAAAATAGCCGCTTCGATATCATGAGTATCAACCCACTGTGCATACTAGAAGCCAGAGAGGGTCAGTTTTACCTCGATGGTAAGCAGGTTGAGCAAGATGGCTTCACCATAATGCAAGACAAGCTCGCAGCGCTCGACTCAGCCTCCCATATAGATATTCCCTTTACAGGAGGATGGCTCGGTTACTTTGGCTATGACCTTGGCCGATATATAGAGACCCTGCCTCAAATTGCGAAGCAAGACATTACACTGCCAGATATGATAGCTGGTCTGTACCCTGATGCTCTGATACGCGATAATCTGCACAATCGATGGTACTTTGTTACGCAATCAGGATACAACCGGCTGGATACTTACCTGTCACTGATTCAAAATGGTTGCAGTAATAGCGCTCCCTTCAGACTCACCAGTCGCTGGCAGGCCAATATGACCCAGTCAGAATATGCGCACAAATTTGCCCGCATTCATGAGTACCTGAAAAGTGGTGATTGTTACCAGATAAACCTGGCACAAAGATTCAGTGCCGATTATCAGGGGTCTCCCTGGCAGGCCTATAAAACACTGCGCGCCAATAATCAGGCACCTTTTTCTGCTTTTATTAATCTTGAAGAAAATGCCATCGTGTCTGTGTCACCAGAGCGCTTCATCTCAGTACGCAATGGCCAGGTTGAGACCAAACCAATCAAAGGTACATTGCCCAGAATACACAGCGACAAACATGCAGATGCGCAGCAAGCCAGCCGATTGCAACAGAGCCCCAAAGATCGCGCAGAAAATGTGATGATTGTAGACTTGCTACGCAATGACCTTGGCAAAGTGGCGACACCTGGTAGTGTGCAAGTGCCTAAGCTATTCGAAATTGAAAGCTTTCCCGCAGTACACCACCTGGTAAGCACAGTGACCGCGCAATTAGCTGTAGGTAAAACAGCTGTTGATCAGCTCAAAGCCGCGTTCCCGGGGGGGTCAATCACGGGAGCGCCGAAGATCCGAGCAATGGAAATCATCGAAGAACTAGAACCGCACCGACGCAGCGCCTATTGCGGCTCCATTGGTTATCTGAGTGCCTGTGGGGCCATGGACACCTCGATCACTATCCGAACCTTAGTTTGTCATCAGCAAAAAATTCACTGCTGGGCCGGTGGAGGGATTGTCGCAGACTCAGACTGTGAGTTAGAGTATCAGGAGACTTATCACAAGGTGAACAAGATACTCCCCGTCCTATGAATCTACAACATGTCATCAGCCGCTTTAGTTTAAGTGCTTCGGATCAGGCGCCTGCTTCAGGGCAAGGACAAGAAAGCGCTGTTTTAGTCCCCTTGCTTGAGGTAGGTGGGCAAGCTTCCGTGTTGCTATGTAAGCGCAGTGCCCAGCTGCGCAGCCATCCAAGTCAGCTCTGTTTTCCGGGTGGTAAGGTTGAATTACAGGATAAATCGGTGATCACCACGGCATTACGAGAGAGTCAGGAAGAAATTGCCCTCGATCCGCTACAAGTTAACCCGGTCGGTATTTTGCCTTTGCATACGACGCTGACCGGCTTTCGTATTACGCCTGTGCTGGCAACCTTAGCGCAGAGCGCGACCTGGCAAACCCACAGTGATGAGGTGGAACAAGTGTTCACCCTGCCCTTATCTTTACTCGCACAACAAGGGATCTGGCAACCGGTTCAAACTCGGTTGCGCGGAAAAACAGTGACCTTCAATGCTCTTATGACAGAACATGGATTGCTTTGGGGAGCCACAGCGAAGATTGTTCAGCAATTACTTGCCAGGGTGGCCTGACCAGCTAAGCATTGACAACAATATCCCTATTAACTAAATGAGTTTGAACACATTTCAGTATTTTTTACCCACTCCTGATTACAATACCAGCGCATCCACTTAAAACTGTATACAATTTTGCTGTGAAGTGGGTTACTTATGCAATAATTAACGTTATGATGTGCGCCCGTTCAGAGGCAATGTTGAGTAGAATTTATGATTAGTGCATTTGACATGTTCAGTGTTGGTATTGGACCGTCATCTTCCCATACTGTTGGACCTATGCGTGCTTCGCGTCTGTTTGTTAAAGACCTGCAAAGCAACCGCATCATTGATAAAGTCACATCAGTAAAAGTAGAGCTATTCGGCTCATTAGGCCAGACTGGCATTGGACATGGTTCTGGCAAAGCAGTGATCTTAGGGCTGGCTGGATATGATCCTGAGTCGGTAGATGCGGACAAAGTCCCTGAGATCCTGGATACCATTGAGCGTGAGCAGGTAATTTACCTGGATAAAACTCATAAAGCTGATTTTCCTAAGCAAGGTGCCATTGTTTTTCATCGTCGTAAAACGCTGCCCAAACACTCCAATGCCATGGAACTTCAGGCGTACTCGGGTTCAGAGCTAGTACATAGCCAGGTTTATTATTCTATTGGCGGTGGCTTTATTGTCACTGAAGAGCAGTTTGACACTGAAAAACAAGCCGCATTAGATGTGCGTGAGCAAAATCCAGCGCCTTATCCTTTTGAGAATGCGCAACAACTGCTCGAGATGTGTAAAGAAACAGGCCTGAGTGTCTCTTCACTCATGATGCACAATGAAAAAACGCTACGTAGTGAACAAGAAATCAAAACAGAGCTGTTTCATATCTGGGAAGTAATGAAAGCCTGTATTGAACGCGGTATGCGCACTGAAGGCATCTTACCCGGCGGGCTAAAAGTAAAACGTCGCGCACCAAGCTTGTATTTAAAACTGAATGTTGAAAACAGCAACGATCCACTCCGGGCAATGGACTGGGTTGATCTGTTTGCGCTGGCCGTCAATGAAGAAAATGCAGCTGGCGGTCGCGTAGTAACTGCACCCACAAACGGAGCGGCCGGGATCTTGCCTGCGGTCCTCATGTATTACCATACGTTTATCAAAGAAGTGGACGCTGAAATCGCAACACGCTACCTGCTTACTGCCGCTGCAATTGGTATTCTGTACAAGAAAAATGCCTCGATTTCTGGTGCTGAAGTTGGCTGTCAGGGTGAAGTAGGTGTGGCCTGCTCGATGGCAGCTGGCGCACTCACAGAAATTATGGGCGGCAATGTGGTACACGTAGAAAATGCCGCTGAAATAGGGATGGAACATAATCTGGGGTTAACTTGCGACCCTGTTGGTGGATTGGTACAGGTCCCCTGTATTGAGCGTAACGCCATGGGCGCAGTAAAAGCCATCAATGCATCACGTCTTGCCATGCGTGGCAGTGGCGAGCAAAAAGTGTCTTTAGATAAGGTTATCAAAACCATGCTAGATACTGGTAATGATATGAAAACCAAATATAAAGAAACAGCACGTGGTGGGCTCGCAGTTAATATTATTGAATGTTAATCCGTACCATCAAACATAAAAAAAGCCGCTTTTGCGGCTTTTTTTATGTTTGATATCAGGTCGCATTCAGCAACCTGGTGTGCTCATTCATTTGACAGGTAACTCAGTGTTTTCAAACAACGCATCGACATCATCCTGATTTCGCATCAGGCTGGCGCGTTCAACCAAATCTTTAGTCAGATGTGGTGCAAACCGCTCGATAAAGTCGTACATGTAACCACGCAGGAAACTACCCTTTCTGAATCCAATCTTGGTTGTACTTGCTTCAAATAAATGACTGGCATCAATGCATACCAGGTCATTGTCTGTGATTTCATCAACGGCCATCGTTGCCAGCACACCAACGCCAAGTCCCAACCGGACATAGGTCTTAATGACGTCAGCATCCGTGGCAGTGAAAACGATATGCGGTGATAGTCCATGTGCGTTGAAGGCTTTATCCAGCTCAGAGCGCCCGGTAAAACCAAACACGTAAGTGATCAAAGGAAACTTTGCAACATCCTGAACTGTGATGTTACTGCCTTTCTTTGCCAATGGGTGATCTTTCGTCACCACAATACTGCGATTCCAGTGATAGCAAGGCAGCATGATCAGGTCACCATACAGATGAAGCGCCTCTGTTGCGATGGCGAAATCTGCATCACCTCGCGCAGCCGCATCAGAGATTTGTTGCGGCGTACCCTGGTGCATATGTAATGACACGGCCGGATATTTTTGCATAAACCCCTGGATCACATTTGGTAACGCGTAACGCGCCTGTGTATGTGTGGTCGCGATATTGAGCTTACCCTGATCGGGCAAAGTATGTTCGTTGGCAACGGCTTTAATGCCTTCTACCTTAGACAATATCTCCCGGGCAATATTGATTATTTCATTGCCTGCACTGGTAACATGTGTGAGATGTTTGCCGCTGCGGCCAAAGATCTGTACACCAAGCTCGTCCTCCAGCATACGCACCTGCTTGGAAATTCCCGGCTGGGAGGTATACAAGCTTTCTGCGGTTGCTGACACATTGAGATTGTGATTCAGAACTTCAACTATGTATTTCAGTTGTTGTAATTTCATAACTAAGCGTTTGTTTTAATTGTTATCTGGTGTACGACTAGGCCAATTATCGTTAGATACAGGCAAATAATGACTCAGCCTAGCATAATTATAGTATATCCGATAGGACAATACTTTCCCCAGGGTATTAGAGCCAGCTTCCAAGCATTAAGCTATACTAAAAAATGATGGAATTTGGTGGATTTTCAAGTCTCTTGTTATTAACACTGTTCAATCCCCAATTATTTGATGTAATATAAAAAAACTGTCAGCTGTATGATTTACGAAGAGATCCGGGTATGTTTATTACCGTAATAATTTTGTTGATTGTAGCACTCATTGTCATTGCAGTGTGGGTCAGTGCTATTCAACAACACAAAGAAAAACAAGAAGCGGAACGCCGTAAAGAGCTGGCAAAACAAAAACGGATCATTGAAGAAGCCGAAGATGTCATCCTCAACAGCAGCAACATTCCTATGTCCGGTGCCATGATCAAAGTCATTCAGCGCCGTGTGCACGATGCACTGGTATCTATGGTCGAGCTTTCACCCACCTCTCGAGAATTAAAAAGTCGCATGCATGAATCTCAGGAGCGTTTAAACAACGAACCTCAAAATGCAAACGAATCTGATAAAGTCACATTGCCCGACAACGATAAGCAGCTCATCGCCTTGGTTCAGGGCATTAAAAAATTGCGCCACTTGCTACGTTCAGAGCACAGCAAAGGCAAAGTAGACACACAAGTGTTTGTTCAGGAAGACCGTAAAATGGAGCGGTTGCAACTTAGAATAAATGTAGAAAGCCAAATCAAGCGAGGGATGTCAGCTAAGAGCGCTAACATGGTGGGATCGGCACGTCAGTATTTTGAAAAAGCCTATGCGATTATCTGCGGTGTGACCCACGTCGATGAGTACACCAAAGAAAAGAAAACTCTGCTCGAAGGATACCTGAGTGAGATAAGCACTGAGCTTAAAGCCTCCAATGCTTCTTCGGTGAAAAAGAAAGCAGAGAAAGAAAAGGACGACCTCGATGTCCTTTTCGCTCCCAAGAAAAAGTGGTGATCAGCCTCAGCTGATCGCAAACTTGACAATAAACAGCATGGTCAATACCCAGACACTGATAGAGATCTCCTCACGTTTATTACACGCCAGCTTCACCGCAGTATAAGAAATAAAGCCAAGCGCTATGCCATGCGCAATTGAGAACGTCAGTGGTGTCATAAGTAACACCACACTGACCGGAATGGCATCACTCATATCATCCCAGTTCACCAGCTTCAGATTTTGCAGCATTAATACAGCGACATACAGAATCGCCCCTGCAGTGGCATACGCAGGCACCATTTGGGCCAGAGGCGCAAAGAACATCATAAGCAGAAAACACAAACCAACCACCACTGCGGTTAATCCTGTACGCCCACCCACAGACACACCTGACACAGATTCAATGTACGAAGTGGTTGTAGAGGTACCAAGAAAAGATCCCGCAATCGTTGCTGAGCTGTCAGCAGAAAGCGCTCTGCCAAGGCGCGGCATTCGCCCTTCTTTATCTGCAATGCCAGCTTTTTGTGTCACCGCAACCAAAGTACCACTGGTGTCAAACAAATCAACGAATAAAAATGCGAACACCACGCTTAGCATCGAGATTTCCAACGCACTGGCAATATCAAGTTGCGCAAGAGTTGGGGTAATACTTGGTGGCATAGAGACAATACCGGCATACTCGACTAAGCCAAGGCCCCAGGCAAGCACAGTAACCAACAAAATACTCAGCAGCACACCACTTTTCATATCTCGATACATTAAGGCAGCAATAACAAAAAAGCTCAGAATGGCAAGTAAAGGGCCTGGGCTGGTGATGTCACCCAATTGCACAAAGGTTGCGGGACTGGCAACGATGATCTGCGCATTTTTAAGCGCTATCAGTGCAAGAAAAGCACCTATACCTGTAGCAATAGCTTGCTTGAGTACCAGCGGGATTGCCTGTATCACCCACTCTCTGACCTTAAATATACTGAGTAATAAAAATAAACAGCCAGACAAAAAAACCGCGCCCAGCGCACTTTGCCAGGAATGACCCATACCCAACACGACGCCATAAGTAAAAAAGGCATTTAAGCCCATGCCTGGCGCCAGAGCCAGCGGATAATTGGCCCACAAGCCCATGATAAAACAACCTATGGCAGCGGCTAAACAGGTGGCAACAAACGCAGCACCATGATCGATACCCGCTTCAGCCAACATGGCAGGGTTCACAAAAACAATGTAAACCATAGTGACAAATGTCGTCAGACCGGCGATAAACTCGGTTTTGACTGTGCTCTGCTGTGCACGGAGCGAAAATAATTTTTCCAGCATGTCTTTGTATTTTATATAGAAACGAAAGCCGGATTTTATCACAAATCTCTGGTGTAATCGGACAAAATAGTTAAAAATCAGCTACACTCTGATCTAAGTCGTATTAAGTGAAATCAGTATGAAAAAGAACCAATTAGCAGTTGCAAACGGCAGTGATTTGGAGCAACAGCTGCTCAATGTGCTGGAATTTGTTACCGCAACACCGGACTCTGAAAACCGCTGGCCCAACGAGAGCGATAGCAAAGCAGTCTATAAAAAAGGCCTTTATTATCTGAAAAATAAACAATATCCGCTCGCCGCGAAATGGCTCCGGCTGGCAGCAATGTCAGGTGACAATAAAGCCCAGTTTTATCTCGGCATGCTATTTGTGAAAGGTCAGGGTGTACCAAAAAGCGTTTTTCATGGTATTGCCTGGCTATCGCTCGCCCAGAGCCAGGGTAATCAGGCTGCAGCCGGCACACTTGAGCAAGTACGTACCCATCTGACAGCTAAGCGATTCATTGATGCCCAGTGCTATGCCGCAACCCTGTATGAGCAGATCCATCAAATGATGCACTTTAGCCCGGATGCGAACCCAAAATAAAAGTAAATGTAATCAAAGCACTATTAAAAAAGCACAAAAAACACGCGATATTTTACTTGCCAAATAGCACTGTATGAAATACTGTATAAACACTGTATAGAAAATCAGTGGTCTGCTCATGTTACATACTCAAGTGCAAAATATATCAGTATCTCAGGCTAATACAGCCAATAAACGCTATCAGTTAGTATATGCGGAAGATGACATAGTAAGCAGTTTAGAACTGCTTAAAATTCTATATCGATGCAATTCACTTCATAGATGGACCCTGCTTATTGCACCAGACAACATTCCAGGCAAAGCCCTGCTAGATAACAGCTCAATTGATAGCAGCAAGCTACTGGTGCTCCGTCAAAGACATTTGATAAACTTGGAGTATGTTATTAACAGCGCTTTATGCAAAGGTAACTTTGCAGCGGTGATCACCTGGACAGACATTGTGTCGGAACAACAGCTGTCTCAGTTTAAACTTGTTGACAGTGATACTGAGATATTTTGTTTTACCCGCACTTCTGGACAAGAAGTATCTGTCGTTGCGCATTAAGTTCAAATGAGAAAATATGTGTTATTGCGGTTCTGAGAGAGAAGCACAAGCGTGCTGTCTGCCTTTCATAGCAGGTCAAAAGCAACCTGACAGTGCGGAGCAATTAATGCGCTCCAGATACAGTGCTTATTGCCTCAAAGACACAGGGTACATACATCGTACTTATGCACAATCTAAACGTGCAGAAAATAGTGAGGCCAGTATCAGTGCATTTGCCGAGCATGCGACCTTTGTTGGCTTGGAAGTCATTCAATGCAGTGAGTCTCCAGAACATCAGTTTGTGGAGTTTAAGGCAACATACCTGGATGGCAGTACGTGCATCACTATGCACGAACGGTCTCGTTTTTTAAGAGAAGACGACCAATGGCGTTATCTTGATGGAGAACTGTTTGCCTGTCCTGAGAAAAAAATTAGCAGGAATGATCCTTGTCCCTGCCAAAGTGGGAAGAAGTTCAAAAAGTGTCACGGCTAGCTTGGCAGGCCAGATAATCTGGATTATTGAATATGCAATAATCCAGTGTTAGATAGACGACCTTCTCCCATTCGTTGCTCCCAATATTTTGTACTCTGCAACCAAATTAAGGCCGCAAAGCGACTTCATAGCCTAAGAAGCGGCCTGACAAAATCCAAAAGAAAGACTCGACCAAACGAAAACATCATTCTAAAAAGCTTATGATGTTTGCGCGCATCAACTTGCTCGCCAAACATTAACTCCCCGCTTAGTTTTTTCAAACTCACTATGGAGTTTGTTAAACTGCGACCTGCAACATAGATTGCATTTCACCACCTGCTATCTGATCATAGAAGCCCGCGGCATCTATATCGGGGTTATCAACAAGCATTTGCGGATTTTTGGTATTTTCGAGCTTCTGTCTTACCGCAGGCTCCAAATTATCAACGATATGCAGCGGAATGTGTTTTTTGTCGTTACGTACCGCAAAGGGCTCTGGTTGCAAACATTCTTTGAGACGAAGACTGGTCAGGTCGCCCCCCTGAGCCAGAAACCCATTGTTCTGACCAATCAGCATATCAAATTGTTCTGGGGCAAGTGGCTTTTGCGGACCAAGCTGCAACGCCTTTTTAAGCGCCTCTTCTGATTTATCCGCTTCCTGTGGAGACGTATGCGGCAGGTCAAACTGGCTAAAATCTAATGCGTCCTGAGACAATAAAGATAGCAGCAAGCCAAAGTCGCCGCGTCTTGCTTCATGAACACTGTGATTGAGTGCACTGCCCAGCTGAGCCTCTTTGCACAAAATGCCATCTATCTGCATGTAAAATCGCCACAATTTATCAAATATGAAAATTTATCGGCATTTTTTCAATTTTCTTTAGGACATTTCTTTACTTCACTAAAAACTTTGATATTATCAGCGCCCATGTTGAGGAGGGGTTCCCGAGCGGCCAAAGGGATCAGACTGTAAATCTGACGGCACTGCCTTCGCTGGTTCGAATCCAGCCCCCTCCACCACATCACAATTTGTATTCTCTTAGGAGGGGTTCCCGAGCGGCCAAAGGGATCAGACTGTAAATCTGACGGCACTGCCTTCGCTGGTTCGAATCCAGCCCCCTCCACCACTTTACAATTTGTTTTTCTCTTAGGAGGGGTTCCCGAGCGGCCAAAGGGATCAGACTGTAAATCTGACGGCACTGCCTTCGCTGGTTCGAATCCAGCCCCCTCCACCACTTTCCTAACGCAGTATTGCACCCCTTTATTTATCCATGCAAGCATGTCCAGACAAGCATATAAGGCTGAATTACGGACCGGTGTTTTTTATTGAAGTGACGGCACGAAAGCAAGCTTCAGGCTGCCTATCTCAAAACCATCCCCATCAGTGTCACTGTATAGATCCAGCCTCGCGCTATGGCTTTTCAATCTGTAACCCAACTCCATATTGCCTCAGGTATGCCTGCGCTTCCTGGTATCTGGGATAATGACGTGCCACTATCTGCCAAAAAGCCTGATTATGTGCCATCACATGACAGTGTGCCAGCTCATGCACAACAACATAATCTATAACCCACTTAGGCGCACCAACCAACAAGCTGTTAAGCGCCAGCGTGCCATTTGAAGACAAGCTGCCCCAGCGGCGTTTATACTCCCGTATTTTTAATTCCTGATACTGACTGTTCATCAGGACCGAATACTCAGCCAGTACCGGTGTTACATAGCTAAGCAGTATCTGGTTTAAGAGCTTAAATAGGGCTTTGCGCGCACCCTCTGTACCTGGTTGCGCCCGGGTTTTGAGACCAATGCATTTAGCGTCATGATCAATATAAGAACGACGCTGCGACAGCGCCAGCTGATATCGTTCACCAAATATCTGAATTTCATACCGACGAAAAGGTGACTGGATCTGTTGCTGCTGGGCAGACACTGCGCGCTTTTTATCCTCTACCCAGCTCGACTTGCTTTTCAGCCAGGCCTCCAGCCATTGCCGGTCAATACCCTGCGGTGCAAACACCTTCACGCCATCCGCTGTGACTTTTATCGCAACACTCTGTCTGCGCTTGCTGATACTTAATTGATAATCGAATGACATAGATACAATTTTTTATTTACCCTGAAAAAATGCTGCTACCCTTACTAATAGGAAGGATTAAACTGGCGTAACATGAATAACAAACCACTTTGCCAATATGAATCTCCAGACGGCCATAAATGCCAGGAAATAGACATGGGTTCAGGCTATTGCTTCTGGCATGATAGCAAATTTGACAAAAGCGGTCTGGAGTTAACACAAAAGCTGGAACGGTATGCAAAACGGGGTGGCCTTTTGCAGGGGTTAGAGTTAAAACGTGCCAACCTGGAAGGTCTTAACCTGGTTAAATTTGGTAACCATGAAGGGTATGACCTGTCATACAGCAACTTCTATCGTGCCAACCTGCAAGGTGCTCATCTGTTCAACAGCACCATCAAAAATGCATCGTTAATGAAAGCGGACTTGCGCGATGCTAACCTTCATTGCTGCAAGCTCGAAAACACCAATCTGCTTGGTATGAAACTTGATAAAACCCGTATCGATAACCTCTATCTTGGCGGCAAATTATTACAGGAAAAGCAAGCTAGTGAAGCACTAAAAGAACAAGATTTAGATGAAGCCAACGATTTGTTCTTACAATCAGAAGAAATCTATCGCTTATTGAGAAAAGGCGCAGAACAGCAAGGTCTGTTTGAAATGGCTGGCAAGTATACCTACAGCGAGCTGCGTATGCGTCATGCGCAATACCCTAAATTATCCAAACGCCGGTTGGTATCCTCTTTTGTTGATATGCTTTGCGGCTACGGCGAAAAGCCCGAAAATGTGATCCGCTTCAGCTTAGGTATGATAGTCGCCTGCGCAATATGCTACTTTATATTCGGGATAAATTATAACGACGGGCTGATCCAGTTTTCCAGTCAAGCCTCTTGGTCAGACAATCTCAGTACATTGCTCAACTGCATTTATTTCAGTGTGGTCACCTTTACTACACTGGGTTATGGCGACATAACACCGACCGGCATTACCCGGTTAATCGCCACAGTTGAGGCGTTTACCGGGAGCTTTTCGCTGGCGTTGTTTGTCGTTGTTTTCGTAAAGCGTATGACCCGCTAGTCAGAAGCCCCTATCTCTCTGCCCAACTCGTGCAAGAATCCACGCATAAACTCAGTTCGGCGCTGCGCTTCTTGTTTTGCCGACTGTGTGTGCATTTGCTCCGCAATATTAAGCAGCTTGATGTAGAAGTGATCTAACGTGTACTTTTTATCATCCGCTTCTCGTTGCTGACAAAATGGGTCATCAATGTGATACATATGTCTGGCAATAGCCCCGCCGACTTTCATGCATCGACTCACCCCAATCGCCCCAAGCGCATCCATACGATCTGCATCCTGGACAACTTTGGCTTCCAGCGTATCGGGTGGCACGTTGGCACTGAAGCTGTGTGCAACTATCGCATGATGTACCGCTGAGAGTTTGTGCTCTGGATAATCCAGTGTTGATAGAAAGGCAACCGCCCTGTCCCCGGCCAATTTCGACGCAATCGGCCTGTCCGGGTGATTCTTGGCCACAGCCACACAGTCGTGTAGCCAGGCTGCCGGCAGCACAATTTCAAGATCAGCCCCCTCCGCAGCACAGAGTTGCTTAGCGGTTTTAACCACACGCAGGATGTGTGATAAATCATGGGCGGTATCGGCAAACTCGGTTGTAAGCATAAAATCTCTGCATGCCGTCTCTAATTCCGTCATATTTATTGTCATTTATCCCTTAACCTTATGGTTCTGATTGTATGTTTTTATTGGCTTCACTAAAATGTCACCATTATCCATAGTAAGGAATTTATATGTCTTGCGCGCTGTATTTACAACCTGGCCGTGAAAAATCTTTAAAAAGAAAACACCCTTGGATCTTTTCCAAGGCAATCAAAAAAGTCAAAGGTAAGCCTGCGCTTGGCGATACGGTGACCATTTATAGTCACGACGGACAATACCTCGCAACAGCCGCATATAGCCCCGATTCACAGATCCGCGCCCGGATCTGGAGTTTCGATCAAGCAGAGTTAATCGATCAGGCCTTTTTCGAACGCCGCCTCGCACGCGCACTCGCAGCCCGCGAACAGGTCATTGAGGAAGGACAGTTAACCGGTTTCAGATTGTGTGCGGCGGAGTCAGATGGTTTACCCGGCATTACCATAGACAAATTTGATAACTATCTGGTTTGTCAGTTACTCAGCGCCGGTGCAGAGCGTCACAAGGGCGAAATTGTACAAGCGCTGAGAACACTGTTCCCTGAGTGTCATATTTACGAACGTTCTGACGTCGATGTGCGTAAAAAAGAAGGGCTTGAGAAAACCACTGGCGTATTGTGGGGGGACGAGCCAACGGCACCCGTTGTGATCATGGAAAACGGCTTAAAAATAGAAGTCGATATAAAATCCGGGCATAAAACAGGTTTTTATCTGGACCAAAGAGACAGCCGAGCAGCATTGGAGCGCTTTTCAAAGGGTAAATCTGTACTGAATTGTTTCTGCTATACAGGCACATTTGGCTTGTATGCGCTGCGCGGCGACTGTGATGAAGTCATTAATGTCGATGTGTCTCAGCCAGCTTTGGATACAGCGAAACGTAATGTCGAGCACAATGAGCTGGATGTATCCCGTGCTCAGTTTGTTAAACAAGACGTGTTTAAGCTCCTCAGACAGTATCGGGAAGAAGGCCGTCAGTTTGACACGATCGTCATGGATCCACCTAAATTTGCTGAGAGTAAAGCACAGCTCAATGGTGCATGTCGCGGTTACAAAGACATCAACATGCTGGCAATGCAATTGCTCAAGCCAGGTGGGACTTTATTGACCTTCTCTTGCTCAGGCCTGATGGAGCAAAACCTATTCCAGAAAGTCGTGGCTGACGCCGCGCTGGATGCCGGCAAGGATTTATTAATTATGGAGCGACTCAATCAGGCTGCTGACCATCCTATTGCGGGTTGTTATCCGGAAGGGTTTTACCTGAAGGGTTTGATCTGCAAAGTCTATTGATTGTTACCAGCAAAATAAAAAGGCCGCTCCAAAGCGGCCTTTTCTATATTACTTACTCAGTACTGTTTAGAAACTGCCTTGCAGAGTCAGGCCTGAGTAACTGCTGTATCCACGTACCATGATGTGGTAAGTACCGCCATCTGCACCTGAACTCAGACTACAGCTTTCTGTGTTGCCAGACAGATATGGACGACAATCATAGTTATTAGTGGTTGGCTGAGTGCCTTTACGGACATACAAGTCCGCATCACCTGATCCACCTGAAATGCTCACATTCAAGGTTACATTGGCCGGTACTTCGATTGTATAACGGGTATCTGTGTTAGTACCACCAGACAACCCCGTGACTGGCACGCCGTTTTGAAGGCAGTTTGCACCACAGCCTGAAGCATCACCAAAAGTACCTGTCAGTGTAGCGCCTGAGTACTGGCTATAACCATGTAGCATTACGTACCAGTCACCCGCTGCCGGGTTAGAGAACTCACATGATTCGTTGTTGCCGTTTTTATATGGACGACACGCGTAGCTGCTTTGAGTCGGTTGAGTGCCTTGTTGAACGTACAGGTCCGCATCACCCGAGCCACCAGCCAGAGTGAACGAAACCGACGCTGCACCCGCTGGAACAGCAAGCTTATAGAAGGTTTCTGAACCAGACGCACCTGACGCCGACACACCTACACCCGAAACAAGCTCAGTTGGGCCCGGAGGAGGCGGTGGTGGTGGCGCATCACCTTCCAGCGTATAAAGCAATTCATTAGGCGAGCTTGCTTTTGCATCAGAGACCGCACCTTTAGTACTTCTGCTGCTCAGCAATGAGTCAATCTGAGCTGGTGTAAGCGTCGGATCCTGGTCAAGGTATAAAGCCACCGCACCTGCAACATGAGGTGCTGCCATTGAGGTACCACTGATAGTGTTAGTAGCGCTGTCTGAGTTATACCATGCAGATTTGATGCTTGAACCTGGCGCATAGATATCCAGACAAGAGCCATAGTTAGAGAAACTAGAGCGGCCATCACTGCTTGTTGTAGAACCTACCGTTATCGCGTCAGCCGCACGAGCAGGTGAATAGTTACAGGCATCGCTATTATCATTACCCGCAGCCACAACGAAGGTAACACCCGAGGCAACAGCAGCATTAACCGCATCATCAACAGCCTGAGATACACCACCACCCAGACTCATGTTAGCAACTGACGGGCCTGACGCATTATTTTTAACCCAGTCAATCCCTGAAATCACGCCAGAATACGAACCGGATCCATTACACCCTAATACGCGAACGCCTACAACGTTGACATTTTTCGCAACACCGTACTCTGAACCACCGATAGTACCAGCGACGTGTGTACCGTGACCGTTACAGTCAGAGGAGTCGGCATCGTTGTCAACAAAGTCATAACCATGGCTTGCACGATTACCGAACTCACTGTGCGAAATACGCACACCAGTATCGATGACGTACGCGGTCACACCTGTGCCGTCAAAGTCATAGTGATAGTTTGAATTCAAAGGCAATGCACGCTGATCGACACGGTCAAGGCCCCAAATCGCATTATTCTGATCACCAGAAGCCTGAGGTGTAACAGTGACAATCTGATCTTGCTCAATATAAGCAATGTTAGGGTCTTTAAGCATTGCTTTAACATCGCCTTCAGATGCCTTGACTACCACACCGTTTAGCACGCCGTTAAAGCGTTTAGCAACGCTTACATTATAAGCATTGCTAAGTGCCTGTGCCTGGGTGGTCGCATAATCAGAGATAGCCATAGCGCTTTGTGTATTAAGCACGGTTGGCGTTTTAAACACGACAATATAATTGTCTGGAATGGCTTTACCCTGATCTGCTGTCAATAACTCGGCCTGAGCCATGGACTGTCCAGATAGGCCTGCCAGAACGGCAAAAGCCAGTGTGTTTAGTTTACGCATACTTGTTCCTTTTTTGTTGTTTGGTTAATTTCCAATCAAAATGTAGCGCATGTGAAGAAAAAATAAACAACAAATTAGAACATTTATTTAACTATGTTTACAAAGTTTGTAAATTTAAATTTACATTAGTTTTTTTCACTTTAGTGAATATTTCATTAGCCTATTGATTTTTGGAATTTAATTTCACTAAATCCTGCCTTTATTACCCATAACAGGTTTACCTAACGCCAATTCTTTTCACGTAACCTGTAAGTAACAGGTGTTACACAAGCTCCAGTTCCCTTTATTTTTGCAGGCCAATTTACTCCCCTCCGCTCACAAACCAGCCTGACCTTTATTGCCCAAACAACAGTTTCCTTGAGGTCAAACCGTTCAGAATTTTTATGGTGACATTGTCAGAAGTTTTTTCAGACGTGTTGGTGTAGAGTGATTGCAAAGGGACGGCAGATACGAGTTTTAGAATACCGAGAGTGGATAGTTGTGTCACTGACTGCAAACTCAATCATGCCCTTCTTGTAAGTCTATACGTTTAAGGAAAAACCATGAAATTTAAGTATATTGGTATTATCTTGATGGCATTCAGTCTGAATGGTCATGCGGGTATGTGGGCATGGGAAAACAATGGCGCCACAAAGTGGCTGAATGGATATCCGGAATGTCAAAGCTACTTTAGCCTTAAGTTTGCAGAAGAAGTCACTCCAAAGAGCGCAACGCACTTTGAATATCAGGCGATCCCTTATCAGATTGTGGCGATACCCATTGCTTCATTTTCTGACAAAGATGCAAAGAAAGCAGGTCTAAAAAGCATCTTAGAAAGTCATCTGGATCATGAGTTTAATTATCTAAAACACGCCTCCAAAGATCACACAGTCAAAGTGCATCAGCAAGCATGGCTCGATGGGTCAGCGCTTCTTTACTGGCATCTGAAGCGCCATAATGACGCCGAAGAAAGTCATTTGGTCTCAGTATCAACGCTCAGTGACCAGTGTGTCTTTTACATTGTCTCAATGATCGAAAGCGAGGAAGACATTGCCAGTACAAAGGAAAATATTCTAAGTATCATCAAAACACTAGATACCCATGTGCCAACTTCGCAGGCAGAATTTGAAGCTTTAATATCTCAGTTCAAACCCAATCAAGGGTGACGCTTTGAGACACTCAGCTATGCACTCCCACCACTGTGCTCACCAGAGACGTCTCAATGCCGATATCAGCCTGAGACGCAACCATCCCCGATGACGTCACTGATCTTGGTCAAAATGTTCTGACCCCACCTTGTGAGTACTGTAATATAAGGGTCATTATGTCACCGGGATTTATCACATGCCAACTGATTACACTATTCGCAAAATAGACACCCAAAATGCCGAAGAAGCCGCCAGGCTGCTAGTCAGAGAGTTCCATGAACGAGAACCCCTGGCGCACTTAAATACTGCAGATCCGCAGGAATTTTCAGATTATATCCTCTACCTTTCAAATCTATGTGCCGCTCAGGGCCTGGGATTCATCGCTAAGGAGGTTAACTCGGGTCGAGCTATTGGCGTGCTACTGGCTTCAGATTTGTCAGACTCAGTGAATGCATCACCTGAAAGAAATGAGAACCCGATAGCAGCGTTGATTGATTCGCTAAATAGCACTTACTTTAACAAAGGTGAATTGGCTGATAACACTTACCTGAATATCAAGTTTGTTGCCACAGATGCCAACATCAAAGTAAAAGGCATGGTGGTTACGCTCATTTCTGAATGTTTACAAGCGGCCAAAACTCTGGGGTTTCAATACGCGCAGGCCGAAGCCACCGGCAATATTTCTCAACATATCTTTGCCAACAAATTAGGCTTTGATAAAAAAGCCACAATCAAATACAGTGAGTTTGAAGTAAACGGGAACAAACCGTTTATTTCAATTACAGGGCATGAAGGCATTCAACTATTGATTAAAAAACTTTAGATTACATACGCTAAGGTGCCAGTTAGCAATTAATGATTTAGCTCGACCAAACTCACAATCCGGTTTATCCGCTATATCACTTTAAGGACAATCATATGGCTATTACCATCAGAGCTGCGCAAGCGTCTGATTCACAGGAAATTGCTCTGGTCTCTGAGCACCTCGGATACACAAGTCTGTCGCCGGAGGAATCTCATGCCAACCTCATTGCACTGCTGGACTCTCCGGTCGACAAGGTATTCGTTGCTCAAATAGGCGGTCGCATTGTTGGCTGGATACATGTTTTCTTCGCCCGACGGCTGGCTTCCAACAGCTTTTATGAAATCGGTGGACTGGTTGTACTTCCTGACACTCGTGGCCAGGGTGTGGGTCGTATGCTGGTACAACATGCACTGGCGCACCAGTTAGGGCAATATCGCGTTCGTTGTAATGAATCCAGAAAGGAGGCGCATACGTTTTATGAATCCATTGGGTTCAAGCGCAGCAAAGTGCAACATGTCTTTGGGGCCGTCTCCGATAACAAATGAAATTGAATACACGTGAAAGAGTGAACACAGTCGCCTGACTGCCCCCCTTTCTGACTGTTGATGATGTCAATTTGTTCCCAATACAAAACCACTTGTAAACTTCGTCAAATCTCGTTTTAATGGGCTTAGCGGACAGGCCATTTTTCAGCCCATATATTATACGCCGAGCATACAAACGTAATATGACTGAGACACCATGAAGCATGTATCACAGCGAGCAGGTGGCTCAAAACCAGTTCTGGACACAGAGCAACGAGCTCCTAAAATCAGAGTATGGCCAAGACGTGCCATACTAAACAAAACACCTCAAAAAGGCGGATAAGATGCTTCTGAATAACCCAGTGAGATATTTTGAAATTCCGGTGACCGACTTAGATCGCGCCACGGCCTTTTATCAAGCCGTTTTTGGCTTTGAGTTCGAACGTGCCCTCATCGATGGTCACGACATGGCTCTCTTCCCATCAAACGATCAGGTAGCCGGGATCACCGGCGCACTCGTCAAAGGAGACAGTTATATTCCTTCTAAAGCGGGGGCACGGCTGTATTTCCATACAGAAGACATAGATGCCACGCTGGCTAAGGTTTTGTCACTGGGTGGAAAAACCCTCTACCCCAAAACCTCTATTTGCGGATTCGGCTGGGTTGCGGAATTTGAAGATTCTGAAGGCAACTGCATTGCCCTGCATACTGAGTAACCACTTTTTGATTGCCTGAGTATCTCTTTGACAACCAGTGTCAGGAGACATCGCTCAGAATATAGGTAGCGCCTGCAGTTCAATACAACCAATGATAGCCTTTTAAGCTAAGAGCTTAACCACACGCTTGCTGTCGTTGCGCCATATGGCGGTCATGGAATGACATTAAGGATAATTAGTTATGTTCAGAGTGATTTATCAGTGGCAGGTCCCCACTGAAAATATGACTGAGTTTCAGGCCACATGGCAAAAAACAACCGATGCAATACACCATTCTGTTGACGGTGCACTTGGCAGTTTTATGTTACAAAGCACCGACCAGCCAAACAAAATACTGACCATAGCCAAATGGCGTTCTCGCGAAGACTGGCTGCATTTCTGGGGCAACAGCAACCCGGAAAGAATGCAGCGGATGCGTGAACTTGCACAGCGTATTTCGGTAGAAACTTTTGACGAGGTAGAAGACAGAACACGATAGCGCGGCTCCAAAAGAACAATGTCAAATAATAACAACGCAGTTAAAGGATATGATCATGAATAAGCAGTCAGCATATGCAGACATCAACGGCGCCTTGCTCCACTATGAACTCAGTGGCAATCCAAATAGTTTGCCTCTGGTCATGATCCATGGTGGCCTGGGTTCAACCCGGGACCTGGATGTGCTTAGTGAGTATCTGATTGAGCACTTCCGTTTGATATCCATCGATTTACGCGGACAAGGAAAATCACACCTGGGCGATGCCCCCTTGACTTATGCCCAGTATCAGAAAGACATACAAGCCCTGCTTAGGGCGCTGGGTATCAGGCAATATGCCCTGTTTGGCTTCAGTGATGGCGGTATCGTTGCCTATCGCCTGGCGGCGCAGAACCCTCAGCAGGTTGTTCGTCTGGTTACTCTGGGGTCGACCTGGCGGCTGGAAGAAAATGATCCGACCATTGACACTCTGCAAGGCCTGACGGTTGAACTTTGGACAGAATTATTTCCTGAAGGAGTCGCTTATTATAACGCCTCAAATCCGTCCCCTGACTTCCCCGCTCTGATTAGTGCGGTGAAGACACTCTGGCTTGATACCAGCGAATCGGGATATCCTTGCGATTTGGTCAGCCAGATCACATGCCCTACCCTCATCATGCGAGGCGATGATGACTTTTTATTTTCTCTGCCAGAAGCCGTTGCCCTCAAAGCAAAACTGACTGACGCAAGTTTTGCGAATATCCCATTCACTGCGCATGCCGCTCACCAGGAATTACCGGAGCTGGTTTGCCCCATCATTCAGCAGTTTTTTGTTACGGCAGACGCCACCACTGCATCAAAGAATTAGAGGACGTTTATGAGCACACAAAAGAAAATTGCACGTATTGTCTCACCCAGCAGATCGGCAAACATCCTATCAGAAGAGACCGTGGCCACTGCCATTGAAACGCTGGCAGGGCTTGATATTCAGTGTGACTTTGCAAAGCATTACATCCACCAGTCGGATACCATGGCGCAACTGATAACAGACAAAGCACAAGATCTCAATGAAGCCTATGCAGCTCCTAACATCGCACTGATCCTGAGCACCATAGGTGGCCACAATGCCAACAGAATACTCGACCACCTTGACTGGGAAACGATCCGTACTCAGCCTAAGCCCTTGTGCGGCTATTCTGACATCACCGTGCTGCTCAATGCCATCTATGCCAAAACAGGTCAGATAACTTTTCTGGGGCCACACTTTTCATCATTTGGTATGCAACAAGGCTTTGAGTACACTTTAAAGCACTTTGAACACGCATTACTGCTTGGTACTGACTATGTACTGGATGTATCTGAAACCTGGTCAGATGATCTTTGGTTTATCGACCAGGCCAGGCGGCAATTTATCAAAAATACAGGACCGGTTATCGTCACCCCGGGAAGTTGTGAAGGCACTATTTTAGGCGGCAACCTGTGTTCATTCAACCTGCTACAGGGAACTCAGTATATGCCAGACCTGACAGGTGCCGTCTTGTTTTTAGAAGAAGACAACCTCCTTGGTGAGCTGACTCTGACGGAATTCGAACGCAATCTACAATCCTTATTGTCTCATCGAGGAGCAGAACACATTCAGGGCTTGATGATTGGCCGGTTTCAAAAAGACAGTAAAGTCGAACTCAACGACCTGATTGAGGTTCTGCGTAGCTTTGAGCAACTCAAACACTGCCCGGTTGTGTGTAACCTCGACTTTGGCCACACCACGCCCATCTTTACTATACCAATTGGAGGGCGATGCCGGATCAGTGCACCTGAAGACACCGTTTCGATAAAAATTTCACCGTACGTTTCAGACTCAGCGGAATAAAAGCATGTCGCACAGCTTACTCACCACGGATGATAAACAGGCCCCGCACACTGTACAGTACGCACACTCAACCTTGCCCATGTCCTTCTATGTTAAATGGCTTTGGGCAATTGGTCTGCTGATTTTACTGGGGTTTATTCCAAGTTATGTACTGCAGTTTTCATCCTTAACTGAAGCGCACCACTCGCACGCCTCGGTGTCTTTTTTGTGGATCGCAGGCATGCTGGTTCAGGCAACACTTATTCACTATCAACGCTACACCCATCATCGTATTTTTGGGTACTTATCAATCTGTGTCTTACTGACGTTTATCCTTTCTACCTTATCGCTATACGCCAATATATTTCAGGCTCAATTTAATACCTCCATTATTTTCAGGCTCGTATTGAGCCTGGATCTGGTACTTTTCCCTGCCTTTATTTTATTCATGTATAAAGCTATTTTGCGCACTGACTCACCGCATGTACACGCCCACTGGATACTCCTTGCAGCCATAATGCTATTACCACCCGGGCTGGGTCGCTTGATCCATGGCCTGTTTTTCTTTCCGTTTGATGCACCGATGCGGCTTTTCTACGAACCCACAGTTGTGCTCACAGGGTTATTCATCTACTCAATAGGGCGTTCACAAAACTGGCACTTTAAAAGTACCAAAGCATGCTTAGTGCTATTTATCGCTGCTGTTATTTTCAGCTATGGTGTTGCCTATGGCTTTTAATATTGGTCTTAATATTGGTATTAACGCCTCCCTTTTAAGCTTCGGAAGAACACATGCCAGAAGGGTGGCAATCCATTGCCCGGCCATTCTGCTTATTTGCCTGATGTGCCTGCCTGCGGCTCAGCGCTCAAATCAAACCCTTTGAAAATAAGCCAAAGTGGTAATAGGAACTCAAACAAGCCACCAGGTATATACATCCAGGCACCACCCACACTCACATCAAAGAAATCGAACAGTACTTTCAACAACAGCATGACATAACCGAGCAACCCAAGACCTGCTAATACACGCGGTACCAGGCGATATTTAAACAAAGTTATGTTCAGCAGGAATCCGAAAATGGCCAGTGCTATCATACCCATCAGGAAACTAAAATAGCGCTCCGTTTTCAGCGCACTGCCCATAATATAAAGCTGCTCACTGTGCATCACCGAACTGGCTGCCAGTTTCTCTCCCATCGCCCCGAATGTCATCAACATCACCGCGCCAGATATCAGCATGGCTGCTTCTATCACACGACCGGCAATATAACCAATGGCAACCCGTTCGCTATATCGCTTGATAATGGGGTAAATCACAATGGAAATCCCAACAACCGCTGCACAGTTAATAAACTCAAGTAACGCAGCCAGCGCCAGTGTTGACTGATTTTGTGCTGCCTGATTAAGGAAGTCGGGCAGTCTGAGTAGCGGCGACAATATGCTGTCAGCATACATATAAGAGCTGGTCGAGATCAGAAATAAAAAGCCGGCAATACGCGCCGCGAGTTGGTGAGACATAGTTAGAACTCCCTACAATGATAATATCAGGCAACCTCTATTCGGTTGTGGCCTGTGCGTGTTTAGTAACGCCATTGTCAGGGAGTACCTCAGGATTGTCGTTCGATTGGGCCCGTTCGAACTTTTTATTTATATATTTTTTAGGCTGTTACAGCCTTTTGTTGTTTACGGTACAAAGATGGTGTGAGCCCCGTGGCTTTTTTAAATGCCGTATTGAAAGTCGATTTTGAGTTAAAACCAACTTCAAACTGAATAGTCAGGATCTGCATATCTGTTTCTTTTAGCAGTTTTTCAGCGTGTGAGATCCGATAGCCATTCACAAACTGAAAGAAATTGGTTTTTAGCAATTGCGACAAAGTCTCTGAAATATGGTTTTCGCTTATACCAATTGCTTTAGAAAGTTTATTCAAAGATAAGTCTTCTTCCATAAACAAGTGCTCTTCTTTCATCGCGCTTTGCAGCTTAACCGCAATACGTTGCATTCTATCCAGACTGACCGTCGACGTGCGCGGCTGCTCAGATCTGGGCTCTCCTTTGTCGGCCTTAACCAATATGGGTTGTTTCAACGCCAGATACGCAAATGCCAGTAAGACACAAGTTTCAAAAATAGGCAAAATCACGCCTTGCCCGAACCAACGCCAGCCATAGAAAACCGAAACGTAACCGGTGGCGTAGCACAACCACACTAATCCCCAGGACAGTAAAATGACCCCAAACCAGCTTAAAGAGCGTGACTCAATTTCGGAAAACCGCTCCATCAATTGCTGACGATGACGACGATGCAGTTTCAATGCACGGAAGAAATAAACAGCCGTATACAAAACAAAGATTTGCGTTGCTGCAAAACAGGAAAATAACGCTAGCTTATAGTGCTCAGGGTTACGGGTGGCGGGATCTGCCAGTGCCAGCTTTTCCGCAGAACTTAGGCTAATGGTAAACGGCAGCATCACCGCAATCACCAGCACCGGGCCCGACAGCGCCCACAGATAGGTGCGTTTTGAAAACTCAGGGTTAGGAGACATAGTGGCACAGGCATACAAATACAAGGCAGGCCCAAGCAGTACACGTAAGGGATATTGCGCCCCCACCAGCCAGGGGACGTATTGATAAGCGCCCGTATATACGACTAACTCACCGCAAACATGGATGATCAGTAAAACCAGCAAGGCTATCAGGTAAGTCGTTTGCATTTGCCTGGGTTTATTAACCGCCTGTAACAAAGCCAACGCCAGTATACCAAACATACAGGCGTAAATTAGCGTGCCCAATACATTCATTTATTGCTCCCCGAAAAAAGCGCCTTGCGAAACAATGAGCCTGTTTGCTTATCTATTCCTGCTCATGCTGTCATTCGGCTGTATTTGTTATTATTATTTTAGCTTTTCAATTATCCAACAGAAGGTCAATATTTACAATATGTTAGGGGTTTATCCTGACACATCTAAAAATACTGAACGAGCACTGGCGACACGAATTCTCATCGTGTCTTCTATCTCACTACGGATTTTATTGCCCTACCTTCACTACTTTTTCACATAGTAACTTGTTAAATTTAGGCGAAATTTATCAGCCCTCGCCTTTTTTAACTCAGCAGATGTTCAAAAATCACGGTACGGGCGCACGACCAGAGCCGGGTAAGGAGAAGTCAATGCTCAGAAGTCTTATCATATTGGCCACTTTGTTGCTGTCAAATTTGACCTATGCAGAGACCAAGCAAAACAAAATACAAACATTGCTCGACGCACAGGCACTGTCGGGGATCACCTGGGGCATGGTGACTCAGGCACAGGTCACAACAGGCAGCGCAGGATATGCCAATATTGAACACTCGCAGAAGATGCTACACAATCAAAAAATGCATGTTGGCTCAGTCACTAAAACCGTCCTGTCACTGGGGGTTTTGCGGTTAATTTCTCAGGGGAAGTTGACACTCGAAACCCCGGTTCAGCCTTTGCTGCCTAACCTGCATTTTAATAACCCCTGGGAAACCCGTGCACCTGTGCGCGTTAAGCATCTGCTCACGCATACAGCCGGGCTGGACAATATTCGTATGTGGCAATTTTTGAGTACCACGCCCACACCAGTTACACCACTTGCTCAGGCTTTTCCGACAGAGAATAAAGCGCTACTCAAAATAAGAACTGAGCCTGGTACTCAATATTCATACTCCAATATGGGCTATACGTTGCTTGGAATGGTAATAGAAGCTGTCACCGATCAACGCTATGAAGCCTATCTGGATCAACACTTGCTCATTCCGTTGGGTATGCATGACAGCACCTTCGAATTTACCAGTCAAAGTGCCAACACCACACTGGCCATGGGGTACCATGAAAACCAGGTTGCCCAGAGCGCCGTGCCTGTTTATACCCGACCTGCTGGTCAATTCACCACAACTGCGTCAGATATGGCCACATTCATCCAGTTTGTATTGAGCGATGGCGTGCTTAATGGGGAAGCCATTGTTGACCCCGAATTAATGGACAAACTTTTTGATTATCACATTACAAACGCAGACAAAGCGGGTCTGGAAATTGGCCGGGGTCTGGCATTTGCAAACCGCGACAGATATGGTGTTATCGGCCATTGCCACCCAGGCACAACTTTTGGTTTTCGCGCCAATATCTGCGTGTTCCCGGAGCAAAAGAAAGGTTACTTTTACGCTATCAACACGGACAGTGAAAGCGCCGACTATGAAGCGTTCAAAGCCTTGTTCGTCGAATTACTCGAGTTAAATGAAACCAAAATTGCTCAGCCCGGCACATCGACAAAGGACATGTCTGCCTGGCTTGGTGTGTATGAACTGTCGCCCAATAATATGGCTGAATTTGAGTTCCTTGATAAACTATTCGGGCTCGTTTGGGTTTCGGCATCTGGTGAGCAAATCACACTACACTCGTTGCAAAGTGCCCCTCGAATACTGCACCACATCGAAGGTGGTCTTTACCGGGACTCCGAGCGAACTCAGGCATCTCATGTGTTTTTTACCAACCAGGCCGGTGAGCTAATATTAAGCAACGGCCTGAAAACCTTTAAAAAAGCCAATGCAGTTGAAATCTCACTATATTGGGCCAGCCTGCTACTCGGATTGTGTGGCTTTTTATACATTCTGATCTTTGCACTGTTCAGATTGGTAACCAAACGCTTTACTAGCTTCCGACGCCTGCAGTGGGGTTTGATGAATTTACTGGCCTTTAGTGTGCCAATCCTTCTGTATTTAAATCAGTCTTTTCTGGCTTTTGGCGATGTCACTCTCGCGAGCATCTCTCTTACCACTCTGACCGCTTTGTTGCCATTCAGTTTGATCTGTTCATTGTGGCAGTGTTACCAGCAAGGTATAAAAACAAAAGGCAGTATGAGAGATGGTATATTGCTTATTATGGCCCTGCAGTTGTGCGCAGTCCTGGCAGCCTGGGGACACTTACCTGCTCTATTCTGGCGATGAGCAAAGCCTGCGGATAAAATCAAACATACCGGCCTGTCGCCGGTATGTTTAAAACGCTAATTCCTGTTACTGGCGTTGATCAACTTCTACTTTGCCGTCTTTGATCACCAGAGTAACGGTTTCCATAACCTGAATGTCCTCCAGCGGATTACCTGGTACAGCAATAATGTCAGCCAATTTTCCAGCCTCTAAAGAGCCCAGTTTGTCCTGCATTTTTAGTAGTGATGCCGAGTTGATGGTTGCAGCCTGAAGCGCCTGTAGCTCATTCATGCCGAATTTAACCATACGACTGAACTGCTTACCATTTTGGCCATGGGGGTAAACCCCACCATCTGAGCCAAATACCATGTTGACGCCAGCTTTAACGGCTTTGGTAAAACTCGCCCGCTGGGTGCCACCCACTTTACGCTCTTTATCCAGGCTTTCAGGTAAAATACCGGCCTTTTCCCCTTCGCTCAGGATATATTCCGTGTTGTAAATATCCATTGAAAAGTAAGTGCCGTGCTTTTTGGCAAGCACAATGGCTTCATCGTCCAAAAAGCTCACATGCTCAACTGAATCGACCCCGGCACGAATAGCAGACTTAATGCCATCGGTGCCATGCGCATGCGCTGCGACCGTCAATCCACGTAAATGGACTTCTGCCACCAATGCCTGCATTTCCTCAAAAGAATATTGCTGTGCGCCGACTTTAGTGCCTTTTGACAACACCCCACCTGTTGCACAGAACTTGATCACATCGACGCCATACTTGATGTTCTCACGTACTTTTTGCCTGACAGCCCACGGGCCATCCGCTACACCAGCTGCAACCACCTTATGCTCATGGGTAAAGAGATTATTATCACAATGGCCACCGGTGATCCCAAGCGCAGGGCCAGAAGCAAATATCCGCGGCCCTGGCACATCGCCATCATAAATGGCATCTCGTAATGCCAGGTCGGCATAACCTGGTGCGCCCAGGTTACGAACGGAAGTAAAACCCGCAGCCAATGTGCGTTTGGCATTGCGCACCCCTGTAATTGCCGAACGCGGTGCTGTACGACGTAAACGTTTATAGCCGTGTACCTGAGAATCCCCGGTCAGATGCACGTGCATATCAAATAATCCGGGCAATAATGTGTGACCTTTGAGGTCGATCACTGTCGCGTCTTCAGGGTAAGCCCTGCGATTACTGCGCGCCACAGACACTATGGTGTTATCTTCAACCACCACAGTGGCCGGGCGGATCAACTTACCCGTCTTCACATCCAGTGCGGCATCCGCATTAAGAACCAGAGTGTCAGCAAATGCGTTGCCACAGGCCATAAGCACAGCAGCACTGATCAGAGTTGTTTTCAACATATTCGCTTCTTTTTTGTAGTAATTAGTCGAGTCAGTCTAGTCACAGCACGCTTACAAAGGCAAACTAACTGCGACTAAAAGCAATCAACGTCACGTATCCAGGTTGCAAATACACTAACTAGCTTGTCTGTGGTGCAGATGAAATCTCGTGCGTTGAGCCCTCGATTACATATCGATTAAACAAATACAAAGCGATCGCTGTAAGCAAGGCAAGACCACCGAATAGCGCCCACATTAAATCCGGGCGGCCATCCTGTTGCACCAAAGTTGCATAGCTCCAGCCAGATAAGAACCCGGCGAACAAGAAACCCAGTGCCATGGAGACGAAGTAGTACCCCATATATAAGGCTGCCTGAGAAGGCGGCGCAATGCTGGCCACATACTCCTGGCTCTTCGGAGAGGTGAGCATTTCGCCCAATGCAATCAGCAGGATCACAGTTACTATTACCGCGCCTCCCGTGGCTGTCAGCTCTACTGCCATCAGAGCAAACGCGCAACACATCACCACCAGTCCGGCCGTCAGCACGTAAAAAGGACGGATCCGCTGACATAAATAACTCACCAGAATCTGGAGCAGCACAATGGCCGCGAAGTCGAGGTTAATCAAGTACTCCGGGTTAATCTGGCGATATGCTAACAACGCGCTGGTAAACTGCTGCAACTGAATCGTTGTCAACACTTCCAGTGATTGTAAGTGTGTCATCAGGGCTGAAAGCTCTGAGGCTGGCACATTCACCTTCAGATGCACCCACTCCAGGCGCAACGCTTCAGCAGCTGGCTGAGTACCTCCATGCAACTGGGCATGCAATGCCTGCACCGCTTCTTGCAACTGCGTACTGTCGACATAAGCAAAGAACGAGACAGCATCTTCACCAAACCAGGCGATAAAGTTCAACAAGTCGCGCGTATCTACATAATCGCGAATAAACAAGGGCAAGGTATAAAACAACTGATTATAAACCGTCCAGAACCCGGCAATAATGGCCAGATACAAAGCAAAACGCACATTGCTCACTCGCATTGGCTGAGCCCACCAGCTGACACTCGACGGCCCTACTTTCGATGCAATACGATCCCAGATCAGATTAATCACCAGCCACAATCCAATGCAGGAGAATGCTTGCGCATAGCTGAGCACTTCGACACCTGAACACATCAGCAGCAAGACAGCAATCAACAGAGTCAATGCAAAACGACCATTGCCCAATACTGACTGGGCCTCTCTGATCACGTTGCTCAGTGGCGCTTTTTCACGTTTGAGACTAGGCGGGTCACGATAAAACCACAACACGGGAATAAAGTTAACCAGGATCCAGCATGCCGACATCATAAACACCGCATCCCAGCTGATAGCGCGCAATGCGCCGGCCAGCAAAGGACCCAGAAAGCCGCCAATATTCACCATGGTATAAAAAATACCAAACCCCAGACCGCGATTGCTGTCATTGGTACTATGAGAAATGGTACCCACAACCACAGGTTTAAAACACGCAGCCCCCAATGCAACCAAACTTAACGCAGCAAAAAACGGCCAGAAACTTTGCGCCTGACCCAGCAAATAATAGCCAGGCGCCATGATGGCAAACGACAGTAAAAACATTTTTCGATAACCGAGCTGATCACCCAGCGCGCCGGTCAGCACAGGTAAAAGATAGAGAAAAAATGGAATTATCCCCTGTACAGCACCACGCTCAAGATCAGTAAAACCCACGCCCCCTTGTGCACTGGGCGTGGTCATATACACAGACGACACAGCAAAAAAGCCATACCAGGCTAACCGCTCAAAAATTTCCATCAGATTAGCCACATAGAAAGCGCGACTAAACCCACGGTGCTGAACATTTCCAGTTTGCAGCTCAGGCCCTGGCTGACTGGACGGTGTACTTATCGACATTGACTTGGATCCTATTGATTATTATTGTATACAATATACATAAAACACTAATAAGAGAAAGTCAAAATGTTACGTTTGAGTTTAATTGCGCTGGCACTACTGAGTGGCTGTCAGTCAATAGAAAAACCCCATCAAGATTCCAGAGCACAATTATCACAACAGCGTGCTCAGGCCATACCGAGCCCTGCCCAGATGCGCGTTGATATTGACGTTGCTGGCAGAACCAGCACGTTAAATCACATAGACATCACGTATGTAGGCAAGCAGATCCCACGCACCTATAGCGAGGGCAAGATCACCAATAGCCGAGGTTACAACTGGTGGGTCAGCAAACACTTTGCACTGAAAAGTGACTTGAGCGAAGAAAAAGTGCGCTTATATCTTGAGTTACTGGAGATGTCTTACCCTCATTATGTTGAGCTGTTTGGTATGGCGCCTGCTAACATAGAGCACCAGCGTATTGCCGTCGTGTACGGCAGCTCTCGGGAGCGCGTGCGTGAAGCCATGCTGGATGACGGGTTTTTGCGTGGTGTACACAAAACAGCGGGCGGTGAAACCATGTATTATAACCGTGCCGGATATAGTTTCCCCAGCCACCGCCAGCACCACCAGCGTTATATTGTGATCCACGAAACCATGCACGCTTTTCACATGGCACTGAACGGCCACTCGACCTGGGCACCGAATTGGATCACGGAAGGCATGGCTGATGCCATCGCAAGCCATACCTATGACAGCAACAAAAAACAGCTCAGAGTCATGGTGTTTGACCGCGCACCGATGAACTACCAGTCACTGGGGCTGGCGCAATATCATCAAAATGCACAGCCCAGTTTTGAGCAAATCAACGACGACCCACAATTACGCCGGGGCCTTAACTTTTTTATTGTGCACTTTTTACTCAGTGATCCCATCCGTTACCAGTACTTTAAGCGCTACCTGAGCTCATTAATGGCTTTGAACCCGGACTCAGAAGCCACATTGCCAACGGCCAATGCCCTACTTAAAGAAACCTTTGCAGACTGGCCAAAACTGGAGCGCGATTTTGCCAGATTCGTCCATTCAGCACACCCCAGCTTTTATATTGTGCGTGGGCCCTGGGAGCAAAATGGCGCAGGCTATTGGCTACGCAGCAATGACCAAAAGCAGCTGCAACGCTTAGATATCACTCCAAAACACAATGCCACACATCCTGTGTTAGATTACCCGGCACCCGCTTCTCACCCTGCCATAAACCCAATTGGTAAAGAGTCTTTTTCAGCTTTGCTGACTCTGCAACCCGAACAACACACACGGGGGGAAATAGGGTTCGGCTTACTTACCAAGCTCACGACAGACAGCTTGGCTAAACGCGCCGGACTCACAGACAAAGCCGAGTTTGAACAAGATCAAATGATAAAAGTGATACTTAAAGATGGCACCCGGTTATCGGTCGATAACACCTCAAAGGGGACCTCTCAGGAAATTGCGCTGACACCCAGCGTATTGCAGAGTTTAAAACAAACCTCGCAATTGGGCGTGAATCTGCAGCGCACCCATGCTGGTCTCGCCATTGAAATTAAATCCGGCAGCAGCCAGCAGAACGTGCTGTTTAAAATGGCGGACGACACATTAAGCGCAATTAATTTTCAACAGGTTACGTTGCTTGGTCGCAACATGAACCACACGATCACCCCTTACCTGTTCGGTCACACATATAAGGTACCGGAACTAAGCAAAGACACCGCCAACCCCTGGTACTTTGCTAATGCAGCTTTGGCGCACCGGGCTTTTAATACGTGTGTCGAGTTTTCTGCTCAACTGCCGGGCTGCATGGCAACCTTGCGCGAACTGTTAGCTCAACAAACGAGTGTTACTAAGCATCCCGTTATTAGTAAAAACCTGTACTCCCTGATGCAGGACTGGCAAGGTAAGCTCTCTGACAGTGCCCTGTTTGCGCTCAGTGGCATTGAATTAAAACTAAGATTTGACGGCCAGACCCCGTTTATCTTTGCCCATAACCCGAGTGAGCAGGCGGCCGAAGTCACACTGCAAAACGGGACATCCTACTCCCTGTTGCCAGGAACACATAACCTGCCTCTGTCAGCAAAACAGAGCAAAGTTGACTATTCTGTGAGCTGGAAAGGTTTAACCCAGCCAGGCCAGATCACGCTTGAAAATCAGCACTTTGACGGTGTGTATTTAAACGCACAGTTGCATCGAGATAAATCAGATATAGAGATCACCCTGACCGGCCCGTATTCGGGAGACACCCATGGTAAATTGTCAGTGCAGTTTCTGCCCTATCAGACTCCCGAAGCTCAGCCAACACTCTGGGAGCAGGACGTCACCATTGCGCCTTATGAGAAAAAACGCTGGCAGCCACATTTGAACGAACCAGGCAAACTTGAAAATGGTGTCCTGAAAGTGATTGCTGTATTAGATGTGGATGGTGAGCCCATCAGATTAGTGGAGCGCTTTAAGCTTTAGGAAACCTAATGGGGCTAACCGAGTTGGCTGGCCCCGACACTGTGTAGTCAATATATACTCAAATAAAACATTGTTTTAGATAAAGCGACTCAATCACTGCTCTGGAATTAGAGTCGCTCTACTTTGCTAAGATAAAAGCCATTGTGTCCGCAATAGTTCCGGGAAAATTCGAGAAAAGGTGACTACAAGTTTGTGGTAGCCTATCAGGCAGTGAAACATTTGATATTTTAATCTGCCTTAGTGTACAAATCTTACTCACTTGTGTGTTAAAGGTTACTTACTCACCTTTATATATGCCGCATTATGGCAATCCGTGTTGTAGTAGTTGTGTGCCATTATTTTATCTCCAGTAGCAAAAGCAGTCAGAGCTGCCGAATAAGCTCTCTCATGACTCTCTTTTGATCCAGCCGCTGTCACAGGAAAAGAGATAGATTTATTAGCACACAGACCTGTACCACCCTCTAGCCAAATCGTAAATGTATTCACGTTCCCGTTTGTGTTTGAGATACCAGTAATAATTGCGTCTTTCACGAGGTCTGTTGCGGCAAGTGTGTTATGCGAAAAAGCGAGTAGAATTGCAGTTATAAATAAACTTTTCATTGTTAATCCAAAGTCAATTTTCCATTTAGCATACAAAAAAATTAAGGTATGAAATATATTAAGTGCAAGCTGTCGAACAAACTCCAATGAAACCAGCATCAGAGATATGACCAAATTATACACTAAGATTCCGCATAAGAAACGAGCAATTCCCTCTATAAGGTTTGTCTGACGACGCAGAATCACACTCTTTGATAACTCTCTTGGAAACACATTATGATATTCAGGATACCCGCAAACAAAGCACTGTTCTGTTACTGACAGATAAAATAGTCAAACCGATAAAAACCTCTGTCAGGCTGGCTGAACCAACCAAATATCCACAAGCCCCGCTTGCTATGACACTGACGAAAAGCCAGAATATATAACAGCACATTGCGGGGCAATTTTCTCAGATAATTTTGCAACAACGACTTTGACATTGGAGGCCAAATCCGAGTTGCCTGATGCAAACTTAACCACATAGCATACATCCTGGCGATCACCCATACCGCCTGACAAGGCGTCAGAACCGAGCTCCCAAAGCAAAATCACCTTCTCTTCAAGATTAAAATAGTAATAGTCATTACCCCACCTGCTTTCTGGCACTGCCCTAATATAGCCAAGCTCAGATCCGGCTATTTTTGCAGAGACTAAGTGTTCAAGTCCCTCCTCATTACTAGGATATCGACCTGTTTTTAACTTATGCATTTCTAAAGCATCGGCAATGTGCCGAAAATTGAGCTGAACAAAGTCGATCTTACATCCCTGATTTTGCCAAAGCCACGGCCAGGCTATGCCCCCCCAGAGCAAGAGTACAAGCAAAACAATAGTTCGACTTAACTTCATAAGGTTCCTTAAGTACTAAACGCTCTGTCACGGAAGCGGCGTAATATTCCTCGGCTATTTTCTTACGCGCTCACCTTGCAGCCATGCTCGAGCTCACTGTCGGTCGGCACTTCAAACTTGGGCTCCATGAAGTCAAACATCATGTCCGTTACTTCAAACGAGTATACCTTCGGGTCCATTTCTATATTCCGTTTAGCGACTCGCTTTCTGCGAACCTCCTTTTGTGCGTCAAGATAATGGATCTCGGCTCTAATACCTAGCTCACTCGCTTTGCTGACAAAAAGGTCACGCTGAGCTTTAGTCGTAAAGCCCAGATCAAGTACAACATTGCCGCCTAACGATAAAATTTGCTCACAGACTTCCCATATTTGCTCGTGACACCGACCCACACGTTCCATCATCCAGGAAAAATCAAGCGACTGCATATCTTTCGCAAATAATGTCTGCATCCAGGGATCAATTGAGAACTTGACAGCACCAACTTCCTCACATAACGACATAGAATAGGTCGTTTTACCAGCCCCTGTAGGACCACAAACTAAAAATAGCTTTGCCATACTTAAATTCCTGTATTGAAATAGACAAGCTTCCTTAAAGCAGCTCACCTGAACTAGAGCATCAATCTCTCATTACGCCTAATGTGTATGACAGACTGATGTAAACCAAATAAAATGTGCTGGTATATATAGCTAAACTCAAGTTTGACTTCACCCATTGAGCACATTTGTTCACATCTAGTCGATTCGTTCAACTATGTATAAAACTTCATTTTACTTGCCAATGCCATTTGTATTAGTGATAACTGCGCTTGAATAAGCTCATCCTTCGACCCAAATAGGAAATGTAGCTGGATATACATCCGCTTCTAACACTGTGTAACCCAGTATATATGCTAAGCAATAATCATCATCACAATTGGCGATATTGCCACCCACGGTGCTTTCTCTGATTAATTGCCTATCATTGCCGACGTTGAGGCCATCATTAATAAACATCTGAAATGCGACGCCAATCGCCTCTCTTCCACCTCTACCACACATATTGAAATTCTCGGCTCTACTTCTTACATCGATACACAACCTTTACAGACACCAAACGTGAACAGGCTTTCACATTTACTATCGACATGCGCGGTTTAACTAAAGTCCCTACAGGCCACCAAATATCAAAAAAACAGCCCTAATGATGCACCCCTCCTGATACTGTAGAGATGCCGCCCAGCAAAAACCGCAGGAAAAGCGAGTAAACTGAGTTCATTTTTCAACTGTCACTTGTGTATTGCCATCAACCGGAGTCATTGTCGTTTGAATTTTCGAAGAAAACAGAGGAAGCCTCGATAGTGCTGCTTCCTTTTGGCAGGTAAGGCCTGTTGGTACATTTCAGATATTTCTGTTTGCCATAATCACGATACTTAGAAATACCGCCGCCAAAGACCTCCTTAGCCAGTTTTAAATACCGCTTTGATAATCTTGCCCGAAGCAACGCATAGGTAATTTCTTCGTCTGTGTAAGTGTCCTTTTCACCATAAAGAGTTAGCCACGGCGTCAACTTCCTGGCAACTCTCTTTGCCAGGTAGTGCTTTATAACCTGCTTCACCATCACCTCCCCTTCTAACTGGGTACTCGCTCAAAAACACAAATGCATCAGAGCTTGCTTGGTCTGTTATATACCGTAATCCCGCTCTACTTTTGCAATACGCACCTTGAATGACTTGTACCAAAGTTTGCGGCCTGTTTTTTGCGCTTCCATGTGCTCAGCATTTGCTTTCCAGTTTTTGATGGACTCTAAATCAGTCCAATAAGACACTGTAATGCCTAGCGCCTCTCTTGCTGATTCAATGCCTAAATATCCGGGTTGCTGTTCAGCTAACTCGATCATTCTACTTGCGATTTCACCATAACCATTATCCCCTTCCGTTCGACTCGAAGTAAAAATAACAGCATAGTAGGGTGGTTCCGGAGTATTAGCTAACAGTGACATCTGAATTCCTTCGGTATATGTTATTTCGCTTTTCTACACATATTGCGACAAGCAAGCTAGTTGTAGCGAGTCCTGCGTACACAGTGTTATAGCCTCTTCCTCTAGCTAAACCTTTAATACTACCAAACACCTAAAAGCTCTAAGGCATAAATGATACCTATAGCGCACATTATTATGCCACTTAACTTGCTCGCTTGCTTTTTATGATTTAACTCTCTTGCGTAATTACATCTGAGTTTCTAATTTTGATAAGCCCAAAACCCTGGCACAGGCTATAGATGCCGAAACTAAGCCCAGCAATCATCATTATTAGTTGAAACACGTATCACCTCCAGTACTAATTTAGCTACCACACTGACATCTGAAAACGCCTGGAATTTCGTACCGTATTGCAGATAACCATATACCATCCCAGTCTCCCAAAAACTCCAACTCACTCAGGTTATCAGGATAGTGATCATTTCTTTGTTTATGTAATTCTACGATTTATACAGCTGATACAAAGTTCTGCTTACCAAACTTCTCGTCGGCACCGGGGACTTCAAAGTCGCAGCCCAATAAAGTTACCGCGAGCACTATACTGATTATTGTTTTAAACATTTACTCCATACCCTTGTTATAAAAACCACACAACAGCCTTGATAGCTATGATATTCAATAGATGCAGTAGTTTATGAGGGGGTAAAAGCTTAAGCTACACGTTGCGACGCACCCTTAGTCAGATTAAAAATTTATTGCTGGCGACTTAGTAACAAGCTCACTCCTGAAATAGCTAAAAAGGTTGCGCAACCTCTATTGAAGCGCTTTGCTATTTTCGGTTTCGTGAACCACTGCCTCAGATATACGCCGAATAGAGCATAAATTGATATTGCCACTAATTCTAAGATGAGGAAAGTGACCCCCAAAACGAAGAACTGTTCATTTACATTGGCTGTAACATCAACGAACTGAGGTAGAAAGGCAGTAAAAATTAAGATTGCCTTTGGATTCCCTGCAGCTAACAAAAATTCCTGCTTCGCTAAACCAAGTCGGTTGCGAATACTTTCGGGTTCAGAGACGGGGCTTGCGTTCGAGCGCCAAAGATTGAAGGCAATCCACAACAAGTATGCTGCACCGGCAACTTTAATGGTTAAAAATAGCGTCTCAGATGCAAAGAGCACAACCGCTAAACCTGAAGCAGCCAAAGCAATCATCACTGTGAATGCCGCAATTCGACCCAGACCCGCAATTAAAGCGGACTTAAAACCATAACAACGCGCATTGTTCATAGACAATAGGTTGTTTGGACCAGGAGTCATATTGAGCGCAAAACACGCCAATATAAAGAATAATAACTTCCAGATTTCCACAAATTTCCTCCATAAATATAACGCTCAAAAAAGGACTGGCCATAATTGACTAGGTTTTGAAGTAAAGCAGAGCCAATTATTATGATTCTAACTTTAAGGCTTTTTACTTTTCTTTTTCCTATATTCATAGCCGCGCTTTATCGCTCTTTCATTTGCAGCACTAATACGCCAACCCATATAGTTATTTACATCTTCTATTGATGCTTGAGCACATCTTTTATCTCAATCACTAAAGTCTTACCTCAGTGGCCACGAGGAACCTGTTAAGCGCCTTGCTCACCTTCACTTTTGACCATTTTATTTACCGTTACTTTTACAGAATTGTAAGTGGTTTCAAATGTTTCTGTGATCACGAAACCAGACTTTTTGTACATTTCCTTTGCAGTAAAGTTCGAAGCCGCAACATACAAACTCGCACTTCGCGAGGTAAGAGACAGTAAATGCTCAAGCAAGTCTTTGCCAATTCCGTGCCCGCGATGGTTAGGGTGCACAAATAACGCCCTAATTTCTGACTCAAAGATTGCGCAAAAAGCGACTATAGACTCAAGTTCGTAAACGAATATTTGGGATTCAAATAACAGTTTTCTCCGTTCCTTGTCTTCCGACAATGGCAATAAAGTAAATTGTGTATTTTCGTGCGACAATTCGTCTAATTTGGAGAGGTTATATATCTTTTCTATTGACTGAAAGTCGACCTCTGAATACATCCTTATGGTCAAATTTTACTCCTGACGGCTAACGCCTTATTAAGTGCATGAATGCTTGGCTAAACTTAGCGACAAAGAAGCTCAATCCTGCTGATTTACATCCTTGATTCATGCGTTTGTGATATTTTCTACTAAACCAATACAGTTTTATGGCTTGTGCCACATGCTCTTAATTATGCACGAGGTCCTTTTTAACAGGCACTTATTTTTTGTTTTCTTCTTTCGGTGGTACATATGGATATTTCATTCCTGGGGCCCATTTTATTTTCTTATCTACGTACTCAGAGAAACCAGTGCCATCCTCTATGCCCAAAACTGAATGACCAAAACAACTAACTAGTACAACCATTGATTCAGTACCACCATAAGGGTAGTCATGAGGATGAAAGTTCAGATGGTGGCACTCATTCTCTTTCGTGATGGAAACAAGATCGTAATCTCCATCCCAAAGAGCTGCGTACATTGACTCTAAATCCCATGGCGGCAATGGCATTTTAGGAGATAGGCGAATCTCGACCGCAGTCTCTGCCCAAAAGTTTTGCCATTCTTTCAGTTCTTCGTTCGATGGGTCCCAGAAATGGCGCTTTTCACTGTTCGAAAGAAACTCGTTCAGTTTCATTTCGTCAGGCCCTTCTGAGGAATCTTTCTCATTTTTCATTAACTCAAAGAAACTTGTAAGTCGTGCTAGTGACTCATCATCCTGTGCATGAAATTTTACGTGGCAATATTTCATTGGTTCCCCTTGAGCATATGACACGTCGCTAAAGCGTCGCAAGATAACAGACTAAAATTAGCGAAATAAGGAGCGCAAGCCTACTGGTTTTCGTCCTTGACTGAAACGTTATTTAGGTCTGTGTAATAATTCTTCGTTGCCAGAGCAATAACACCCCAGCAAACACAATTGAAATAAATGATAAATAGAACAGCGGTTGCGAAGTTCCGGTAACACCAAAGGCCGTTAAAATTATCAGGCTTAAAGCTAAAAACAAGCAAGTTAATCTTGTCACATTTGGAAAGTCATATATCGATTTCACACCCCAAAAAATACACGTCAAACCCAGTAAAGAAAAAGTGAACAGACCAAAATAAAATAAACTTTCAAATATCATGAATGCACTGACAAACAAACTAATCAAAGATAACACGCCCCAGCCGACTGCTGAAGGAAGTATTAAAACCATCAAAAGTAGTTGTCTTATAAAGTTATTTTTCCGATCCAAAGGTATTCCTAACGCCCGTATCTGAGGAACCCCCAGATATTCATATTTAAAATCAATGTGATGGAGATGCAGATATTGTTTGATTTAACTTATTTCGCTAAAGCTCACTAGATAACAACACCATGTGTATTCTCTCCATCCTATACGATATGCTTAGAAAAAACTGCCCCCAAATTCATGCCCTGCATCTTGGTATTAATGCTGGCAACCGAAATACCGGGTTTCGACAGGTCGATAAAAAGGTTGGTCATGGCTCAGACGGATGCGTAGCAAAATCACTGTTCGCGAGCGTATGTAAATCGAAGAAAACTTTCGAGATCTGAAAAGCCCTCAATACGGTATGTGCCTCAGACATAGTAAAAGCCGATGTACCCAACCGACTCGAAACACTGTTATTGCTCTCTTTACTTGCGACAATTATCCTTTGGTGGTTCGGCCTGTATGCTCGCACTCAAATAGGCAACGAAAGTTCCTGACAAATACAATCACAGATTGTGCCGTTCTGTCGACTGTCAGACTTGGCAAAGAGATTAGGAGACAAAGCGGGTATGTAATTGCATGGAAGCTGTTCCACTAGACAATACGCGAATATGTGCTCGATACATCAGCTTGGGAGACCTCAATTATGAGGCAATCTCCCAGCGCCTGTATATGCGGTGTGAAAGACAGGCTAAAATTGGCAATGAATAAACGTAGGCCAAGCTTTTACGTCCTGATACTTGATGTATTTGTGATAAATCTTATAAAGTGGTTACTTGCTGCCCCTGCGTAATCACAACAGAAGTTGACTCTGTAAAACCAGCTATTACAGCTATGCCTAGTGATAGGAGTGCCTTCTTTTTAGCTGTATATGCTGATATCGCACCGAATAGTAAAAAGGGTATAACAAAATAGCCTAACACTGAAATCAGACTCAATAATTGAGGAAGTTCTAATTTTTGAATCAATAAGTTACAAACAGCACTAAAGATTAATGGACATATATAAATTGCAATAGAGTCATAAAAATCTAGAAAATTTTCTTTGTCTACAATTTTTAAAAACAATAAAATCAAGCCACCAGTGATTAAAATTTGAATCATCAAACCTCCCTTATAGATTTATCTCATCTGCATAGAAAACGATGGATATTTGATTAAAACCAGCTAGAAACAATCGTCATCCAAGCGTTTAACATCCTTTTTATGCACCTGATACATTTTGGATAACCACAACTTTACCTTGATCAAGTTACAGTTTTAATCGAAATTTTTTATAGTGAAACTAATTGAATTTTTCTAAGCCAAAAACTTCGACTATTAACACCAAACTGTTTGGGCGATCTTCACTAGCGCTTAGTCGAACTGAACGGAAAAGCGCATGATATCAGCCGTCTAATCCTGCCCCATTTTCGAAGCGTTAGAAGAGAAGCTGACCTTCCCAGTAAAACCCAAAAAAGTGGCATTAATTGCCAGTGTTAGAAAAGTGGTCATTACCTTGAACGCGATGCGCAGAGACAGAACTATGTAAGAAGCGCCAAATACTGAAAGTTAGCTATTGACGCCATAACCTTTTGTTAAGTACCACTATTAGTAATAATCATTTCCTTTGCAACCAGAGCCGCTGATGGTAAAAACATGGTTGTAACCACACGTTGATCAATAACGACGTCATGTTTATTTTTTAACGTTTCCTTGTTTTGCGCAAATGCCCCGTTCTTATTAAGCTGGCTTTCAATCAAAAAGGGGAGTAACGTCCCTTGTTTTGCCCACTTTTTCGACTTTTCTGTGGAGTTAGGGAAACCTGCGATCTTTTTACCCTTAACGAGAAATTGCCCGGAAGCCAGTTTCACGTTAGCAATACCTGCTGCCCCATGGCCACCCGTGCCGACAACACCGCCCGACTCATAGACTCTGGCAATGATTGACTGTATTTCTTTATTGCTCGCCACATCAAAAACTGGGCCGTATCCTCCACCTATATATACGCCCCAGTAGTCATCAGGATTAACGTCTTCAGGTTTAAGTGAACTGTTAGCTTTACCTAAAAAGTTCTCGTATTTTATTGTATAACTGCTGATTCCGAGAGGGTCCATCATAAAAGGGACTTTCCCACCTTGAGGAGATACAAAGTCCACGTCAAAGCCATGACTAACAAACACATGATATGGCGGTGCCACTTCCCATAGGTTGTTTCTTGCATCATGTTTTTCTGGATCTCCCATATTTTCCATATTTGATACAATAATCAGTACTTTCTTAGCTGGCTCAGCGTACAAAACACTTGATAGCAACAGACAAAGTGCACTAAAAAATAAACTAAATAACTTCATAATTTCCCTTAATTAAACCTGTGCCACAAAGGCACATAACCTTTTGATTTTTATATCCTATTACATTTCATCATGAATACCCAGCAATAAATTCCCGATAACAGAAACTTTTATGAAACATTTACCTCCCCTCTCCAGTGTTTTTTTGCACAGGTTCTCGCACGCTTGATGCCATCCTGCTACCTCTTGTCTGGGATCATTAGTTCTGAGATATTAGATGACTGCCCACAGTCAGACTTGGCAAAGAGGTCAGACGAAGAAATCATTATTTTATAACAGAGAAACGATTACACGGGGCTATACACGAATACGTGCGCTTGATACATCAGCTTGAAAGAGCGCAATTATTTAGGGAACTCCACGCGTCGCTGTAGCTGACTTAAAATATAGGCGCGAACAAAAACACTGGTTTCCTGCCCGCGTTTACAACCTGATTAGATTACTGTTAATAAACACGTATTACTGCGCATTCTGCGTACTTTGCACCCTGCGCTTGAAATAAACACAAATGACTTATCACCGATAGTGACAATTTTATCTGTAACTATTATGTCTGTGGGTAACGGATTTTGACCATTACTTGCTGTTACCGTGATCGTAAGTTGTCCATCTTTAATCAACCAACTGCTGAGAGTAACCGAGTCTATTGAATTGCATTTACCAGAAGTGTATTGAATATGCTCTATAGTGCCATCACTTCTATAAATGCTAATAACAGATAACAGATAACAGATAACAGATAACAGAAACGCTACTATTCTAAATTTCAATTTAAGCGCCATTTTTAAAGAAACCTGACGCCTTACTCGGCCGACGCCGAGGTGTAGGCAATCAAATGCTACACTTTATGAAGCTGTTAAAACCTTCTCCATTAAGACTGCATTTTTTCCATAGCCTGGATATAGATTTGCTCCTAAGATTTCTTTGAAGCCTAGTAATGACCAAAAGCGACTAGCGTCTTGAACGGCAACAAGGATGATTCGCTTAACCCCTTTCCTTACAGATACTTTTATTAGCACTTCCATCATTGAGCGGCCAATACCTTGGCCTTTAGAATGTGGATCAACGGCCATATCATGGAGAAATATAGAGTCGCTATCTACAACGTCTGGCAAGGGTTCAAACAATTTTGGGGGCTCATTCCCGCTCCACGGGTGTGCCAGCAAATAACCTAAAACATCATCCCGATCTGACACGCAGACAAAGCAAGTGTCCGGTGAAGCGGATTGCTTAGATTTGAGTACCTCTAATTCTTCTAGGCCAACTTCATGATAGGCACTATCTTGTATTTCTAAGATCCCTACCCAGTTCTTTTCTTCGATTTTTTGAATTTTCATGTGTTTTGTATGACAGCGTCAGAGGATGATACTACTTGGCTTTACTTATACAACGAAACGGAACTGAGCCAAGCGTTAGCAGCCCCACTTACTTAATGCGCTGATTATATTTCTCTTTGTACTGAGCAATTAGCGTGCTTTCCAAAGTGGTCAACAGCAAAGCTAAACAGTACCTTTATCATGAAAAAAATACTCACCATCAAAAACCAAAGTGGCAGTGACAAGTAAATCAATAAAAAGATGCCATAGCACATAAAATTAGCGGCAACAAAAGACTGAATTGACTTCCCCTTTAGCGCATTGACTATAAATGCAGACACGATAGTGTAGCCCCAAATCATTATTGCACTACCCATCGGCTCAGAAAGCAACCATGCAATGGCTAAAATATGCACATGAATAGCGATAAAAATAAGGCGACTTTTGGGCCGCTGAGAATAAAATTCATTAGTGCCATAGCTAAAATTAGCAATGCAGCCTGCCAACACATCAAAGATTAATAGAAAAGCTATGATTGATTTCCAATTATCTAAGCGTATATCTGCAACTGAATAAACAACCAAACTTCCAAATAAGGCAAATACAATCGTACAGCAAACCTCTAAAAGTGATTGTTTTTCACCAAATACTTCGAAGAGAAATTCCGGGGTTTTAAAGTACTTCATTGTCTGTGTACCACTTCCTTATATGCACCGAACTTGGATGTGAAATATAACGCAAATACCGGTTAAGCCTGTTCCCAGGTTTTTCCAGCCCAATACCAAAAAGTGTTTAACATAATAGGAACAACCTACCACCCAGAGCACTAGCCTGCAAGCCTGACGAGGAACGTACTCTTAGCAATTCATTCACCCTAGCGCGAACTACAGAAACCTGACTAACTCAACTTAAATAGCCCCTCCCATTTCCAAAAATCGCAATTCCATTTCCACAAATAAAGCCGTTCAAGCATACTCAATAAAAATACAAACCAAATAAATACAAACACTTAAGAAATGGCACATACCTTGTAATGTCTACAATCAAGTACCTGCAGAGGATTGAGTATGGACATACAAGTCGAACAAAAAAAGAACATCAAAGTGAACTGGCTGTGGCTGGGTGGGATTGCCTTGCTCGTTATCGTGACGGGCTGGCTGCTTGTCCAGCCCAGCGCGCAGGCCTCTTTGCCGGCAGAGGATGCCTGGATTGGTGAGGTCAGACAGGGAGACTTAGTCATTTCAGTGGCCGGGTTTGGTCAGCTTAAATCACGCACGCCACGTTTAATCAGTGCTGCCAGTGAGGCCACAGTAGAAGAAATTGTACTGCGCCCGGGTGTTGAGGTTACGCCCGACAGTGTGATCATGCGACTTAGGGATGCCAGCCTGACTCAGTCGCTAAAAGACGCAAAACGGGCGCTGCAACAGGCAAAAGATCAGTATTTACAGTCAAACATTAATCAGCAGCGTGAAATGCTGTCGCATCAGGCAGATCTGGAGATCTTAAAATCTGACTTAGAGCGCGCTGAGCTGGAGGTATCTGCCCAGGCAGGTCTGGTTGAGGATGGTGCGGTATCCAAGCTGGATTATCAGCGTACGGTGCTGGAGCATCGCCAGCTGACCCGCAGGATTGACATCGAACAGCGGCGTATTAGTCAGCTTGAAACCTTGCATCAGGCTAACTTACAGCTGGCCAACTCGGATATTGAAGCCGCCGAAGAGGCTTATCAGCTGATCCAGCACAGAGTTGACCGCCTCACTGTGCGGGCGGGGATCACAGGCGTGGTGCAGCAGTTACATGTCGAACTGGGGCAAAGTGTGCCTATGGGCGCGCAGCTGGCACTGGTTGGCAGCACACGGGATTTATATGCCCAACTGCAAGTACCACAGGCGTATGCGGAGCAAGTAGCACTGGCGCAATCAGTTCAGGTGAACACCCGCTCAGATCTAATCACAGGCACTGTCTCACGCATAAACCCTGTGGTGCAAAACGGCAATATTGAGGTTGAAGTAGCACTGCCCAAGACTTTACCCGACAGCGCCCGGCCCGAGCTCAATATTGAAGGCACCATACATATCAACACACTTAACGACGCGCTGTTTATCGACAAGCCTGTCGGTGCCAAAGCCTTTAGCCACGCCACTTTATACCGTATCGACACGAATACCCAACAAGCACACGCCATTGAGGTACACTATGGCGCCCAAACCGCACAGCATATTCAGCTGCTATCCGGCGCACAGCCAGAGCAGCGCTTTATTCTGTCGGATATGGCATCCTATCAGGATGAGCCGGTCGTGTACCTGAGTAAATAAGGAAACCACAATGAACAACAAATGCGTTATTAAACTCACAGACATCACCAAACACTTCTTGCTCAGTGGTATGGAAACACAAGCCTTACGCGGCGTGAACCTGAGTATCAACAAAGGTGAATATGTTTCTATCTCTGGCCCATCCGGTTGCGGCAAATCTACCCTGCTCAATATTCTGGGCCTGTTAGACACACCTACGGGCGGCCGTTATCAGATTGCCGGAAGCGACGTCAGCCAGCTCAGCGTCAATCAACGCGCAACATTAAGGAACAAGCACATTGGCTTTGTCTTTCAGTCGTTCAACCTGATAGATGAGCTGAATGTATTCGATAATCTGGCGCTGCCAGTTAAGTACAGCGAACATCCCCTGAGTGGCACTCAGCTCAAAGATCGAATAATGCATTGTCTGGAGCTGGTGCAAATGACACATCGGATAGATCATCAGCCCAACCAACTGTCGGGTGGCCAGCAGCAGCGTATTGCCATCGCCCGGGCGCTGGTCAATCAGCCGGATATTCTGTTGATAGACGAGCCCACAGGTAACCTGGATTCCAAAAATGGTGATACCGTCATGCAGATGTTGCACGATTTAAATGCACAAGGCACCACCATGTGTATGGTGACGCACGACCCGAGGTATGCCGATATGGCCAGTCGCAAACTGTTTCTACTTGATGGCGTTATGGTGGATGAAGTGAAGCTGGAGATGGCAGGATGATCAAAGAAGAACTTAAACTGGCTGCGTCTAACCTGAAAAAGTTGCCCGGCTTTAGCGTGACCGTGATTTTCACACTGGCGCTGACCCTGGCGGCACTGTGTGTGGTGATCAACATCAACCACAGGTTGCTGACCAAGCCTTTACCCTACCCCAATGCCGATACCTTATGGGTCACAGATCAGAGCGAAACCATCAATGGCGAAACGCAATACGGCTTTCAGATGTTGCCAACTCAAACGCTGATCTACCAGGACAAGCAGTTTATTGATGAAATGGCCATGCTGCATCACACCTCACCTCGCCTGATGGATGTCGACGGACGACCCACCGTGGATGTACTGCGTGTTTCCCCTGAATTTTTCTCGTTGCTCGGCGTGCCCATGCATTTGGGTCGCGCACTGAGCAGCGATGAAGGGATCAGTGATGAACAAAAAGTGCTGGTACTCAGTTATCAGACCTGGCTGGAAGACTTCAACGCAGATCCCGCCATAATTGGCACCTTTACCCAGCTTAACCGGGTGGCTTACCAAATTGTGGGAGTCGTTGCCGAGGATTTTGAAGTACCGGAGATTTTTCGCAGCTCTGAGATCAGTGGATTTAGCAGCTTTCCAGAAGCACTCAGCACCACTAATAACTGGAACAGCATCAGCAGCCAGTTTAACGGGATCGCCCGCTTTAAGCCGGGTGTGAACACAGCGCAGGCCAATCACGCGCTGGGTGAGCAGATCAATACCCTGTATCAATCTCAGGAAAATGTTGCCCCCGATACGGCCATCGGCGCACGCTTCACGCCATTGCGCACCAGGATCATCGCCGAAAGCGATAACCTGGCACTGAGTTTGTTGTTTTCTGCGGCAGTGCTGGTTTTGATTGCGCTGACCAATGTCACCAACCTGTTTTTATCACGGGGCGCACAAAAGCAACGTACTATGGCAATTCAGGCAGCACTGGGAGCTAAACCGCGCCATATTTTCATCAGTATGTTTTGTGAAAGTGCTTTATTGATTGGCGCCGCAACCGTGCTGGGCTTACTAGGCGCGCAGTGGCTGAATGTCCTGTTGGCCGAAGACCTGAGCTATCTGTTCACTCGTATGCAGGCTTTGTCGCTCGATGCACCCACTATTGTGGTTGCAATGATCCTGGCACTGCTTATCACCCTGCTCATTGCCGCCATCACCAGCAGTCAGGTAAACTACCATGCCCTGACGGGCGCCCTGCATGCCAGCGGCAAAGGTACGGGTGCACAAATCTCAGCCCGTACCCGCCATATCCTGGTGGCATTGCAAGTCATGTTTGCCAGTTTATTGCTGTTTCTGGCGGCCAATAAACTTCTGCCCGCCTATCATAAAATGACCCACCCGACCGGATTCAACACCGAACACCTCTACTATGTGCGTGTTGATGGCAGCGCCACTAAGATTGACTCATTTGAACTCACCAGGCAGGTTAAAAGTACCCTGGGCACACAAGCAAATGTCAATGCAGTAGCAGCCAGTATGACCTCTCCGTTGGTCATGGGCTGGAAAAACTACCTGTATGACGAGCAAATAGCGCTACTGGGCATAACCAGTATGGCGTTTTTAGATCAGGATGCCTTTACCACTTTATCTTTGCCAGTCAGGCAAGGGCGCAGCTTTACCCCCATTGCAGCATCTGGCGAAGATAACAACGAAATTATCATTTCAGACTCACTGGCCAAACGCTTGTATGGCACAAACAACCCGCTGGGACAAACGCTATACATCGACCAGGAAACCCCCAGACAGGTTGTTGGAGTTGTAGGCGACGTATACGTGCCCACCGGCCCACTGGGGTATGAATTGGAGCGCTACTATGTGCCGCTCACCGAAGGTAGCAGTGCGTTTATTATCAAAGCCAACGGGCCTTTGTCAAAAGTGCAGCTTGGCGAGTCACTCAGGGATATTCATCCGACCTTAAACTTCTCGGTTTTCAGGAAAGTGGATGATATGCTCAGTCAGCGACTCAGACAAACCTGGCTTCAGGCCATGCTGACCGTGGCGCTGCTAACACTGACGCTGAGCCTGGCTGGCGCAGGCATTTACGGTGTACTTACCTATAGCGTGCAAATGCGCCGTTACGAGTTGGGCATTCACTTGTCTCTGGGCGCACACACGCATAAGCTGGCCGCCATGATCATTAAACAGAGTTTTGTGCCTATTTTTACCGGCCTGGCAGTTAGCCTGCTGTTTGCAAGCCTGGGTTATCTGGTGTGGTCTCGTATCGGAGACGGACCAGTCGATGTGAACTGGCTGGCCATTATCAGCAGCATTCCGGTGATGTTACTGGTCGCACTGATTGCCAGTTATCTGCCGGTACAAAAGGTGATCCGTCAGGACCCAATCCGGGCATTGAGAAATGAATAACAAATCGAACAACAGTCAATGAGGAAATGCAGGCGCTTCAAAGCGTCTGCCAGTTATACCATGCAAGGCACCCTACTTATCGTAGATGACAAGGCCGATATTCGCCTGAGTCTTCACATGCTGCTGAAAAACAGCGGCTTTACCACCCTCCAATGTAGCTCATTGAGAGCGGCAGCAGACACACTTGCACAACACACCGTCGACCTGGTGTTGCTCGATATGAATTATGAGCTGGATACTACGTCAGGTCAGGAGGGTCTGCAATTTCTATCTGAGCATGCCAAAGCAACCCCAACCAGCCCAGCGTTTATTGCTATGACAGCCTGGTCGAGTGTGACCCTGGCTGTCGAAGCCATGCAGCGAGGTGCTGTGGATTTTTTTGCCAAGCCCTGGGACAACCATGCCGTGCTGATGATGATTAAAAAGCATCTGGGGCTCAGACAAATGGCCCAGGCTCAGCAAAGTGCACTACTTCAAGCTCAAAAAGCGCCCGACACAACACTGCTGTGGCTCAGCCCACAGATGCAAACACTCAAAAAACAACTAGATAGGATTGCACCAACCGGTGCCAATATTTTATTACGCGGCGAAAACGGCACGGGTAAATCCCAGATTGCTCAGTATCTCCACCAGCAGAGCGCACGGACAGGTAAACTGGTCAGCGTTAACATGGCGGCTATCCCAGAGTCCTTGTTCGAAAGCGAACTATTTGGTCATGTTAAAGGCGCCTTTACCGATGCGAGGCAGGACCGCGACGGCCGTTTTACTCAGGCCACTGACGGCACCCTGTTTTTAGATGAAATTGCCACGCTGAGCGACGCGCAACAAGCTAAGCTATTGCGGGTGCTGGAAAATGGCGAATATGAGCCTGTGGGCGCAGATCACACGCTTCACGCCGATTGTCGCCTGATCAGCGCCACCAATGCAGATTTAGAAGCGCGTCAAGCACAAGGAGAATTTCGCCAGGACCTGTATTTCAGACTCAACACCATAGAGCTGACTGTGCCACCCCTGTGCCAGCGCAGTAACGAAATCATCCCGCTGGCAAAACACTTTATCTCGCACCATGCACAAACCTACGGCTTGCCTGAATTAACTTTGTCTGATTGTGCATGCAACACCTTACAAGCCTATCACTGGCCGGGAAATGTACGGGAGTTAAGTCATATCATGGAGCGCGCCGTGCTGATGTGCGACGAGCCCGAGATCACCGCCCGGCAGTTGCAAATAAAAGCCGTCAAAACCGAGCTCAACAACCCGGTATCAGAGCTGGTGACACTGGAGCAGGCAGAGCAAAAGCTCATCCGAATGGCACTGGCTCAGTGCCAGGACAATGTTGAAGACGCCGCACTCCTGCTGGGGATCAGTAAAAGTGCGCTGTATCGGCGCATGGATAAATTCAACATTAAAACCCGGCAGTCATAAATATGATGACGCTCAATTACGAACGATCCGCGACCCTGTTTTGCATGCTTGTCTGGCTGCTACTAGCCTCGCTCAGCACCGGATTACTGCTCAGTCTGGGCAGTGGCTGGCTGGGTGTCATTACACTGTGGGTATTGGGATTGTGCCCCGCTGCATTGCTGTTACAGCATATCAAAGTGCATCTCGTTCAGCCTTTTTACCATCTGACGACGACCATCGAAGCCATGCGGCTGGAAGACTATGGTCAGCGCTTTTACAGTACCGACAAAAGCGGCATTCTGGCCCAGCTGCAAACCGAAACCAGCCAATTATGTGATCATTTACAAGCGTATAAATCTGCACGGGATCATCAGGCAATCTTATTGTTCAGGCTCATTGAGCAGCTGCCCAGCCCCATTGTGGTGTTTGATGAAAGCAACACACTGGTTCATGCCAACGACGCTTTTTCAAACTGGACCGGCAAACCCTGGCAAACGCAAAGACGACTCAGGGCCGCTCATTTCAGCCTGACGCAAACCAACGGACAGTGGCAATTCAGTCATCCGTCGCTGGCTCAGCAATGGCAAATCCGGCAAAGCCAGATCCCCATTGACGACAGCCACGCCCATTTATTGATCCTGACCGATGTCCAGTCTGTGGTCAGTCAGGCGCAGCGCGACGCCTGGCAAAAAATGATCCGCATTCTGAGCCATGAGATCCATAACTCACTGTCTCCCATTAAATCACTGGCACAGACACTGCAAATGTTACAACCCGGCGCCGATACGCAAGCTGATTTTGAACAGGCGCTGGCTGTAATAGTACAGCGCAGTGACGGACTGATGTCCTTCGTCAATCGCTACGCCAGCGTTGCCCGGCAACACCAGCTGCATACAGAAACAGTGAGTATAGACGCCCTCCTCAGTCCCATGCAGGTTTTATATGACACCCGGGTCCGCTGTTCAATTGAGCAGAACTTTGCACTGCATGTGGATATCAGCCTGCTGGAACAGGTATTGGTTAACCTGATCACTAACGCGCTGGAGGCCAGCGATGAAACCGGGATGGTTGATATTATCGTTGGCAAAACAGCACAATACGCGTTTATAGATATTCTGGATGAAGGTCAGGGAGTCACTAATCCGGACAACTTGTTCGTGCCCTTTTACACAACCAAACCCAATGGCAAAGGCATTGGTCTGGTGCTGTGTAAAAACATTGTGGAGCAGCACAATGGCCAGTTAACCCTGGTCAATCGTACAGATAAGGCAGGCGCCAGAGCCAGAATTCAGTTACCGCTGGAGCTGGCCTGAGCAAAACCAGCTTACTGCTCAACAAAGATCAGCGCATCGGTATCAAAGCCGCGCTCGGCAGCCATGCTGACAAACTTGTCGATGATCGCCTGATCGACTTTTGGGGTACGGGAGAGTAACCACAAATACTCCGTATCCGGGCCAGACACAAACGCATACTGGTAGTTATCGTAGTCGAGCTCAAACACAACATAAGCCCCATAAAACGGACCAAAGAACGACACTTTCAGGTAAGCTTCATCATCCTGGTTGACAAAAAACGCTTTACCTTCGGCTTCGCGCCACTGGTTCTCTGCAGCACTGAAGCCACGATTAATGACCTTCACGCCGCCATCTTCGCGCATACTGTATTGCGCCGTCACCCGGGTCAGGCCGCGTTCAAAAGAGTGATCCAGGCGGGCAATCTCGTACCACTTCCCCAGATAGCGATTGAGCTCAAAATTCCCGACTGGCTGCACGCCCTGTGGCATGCCCAAACAACTGCTGAGGACAAACGTCATCATGATAATTAAGACTGTTTTCAATGTCTGCTCCTTGTATAACTAATAACGCTTAATACGACATTGCAAAGAAGTAGGTTCACAGGTTTGCAGGCTTTTCACGACGTAAGTGCCTGTCAGACAGAGTTTAGCAGTGATAGTAGTATCTTGGTTGGAAGATCCCGTGTTGGAACACGGGATGACAGGCTGAGCGCACTGGGTGGCTTGAGTGAATGACCCGTTTAGGCCTTTTTCACGAATTTCGCGGTGACCATCATTTCGCCTACACCATCGACCTTGCAATCCAGTTCGTGGTCTTTTTTGTCCAGCACACGACGAACCAGAGCTTTAGTGCCAATTTTGATCACCTGAGAGCTGCCTTTGATTTTCAGATCTTTGATCACAGTCACTTTGTCGCCGTCGGCCAGCAATGCGCCGTTGGCATCTTTCACTGAGATGACATCGTCTTCGTTGACTTCATTTGGGTTCCATTCATAGGCGCACTCCGGGCACACCAGGTTGCTTTGATCCTGATAGACGTATTCAGAATTACATTTCGGGCAAGGAGGTAAAGACATGCTGACTTACTACATTTTGATTCATTTGGCCTGCATAGTAATGGCTCGCACGCGGATGTGCCAGTGCTAAGCCAATATTTATTGATTTAGTGCAGATTAGAATAAACTGGTCAGTATTATAAACTGCTTTTTGCGTGCTCCATCACAGTCAATACTCTGGCAGGCAGTGCTGCACGTCGCACTGTGCATAGGTAAATTGTCTCGCTCACGGGTTGGCTCAGTGAATGTACCCGTATCAGTTTTTGTCTGGCGAAGGCCTCAACCGCAAAAGCAGGCAAAACACTGAACCCCAAGCCCCGGCTGACCGGTTCAAGGATCAGGCCTATCTGATTAGAAAACCCTTTACGCGCAAACTGTGCACAATGTTGGAACTGCTCAAAGTTCGCACTGAGTAGCAGCTCACTATGGTGTGCGCCATCGGGGTGGTCGATGAACCCCAGTGACTGCAAATTCTCCCAGCTGGGTTCGTCTACCTCAGCTGGCGTAACCAGCAACAAAGGTTCCGTCGCGATCGCCTCGCTCATTACTTCGGCCGTTTTAGCCGCGACAGTGGTAAAGCCCAGCTCAGCACTGCCATCGGCTACGGCTTTTCCAATGGCCTGATTAGGCGCAAACCTGTGGTCAATTGCGAGCCCAGGGTGACGACTTTGCAACGTCAACAACTGTGGATAGAGCCTGAGTCCGAGGCTCCCCGGCGACATCACCCTGACTTCTCCTTCATAAGGCGGGTCCTCCCCGATACTGAACTCCAGTTCCGACAAATCTTGTAGTATCTTTGATGCCTGAACACGCAACCGTTTGCCCGCTTCTGTCAGTACTACCTGTTTGCCATCACGCAGTAGCAAAGCCACAGCAAAATGCGATTCTAACTTTTGTACATGCTGGCTCACACCCGACTGGGTCATATGTAAGTACTCAGCCGTGCGGGTAAAGTGCCCTATATCGGCCAGCGTACAAAATGTGCGAAGCCAGCTGTTATTAATCATTACAAAAAATACTTATTTTGATAATTTTTAATAATTTTACATTTTAGAACGACGTTTGTAATCTGCTCACTATTCAAACACAGGAGAGTAATTATGAACCAGGTTTACCCACGTACCTTTTCACATATCGGTATCTCAGTGCCCGACCTTGAAAAAGCCGTTGAATTTTATACTAAGGTCATGGGTTGGTATGTGATCATGGCCCCCACCGAGATCGTCGAAGACGACAGCGCCATCGGTGAAATGTGCAGTGACGTATTTGGTCCTGGGTGGAAACGCTTTCGGATCGCACACTTGTCCACCGGCGATCGCATTGGCGTAGAGCTGTTCCAGTTTGATAACCAGATCAATCCGGATAACAACTTTGAATACTGGAAAACCGGTATTTTCCATTTTTGTGTACAAGACCCGGATGTTGAGGGATTGGCAGATAAAATAGTGGCTGCAGGGGGCAAACGACGTATGACAGAGCCCCGCTATTATTACCCTGGCGAAAAGCCCTACCGCATGATTTATATGGAAGATCCATTTGGCAATATCGTGGAAATATACAGCCACAGTTACGAGCTAATATACAGTGCCGGTGCATATCAGGAATAGCACCTGGCAGGGCCGCTCATACCGGCCCTGCTTACTTACCGGCTTGCTTATTAGCTCCCCACAGGGCAACGCCCAGCGCTATGCCAGCTCCGGCACACGGAGCAACAGAAAAAGCCAGAATATCAAATGCTACCCCAAACGTAACGCCAACCGCAGTGCCAATACCTGCACCAATCCCAATATAAAGGCCTGAGTTAGGCCGGGCTTCTGCTTGCTTATCTGTCATGGAAATTTCCTTATCCTCACATTCGGTAGGCTTAAATTTATACACAGACGCAGGCTAAGCACAATACAAAATTGTATGCCAATCTCGTGCAAAAATACGATATGCTTTAATCGAGTGACGACAACCTCAGGTTTGTATGCATATTTTACTAGTTGAAGACGACCCCGACACGGCTGAATTTATCTGCGCCGGACTTGCCCAGCACAATGCACAAGTTCAGCACTGTGACAACGCAGAGCGCGCCATGTTAAGCGCCTCTGCCCACGCATTTGATGTGATCATTTTTGATCGTCTGTTACCCAATATGGATGGCCTCGACGCAGTACGGATTTTACGTGCCAGTAAAGTCACCACCCCGATTATCATGCTCACCGCACTGAGTGATACCGCCGATCGGGTTGCCGGACTCGAAGCCGGCGCCGACGATTACTTAGTGAAGCCCTTTGCTTTTGCAGAGCTGTATGCACGTTTAAAAGCCCTGGCCAGACGCCAGCCTCTCAGAGCCGATACGCTGGAGCTGGTGATCGGCGAACTGCGACTCAACCGCACATCCCGCCAGGTGCAAAGAGCCGGGCGGGAAATTGAACTGATGCCCAAGGAATATCAAATCCTGGAATATATGATGCAGCACCCCGAACAGCTGATCACCAAAACCATGCTACTGGAGCAGGTGTGGGGATTTAGTTTCGATCCCAAAACCAGCCTGGTGCAAACCCATGTCAGCCGCTTGCGCAATAAACTGGATAAGCCTTTTACGTTTGACATGATCAAAACCATTCGCGGCAGTGGTTATCTGCTCACAGGCTCCACTGATGATTAGTCGTTATCATTTAAAGCGCGCGTTGCTTTCAGGCACCGCACTCTGGGCCGCTATGTTGTTGCTGCTATGGCTCTCAGGACAGCTACTTATGTGGCAGGATAAACAAACGCAGCAGCACGAGTTTAGTGAATTTCTCAGCGACATTGAAAACATGCTTGAAGAACATGGCTTTGAGCACGTGTTGCAGGAGTTTGAACTCGAAGATGAGGTTATCTGGCCAGAGCATGAGGCACGCGCGCACCTGGCGGATGAAGGCTGGCTGGTTGCCGTGTTTGAGCAAGATAAACTGCTTTTTGGCGCTGAGACTCAACTGACGGCGTCGCCCACTGGCCAATGGCAAACCGTATCGCTTGGCGAGGAAGGTGAAGCAGAACTGTTGTCTGCCACAGTGAACTTGTCCGATGGCCTGCGTATTCATTACTGGCAAAAACGAGATGAGCTGCATGCCCATAGAAGCGCGTTTTATGCGCAACTGATGTACTGGTTTGCCCTGCTCAGCCTGCCCCTCATGGTAGCAGCAATCGCCTGTGTTCAGGTTAAGCGCAGCCGCGCGCTGCAAGCACTATCAGAACAACTGGCCCAGGTTGCACATTCTCCGGACTCAAAGCGCACCGAGGTGGCGACATCAAACTCAGACATCATTACCCTGAGCGTCGCAATAAACCGCATGCTTGATGAAATATCCCGCCTGCATGGCAATCTGAAGACCATGTCGGTGGGCATCGCCCATGATCTGAAAACCCCTTTATCCCGCATTTCCAACCGCTTGCAGAGTATGTATCAGGATCTCGATGACCCGACAATACTGGAGGGACACATAGATAAAGCAAGTAACGAGCTGGCCCAGGTAATCAACACTTTTAATAATCTGGTGCGGCTTAATGCCATTGAGTCAGGAAAACATATTCAGGGCTTTAAAACATTTGACTTGTCGGCACTTATTGATGAGCTGGCACAAAGTTATTTACCGGTCTTTGAAGACAGCGGTCGGCACTTTGAGGTCTCAATTGTGCCGGCTGTGCACTGCCACGGTGACAAAGACTTGCTCGGTCAGTTGATCTGTAACTTACTGGAAAATGCACTGGAGCATAGCCAGCCAAATGCCCACGTATGGCTCAGACTGCAAAGCCATACCCAGAGTGCCCTGCTACAGTTCGGGGACGATGGTCCAGGCATCCCGGTCAAGGATAAGGCCAAAGTGTTTGATAAATTTTATCGAGCCGATATCAGCCGAGGTCGCCCTGGTAATGGCCTCGGGCTGAGTATTGTGCGTGCTATTTGCGAGGTCCATCAGGCCCAGCTATGCCTGCTCGAAAACCAACCCGGTGCGGTGTTTAATATTGAGATCCCAACACGCCAGGCGCTGAGTAATTAAGTTGTTGATGCACCGGTTAATATAACAACAGACATGAAGGCTCAGAGCAACCGAATGCACAGAACCTAAAAGCATACAATTTTGTAAACAAGCCGTATGACAACTGTATGACCGTTTGAGCGCGTTTCACTCTAAACTTAAGGTATCCGCAAGTAAGAGAGTGAAACCATGTTCAGACTAACCCCGCTTAACATACTACTGCTCAGTGTTTGCCTGAGCCTGACCGGGTGTGGCGGCAGTGATGCCAGCCCAAACAGCACAAGTAATACCAACAACCCGACTACCCCACAGCCAGAACCCGATACTTCGGGGGGAGATACTAACAACAATTCTGACGGCGATAATAGCGATCCCGATGACGGTGGCGCAGACGAAACACCCGACGACAACACATCTGAAATCAACCCGGCCTTTGCCACAGCCCTCACTACATCACGATTTTTACAACAAGCCACCTTCGGAGCCCGACCACAAGATTTGGATGCCCTGACAGGAAAAAGCGCATCAGACTGGTTTAAAGCACAGCTTAAACTGCCACCCAGCCTGATCATGCCGGTGGTAAGCGAGTATACTCCACCGCCAACCGCAGAAGATGACTTTAATGCTCTGTATATTGAATCGACCAGTGTGGCATTCTGGCGCAATGCCATTGCCGGTGAAGATCAGTTGCGTCAGCGAATGGCATTTGCCCTGTCAGAACTGCTGGTCGTATCCAATGCAGGCGGAGAAGAACTGACCGATATTCCTGAGGCTGTCGCTTCTTATCAGGATATTTTGATCCAACATGCCTTTGGCAACTATCGGGAGTTACTCGAAGCGGTGACCTACGCTCCCGCCATGGGCTTTTATCTGACCTATATGGGCAACCTTAAAGGGGATGAAGCCACGGGCAGAATGCCAGATGAAAACTATGCCCGAGAATTGCTGCAACTGTTTACCGTTGGTGTTGTGGCACTGAATCCAGACGGCACCGAACAGCAAGATGAAAATGGTGCCACAAAAGAGCTGTATAATAATCAGGACATCACCGGCCTGGCACGGGTTTTTACAGGCCTGGATATGGACTATGACACGTCCGAAGAACTGGAGATAAACGAATTTGCGCTCCCCATGACTGTCTACCCGGAAAATCACTCTGAGAAGAGTAAAACCTTTCTGGGTACCACAATTGCCGCCGGGACAGGCCCCAAAGCCTCGGTAACACAGGCGCTGGATCATATATTTGCCCATCCAAATGTGCCTCCTTTCATTGCAAAGCAACTGATCCAACGCCTAGTCACCTCAAACCCTTCTCCCGGCTACGTAACACGTGTTGGCACGGCGTTTAGCAACGGCCGCACAACTTTGCCCGATGGCACCTCAGTAGGAGATGGCCGTCGTGGCGATTTAACCGCAACACTGGCAGCAATTTTATTTGACCCGGATGCCAGAGCAAACGCCACTGAGCGTGGCGGCAAGATCCGTGAACCTATCTTACGCTTTACACAATGGGCACGGGCGTTTGCAGTCAAAAACATCACCCCGGAGTACCAGGAAATGCTGTGGGACACCCGAGATGCCAGCATGCTGGGCCAACACCCTTATCGCTCACCCAGTGTCTTTAACTTCTTCCGCCCCGGTTATACCGCACCAGGCAGCGTGAGCGCGACCAATGGCATGGTGGCACCTGAGCTGCAAATCACCAATGCCAGCACCATTACCGGCTACGCCAACTTCATGACTTACTACATCACCGGGTTACAACAAGAAGTAGATGTCGAGGAGCTGCAAGTCATCTACGACGAAGAGAATATTCAGCTCAATGCACAAAATGCCGCAGAGAGCTTTCTGGCAAGCTACGACACAGAGCTGGCACTGACAGCTGATCTCGGCGCACTAATAGACCGTCTCGACTTGTTGCTATGCGCCGGGCAACTCAGTGCCAACAGCAAGCAGTCAATTCAGGACATACTGCAAACGGTGACCCAAAACGACGACGCCGAGCCACTGCGGCTCGTACACCTGGCCATTTTACTGGTTATGACCTCACCTGATTACTTGGTTCAGAAATAGGAGTAAAGCTCATGAACAGACGCGATTTTATCAAACTCAGCGGTGCCTCGGTGATGGCTTCTTCGATGTTTCAGTTAGGTCAGGCTCTGGCAAACAGTCCGGCGCAGGACAATGATTACAAAGCCCTGGTCTGCGTATTTCTATACGGTGGCATGGACAATCATGACACCATAATCCCGTATGATGAAACCAGTTACGCGCAATGGGCGGGCCATCGGCAAAGCCTGCTGGGGAAGTACACAACCCCACGCACTCTGGCCAACCTGTTACCGATTGCAACACCCGGACGTTTTGGTTCGCGCCGCTTTGCCCTGCCTGCGGAATTGGCCGGGCTGGCAAACTTATATCAGCAAAATAAGCTGGCCGTGGTTGGCAATGTTGGTCCGCTACTGAGTCCGGTTACGGCCGCTATGATTGCACAGGATACGGCTCGCCTGCCATCCAGATTGTTCTCACACAATGACCAACAATCAACCTGGATGTCTGGCGCAGCCGAAGGCGCACAATTTGGTTGGGGAGGCTTGATGAATGATGCCCTGATGGCACAAGGCCACACCGCCAATACGCCATTCAATGCCATTACGACGGCAGATGGCGCATTATGGCTGACCGGCAAGCAAACCGCACCATACCATGTTAGTGACGGACAAGCCGCCACCATAGAGGCATTGGAAGAGTTTGACGAACATCCAGAGCTGGTCGCGCATTTCAGCAACCAACCTCAGAATGCCCAACAGTTTTTGCAGCAGGACGTCACCAACGCCATTAACAGTGCTTATCAGGCCAACAACCAGTTTAATGCAGCGCAAGCGAACACAACCGTCACACTACCAGAGTTTCCGGCAACTTCGTTAGGCAAACAACTGCAAACCGTGGGTAACAGCATTGCTGCGCGCCAGCAACTTGGAGCCTCAAGGCAAGTCTATGTAGTCGCGATGGGCGGCTTTGACACCCACTCAGGGCAGGCACAAAACCTGCCCAAATTGCAGGCCACGCTGGACAGTGCGCTGGTGGCGTTTAACACTGCAATGGAAAGCCTCAACCTCAGTGATCAGGTCACCGTATTCACAGCATCTGATTTTGGCAGAACACTGGCCATTAATGGCGATGGCACCGATCATGGTTGGGCTGGACATCACTTTGTGATGGGAGGCGCGGTCAATGGTGGTACCATTTTTGGCGATATACCCAACGCAGAACTCAACCATGAACTGGATGCTGGTGGTGGTCGCCTCATCCCGACTACCTCAGTTGATCAGTACGCTGCCAGTCTGGGGCAATGGATGGGGTTAGATCTGGGCACACTCAACAGCATCTTTCCCAATCTGAATAACTTTAACGGCCCACTTTCTTTATTTAAATGACATCAAGACTAAACGTTCCTTGTCTATAGTTCGTAAGAGGAGAAGCCTGACACAGTGTTCAGGCTTCAGTTCATCATGCATATGTGAGAACAGAATAATAAACTCAGATAAGGACACACTATGTTTAAACACGCATTTTGTATTGGTACCCTGCTGGTTGCCTCATTGCCACTTCAGGCTCAAACTGATGAACGGGGCGCGGCAAGAGCTCAGCTTGAACCCAAAGGCTTTTTGTACGGAATCGGGCTGGGCGTCAGTGAAGAGATATACCAGGGCTACGACAGGCGTGTGATCCCCCTGCCTATCTTAGGTTACCGCGGAGATAAACTCTCCGTTCTTGGGCCATTCATCAGCTATGAAGTGCTGGAAGTCAATGATATTGAGATCCTGCTACAAGCAGCCCCACGCTTTCAGGGCTTCGATGAATCGGACAGCGATGTGTTTAGAGGCATGGCTGAGCGTGACTTCTCAATGGATGCCGGTCTTGGTGTCAGATACGAGCGTAACAACTGGAAGTTCAATGTCTCTGCGGTACACGATGTGCTGGATAAATCGGATGGCTACGAGCTGTCAACCGGGTTGGGTAAGGTCTTTAGATCCGGTCCGTTTTTCTACGAACCCAGCCTCACCGTCAGCTATCTCGATAGCAATCATGTTGACTATTATTACGGGGTAAGGTTGAACGAAGCCACCAACATGCGCCCCTACTATCAGGGCGATAATGCCACCAATGTTGCGCTCGGGTTCTCGGTATCAACACCGATATTTTTTGATGGCTTTACCCAGCTTGCGTTTGACTACACCTGGTTTGATGACAGCATTACCAATAGCCCGCTGGTCGACAGCGACGGCAGCTTCTCGGTCCGCTTACTGTTCAGCAAATTCTTTTAAGCACAAAAAGGCCGCAGCTCATAGATGAGACTGCGGCCTGTTATGTCGGATTAGATACTTGCTGGCATGCCCATGCAACTAGCATAGTAAGTCGTCGTAGCCGGCCAGTCAGAGAATACGCCCATTACGCCCACATCTTTCGCCAGTACATCAAGTAGCTTAAAGGTATCACCATCGTTGTTAATCATACTTTCACCACGATGTGCGCCATTGACACTTTGATAGTACCAGCCACCGCCAGCTGCAAGATGGCCTGAACGCTCCAGTGTCCAGGTAATGATCCCAAGGCCTGCGTCACGCGCTGCTTTGGCATACGCAGATGGCACCATTTCGCCGTTTTCTTCGGTTACCAGCACCCACATAGGTGGTGCAATGATCTTCACGCCGTCTGCTGCCAGCTCAGCCATGGTAGGCACCAATAATTCAGGGTTGTTGACCAGTTGCTGCGGCGTAACACCCTTTTCATTCTCAGCCGTTTGCGCTTCATAACGGTCATCCAGGTAAACTGCCTGTGCACCAAACTCCGGGTTTTGCGCTATCCAATAGTTGATGTCATCTCGGTTAAATGACTGTGCCCAGACATGCTTAGGATCAACCCCCGCAGCCTTGTACTCATCAATCATTTTCTGAGCATAATCCTGCTGAGAAAACCCATCGAACGGCATAGTGACGGACGGAGACTTAAGCTCAGGCGTCATCTTAGTACCCAGCTCTTTGAACAGAGCAATACTTTCTGCATGGGTCATCAAAGTACCCCGACTGGCATACAAGTCAGTGCGCCAGTTCGACGTACCATTCATGTATTCTTCCACTGTGGTACCCATAGAGTTTGCAGCGTCCATTTTACCTTCAAGCGTCATAAATTCCGCCAGCGTAATGTCGCTGGTACAACACTTAGCCTGAGCCACAACGCCATTTTCAGGATCTGCCGGTACAAATGGCGTCGAACATTTCTGTGCCAGATCAGTTTCCAGAATGTTGGTCGTGGTGTGCAGATCGCACTGAGAGTGACGACACACCAGCTCTTTGTCTTTGGTGAAGGTCACATCACATTCCAAAATACCCGCGCCCATTTTGGCCGCTGCGAGATACGACTCTTTAGTGTGCTCAGGAAACTGCATCGGTGCGCCACGGTGGCCGATTGAAAAGTCTGTCTTGTAGAAAGGACCATTTGAACATTGGGCCAGTTTGTCTTTTAGTTCACCCTCATCCATGTCTTGCACCAGAAAATCCGGGCGCGTACCGACCTGCATGTTGTTGGCACCACCCGCTGGTACTTCAACCACAACCGGTACTTCTATGGTTTTGATCTCAGTAATGGTATCGGTAACCACTATGGTCTTTTCGACTTCCACTACCTGCGTTTTCGTGTCTGTGGTGACAACCGCTTTTTCTACTTCAACGACTTCGGTTTTGTCGTCATCACAGCCAGCAAGTAGCAAAGCCGCAATCACAGCAGAGAGAGATGTTATTTTTTTCATTGTTATTCCTAAGTTTACGTCCAAAGAAAGCGTTTTTATTCTTCAAGGAAATAACAATAGAGGGACACTATTACCGAAGTAGGAACAGTCAGTGACCTTTTTATGACTCGTCGCTACTGATATTGTGCAGCTGTAATAAACTCTCCAAAGGCTTCACACCAGACAATCACAGTATTGTACTCCGCCGGATTGACCTGCTGAGGTACATCGACCACAAAGTTACTAAAGGTTTTAATGTCACCGACTTCAACCATGGTGCTTTTGAGGCGATTAAAATCAGCTTCTGTTTCCACAAACTGAGGTGACAAATACAAACGATAATCCGGCCCCGGAGCCAGCTCGCCAAGCAAAGTAATGTGATCTTTGCTGATCGAAACCATGCCTTCACCCCAGTGTAATGCATCACTGTCTTGTAAAGATTTACGAAATTGTGCCGAATAATCTGCCCCTAAAGATGCGGCAGTGACGGCTCCCTCGTTAGGTGCAGGTGGCGCAGTTAGAATGGGCAGCATATAAATGCCACCCGCGAAACCGGCGAATCCAACCAGGCCATGGGTAATGATGAGCGTAAGCGCACGTAATGTCATAGTCTCTTTTCCTTATAGCTGATGGGCTAAAGTGTAGTACAACTCAGCGCACACTCAGGTACTCATCACACAGTGTTTTTATGACTGTACCTTTTGAGGTTACATTGAATATTCGCCCGTAGTGCAATTACCTACACAGTACATCTTTGTGCTGCAAAAGTTAGACCCGATAATAGGCCAGAAAGAACGCCACGGTTTCAACTGTGAGTACGTCAATTTGTTCTTGGGTCAGTGCGGGTTGTTGATGCAAAATCTGAGGCCAAAAGGCCTGCCCTTTTAACAGACTGATCAGCTGGGCATGTGCGCTTTGAGGATCTGCCTGACGCAACTGCCCATGTAACATGGCTTGCTTAATCCAGCGGGTCAAGGCGGTTTCCTGATCAAAAAACTCACTCATTTCAGCTGTGAAAATATCCGGGTTAAACAAGCAATACCCTATCGCGACTCGGATCAGTTCCTGCAGGTTCTGATTGCTCAGAAAGTCCAGCTCATTCTTCAGTAACGCAGCCAGCTGTACATCCAGTTCTGTGTCATGCACATACTCTATGTCACACGTCAAAATGTTCTGACGCCAGATTTCTTTGATGATATGCGTCACTAGCTGTTCTTTGCTTGCAAAGTGATTGTATACGGTACGCTTTGAAACCTGAGCTGTTTCAGCAATTTTGTCCATGCTGGTGTCGCTGACACCGTATTGCTGAAACGCGCTCAGGGCACCATCTATGATGGCCTGTCGCTTTAGCATACTGCGGGTAACTTTAACGGTCATTATGGGTTCATTGTATGTAACTTTATTCTGACTATTTTTACACTTACCAGTTTACTTTTCAATTTATCCTTATTGTTCTAAAGTACGGCTTCCTTGCTGTCATTGCTTTGATACTCAATCGAATTGTGCAATCTGCTGATGTTTCAGTATGGTCTCTATGATCGGCACGTAATGATAGCGTTCAGCCAGGTCCAGTGGCGTGTCATTTTCATAGGTTTTGAGCTGCAATTGTGCGCCACCTTGAATAAACACTGTGGCCGCTTCGGTGTGTCCATGCCAGATAGCATCGTGAAGCGGCGTATAGCCATTGTTTGGACCTTGTGCATTTAAGACCAGGGGTGCACGTTTATCATTCAGCAACAGTCTGACTATCTCAGCATGTCCCATATACCCGGCCTTATGCAGGGCAATGGCGTTCATAGGGTAGCCCGGTATTGTCTGGTCAGCATTATGTGCCAGTAGCAGTTCAACCACGCTGCCATACCCTTCTCTTGCAGCAACCAGCAATGGGGTGTGCCAGTCATTGCGGTTAGAATACACAGGCCGGCGCTGATTAACGTTCTGACCAGCTGCAAGTAACGCTGTGATCTGAGTAACTTTCTGCGCTTCACTCATCGCGCTATTTTCAATCACGTTGAGGATCTTCTGCTGCGCTAACATGGCCTGTTGCTGAGCACGCTTTTGGGCAAAAAGCGCCGCCAGCTCGTCATAACGGCGCGCTTCACTGGCAGTAATGTGTTTGTCCCAGCCTCCAATTAACTGCTCAGCCTTGGCGCCTGTTGGCGTTGTCAATTCGATATTCAGCTCGGGATGTTTAAATAATTCAATAATGTTGTCTGGCTTTGAATACCAGGTTGCTATCATTAACGGCGTAAAACCGGAGCGCGGTGCCTGTAAATTGATAAATGCGCCTTCTCTGATCAGCAGTGCCAATATCTGAGTATGATCGGTCTGCGCAGCGATATGCAACGGACTGTTTCCCATCCTGGTATCCAGCTGATTGACATCTGCCCCGGCGCTCAGCAAACGCTTTACCAGTGATATATCGCCACTGATCACAGCCTGATGCAGCCTGGGTAACTCAGGCTTTGGAGTGGCATGTACAAAAGACGAAACAAGTCCTAATACAACCGTGATGAATAACGATACTTTCATGAAATTTAACCTTGTCATAATACGCACTACTTTGCCTGCTCGACTGCCATAACCTGATAATCTGTGATCTGAACAAGGTTGCCGACCAGATTAACCTGCCAGACTTCATTGACCAGCAAGTTTACAGCCTGCCCGCCTAAAGGTGAGTCGCTATACGTCTCGGCTATCAGCCGAATACGTAATTCAACCCGATATGACTCCTTACTCTTCTCTCTCACCTCGATTTGCTCAACCAGATGCTCGCAGCCGGGCTTAAAGGTGCGCCTCGCTGTTGTGTACCAATCTCTGAACCCTTCATGACCCTGATATTGATCCCCCATCATGTCGAGCGTAATGTCTTGAGATAAGGAGCGGGTGAACTCTGCACAGTCAGCAGGCAACACGTCAAATCGAGAAAACCACTCCCCCACAAACCGCTCGATTTGTATCGCCGGATCATGTATCACGTTATGGATACGTTCACACAAACGCGCTGCATGTGCTTTGGCTTTGCTCTGTACGTCCGATAACTCGTTGTAAACGCCAGGTATATACACCATGCCATGGGTATAAACGGGTTCAATAAATTGCATACCGGTTAAATACACTGTTTGCTGTAAAGGTCGGATCATTTGTTCAATTTTAAAGTGGTTGTAGCCAAGTGGATCGTAGGATGACTCAGGCCCACCGACTGTGAAGGATAAAATGCATGCCTTCCCTTTGAGTTTGTCGCCACTCGCGCCATATGCAAAGTTATAACTCAGCACATCATCCAGCCATTTTTTGAGTAATGCCGGCACTGAATACCAGTAAAAGGGAAATTGCAGCACAATGACATCTGCCGACAACAACGCTTGCTGCTCGGCTTCAACATCAATATTGAAATCAGGGTAGCATTCATCTAAACGCCTAATTTCCACCTCAGAGACGGCCTGAGAAATTTCATCCAGGATCACACGATTGGTGTTTGAAGCAGCCAGGTCTGGATGCCCGGAAATAACAACCACTTTGTTCATAGTTACCTCTTTACAAAAAACTTAATCGACACCGGCCTAAGCACGGCTTTGTCATAATCTGGCAAACAGTATATTGCGCCCAATTACTAAAAATTAGATGCCAATTAACTAATAAATTGATAGCTTATAACTAATAATAAAACGATGAGTCACCGTATATGAATGGCGCAGCTTTTAACCAGTTGATTATGTTTCACACCATTGTGCTTGAAGGAAGTATCACCAAAGCAGCCAAGAAGCTGGAACTGGCTCCCCCTTCTGTCAGCAATGCACTTAAAGCACTGGAAGCGGAACTCGGCCTGCCCTTGTTTACCCGAACGACCCGTCGTATTGAATTAACCGAAGCAGGCCGATTGTTGTTCGAACGTACCTATGACACTGTCAATGATCTCAGCTCTGCGCTTGAAGAAGTCAGCGATCTGGGTCAGATCCCGTCTGGCAAAGTGAGACTGACTACGCCACGATTTGTTTACCAGTACTTACTCAAACCGATATATGCCGAATTTTGCCTGCAATACCCAGAGATCGACCTGGAAATTTCGGTCTCCGATGCAGCCATTGATATTCTTAAAGAGGGATTTGATTTGGGCATTCGATTTGGTGATCGGGTTGAAGAAGGTATGATAGCAAGGGCACTCACGCCTGCCATGAAAGAAGCCCTATTCGCTTCTCATGCTTATGTTGCACGCCATGGGCTGCCCGAAAGCCCTGACGCGCTGAGGCATCATAAGCTGATCAACTATCGGTTTATCGCATCAAACCAGATAGCGCCTTTATATCTGGATCGCAATGGGGAAAGGCTCAGTGTAGACATGCCAAGTGCTCTGACTGTCAACGACACCGATCTGATGCTGGATGCAGCGCATAAAGGGATAGGCATTGGCCGCATTGTTGAGCCTATGGTGGCCAGCCAGTTCGCAGCAAACACCTTGGTCCCGATATTGCCAGATTATTGGTGTCCGTATGCCCCGCTCTATGTGTACTTTCATCGTAATAGTCAAAAAGCCAGACGCGTACGAGTGCTGATCGACTTTTTACTGGCACATTGTGGTAATGACTGAGCGTAAGGCACAACCCCCTGCCATGTCTGACTTTTTAGTGAATTTAACGCAAATATTCTAACTTCTATCATCAAATGGCAATAATCTTGATACACTATAACACTATTGCAATTTTATGAATTTAAACACTTCATGACTCTTTCAAATCTAAAGCCTGTTGCAGCCTTATTCACGCTCGTGTGTGCCGCACCCGCGCTGTCGCATAGTCATCAGGAACATGCCACATCGAAGCAGCCACTGCGTGTTGCAACCTGGAACATTGAACACCTTTCTGCATCTGATAACACGGGCTGTAAGCCAAGAACCGCAAAAGACATTCAAGCCCTGAAACAATACGCGCAGGCACTTGATGCCGATATTATTGCTCTGCAAGAAGTCGCCTCAGCGCCAGCCGTGCGCCAGGTATTCGGGGAAAAAGACTGGCACGTAGTGATGTCAGACAGAGCCGACAGTAAAACATACACCTGTCGTAAAAGTGGCAATAACTCGACCCAGCAAAAAATCGCCTTTGTGGTAAAAAAACCACTGGTCGTTGATAAGGTCGTACAGCACAGCTCTTTCTCAGCGGTAAAGCCAGGCCTAAGAAATGGGCTGGAGATCCAACTGACCTATCAGGGTGAAGCGCTGCATCTGCTGAACGTACACCTGAAAAGCGGCTGTTTTGTTGATGACTACCAGCGTTCAGATAAAGAAGCCTGTAAGTTGTTATCGAAACAAGCCCCCATACTGGACGGCTGGGTTGAACAAAAAACCAAACAAAATGCAGACTTTGTCGTGCTTGGCGACTTTAACCACCGCCTCACGGCACCTTACAACCGCCTAAGCCGGGATTTGTATTTTCCACAAGGTGCTGCAAATGCCCAGCCTAACAACATAGACAACGCGCCTTTGTTTAACGCAAATCAGATGCTGACTGGCTGCCACCCTTACTATCCGGCACCCATAGATCACATTCTCGTGGCTAGAACACTCAAAGACCAGTTTCAGTCAGGCAGTGCGCAGTTTCACTATTTCGCAGACATGACCCCACAAAACATGCTTGCGGACCACTGTGCGCTGAGTATTGACTTAAAGTAACATGTCGTTCACGGGCCAGCCTTGCCTGGCCCAATTACTTACTTTTCAAGTTGCTCTATTAAATCAACTACAGACTGGAATACACGCCTGTTTGCCAGTCCTATGTGTTTATTTACGACCGAGCCATAGGCACCAAAACGAGCCACAACAAGTTGCTTTGAAGGTATGATCACCACATATTGCCCCCGATGGCCACGTAATGACACTGTGTCTTTGGGCAACCTTGGCATCAACCAGCCCATATCATTGAGCCATAACTGACCACCATAGTGTTCAGCTACACCGGGAGACATCATTACGTTAGCAACCCAACTGCGCGGCACGATTTGTTGGCCCTGCCAATTGCCCTGCTCAATAAACAACTGACCTATCTTGAGCCAGTCATGCACGGTAAGGAACATCCTAGCCCCACCCCTTAAATTCCCAGCCTCATCATACTCTGCAATGGCATTGTTGATCCCCAGCGGCTTAAATAGCCCGTCATGGTAAAGGCTAAGCAGAGACTGCAAGTCACCACCAGATGCCGTTTTTAGCGCACCACTTAATAGCTGAGTGGTCCCGGTAGAATATTCAAACCGACTCCCCGGTTCATACTCTTTAGGCAATTGAGTAACATATTGAACTGAGTCAGACGTGTGGTACCACATAGGAGCCAAATCCTGATAACCATGAATATCGGCCGTTTCAGACCATTTTACGCCTGAGCTCATATGCATTAGATTTGCGATTGTCATAGAGTGCGAACCAGCCACTATGTCCTGATCCAGAGTCAGTTTGCCCTGTTGAACCAAAATACCAGTCAACAGACCTGTAAGCGTCTTAGCCATTGACCAGCTCAGCATCCGGGTAGCACCATCATGGTGCTCATCGTAGCGTTCAGCCACCAACTTCCCCTGGTACATGACGGCCACAGCAAACGTATTATCACTGTGTGCGTAATTACCCGTGTTGTGAGCGAAAAAACCATCCAAAGACACATCTTGACGAATAGCGTGCTTTAACGGAGTGCTGGGAGTGATTGCAGGTAAGTTCACATCCTGAGCTTGTGCATGTAATTGCTCAGGGGTCAGGTCATACAAAAGGGTACAGCCCAAGCCTGCCCGAAAAACGGATGTTCTGTTCATGACAGTGCCATCTACCTGTGCACTCACACTCACCGTCTGTAGCCTTGTATCAACGCTAATCTCAGGCCTATCAGGTAGTCCCGCTAATGCCTCCGGAATTACGTTTTGAGTAATAAATTCAATAGGTTCATTAGAAATAAAATGTCTGGAGCACAGTTGATTGGCACTGTAACCGAGTAACTCCTGAGGATCAGACTGACATCCTGATAATAATGCAGCAGATATAATAGCCGCTGCACTTACAGAAAGGTGTTTCATAGTTATCCTTGCATAGCGTTTTTAATTACTGCTATGACGAATAACTAATCAATAAATAAACGATTATGTCATAGTGAGCACCTGTGGTCTGCGCTGCACACTCAGGGCCCTGTACAGCAACCAGGCACCAACCATAAAATTGGCCAGCGCCAGCGCCCAGATAATTCCCTGAAAACCGCTCAACTGAGCACCGATATACGCACCAGGTAAGGACAAGGCAAACAAACGGACCAAAGTCACATTCAGCGCCAGACCAGTGCGGCCAATGGCATTACAACAACTCACATATAGCATCACCCCCGCCAGTGCAGCATAGGATATCGGCAAAATACACATCGCCAGCTCAATAGAGTGACTCACAAAAGACTGTTTACAGAAACCAACACCCAACATGTCGGCACCCCAAAAGAGTACCAACGCAATGATACTCTGCCAGACCAAACAGGCGGCCATTGCCTGCTTAATGCCTCTGCGTACCCGTAGAGATTTGTTCGCAGCCCAATTTTGACCAACAAAAATGGGTAATGACGTCGTCAGTACCATAGGCAGCAATAATGCAAGCGGCTCTATACGCATGACGACGCCAAATGCAGCCACGGCATCACTCCCCTGCGAAGCAACGATCATCATCAGTAACGACTGAGCAAGCGGCGTAAGCAACTGCATAGCCACGACGGGCACAAACAGCCTGAATAAACGGCGAAACGCTTGTCGGCTGCGCTGTGATAACAGGTGTACTTTGAGCCTGATATTTTCTTTAACACGCAATAAATAAAGCGCAAAAAAACTGGCACTCGTTGCAGCTGCAAAATGGGCAACTCCCAGTCGTTCCAGGCCACTCATCGATAACGCAGATTGCGCCCAGGGCGTGAACAGTGCAGCGCTAATGAGGATTTGTGCACCTGCAAACATTACCAGTAACTGCGCAGCGCCGCGCATATTGCCAAATGCCCGAAGTACGCCAAACACCACCATGACAATAAAAAAGAATACGACTGCGCCCAGTCGATATTGCATATAACGTTCGAGTGTCGGCCAAACTTGCTCACGAGCAGAAAACTCAGCAAACCCCAGCATGGTCAATATCGGCTGCAAACCAAACCAAATGAAAACCGCCAAACTGGCGCCTATCAGTATGGTGAAAATCAGACTCACCGCTGCCAGCTGCTCAACCTCGCTTGCCTGTGTTAAACGGGTCGCCACAACAATCCCCAGGCCAATCGCAAAAGCAAACAAAGTGGCCTGAACGGGCAAGGTATAACTCATCGCTGTGAGCTCTTCTACGCCCAAACGCGAAGCAAAATAGAGTTCCATCAGGTCGGCGCTAAACAGTGCCAGAATTGCCCACAGCATAGGTAAAGTCAGTTGCTTCAAAACTGCGCTGGTAGATCCTGTTAATATCCAGCGCTTTCGCACCGCCCGTTTTCTTTGTTTATCACATACCTGAAGCGGCTCGCCCAGGCTTAATGCAGGTGAATTATCTGATCCCATAGTGGGTCGTTTACTCCCTCAGTAACGCGGTGTATTTATTATGGCTTGGTTCTTTTACAGCATTTATCTGCAAAAGAGGAACGTCCTAGAGTCTTGACCCGGTTTCAGCACAAGAGTTCACAAAAAGCGGGGAGCAATTCGATTAACAAACGAGATTAGAGGATGAATGGAGTGACTTACATCTGCGCATACTTTCTCAGGCTGTCCTCTGAGTTATACATTCACATAAAATGTCCGCCGCTAACTATCTGACTTTAATGCTGGTTTTGCACACAGATGCGCACTGTCAACTAAATTTAACCTTTCGCCATTATGCTGGTTCCGGTTTTGTTCCAGATTATGGTAATTCATTTAACGTCTGGACTAACACAAAGGAAAAACAAACTAATTAAAAATACCAAGGATATTTATGTTTAAAAGATCATTGGGGGTTGTGATTTCTTGTCTTTGCATGACAGAAGCCATTGCGACACCGGAACTGGATAATCTTGCCCTAAGTGCTCAACTTAACAAAAGCTATCAGACGTTAAAATCTCAAACACAACAAGGAAAAAATGTTCGTGTGATAGCCAGGTTAAAGCCAACGCAGCAGCCAGCTACCTATGTTTACCGTACAGAAAAGCTTGCCAAACAGAGTCAAATTCAGGCTCGCCTCTCAGAAGCTAACTCAGAATTACAAACGCTCGGCGTCAAAGTAAGTCGCAGCCTCCCACGCTGGGGATATATGACGATGGAGGTCAGCGACACCGAGCTGGACGCCTTAGCGCACAGTGGCTTATTCGACATGATTTCAGAAGATACTGCTAACTCAGCGCATATTTCTGCCTCATCACAACACGTAAACGCACAAGAGGCTCATGATATGGGCTATTCTGGCGCAGGCCAGACGATAGTTGTATTTGATAGCGGCTTTGACGTTGACCACCCATTTTTAGGTGGCCGGGTTATTCAGGAAGCTTGTTTCTCATCAAACGCTACTAACCACGATACCAGTTTGTGTGCGAATGGTGCAACGACAGGGATAGGGCCAGGCTCTGCAAGCATATGTGAAAATGAGGATCTCAATGAATGTCACCATGGAACACATGTTGCCGGAATAGCAGCTGGTGCCCTGACCGGCTTCAGTGGCATTGCGCCAGAGGCTAATATTGTTGGTGTACAGGTCTTTACCCGCGTTAACCACACTGCAATCTGTGAAGAAAGAACCCCATGTCTGCGCACATATGACACGGATCTGTTGGCAGCATTTAACTGGGTCATCGAAGAGGTTGAACGTGGTGCATTAGAGAATGTCGCCACACTTAATCTCAGCCTGGGTGGCGGACAGTTCGCAGGGGCTTGTGATGATCGCTTACTTGCGGCACCAATAGAAGAACTAAGAGAAATGGGTATTGCAACCGTTATATCCGCAGGCAATGACTACTTTAATGGCGCAGTTGGGCAACCAGGGTGCGTTAGTGATGCGATTACCGTAGGCGGTACACTGCGCACAGAGGATGACCTGCTCATTGTGAGGGACGCAAATGGCGTAATTGACTGGGGGACTAACATGTCCGAACAAGTCGACGTGCTTGCACCTGGACGTCGAATTGAATCATCTATACCTGGCCCAACCTTTGAGACAATGTCTGGTACGTCAATGTCTGCGCCGCATGTTGCCGGTGCGATTGCTGTACTCAAACAAATCAACCCAGATGCCAGTGTGGATCGTATCGAGCAGGTACTAGAATCAACGGGCATCAATGTAACCGATCCACGAAACGGCATAACGCGTCCCAGGATTGATGTACACGCAGCCGCTTTGGCCTTAGAAGGAAAACCCATCGCTGCGCTGGATCAACCTTCCTATTCTGTTATGGTAGGCACGCAAACCACCTTTACTGCGAATGCGTCGTCAGACCCCAATGGGCGCACACTCAGTTACGGCTGGGATTTTGATGGCAATGGCGTCGTTGATGAAGAAACCAGTCAATCTTCCGCTCAACATACCTATCAGAATATTGGCAGCTATCAAATGAAGCTCACGGTGAGTAATAACGAAAGGTCGGATACTACGCAAGCAAGTGTCACTGTTTATGACCCCGTTTTACTTTCCATCATAATCAGTTCATCGTTGCTTTAAACAGAGTGCACAAGCGCCTGCTGGTGCTTGTGCATCTCCTGAGTACCTGCATGTCAGTACGTTGCTCGATCGCTAAGAAGAGCCCCGGGGTTTAACCCGGCACAGTCGTCGGCTTGGTCCTGGAAGCGTAACGCGCGCCCCTGATATATCTGGCAAGTGGTTTTTCTATACAAACAAAAGACACAAACGCAATCGCTGTGCTCAATGCAAACGAAGCGATAAGTTTAATCTCAACAACCCAGTCAAATTGATGTATGACAGTGATCACTGGCATGTGTAATAAATACAGTGAATAAGAGATTTTACCGAAGAAATCACCAACCTTGTTGACCAGCAAGACATTATTGTCCGGCACCAGAAAAACCACACAAAAGAACACGGTACTCATTACCAGCAACACCTCGTAACTCAGCCACATGCGATTTTTTGCATCCGATGTCACCGGAGACAGCTCAGGGTACATCAGTGGAATAAGGCACAAGGCCAAAATAAATCTGCGCTTTTTCAGATATGAGGGAATAACCAGGGTTTTATAATGTAACCCGAATATCACTCCGATAAAGAAATAAGGCAGACTGCGCAACACAGTGAACTGGTTGTAAGGCACACCGTATATGTCACCGTAAATACGGGGGAAATTAGTAAAAAACAGCAGCAGCAGGCCCCCGACTATCAAGAGGTAGATATAACCTCGCCTTGTCGCAGCGAATGACCATAACAACACAAATAAAGCGTAGAACTGCACTTCGGGAGGGATAGACCAAAGTACGCTGTCGCCATATAAAAACAACCCATGCGCCAACAGCGCTTGGTGGTCAGGGATATGATAGAGGAGATCGCTGCTTTCCTGAGTCAGCACGAACGATGCAAAGACCACCAGCAGATAAAGTGGCACAACACGCGCAAAACGCGCTACAAAATAATGCTTTACACCCCTTAGGGTAAAGTCTTTGTCCAGATATAAGTGCGACATCAAAAAACCGCTCAGCAGAAAAAATAACATCACACCATACGCACCAGCTCCACCTCCCAGCGCCCCATCCAGCCAGTGTGTGATGTCGCTGAAATGCGTTACAAACACGATGATTGCCGCAATGCCTCTCAGGGCATTGAGTTTTCTGATCTCCATACTGGATCCTTTTTTATTATTTTTATGACGTGCAACAGCCAAGCCTGGCAAGGAAATTGTATTCTTCTTAGCGAAATAAACAACAGGATGCGTTTATTAACCAAAACGCATCAAATATTTATCGTCTGATGCTGGTTTATTCCAGTACGATGTCGACGATTTTAACTGCTCTTTATCACACTCAAGTAAACATGCGAGTGACAATTAAAAAGTCTCATCAGACCCTATAATTGATACAGCCTGAGCACAAAACGAAAGAAAAGTAGAGACAAATTAGTATAAAAGAACTAGAATAGGCGAATTTTTGACAAGGCAGCTGCGCGAAAACCTAAGTGCAGGCCTAACTCGTGGAGAACTTAATGAAGAAAAAGCTGTTCGCAGGCGCACTGGTTGCTTGTGCATTTTCGGTAAGCGCGTCATCTGAGCATGACCTGGATAAAGGCTATGCCGCACTGGTATTTGATGACTTTTATTCAACATCGGGAAATGCACTGGGTGCCGTGTTCGCAGGCGATGATGTCAGCCTCAATGGCTATTCTATCGGGTATGGCCATAACAGTGCACTGAATGCGCATTATCTGGTTGCCGGTGGTGATATTCAGTACATCAATGGCAGACAATATGTTGGCCATATAATTGCTGGTGGCCAAACAGACAAGGTGAGCGAAGCCGTGCGTTTAGGTCTTGAAGCCGGTGCCGAGGTCATTGCCAACGCTACGACTCTGCCTGTCGACTTTGCCGATGCTCAGTCTGATATGTTAGCCCTGTCTGCCAGTCTGGCTGAATTGTCACAAACAGGTGAAACACTCAAGCAATGGGGTGGCCTTTACCTGACAGGCGATAATACGAGTGAGCTGCAGGTATTTAACCTATCTGGTCAGGACGTTCAGTCAAGTCATACATTTGATGTCTCGGGTATTCCAGACAACGCCACGATTGTGTTCAACATTTCAGGTGCCGGCGCTAATTTTGCACCGCTCAATAACAAGAGCTATGCAACGCTGAGCAACCACAGACAACGCACCATTTTTAATTTCCCGGATGCCACAGCACTGAACCTGGCCGGCTTGCAAACCGAAGGCGTGATTTTAGCACCCAAAGCCGATATCACAGCACCATACGGTACGGCAACCATGCCAGTCATCGCAAACAGCTTTAATGGCTCTATGGAGTTACGTGGCGGAAGCTTCACAGGTCAGCTGCCTGATGACAGCGCTGTATGTAAAGGTGGTTTGTATGCCATTAACTATTATGGCGATGCTGAGCGAGGCTACGTACACCAGATAGACCTGGGCACAGGCCAGTCGGACAAAGTAATTAACCTGAATAACACTGCGTCAAATATCGCAGCACATGACGGTAAACTTTACTTCATTGACCAGCAAAGCGCTAAGACCCGTAGCTCACACATTTACAGCTACGACCTGTCTGCACAAACGCAAACCCTGGAATCAGTGACCGATGGCTATAAAGTTATTCGTCTTGCCTATGACATCTCGGGTGACGTCCTGAAGGCTACCAGTCGCACATATGCTTACGACTACGATGTAGCCACGGGTGAAAAGCGCGTGCTGGGTAAAATGAAAGCCTCGAACGAAGATTTTAAAAACGGCGATATTGCCTACTCAGCGGATGGCAACACGCTTTACGTGCTCACCGGCACTGCGCTGTACACCGCAGACGCAAATCTGGAGCTAACCCTGATTGGCAAGCATGGCGTTAACTGGGCATCCGGCTTGGCTATCTCACCAGAAGGGACACTGTATGTGTCGGGCCGTGAGCGTAATGCTGATGCAGCAATCTATGAGATTGCTCCACAAACTGCACAAGCGACGAAGCTCTTCCACGTTCCGCATCGCGTGAACGACCTTACCTGGGTGAAGAACTTCTGTAACTAACACTAAGTTACTATCTCATCAAAAAAGAAGCTGCCGGGTGCAGCTTCTTTTTTGTCTCATATTCACTTTAGGCCTAAAGTTGCCCTTTAACCCCAGTTTGCCGTACACTCAGGCCATTCGTTGTTTAGAACTACAGGGGACAAAGTGTCGTCGTCCAATAAGAAACAAAGCGGCTTTTTTAGCCAAATGATTTTTAACATTATTATTCCGGTGGTTATCCTGACTAAGTTTTCGGGAGAGCAACATCTGGGTCCGGCACTCGGCGTTGTTGTCGCGCTGGCCTTTCCACTGGGGTTTGGTCTGTGGGAACGTAAAAACACAGGAAAATTCAGCTTTATCTCTGGTCTGGGTATTGTTTCCGTCTTGCTTACCGGTGGGATCAGTCTGCTGGAGCTGGATGCAAAATACATCGCCATCAAAGAAGCCTTGATCCCCGGGCTCATCGGGATTGGCATTATTGTCAGCCAGTATACTAAGTACCCCTTGCTAAAAACGCTGATGTTCAATGACACTGTCATGGACATTGAAGGAATAGAAAAGGCATTAGCAGAAAAAGGCAACAGCGATAAGTTAATCAAAGTGCAACAGGTTGCCTCCAAAATCCTCGCCAGTGCATTTTTCTTATCTTCAGCGCTAAACTATATTCTGGCAAAAATGATTGTCGTCAGCCCGGCTGGCACAGAGGCCTATAATAGTGAACTGGGCAGAATGACTGCGCTGAGCTATCCGGTGATCATGGTGCCTACCATGATTGTCTTCTTTATCGCGCTCTATTACTTACTGAACTCTTTGAAGAAGCTCTCAGGGCTTAAGCTTGAAGAGATGTTTCACGACCAGGAATGATCCCTGCGTCAACAATTGAATGAACCGGGATGCTGCTCTGGCATCCCCTTTTTAACCGCTTTGAGTTAATGTAATTAATGGCTGTCAATTTGCTGTTTAAGCCGCAAAAACGCCACCTCCTCTGCCGGGTTCATTGGCAATGGCGCTTCCGGATAAATATTCGTCCGTAACAAAATACCATCTTTTATGTAAAACAAGTACTTATAAGTCTCAACAGCATACGCGTCGTCTACACTTGGCTTCTGAGCTTTGCCACAAACGTAGATATCATCAATGCGTTCTGCATCTGAAAGCGTATCCGTTTTTAACATCAACGCGGAAACCTCAGCGCTTGCAGTCCCCTTGAGCACGCTATACACAGTAAAAAAGACCCTTTGCTGGTAACCCCAGGCTTCTTCATCAACAGAACGTACTTTTACTGCGCGGCCAATCCCGATAAAATCGGCCTCTTGTGCTATCTGCAATGCAAACGCCTCTTCCAGCTGCCTTTCCTCCCTGAATTCGTTGGAAAAGGTCGTTGCATTAGGGTTACAAGCAAATAGCCCGGATGAGAACAAAAGCAGGCTCAATACAAACCATGTCATGGGCTTTAACCTTCCCTAAGTGTCGAAGCACTCTGTGTGGATGAGATTTCCACCCCCCAGGTTTGCCAGGAAATCGTTCTTCCCACAAAAGCAACCTTGTTAAATGGCCAATGGTCGCCGAGCCAGCTCTGAACCGTTTTATACAGCACGGGATCCAATGCCTGACTGTCTGATCGCACCCATAAATATACTTCACAGTCATATTCAGGTGAACGACTTGGATCAATATATACCGACCCCAGACAGCGTTTTTGTGAGCAATCAAAAACGGAGTAGGCAAATGCCTCCCGCGCGGCAAATTCACGCTGATGTACTTTCAGGCTTGCTCTGCTCTCATCCAGCGTCATATCTGCTTTCGGCCAGTCAAAATCCGGGCCGAAAATTCCCTGCAAGTTTTGCTGGCTTGACATTACCGCTTCGTAATCAGGTTCGGCAACACTGGTGTCCAACACCCTGAAATGAAAGTGCTCCGTATCCAGATTAACTGGCGGTTCAAATGACTCCGGAATAAACTGCTTATTCATCTGTATATCCAATACTTAATATAGAAAGTTGGCTGGTTTTTCGCTGCCTGGTTACCTGGACGTTGTTGCAAGAAAACAGCCTGCACCAATAAACGTGGAACCAAATAGTTTACCCAGCCATGTACCCGACACCAGGTTACGTGCCTTAGATTTTGCACGTTGGGCTACAAAAGCGTAACTGGACAAACACAACACCGATAAAGACATAAAACTCAAAACCAGTACCGAGAACTGAGCAAACAATGGTTCTGAGACAACAATAAACTGCGGGAAGAGCGCTGTTGTAAAAACGATTGCTTTGGGATTAGTTAACGCAACCAGCACACCCTGAGCGTATAAACTGAGTGCGTTACTTTTAGCACAGCTGGATTCATTGACGTCTAGTTTACTCAGCCCATGTCGCCACAATTTCACACCCAAATAGATAAGATATAATGCGCCCAGGGCTTTAATAATGGTAAAGGCAAGTGCAGAATGCAGGATCACCGTGCTCAGACCAAGTACAGCTAACCCAGACATCATGAAAAGCCCGGTGATGTTACCCAGTACGGTCAACATCGACTTCCTGAAACCAAAACTCAAACTGTGCATAGACACCAACAAAGCCGCAGGCCCGGGTGTGGCGGTTGCCAGTAACGCGATTGAGCAAAAAGTTATCCAGCTTTCAAATTGCATGATGTTTTCCCTACAAATCATTGCTTATGTCATTGGCATAAAGAGCAAATACAGACATCACCTCAGCGGAAGCCTTGTCTTTATTGTTCTTTCCCTACTTTAGATGCCAGAGGGAAAGCCCCATCGTAGCTCGCTGGTACCGTTTCAAGCACCGGCAATCGTAGTTGGCTTACATAGGTGTTATCATGCCATAACGTGACTTTTGCGACCTTGGCATCTTTAGCAGTTTGATAGGCAACCGCACTTTCCCCGTTATAATGCTTCTGATGATACCAACTGCTCGATGAGACAACAAAGCGTAATTTGCAGCCTTTGGACAATACACGTGAAACATAATTGAAATCGTCCATATTCAGGCTAAACGGTTGACCAGGCGTCACCATTTCTGGTTTTTGAAGGCCGTTACGATACCTGGCTCTTTTCATTGCAAAAGCCAATAGCAACGGCTTTTTCTCGGGGCACACTTCAAATACGCTCGCATGAAAATCCGTATCAGGGACATTAATACTCAGCCACAATCTCGTCTGGATCTGACCCGATAATACAAGATCTTCGGAAAGCTCTGCACTATCAAAGACAAGCTTTTCACCATCAGCATGCCAAAGAGGCGCTTCTCCACTGAGATCAAACACTGATGGCGCACTGACCTTACGCATAGGATCATAAACATAGTGAGAGTGACGACGGTCGGCATCAACCACAACAGAAGGGGATGCAGATAACTCTGGCCGCTTAGTACGTGTTAAGTACAGTGTATGCCAGCGGCCCTGTGCCAACTGCTTGCTGGCATGCCAAGTACCCGCTTTCTGGATATATTTACTGATCTTTCCTTTGAGATAGCGTGGTTTATCTTTGCCTTTAAGGGTCCAGTTAAACCAATCCAAGTACACTTGCTTCATATCCAGCACGCTGCGATCTCCCAATTGCAACTGCCCCAGAGCCGGTTTTGGGTAACGAGTGCCACCGTGATCCCATGGGCCCATGATCAAATAATGTTGATCAAACACCTCTGGACGACCCCATTTTTGATGGTTTTGATAGTAAAGCAAAGTGCCATGCTGATCTCCATCATAATGCCCGGTCACAGACAGGATAGGCACATTGATCGCCCGGTAATTATCGGCCTTTGGTACAAAGCCCTGCCAATAGTCATCATACTTTGGATGCTGCAACCAGGTTTGATACTCAGTAGTTTGATTGCCAGCTAATTCATCTAATTCAGAAAATGCGAGTCCGTTATTTTTCTGCTTTAAATAAAGTTCATTCCAAGGGCCCCCTCCGTACGAAGCGCCCTTACCTGCTTTTGACACCATGTTTAACCAGGACATAGTGTAATTCACAAAAATGTTGTTTCTGAGAGGGAAATCCTTACCGGGATAAACAGAGGCAATGGCAATCATAGATTTTAGGGATGGCGGTGAGAACTTTTGCATCGACCACTGAACAAAACCACGATACGAGCCACCCAGTGTGGCAACCTGACCGTCACTAAATGACTGCTTCGCGACCCATTCAACTATGTCATATGCATCCTTACCATCATCTGCAAAAGGGACAAACTCCCCCTGTGAGTCACCCGTTCCTCGACTGTCAACGGCGATAAACACATAGCCATGATTTCGGAAAAACTTACCACGTTCGGTCGCTTCATCCCGGCCATAGGGTGTGATCTGTAAAATAACCGGCTTCGCCTCATCTGTCTCAGGCAGAAATACAGTCGCTCTGAGCAAAGTGCCGTCCGACAAAGGCACGGTAAGCGGACTAGCAGCTTCCTTTGCAACTAACACACGACTGCTGAACGTACAAAACACGAGGACTAAAAAAAGATAGACCACCTTCATATTTATGCTTCCTTGAATAATTTAGCCTAACTGAAATGTTACATTATAACACAGCCGGACTGGAAATGGGTAATAAACAAAATAGAGCAAGCACATCAAATTAACAAAGCGCACGCGAACACTTGTTTTTAAAAACACCTACCACTTTCAAAACTTTAAGTATTATATAGGGAAAATATGACTGATAGATCAGTATGGACATCGGCACTTTGGAGGATCAACGCAGAGCATTAAAATAGAAAATACGATACTTATATTGATCAGAAAACACCTTAACCCTCCTATTTCAATTCACTTCTATACCAAGCCGGAAATGCCCCAAAAATATTCTTACTAAAAAATATGACTACAGTCAGAGTAACTTTATGTGACGAGTAATACATCTATGCATAGCATTGCTTCTATCAGAAGCAATGCTTTACCACCGAGGATTCTTTAAGTTTTTTTGCTGTCAACCATCAACGTACATACGTCAGGGTTACCCACGATTAGCTCCAGCCGCTCACAGCGGTACTGTCGTATTTTTTGCTACTTAAACTACCATATCGGGATGATTATTCAGAACCCTATTCCATACCTCTAAATAGACAGCTTAATACGCTGCACATATGTACTCTTCCAGCTTTCACTTGTTCTTAGCTTGGCAAAGTTTCAACACTTATAATCATAATCGCTGACTATGCCAAACCATTGCACCAAAAGCACAAGCTCAACACTTGAGCTGAAAACACCAAGTCATGAAAATCATATGTGCGACTTATTAATTACTTAGCTCTATTAGAGCAAGTTTTTTGTATTTTTTCTGAAAAGCTGAAATATACTCAGCATCCACCTTACTATCTATAAGCTGTGCAATTTCATTTCCCAACGGGGTTAAGCTATAAAAGACTGGGGTTACGTTTTTCTTTTTTATCGTAAGCTTAAGCCCATCAAACTCTAAAACTTCCCCCTTAGGTAAGCCATTTCTAATAAGCTGCTCTTCATAAATAAGCCCTATTCCCTGTAAATTCATCAATTCTGTAATGTCTAATTGGCTGTGGTATGGAAAGATAGTATCTTCATTATCAAATAAAAATAGTGACGCAAAAATGCCTGTTTTTTTAACGCCAGCTAACACGATATATTGACCGGTAGAAGGTTCATACCTAGCATATCGACAAAGCTTATAAAAAGCATCGGCTTCATACTTAGTAAGTCTCTTTAAAAAATCGAGACTCTTCAAAGAAAACCTCCCAGGTCCCTCAACTTCCTGAACGAGTACGTTAGCCCAGATTTTTTGCATTGTTTCTGACGATACAGTTTCTGCAGCTTCAATAAATTGATTGAGCCAATCAGTGTCAACAGGATCTTCTGAGACCTTCTCAGGTACAGCCATCGCCGCAAGTGCAAAAACTTTTTCAATATTGCGCTGTTTACTCAACTCCTTATGTAGTTTGCGCTGAGCAGCCCTTTCAATCAGGCAATCTTTTGCTCTTTCGTAAACCAGTTTTTCTTCAACCTTTGCTGCTGTGAAAGTTTTGTGTTTATTAGCTTGGGCTTCAGCAAGAAGCTTAATTTTATATGCCTCTGCTTCAGCAGCACGGCGTATTTTTACCGGTTCGTATAATATACCTGTTCCCCTGGCTATCACATCCAGGATCTTTTCAATACTTTTCCCTAACCCTACAACATCTTCCAAACTTAACTCCTTGCAACTGACACCCTGATAAATGTCTCAAATTTGCGGGCTGAAATTAACAATCAAAAAGCAAAAGACTGCATTTTCTACTCTTCGGATACCATTACAAAGTACCAGATTAAGTACCCGCAATGCAGCTCTGTTCGATAAAAGCGCTATCTTAACTGACGAAGAATTTACTTAGACCCTGTGATTTACTTGAATAAGCTTGTCTATTAATGTGCTAATCATCAACTCTGCCCATCTGTGACCAGGTTCATTCAAAGCGTCTGGATAGAAAGTTTCACTAAATAGCAAAAGTTTAGACTCAGATATGAGTTGATTGCACATCTCGCATAATATCTCCTGAGCTTTCAGTGTTATGTCAGGTTAACCGCCAAAATCGTTAGAGAGACTTCGAGGTATTTCATATTGTTGAACTCCTGTACCAGGGTCCTGTTAAGTAATTGGTTTTGTAAAAATAAACAAATAAAAATACCTACGTTGAAGCCACGCTTACATTGCCAGTAAACGTGCTACAGTAAGGTGAATGAAAAACAAGTGTTTGGAACTTGTTTTGTTTGTATTAGATGTTCAGGCAATTCTATCCCTGCAGCTTCTGATTGTTTATCAATTACTTGTGAAATTTTCTCGTCATCGACCGTTGGATAGATCCCCAAACACCACATACTACGTAAATCGTCTTCTGACCTTTTTACTTTCCATACTTTATGAATGTCGTTCATCATTCCTTTAACGCAAGATGACGCACTTTGATTTTGCTTAACCTCAAGAGCGATATAAGACCCCCTCAAACTACGTTTCTTACGTATTAGAAAATCGATATGCATTCTGGTTTGACTTCCACGCATGCGTCTATCAGCTGAATACGGGTACTCACGTATCATTTCCGCCACTGCATCATGCTGCAAAAGAAAGCTTGCAAACTCGACCTGAAACCATATTTCCCATCCAGTAAATTCATACTGATTCAGTAGGTTAAGCTTATTTTGAATTTCATCTTGCCCGAAAAACTCTTCTACTAATCCAAGTAAAAATTCAAAGTCTCCTTTCATTTACATAACCTCATTGACAAGCTAACGCCATAAAAGTATGAGAAAAACAGCAATCCAGAAAGTTTCAACTTTGGTACAAACCACACTGTCACATCACTCCGCAAGAGTTTGTTTTTATTATTAAAATTTAAAATAAAAGAGGTCTTCACCTAGTTTTATTACAATTCTAAAGATAAGATATAACATCTGACTGAGAAGCAAACATGGCCAAGATCATTGACATTTTTACGCTCGCATCAAGTCTTGTTCGCCACCATTAACGTTCGTTTGAATGTGTAACTCCCTGAGACTAGACTCTATGCCAACTGTCTTGCTGCAAGCCACTTAGACACTCACTTCAAACTTCAATACATCAATACATCAATACATCAATATAAACAAAAACTTACCACCATAACTTTCATTGCTCAAGACAAAAAAGCCATTTAAAGAACGAGACCTTGTATAAGCATGACTGAGGATCTCGTTATGCGAACAGCAACACTTGGTACTTACCTTAATCCTCAAGCACTAAAGGTGACACAGGCTTATCTTTGTAGGCCTACTTCAGACCAGACGGGAATCACAGCAAGGGCTTGTTCTGTGCTTTCAGGCTACACCAGGACCTGCACAACGAAAAGCCCTCTTTTAAGGCATGTTTTTTGAATCTCCCTTAAATTTCAACTCTTTGTTTGACTACTTCCCCTCCAGTATGTTGAAAAAAACCGCAATTAAACTGATTTAGCGCAGCTTTTACTGTCTCTACCCATTGAATTGAGACCCTTATGGCCTTAGTATCGGGAAAAACAATAATAATAACTGTAACGTTTTGAGTTCTTTAAGCCGCTTTTTCTTACTTGAGGAAGAAACCCAATCGCCAAGCGAGGTGCCTAACTGGCGTGTCAGTGCACTGCGCATTATTTTGGTGACCGGACTTTTATTGTGCCTGGGGATCTTTATCAACAGCTTGCCTGCTGCACTGGCATTTGAACTTAACTATGTGCTGGCGCTCACATCCGGCTTTACACTTACTATTGGCGTGTTGCTTACGCTGAGCCGCAGTGCCTACCAGTTGTGTGCTCACCTGCTGATGATTGCCATTGTGGCCGCAGGTGTGGCCATTAAACTGTTTATCCCTTTGTTACCCCTTGCTCAGCTTGGCTCTATTTTTGTCTACATCACGCCTATTCTGGCTTTACTGCTGCTGGGTAAGCGAACTGCGATTTTTTACGCAGCATTAAATATCGTCCCGTTTCTGATGATAGTACAGCAGGTTAATGTTTCGATGATCCCGTCAGGTGAACGCATGCTGGTAGACGGAGACATTTACATTCATTTTTTATTGTTTTTCTTCTTTAACTGCACAGTGCCGCTGGCCGTGTGGCGCACCAGCCTGGCCGCCAGCCGACTGAACTTGCATATGGCAAGCAATAACGAACTACTGGCTTCTCAGAAACAAATTTATCAACGTTTCTTTCAGAAATCATTTCACGCTATTGTACTGGTAGACCAGCAATTTAATATCGTTGAAGCCAATGAAAAAGCGCGCCGATTACTGGGGATCCAAACTCAACCCCTGCCCTGTAATTTCGCTCGTGTAACTCAGGACGACCTGAGCCGATTGCTCAACAACAACAACCTGATTGAAGCCGATCTGAATACCTTTCATGTCGGCGAAAGTACGATAGAGCTGGCGTCGCGGGAATATCATTCCGAGCAACTGTGTGCCTGGTATCTTAATGATGTCTCTGATCAGCATCAACTTCAGCAGGATCTGCTGGCGTTGGATGTCGCCCACCAGCAAGCTAAATACTTTGATGCCCGGACTAACTTACCGAATAAGACCTGGCTTACCGAGCAATTACAGGTGCATATTGATCGCGGCCGGCCATTTGCCCTGCTGATTGCTGAAAACCTCAACAAACATGTACTGGATTACCTGATTGATGGTGAGCTGCACAAACACTTATATGGCCACATTAATCAGGTGGCTGAGCACGACCCCAGTTTGCTCGATCAAATTGCCTACATTGGTGCCGGAAGACTCGCTATTATCATAGAGCCCGATGCACCTGTGCTGGAAGTAGCACAACGCTGGCATCAGCATCTCGATTTCTGGCTTAAGCTGGGTCAACATCAGTTTCACGCTCGTTATGCTGTAGGCATTGCCACCTACCCTGAACATGGTTATATCCCGGAGCGTCTGCTGAAAAATGCGCAGCAGGCCTGTGAATTACGTGGTGCAGGCGATGACCTGGCCATCTTTGACCACGGCACTCGGCGTCAGACGCTGGCGCGTCACGAAATGGCCCTGTTGCTTGAAAAAGCACTGGAACATGACGAGTTGCAAATTGTCTTACAAAGCAAGCACGATAACACCCACTCTGTGATTGGCTATGAAGCCCTGGCCCGCTGGCACAGCACCTTGCTGGGCTGGGTATCTCCCGGGGAGTTTGTGCCCATTGCTGAGGAGTTTGGCCTGGTCAACCACCTGACACAACGCATTCTGCACAAAGTATGTCACACCTTGCAGAGCCACCCGGATATTCATGTGCCTATTGCCATCAATATCAGCTCCCGAGACATTGCCTGCGAGCAGTTTGCCCGCAACACACTGGCCATAGTGCACAGCTATGGCCTGAATCCGCGCATGTTTGAATTTGAGCTCACCGAGTATAGTTTTGCCGATGATCACAACCAGATCATGGAAGCTCTGGATAAAATGGGGTTCAGCCTGAGTATTGATGACTTCGGGATAGGATATTCCAATATTGCACGTGTTCTGGCCTCACCCATTAAGCGGCTCAAACTAGACCGCTCTTTGGTCACGCAGATCACCTCAGATCAAAAACAGCAGGCGCTGTTACTGGGGATCCTGACCATGTGTGATAACCTCGGTATTGCGGCACTGGCAGAGGGCGTTGAAACCCAGGAGCAGCTGAATAAACTGCTCGAACTGGGCGTTAAAGAGTTTCAGGGCTACTGGTTTAGTCGCCCTGTAGCTGTTGAGCAGGTGCTGACGAACTCACACGAGGCCTCAGCCACTTAATCGCTTTGCTGGTCTTCCAGCGCCATACACTGATATCTCAGCTCACCAAGAAACGCCCTGGCAGCCGGGCCAAGCGTGTCTCCATCTTTGAAAATCAGGTTGAGCTGAGCCTGACGTGTGCGATTGTGAGTTAATGGCAGCGGTTGTAACGCGCCTGTGCTCAGCTGCGCTATAATGGCACTTCTGGGCAACCAGGCAAAACCCAGCCCCTGAGTCACCATATCTACCATAGTGCGCAAATGACTTACGGTCCAGCGTTGATCAGCCCCCAGCCAGCCGCTGTCTGTCCCCTTACCCAATGCAGAATCTCTGACTACGATTTGCCTGAATGATTTGAGGTCCTCCAGTGTCAACTCACGGTCCAACTGATGTAATTTATGCTCCGGATGGGCAACAGCCACAAACTCCACCTGACATAACTGTTCACTGAACCCATCTGCCAGTACCATAGGCGAGATGGCAATATCCACCTTGGCGTTCTGAAGCGCCTCAAACGACCCTGACAGAATAGACTCAACCAGTTCAATGCGAAGCAATGGATAGGCCTGAGAAGTCGTCTCCAGCACTTTGTAGAGCAATGACTGAGGAAAGATTTCGTCGACGGCAATACGCAGGTGGCTCTCTACGCCTTTTGCCAGAGTCTGTCCAACCGCTTCGACTTTCTCGGCTTCGTTGAGCAAATAATTGGCGCGGCGCAACATCATGTCGCCGGCTTCCGTCAGGTGCGTTTTGCGGCCTTCCACCTGAAATAGCTTAACCGATAACGCAGTTTCTATTTTCTGTACTGCCGTATGTATGCTCGACTGACTCTTATGGATAGCCTTAGCAGCCTGATTAAATCCGCCATACTCCACAACAGCGCGAAACATACGCCACTGCTCAAGCGTAACTCGTAACATCTCACCTTCCTCGTCATTGACCCTGCAGGCCATTCGTCTGTGACTATTCTAATCTATTCAAGTACTTTTCTCTATTGACGCACAGGGCGTTCAACTTTTCATTACCTTAAGCAGACTCACCTCAGAAACGAAACAAAACTAAAAGGCCGGCACAGTTTGTCATAATTTAGTCATCTAACAGGGGTATGATGCGCCTGCTTTTAACCGGTATGTACTCTTATTGGTTACTTGGATTTTCAACCTCCCTTGAGTATTTACTGCACGGAGGCAGTAAGATTTCCCTTGGTGCTTTTGGCCCAACCAATAGCAGATCCATATAGCCGACAGAAGTCGGCTTTTTTCTTTATTGCTATCAGTAACCCACTACTTTGCCAGAATGAGTGAAAAAGATGTCTATGAGCAGATACGATTTTGATTGGATGTCTTTGCAAGCGGGCGTGAACAGTTGCATGAGAGGAAAACTGGATGAGGCATAACAGCCTCATCCATAAGTTCAGCAGATTAACCAGCCGGATAAATATAGCTAGACTGTAGACCCAGAGGAATGCTCAGGCCCCAGTATGCCAGCAAGAATAAGCTCCAGCCAATCAGGAAGGCAATAGAGTAAGGCAACATCAGTGCCAGCAATGTACCAATTCCGGTGTCTTTCACATACTTCTGACAGTAAACCACCACCAGCGGGAAGTAAGGCATCAATGGTGTAATGATGTTTGAGCTGGAGTCACCAACACGATATGCCGCCTGAGACAGATCAGGTGAAATACCCAGTTGCATCAGCATAGGCACAAAGATTGGGCCCAACAGTGCCCATTTTGCAGAACTTGAACCAACAAACAGATTCACAAAAGCAGTCAGGAAGATAATCCCAATCACAGTCACTGAGCTTGGCAGTGCCATTGCCTTTAAGACTTCAGCGCCTTCGATGGCCAATAATGCCCCCAGATTAGACTGGCTAAATGCCGCGATAAACAGTGCACAGAAGAATGCCATGACGATGTAATAAGACATTGAGTTCATCGACTTACTCATTGCATCTATCATGTCTTTTGATGACTTAAAGGTGCCAACCATAAAGCCAAATACGGCACCCGGGATCCAGAACAGTAAGAAAATCAGCGGTACAATGGACTGCATCAACGGTGCACTAAAATCGGTCAATGCACCACTTTCACTACGTAGTGCCGAGTCTTCGCCACTGGCAGCGTAGATAAGCAAGCCAATACCAGCCAGCATGACAGCAGACGCCGCGTAAAATGCCGAACGCTCTTTACCGGTTACTTCGTTAAATTCAGGCAGATCGTCAGTATCACCATCGACTTTGGTCGATGCCAGACGCGGTTCAATAATTTTATCAGTAATGTACCAGCCAAGCAGGATAATAAAGATGCTCGACGCCGACGTGAAGAACCAGTTGTTCAGCGGGTTGACTGAGATGTCAGGATCAATGATTTGGGCCGCGCTTTGAGTGAAGCTCTGCAATAAAGGATCAATACCAGAAGGGATAAAGTTCGCACTAAAGCCACCACTTACCCCGGCAAATGCCGCTGCAATACCTGCCAGCGGGTGACGGCCCATGGCATAGAAAATCACACCCGCCAATGGAATTACCAACACATAACCGGCATCGGTCGCTGTGTGGCTTACAATCGCGATCAAAATGATAGAGGGAGTTAGCAGGGCCTGAGGCGTGCGTTTCAACATCAGCTTAAGACCAGCATTAATGTAGCCTGAGTGCTCCGCCACACCGACACCCAGCATAGCAACCAATACTACACCCAACGGTGCAAAGCCGGTGAAGGTTTTAACCATTGAGGCCAAAAAGCCGGCCAGAGAATCGCCGCTTAGCAGGTTATGAACAACAATCGCCTCTCCGGTGCGCGGATCGATGGCATCAAAACTGACGCCTGACAGCATCCAGGACAATAGCCAAATCAGCAGCATGGCACCGAGGAAGATCATGGCAGGATCAGGCAGCTTATTGCCCACCCTTTCAATGTTGTTGAGGAATCGCATAACGAAACTGGTGTCGTTATTCGCGTTTTTCGCTTGTTCCATAGTTAATCCCTAAAAAGAAAATTAGCCAACTTTAACTTAACAACCGTAACAATGCCAATTCATTTGTTCCTTAATCAATTACGTGGGTATTATTTATGCGTTATTTTGCGTTATCGCAAAGAATGCGTAATTCAACTCAGCTACTATACTTGGAAAACCAGCCAGACTCCGGGCTGGCTGATCGTGTTTTCAGTATTTTTCTCAACGAGACCGCTATGATCGAAATAGACAACGCCGTGCTTAAGGATATGAATCATGGGTTTTGCCTGCCAGCAAAGCCTGAGCTGTTGCAAAGTTTGCATCAGGTATTGCAACAACCAGAACCTGAGCTAGGCGAAATTGCCGCGCTGATAGCAACAGATGTAGCGACCTCCGCCGCAGTATTAAAAGTAATTAACTCCTCCAGCTATGGCTTTTCACGTACCATTACGGACATTCGCCAGGCCGTGATGTTTTTGGGACTTAACAGCATTACTATGCTGGTGACAGGCTATTTGCTCAAGCAAGCCTTTGATCAATCCAAGTGCTGCATCAAACTGGAACGTTTTTGGGACAGTGCTCAGGAAATTGCCGATGTGGCGACACTGATTGGCAATAAGATAAAAAGCAAAGTACCGGTCGAAAACCTGTACATGCTTGGCCTGTTCCATGATGCAGGTATTCCCGCCATGGCGTTCAATTACCCTGATTATGTCGAGGTATTGGGCGCCGCAAACCGTAATTACGATACCTTGCTGGTTGAATTCGAAGAAGCCCGCTACCAGACCAACCATGCTGTGATTGGTTATTATCTGGCAAACAGTTGGAATTTGCCCAAGCCCATTTGTCAGCTTATTCTGCGCCATCACGACATTACCTATCTTCAGGAAAAACGTAGTGATGAAGAAATGCTGACCTTCTCAACATTGAAAATGGCGGAAAATCTGGTTCACACCAACAAACGCTTTGTCGCGGCACCAGACTGGCCACTGATGAAACAAAGCGTATTGGATGCACTTAACCTGGATGAAGACGACTACCAGGACCTCAAAGACGATACCGAAGAATACTTCACCAGTTAACTCAGTTACACGTCCTGACAGGGCTTTTGATCTCCCAACCTCATTAGCCCAGTCATTTTCCACTTGGCAAATGCTTTCAAATCGTTAACATGAGTGGCAAAAATCATGGAACGTCGTGTTGGAATCAATGTTTGCTAAACTCAGGAACCTGGGCCCCGGGATCCTCATGGCCACCGCTGCTGTCGGAGGCTCTCATCTGGTCGCCGCCACCCAGGCAGGCGCCTTATTCGGCTGGCAACTATTATGGTTAGTGGTTGCGGTTAACCTACTCAAATACCCCTTTTTCCGTTTTGGTGTAGAATACACACTGCATAGCGGTAACAGCCTGGTCACGGGCTATCACAATAAAAACCGGGCTTTGTTCTATCTGTTTGTGGTACTCAATGTCATCGCTGCGGTAGTGAACACGGCGGGGGTACTGTTGCTCACTGCTGCGCTGCTGCAATATGCGTTACCCTGGTCTATCTCGTTGACCACTTTATGCTATGCCTTGCTATTTATCTGCCTTGGGATCTTATTATTTGGTCACTATAAACTGCTCGACAAAGCCAGCAAGTGGATCATGGCCATCTTGTGCTTTACCACACTGGCAGCCTTGCTGGTCGCAGTGTCACAGGGTCAGGTCCACCCATCACCACAACCGGCCCCGTCACCCTACTCACTTGCATTACTGGGATTTATGGTGGCCCTGATGGGCTGGATGCCAGCGCCGATTGAGATCTCAGCCATCAATTCGCTCTGGCTCAAAGCCAAAACTCGCACTCAATCGCTCAGTAAAGCACAGGGCTTATTTGATTTTAACCTTGGCTACTTTCTGACGCTGTTTCTGGCCGTGGTGTTCTTTTCGCTGGGTGTGTTACTACAGTATGGCCAGAGTCAAAAAATCGAACTGGCAGGCGTCGCTTTTTCTAAACAACTGATAGACATGTATGCACTGACACTGGGTGAGTGGGCACGCTGGTTGATAGCCACGATAGCCTTTCTATGTATGTTTGGCACCACCATCACGGTACTGGATGGCTATGCCAGAACCCTGGACGATGCTGTGAAACTTATCAAACCACATAAAAACAAAGCCAGCCTGTCATTGTTTATTACCCTGCAAGCCGTATTCGGTATGGTGCTGGTGCTGTTTTTTAAAGCCAATCTCAAAGATATGCTGATGTTTGCCATGACACTGGCGTTTTTAACCACGCCATTTTTTGCCTGGCTGAATTTCTCGCTGATCCGCAAAGAACTGTTTGCGCAGCAAAGTAAGTTGGTGCAAATATTGACCTGGACAGGTCTTACCTATTTGATTGCGTTTGCAGTGTTATTTGTGGTGTGGCGCTGGGCGCTCTGAAGTAGTAATACCAATTTCACTTAATACCAGGCCTATTTGAAGGAGCAAACAGGACGCTAACAGCGTTAAAAATTTCTCATTTAGGACAATAAAAAGGCGGTATCAACCGCCTTTTTCTTTTGGTAAATTAAGCGCCTAGCTGCTTAAGGCGCTCCCAAATGGTGACTACGTGATGCTTATCTTCCTCGTTAAGCTCACCGTCGCGATATGCTTTCACCAGGCTGGATTCAACTTTGGCATTTAGCTCATCGACTGATAACGTCAGTTCCTCAACCTGAGCATATCCAACTGCCAGGTCAAAATGACCGCGTAAGTAGCCACCAGCAAACAGTTCATCATCGCTTGCTCTTTCTACTAATTCATCAAAAAACTGCTGTGCAGCTTCTATATACGCTTGAAGTGACATTCTGTCTCCTAAATTAAATCCTGATGCCCGACGGCATACATTACATGGTCATTATAACCTGTTACTACTTTGATGTAGCCACTCAGTTCGTTGTCTAAGTCCTGGTCGCCCGTGTCTGCTATCAGAGGACGACCATTGAGTGCCTGCAACTTGCTTTTAGTTGCAACCACAATGATATTGTCTTTGCCGATCTGGCGGATCAGCGCCGGACTCAACTGCTGATTACCCCGGCCAAAGATATGGCCTTGTCCGCCAATCAAGGTAATGACCAGCTTGGTAGGTGCATGCCCGACGTTATCCAGTAACTGTTGTGCAGTCAGGTCGCTCCCTAGCAAAGTATGGTCACGGATCAAATCTACTCCGAGCAGCGTGTTATCAAGCCCGAGCTCTTCCATAATCGCGGCCACGGTTGAGCCTGAGCCCATGATATATTGCTCGTCTTCTTCCATCTCTGAAATCACGTACGCAGCAATATCGGCCAGCACCAGTTCATCGCTTTCTTTGCCGCCATTTTTTACACTTTGTACGTAACGCAGTTCCCTGGGTACCTGCATTTCACCATAACGCTTAGCACGCACCGTTCCGGCTCTGAATGCATTTTCATCTATGTCCATCACATCGGCATCGTCTATGGTCACCAATTCACCTTTGATGAGCATTTCAACCACCCGGCCCGCCGCTTTCGGCGTGATAGCATATACGCCGCTGTGGATCTTGCAGCCGGCAGGCACTCCCAGCACAGGGGCCTCGCTCCCAATCGCAGAGCAAATATTGCGTGCGGTTCCATCTCCCCCCGCAAACAGCAACAAATCTACTTTCGCTTCGGCAAGTAACCTGGCGGCCTGTTCAGTGTCCTCAGGGGTCGTGGGCGTACCACAGGTCATAATGACCCGGGTGGTAAAACCATGCGCTTTAGCAAGCTCTTCTCCCATTTCACCACTAACGGTATAGACCTCCAGCACATCCCGATAAGGATGTAACAATGCCAGCGCCTGCGCCGTACGGCTATGTGCTTTTGGCTCAGCACCCATGGAGCGGGCAAGTTCAGCGGTGTCGCTACCATCACTGCCCTTCAGCGCCACTGCGCCGCCCAACCCGGCAACCGGGTTGATTATCAATCCTAGTTTAAACTGCATCTGCAAACTCCTGTGGACAATGCCATTCAAACTGGCCAGTACTGAGTGGCCAGGGGGTCGAGTAAAACTGAGATAACGCTTTGAGTAAAGCCTGAGTGCGAACGTTGAAGCCGGATGTAAGCATCTCCGTCACCTGTGAATGAACACGCTTTTGAAAAGCGAAACGGCAAGTCGGCTCACCATTTAAGTTGTCAACAGAGACGTTAAATGCAAACCCCGCAGCAGTGCTCAGGGCCCATTCGATAGCCTGAGGTTTCACTTCTACCTGTTCAAATGCCAGTTGCTGATCTTTACTGCGCCCATCAGGACAGTACCAGTAACCATAATCTTCCTGCTCCCTGCGCGCTGTACCCGCAACCAGCCAGTGGGCAATTTCATGCAAGGCACTGGCATAGAAACCATGCGCAAATACAATACGGTGATAATCACACTGCGCATCTGCTGGCAGGTAGATTGGCTCATCTGTGCCTGCCACCAGCTTGGTATTGTACTTTGGATAGAATAAGGCATTAAATATCGAGATCAGATCGTCAATGTGGTGCATACAACTCGCAGGTGGCCCTCAGGTTGGTCAATGGCCGCAGATTGTACGGATTTTTGGGGCTAAAGTAAAAAGTCAGTGCCGATCGGCTTCAAATAACACCGCTCTGCTACGGCCCTGTGCCTTGGCCTGATACAAAGCCCGATCGGCCTCCTCAATCAATTGTGCCAAATCTGAATTTTCGCCCACTTGTGTGCGACTGGTCACGCCGATACTTAAACTCAGTTGATTCTGGTTTTGTTCGCAATAGGCCCGCACCAAACGCAGTGCCATCTGTAAGGCTTCTTCTGCATCAATTTCCGGGCAAACCAGCACAAATTCATCTCCCCCCCAACGACCCAGCCCGTCACTGGGGCGTACTGAATGAACCAAAAAACGACTTAACTCGGCCAGTGCACGATCGCCAGCCTGATGGCCCAGCGTATCGTTCAGTACCTTAAATTTATCTATGTCGACTATCATGACTGACAAAGGGCGCTGATAACGACTTGCCCGGCTCAGCTCGTCATTCAGAATTTGCTCTATCTGACCCCGATTGTAGACCTGGGTTAAAAAATCGACTTCTGCTTTTTTTTGCAGTTGCAACTCATGACGAAGATCGCGGATCACCGCAACAAAGTAGGTTTCTTTTCCCAGCGCCGTGCGGGCAATCGCGATGTCCAGAGGTATCTCATCACCAGATTTATGTACACCGATAATATTTAAGCCATTTTGCCCTTTACGACGCATTTGTGCGCGGCCCGTAAAATTGCGCCGCTCTTTGCTGTGCAAATCACTAAATCGCGCAGGGATCAGGTCTTCTACCGACATACATAGCAGCTCCTGAACGGAGTAGCCAAACAATTCGGTGCACGAATGATTAACCCGGGTGATCTTGCCACTGTACTCACAATAAAGCAGCGCGTCCGGGATAGCATCAAACAAACACGCCCGCTCCTCAATGGTCCTGAGCTGGCCACGTAACACCACCGCACCTGCACAGGCAAGTATGACAACCAAAGACAACAGCAGCCAGGCTTCAACAGAGCCCTTATTGATAACACTGGTCAGGGCCGCCTGGTGCTGGCGCTTGGTTTCCTCAATTCTCGCCTCCATACCTAATCGCAACGACTGAAGGGCGGCGTCCAACCGGCGATGTCGCTGTGAAAAAGAGTTTTCAAGTAACTGCAATGGTGCAATGTCTAAGGATTTGTCTGGGGTTGATTGTCGAGGCGCGCTCAGAATGCGTTGTACTTCATCAAGCGCCTTTCGCTCGGCATCACTCAGGTCCAGCTCAGCAATCATCGTCACTATGTGTAAAGCGACATTAGCATCCGTATTGGTATTGTACGCGCGCTGCTCTGGCAAGTAATCTCTGACCTGGTGCTCAGGGTCCATGTCACTCAGTTGACGTTCCAGTTCATCGAGCAGCTGTGCTTCTCGCAAAATAATGTCGGCCTGTTGCTGCCAGTGCTGTTCAAATCGTGTGATCACATCGCTGGCATCATCACTGATGTACAACATGACCACATTCGCCAACACCGTCGCGCTAACAAGTGTGGCAATAAAAGTGAAAAAGTACCTGCTGTGCATGCCTTATCCCCGGGCCACTGACGCGCACCATCACCTGCAATTACCATTGCAAGATGAGCAAACAAGGTGACGACAATTATCTCCTTATTTTAGCCGAAAATAAAAAAGCCGCATAAATGCGGCTTTTTTACATGCTCAGACAAGGAGTTAACTATAGTAGGCTTCGCCTGCTTCAGCCTTTGCCAAAAGCGGCTCTGCGGGGGTAAACACTGCATTGTCGGTCGCGTAGGTAGATAGCTCAGAACACACCTTGTTCAGGCCGCGTTTGTCCATATAGCTGAATGGTCCGCCCAAAAATGGGGGGAAGCCAATACCAAAAATGGCACCAATGTCACCATCTCGGGCGCTGGCAATAATGCCCTCGTCCAGACAACGAGCGGCCTCATTTAGCATCTGTGCAACGCAGCGGCTGGCAATTTCTTGCTTGTTGAGACGCGGAGCCGGTGTAATACCCAGCAAGTCATAGACAGACTCATCCACTTTTTTGCCTTTGCTTTCGTATTTGTAAAAACCTTTTCCGGTTTTACGGCCCAGACGTTTGCTGTCAATCATGCGCGCGAATGCATCTGGCGCTTTGAAACGATCACCCAGCTCTTTTTCAAGGATTGGCGCAATTTTTGAACCAATGTCTACGCCCACTTCATCCAACAGTGCCAAAGGCCCAACGGGGAAACCAAACTCAACCAGGGCCTGATCAATTTTCTCAATCGGCTCTCCCGCCAGCAGTAAGTTCGCCGCTTCATTCACGTATGGTGCCAGGATACGGTTAACGTAAAAACCCGCTTTGTCTTTTACTACAATGGGCGTCTTACCTTGCTTGCGAGCAAAGTTAACCGTGCGTGCGATGGTCTCTTCTGAGGTCCCCTCGTGCGGGATGATCTCAACCAGTGGCATCTTTTCTACCGGTGAGAAATAATGCAAACCAATGACATTTTCTGGGCGCGCCGCGTTTTCAGCGATCTGCGCAATCGGCAATGACGAAGTGTTGCTGGCAAAAATAGTTTGCTCTGTACATTCGCGCTCGATGTCTGCCACCATGCTTTGCTTCAGTGCCAGATCTTCAAATACCGCTTCAATGACGATATCGGTATGACGCATACCAGTGTAATCGGTTGTGCCTGTGATGCGGTTCATCGCCAGCTGTAACTCGGCCTTGGACAAGATACGTTTTTTCTGCTTTTTCGACAGGATCTTATAACTGTAACTCAGGGCATTGCTAATCCCCTGATGTGCCACATCTTTAATTCGTACCGGCACGCCAGCTTTCACTGCGCTGACATGGGCAATACCGCCGCCCATCAGACCACCACCAAGCACTGCCGCACGATTGATTTTAGGCGCGTCGTCACTTTGCCATTCTTTTTTCATTTCAGTGGTGGCAAAGAAAATGCCACGTAATGACTGAGATACCTCTGTCATGACCAAATCGGCAAAGCCTTCGGCTTCTGTTTTATAGGCTTTCAGTTCGCCCAACTCAACCGATGCACGGACCGCCTTGATGATAGCCAGCGGCGCCGGATAGTGGCCGCCTGTTTTCTTCTCAACATTTTCTTGCGCTTTTTTGAAGATGATGTTGCGACCAAACGGGTTTGATTCCAGCAGCTGACTCAGTTTATCCAGCTTAGGCTTGCGTGCTTTTGGCTTGCTACCCCGGGCCAGTTTAATGGCCACATCCAGCAAGATGCTGTGTGGTACACTGTCATCCACCAGGCCGGCCTTTTTAGCCTGCTTGGCACGTACTTGCTTACCTGTGAGCATCCACTCCAATGCTTTTTGAATACCAACCAGTTTCGGTAAACGCTGTGTACCCCCACCGCCCGGTAACAGACCCAGCTGTACTTCTGGCAGGCCCAGCTTGGTTTTGTCATCGTCGCTACATACGCGATAATCACATGCCAGTGCAAATTCAAGGCCACCACCGAGAGCCGCACCATGAATGGCAGCGACAGTTGGGAATGGTAGTTTCTGCATTTTGAAAAACGCTTGCTGACACATTTCAGATAAGCGCAGCGCATCTTCGCGTGTTTTTGCCTGATCCAACATCTTGATGTCGGCACCAGCGATGAAGTTATCGTCTTTACCGCTGACAAACACCATGCCAGTCACATCATCATTGCGGCCCTGCTCCAGAATAGTCAAAAGCTCATCGGCAAAGCTATCGCGCAGCGTGTTCATCTTCTCGCCCGGCACATCGATGGTCACGATGGCCACGCGGTGGCTGTTTAATTCATAACTAAATACTGACATTACGCACTCTCCAATACAAAGGCTGCACCCAGACCACCAGCCGCACAAGCGGTAGTCAGCGCAAGCCCGCCGCCACGGCGTTTCAGCTCATTCAGGGTTTGTGTGATCAGACGCGCGCCTGTTGCTGCAAACGGGTGTCCATAGGCCAAAGAGCCACCGTTTACGTTGAATTTATCCATATCGATTTCACCCAGTGCTTTACTGCGACCCAGCTTCTCCTGAGCAAATTTATCAGAGGCAAACATCTTCATATTAGCCAGAGTTTGCGCCGCAAACGCTTCGTGCATTTCAATTAAATCCAGGTCTTGCAGAGTCAGACCAGCGCGCTCCAGTGCCAGTGGCGTGGAGTGAGCCGGACCCATCAACATGTCTTCGTGCACACCGATAGCGGTGAATGCATAGTTGCGTACATAGCCCAGAATTTCGTAACCCAGTGCTTTGGCTTTACTTTCGCTCATCATCAGTACCGCAGCCGCACCATCAGTCAGTGGTGTCGCATTTGCCGCTGTCACAGAGCCGTGCTTACGGTCAAAAACCGGGCGCAATTTCGCATAGCCTTCCAGTGACGAGTTCGCACGAATGTTGTTGTCTTTATCAATAAAGCCTTTGTACGGCTCAACGTGCGCTGCCATGACTTCATCTTTTAACAAGCCATCATCCCAGGCCTTGGCAGCCAGGGTGTGTGAACGGTGCGCCAGTGCATCCTGATCAGCACGGCTGATTGCATGGGTTTTGGCCATTTGTTCTGCAGTCTGACCCATAGACAAGCCCGTTGAGTACTCTGCAACCGCAGGAGGTACCGGCATCAGGTCTTTCAGTCTCAGCTTGGAGAAAATTTTCAGACGCTGTGACAAAGTACGCGCCTTGTTGAGATCAACCAGGCTGCCTGCCAGCTTTTTGCTCACACCAATCGGTAATACCGACGATGAATCTGCACCGCCGGCAATGCCCACAGCCGTATGACCTGCAATAATCGATTCCGCAACATTCGCCACAGCCTGGAAGCTGGTGGCACAAGCACGCGAAACAGAATAAGCATCGACTGACACAGGCATGCCTGTACCCAGCACGATTTCACGCGCGATGTTAGGTGCTTCAGGCATTTGCACAACCTGACCAAAGACCAACTGATCTATCTCTGTTTTATCGATATTCAGACGTTCCAGCATTTCATTGACGACGACCTTACCCAGGTCCAGTGCTGGTACATGGTGATAGGCCGTGGCCTGTTTAGCAAAGGGCGTACGCAAACCAGAAACAATGGCAATGCGGTCCCCTGTTGTTGTTTTTAGAATGTTTTGTTCAGACATGAATTTTGCTCTCCCGCTGACAGGTCTGACCTGTTATTGTCGCTTGATTCTAAACAACCGAATCCTTAATGCCAATAGCTAATTAGAAAATCTTGTAATTCAAGCACGACTCACAGGGCCTATCCAATTGCCGCTTTTAAATCTAGTCTGATTTTTGTTCAATTCAAAAAGTCACTGAAAAATAAATGAAGATTTATGAACTTTTACCCAATTCAGTGTCTAATCAAGTTACAAAAAAACGCCCGCAAAACCTTGAGTTTTGCGCCTCAATCCTTATAAATAAGCAAAAAATTTGTCACAACAAGGACAAAGCACCATGGCAGTAAACGCATTTAGTGAACTGAAAAACTACCTCGACTCGCAAATCTTAGGTCAGAGCGCACTGACAGAAGCGCTATTGATCGCCCTACTGGCTGATGGCCACTTATTGGTTGAAGGCCCGCCGGGGCTGGCTAAAACCCGTGCCGTAAATGCGCTGGCAAAGGGCATTGAAGGAAGCTTTCAGCGCGTTCAGTTCACCCCGGACTTGTTGCCTGCCGATATTACCGGTACCGACATCTATCGCCAGCAAACCAGCGAGTTTGTGTTTGAAAAAGGCCCTCTGTTTCACCACCTGATCCTCGCGGACGAAATTAACCGGGCACCGGCCAAAGTGCAGTCTGCACTGCTCGAAGCAATGGCGGAGAGACAGATCACGGTTGGCAAAACAACCTATCCACTGCCCGAGCTTTTCATGGTGATGGCAACACAAAACCCGCTGGAACAGGAAGGGACCTACCCGCTACCAGAAGCGCAGCTTGACCGTTTCCTGTTACATCTCAATATTGATTACCCGCAAGCCAGCACTGAGCTTGAGATACTGCGCTTAACCCGTGGCGAAGCGCTATCAGAACAAAGTGTGCAGTTCACCCCTATTTCACAACAAACCTTGTTTGAAGCACGTAAAAAAGTACTTTCACTGCATCTGGCTGAGCCGCTTGAACAATATCTGGTACAATTAATCATCGCCACGCGTGAAGCGGCCAAACTGGACACGCAGCTGGGCGCCTGGATTGAATATGGTGCCAGCCCGCGAGCGACCATTGCTTTGGATAAATGTGCTCGCGCCCATGCCTGGTTACAAGGGCAAGACTTTGTCACACCGGATGATATTCAGGCCGTGCTGCATAACGTTCTACGCCACCGTATCATTCTGAGCTATGAAGCACAGGCAGATGGGATCAGCAAAGATCAGGTGATCAGCCGTATTCTGGAACTGGTACCCGTTCCGTAAGTGGTTGCGATTATGAAGCATGCTATGCAATCCGTTGATCACACTAGTTGGCTGACACAAAGCCACAGCAATGGTGTTGAACTGACACTCAAAGAGCTGTTGTACTATAAAAGTAAAGCTCGCCTGCTGGACCTCAAGCCTAAACGTGCTATTCGCAGCGATCAGGCCGGACAGTATCTGGCCCCGCATAAAGGTCGGGGGATGGAGTTTGCAGAAGTACGTCAGTACCAGTACGGGGATGATATCCGTGCCATAGACTGGCGTGTGACTGCGCGCACCGGAGAAGCGCATACCAAACTCTATCAGGAAGAAAAGGAGCGTCCGGTGTTTATTTTTTGCGATCTGTCCAGCCCGTTGCTGTTCGGCAGTCGCTTGTTGCTTAAGTCTGTGCAGGCTGCCCACCTGAGTGCCCTGGTTGCCTGGTCTGCGTGCGCCCGTGGTGATCGACTCGGTGGCGTCGTGTTCAGCGAACACGGTCACCATGAACTTAAACCCACCGCACGTGACAAAGGGGTGCTGGCATTTTGTCACCAACTGTGTGACATCCATGCACAAAGCCTCGCTCAGCGCGGCGATAATCAAGCCTCAAGCTTTGACAATAACCTGAAACGTTTGTCACACCTGGCTAAGCCCGGCAGTCTTATCTACTTGATCTCAGATTTTAGTCAGCTCAATGAAGCCAGTTTTAAGCAGCTTGAGCACCTTAGCCGGCATTGTGAACTGATTGGCTGCCAGATCAGCGACCCGTTTGAGCACACCTTACCGGCTTATAAGGATGCAATAGAAGTCAGCTCCGCGTCTGGCAGCTGGACTTTACCCTTAGCGGATAAGCAATTCAGAACCCAGTTTGCCGAGCAGGCTGAGCAAGCTTTTCAGAACAGACTGGCACGCTTGCAGCGTGCCGGAATGACCATGCAAACGTTTTGTGCCTCAGCGCCAATTGAAACCCAGATCTCCAGGTAAATGATGATGCAGAACCCCTTAGACGCGCTTCATGATGTGATCCCACCCGAGCAGGTTGACTGGTGGCCGCTTACCCCTGCCAGCTGGGCGGTGATCATTGCATCCATTTTGATAGTGAGCGTCAGTATCTGGCTGGCTGTCAAAAAATGGCAGCATAATGCAGCCAAACGCGAAGCCATTCAGCTGAGTGAACAACATACTCAGGATGCACTGGCATTACACGGCATACTCAAACGTCTGGCCCGACACTATTATGGCAATGAGCACGCAGCTCAGCCTACAGCACAGTGGCTGACGTTGCTAAACAAACTCACAAGTCAGCAGTTCAGCCAGCAGGACCTCAATTCATTATATAGTAGTAACCCGACGCTGGCGTGCACTAAGCTGATGGCGGCAATTAGAACCTTCAAAACCAAGGAGGCCGTCAATGTTTGAACTTGACTGGCCACTGGCGCTGCTCTTGCTTCCCCTGCCCTGGCTGATTGCACGCTTTAAGCCAACCACTGCACAAACTCAGATCCGCTTACGGATGCCCGGCTATCAGCAACAAAGTAGCTCCGGGCAAAATATGGCTCGCCCGAAACGCAGCATTAATGTGTTAGAAGCATTGATCTGGTTATGCCTGATTGTGGCACTGAGTGGCCCCAGCTGGCTTGATGACCCCATTACCTTACCCAACGAAGGACGCGATATTATGCTGGCCGTTGACTTGTCTGGCTCAATGACAGAACAAGATATGGCGTACCAGGGCAAATATGTCGACCGCCTGTCGGTGGTCAAAGCGGTTTTGTCTGATTTCATCGTTGAACGTCAGGGAGATCGACTGGGCCTGATCTTATTTGGCGATACCGCCTTTTTACAAACCCCGCTGACCCGGGATTTACAAACCGTCAGCCAGATGTTACTCGAAGCACAGATAGGTCTGGTTGGGCGCGCAACCGCCATAGGTGACGCCATTGGGTTATCGGTTAAGCGCTTCAACCAAAAAGAGCAAAGCAGCCGTATTTTAATCCTGCTCACCGATGGCCAAAATACTGCCGGTAATCTGAAACCGGAAGAAGCGCTGATCCTCGCCCGCGAAGAAGGCATTAAAATCTATACCGTTGGTGTCGGTTCGGATGGCCAGGGTGGGTTTAGCTTGTTTGGCATGGGCGGAATGACTGGCAGCAGCATAGATGAGAATACCCTCAAGCACATCGCCTCTGAAACCGGTGGCGCCTATTTCCGGGCCAAAGATGTGAAAGGACTACAGCAGATTTATGCAGAGCTCGATAAACTTGAGCCGATAGCCGATGAAAACCAAACCTTCAGACCCAGACTGTCGCTCTTTTATATCCCCTTACTAATGGCGCTGGCGTTATGGAGCCTGACGTTACTCAGTAAAGCCATCAGACAATTGCGAGTGAAGCCACTATGACCGAGTTTATTTTTATTCGCCCCGCTTTGTTGTGGTTGCTCCTTCCCTGGCTACTGCTGACTGGCATACAGTGGATTAAACGTCATCGTAATAACGACGGCCAACTGATCGCCCCGCACCTTGCACAGTTCGTATTGGAAGATGGCCCCCGAAAACAAAGTAGTAGTACACCCTGGCTGGTCAGCCTGTTGTTGTTACTCAGTATTTTGGCCGCAGCAGGACCCAGCTTTGAAAAACACACGGTACCGGTTTTTAAAAGCAAACAAGCCCGGGTACTGGTCATGGATATGTCCTACTCAATGTATGCCACAGATATTCAGCCTAACCGACTGACCCAGGCCCGTTTCAAAACCCTGGATATGATTGGTCAATTTACCGAAGGTGATACTGCACTGGTTGCCTATGCAGGAGATGCCTTTGTGGTGTCGCCATTAACGGATGATATTAAAACACTAGAAAACCTGGTGCCCAGCCTGAGCCCTGAAATTATGCCCAGCAAAGGCGCTAACGTGCTGGCAGGCCTGGATCAGGCCAAGATCTTACTCGACCAGGCCGGTTACGCAGAAGGTGAAATTATCCTGATCAGCGATGAAGTAGAGCAAGACGAACTGGCGGATATCTCAGATTTATTTAATGGCACAAATTATACCCTGCACGTGTATGGTATTGGCACATTGGAAGGTGCACCAATTGGCCTGCCCGAGGGGGGCTTTTTGAAAGACCGCTATGGACAAATTGTAGTCCCTAAACTCTACCCTGAGCGCCTGTCAGCCCTCGCCTCGCGTCAGGGAGGCCGCTATGCCACTTACACGCACAGCGACAGTGACATCAAAACATTTGCACCTCATAAAGTTACAGACTTGGATAGCAATGAGCAACCGGGCGAGGCCCTGTGGCACCTGGATGCAGGTAAATACCTGCTATTTATCATAGTGCCGCTGGCGCTGTGGTTAATGCGCTCTCAGCCACTTACGCTGGCAATTTTAGTCGTGGCACTGATACAGCCGCAAGTCGGATATAGTGCAGACTGGAGCAATTGGTTTAAAAACCAGGACCAGCAGGCACTGGAATCATATCAACAAGGTGACTTCGAACAAGCCCAGCGTGCTGAGGATCCCGTTTTAAAAGGGACGGCTCTGTACAAAGCCGGTGAGTACGCGCAGGCAGCGGAACAACTTAAACATGCGACTTCAGCCATTGGCCAGTATAACTATGGCAATGCGCTGGCTAAATCAGGGCAACTGGACGAGGCCATTGCGGCCTATGAACAGGCTTTGCAACTGGACCCTGACTTCACACAAGCACAGGACAATAAGCAGCTTGTTGAAGATCTAAAAGCCCAGCAACAAGAGTCACAACAGCAAAATGGCGATCAGTCTGACAATCAGAATCAATCTGGCGATCAACAAGATCAGCAACAAAATGGCGAGCAACAGCAAGATGGCCAGCAGCAAGGTGATGATCAACAAAGCGGGCAGCAGCAACAAGGTAGTGAACAGCAAGAGAGTAACCAGCAAGGCGAGCAGCAAAATGGCGAGCAATCTGACAGTGACGCGCAAGAGCAGCAAAGTTCAGACTCAGATAGCGCTGGACAATCAGACAATGAGAATGCGCCTGAACTGGCGCAATCTGCCGCACAGAATGAGCAACAAGAACAGACTGAGCAGTCCGCTCAATCTGCACAACAAGCTCAACAACAGCCTGTTGACGGTGAGGAACAATCTGAGCATACACAGCAACTGATGCAAAGTCGCCCGCTGACGCCAGAAGAGAAAGAAAAAGCACAGCAACTAGACCAGTTACTTCGTAAAGTGCCGGACGATCCGGCCATCTTGCTACGCAACAAAATGTTATTAGAATCACAACAACGGGTGCGCCAGCGTCACCCGCGAGGAGTCGAAAAATCATGGTAACGCGATTACTGGGATCCGTGATCTTACTTATTACAATGATGCCTGTCTGGGCCGTAGACCAACTCAGCGCCAGTGTAGATAAAAACCCGGTGTTGGTCGGTGAATATTTTACATTGACCATAGAAGCCAACGGCAAGGTCTCGGGCCAAATCCCTGACACTAGCGCGCTGAGTGGCCAGTTTGTCACCAGCCCAATCAGCACCAGCTCCAGAACCAGCATCATCAATGGCAGCATGAGCAGCACGACCAGTTGGCAAATGCAGCTGTTGTCACGTAAAGCTGGCGAATTTACCATTCCCAGCTTTGAGGTGGCGGGCCAACAGTCCCGTCCAATCAAACTCAAAGTGCTTGCCCGCGAACAAGATGGCGAAGCGCAGCAAAACCTCTTTATTAAAACGACCCTCAAGCCAGACACATTACATGTGCAGCAAGCTGCGCTGTACACAGTGAAACTCTATATAGGTCAGGATCTGCTTGATGGTCAGCTCAGTGCGCCACAAATGCAAGACGCACAAATTGCACAGCTGGGCAAACAAAGTGAAGACTATGAAATCGTTAATGGTCGTCGTTATATGGTAGTGACTCGAGAATACCTGGTCCAACCACAAAAAAGCGGTACCTTTACACTTGAACCGCCCATCTTTAATGGCCAAATACGCGAGGGCTACCGTCGTCTGGCTGTATCGGCGATGGGCGACAACATTGAGGTAGAGGTCAAGCCAATCCCCGACACCTACTCGGGCACCTGGCTACCCAGCGAGCTGGTCAACCTCAGTGAAGAATGGCAGCCAAGCGACCAAGCCGTTGTGGTTGGCACACCAATCACACGTACTCTGACACTCACAGCACTCGGTGTAACTAAAGAACAACTGCCTGACATAGAGGTACCCGATGTAGATGGTTTCAGGACTTATCCAGATGAGACTGATCGCAAACAGATGACCCGTGATGGTCGGGTGATCTCTCAATTGATCGCCTCCTACGCCCTGCTCCCTCAAACGCCGGGGACGTACACTCTGCCGGAGATCAAAGTGCCGTGGTTCAATACCGTCATTAACAAAGTGCAATATGCAACTTTGCCATCACGCACTCTTGAGGTGAAAGCCGATCCAAACCAGGTATCCGTTGCACCAGCCCCCTTTATCGAAGTCCCCAGGCAAACAGATACCGACTCCAAGCCACAAGTTGTCGTCCAGAATGCAGAAAAAACCTGGCTTGACTGGGCACTGCTTGCGTCGGGCTATCTATTGTGGCTCGTCACCTTAGTGATTTGGTTTCTGACTCGTCAGTCAAAACCAGTCAAGGGGAAGGCACCCGAACAGACACCAGTAACACCGGACGAAACACAAGCAATGCAGCAGATCAAGCATGCCGTTAAAGCCGCTGATTTAGCCGCCTGCTATCAGGGGCTAAAAGCCCTTGCCCATGCTCAAGGCCATGTGCAACTTCATACCTGGCGTCACCAACTTAGCCAGGAGTTGCAAAACGAAATTGCAAAGTTGCAAGGCGCGCTCTATAGTGCCAAGCAGGAGAATGTTGATCTGGTGTTGCTGTATCGCCTTTTAGCGGCACAACATAAGCAGATTAAAAACTCTAAAAAACAGCATCTTGAGCCGTTGTATTAATTTTTCTTCGGTTTGATGAAATAACTTTGCTAGAGACAAGGTCTTATTAGCATGACCACAAAACAAAAACGTTACGAAAGTCTGGTCCAGGTCTACAACAAAGAGCTTTATCGCTTTGCTTATTGGTTGTGCCAGGACCCGACCATTGCTGAGGATTTGGTTCAGGAAACCTTTTTGCGCGCCTGGCGTTCACTTGACGCTTTGCAGGACGATAGCGCCGCCAAGTCCTGGTTATTAACCATATTGCGGCGTGAGAATGCGCGCCGCTTTGAACGAAAACAATTTGATTATGCCGATGTCGAGCAGGACACGCTGATTGATACCAGCAGCGCTTCACCCGACTCACAGACTGAGCAAATGATGATCCAAAAACAGATCAGCTTATTGTCATCTGAGTACCGTGAACCACTGCTATTACAAGTTGTGATGGGCTGCTCCGGCGAAGAAATCGCACAGATCCTGGAACTCAACAAGAATACTGTGATGACCAGGTTATATCGTGCCAGAAACCAATTGAAAGAGGCTTTAACACAAGTGACCGAAACAGCAAAAGGGGCATCAAACTGATGGATGAACTCGAATTTCGCCGCCGCTTGTTTGCCGATCCCAATGATAAGGATGTAGTTGCTCAGGCAGACACCGATCCGGCCAAACAGCGTCTCGTTAAAGAGATGCAAGATTTTGATGCGACACTGCATAGTGCGTTAGATATTTCTGTGCCTGATGATTTAGCACAAAAAATTCTGGCGAAACAGCAGGCAGATACAGATACTTCGATGCAGCAAACCGCCGAAGTCAAACAACTAGCCTGGTACCGGCGCTTCAAGGCGCCGCTTGCTACGGCTGCATCGGCTTTACTGGCAGTATCCTTATACTTCGCCACGTCAGTCCATGCACCATTACACGCTGGCGAACATGCCTTACAGCACGTCTATTACGAAGCCGAAGCGCTCGCATTAACACGCGAGGTGCAACTTCAGGAAGTCAACGAGAAACTGGCAATGTTTGGTGGCAAGCTTGAAGCTATGCCCGGCAAAGTGACCTACGCGACATTTTGTAATTTTAAAGGACAACGCAGCTTACACCTGATCTTCCAGTCAGATCATGGACCGGTCACTGTTTTTATCGTGCCAACCGATAATGATGATACAAAGAGCAACAATGAACGCTTTGCTGATGGACGCTTTAGCGGCAGCATCAAACCCGGAGATCGCGCAGATACCATTTTAGTGGCAAATCTCGATACCCCTCTGGAGCAGTATCAAACCGCCGTGACAGAATCACTGCGTTGGTTGTAAGCGCCACTTGCAGATTAATACCTCAGCCCCAAGCAGGTTATGGGTGCTGAGGTTTTATCATTTCCCCAAGTTTTAAGAACAAATAGCTGATAATAAATACAGCTTTAACAGATATTTTCGAACAATTAGCAAGAATATTTCGACGCTAATCAAAATCCAAGAAAACCTATTATATATCATTGCCTTATAAAAAATCTGGAGCCAAGTTACAAGAGTAGGCTCTTGAAATCGCTTCGCTTCACCGCATTGATTAACTACAATGCGTTCAGAACTAAAACTCAGAGGAACACCATGAAACAGTTTGTTGTTTTAATGACACTCATTGCCGTTCTGGTATCTACCAGCTTCAGTGCAGAAGCACGGAAAAAATTCGGCAGCAAGAAAAGCGCGGGTAAAACCCACGCAACCAGCACCACAGCACAAAAAAAACAAGTCGATACTAAGACTCTGGCACCTAATACCGCTAAACCTAAGTCCAATAAAAAAGGCATCATGGCAGGCGTACTGGGTGGTTTACTTGCAGGAGGTCTGATCGCGGCCATGATGGGCGATGACTTTGAAGGCTTCCAGTTTATGGAAATGATCTTGTTTGCCATCCTGGCTTTTGTGTTGTTCAAGGTGATCAAATCCTTTATGGCCAAACGTCAACAACCCCATATGGCGGGTATGCCGCAAGGTGGGAACTTTGGTGGTGGCAACTTTGGCCAAAACAATGGTGGGCAACCGCAAAACCAGCAACCACAGTTTCGTCAGCAACCACAATCAGCTCCGGTAAGCGGTGGATTTGGTCAACAGCAGGAACAGGTCCCCTTTAACTTACCTGCCGATTTTGATGTGAATGGCTTCTTGCAAGGCGCGCGCGATCACTATCACACAGTTCAGAATGCCTGGAACCAGAGTGACTTTGCGACCCTCGCCGAGTACCTGAGCCCGGAACTGGTTGAAGAATTCAAACAAGACCGTGCGCAACACGGTGACGTAGCAACCGAAGTGATGTTTGTTGATGCTCAGTTGGTACGTGCAGAAACCACCCCGGTCGCCTGGGAAGTCAGTGTGATGTTCAAAGGTAAATATCGTGACCTTGGCGATAAGCAGGAAGAGCCAATTCACGAAATTTGGCACCTGGAAAGAAAGACACAAGGCGATGCGCCTTGGGTTATCGTCGGCGTAGAAGATTTAATCGACTAATTCGACATCTGTGCTACCAGCACCGCCTGGTAGCACACTTTATTTCACTCAATAGCCCCTCTCACCTGACCTAGCAAACGCCGACTGACAGGCACCCGATTACCGTCACTAAGATAAAGAAACGCGTACCCAGATTCCGCTTTATCCTTATTTAACGCAATTCGCCTAACTTTATCTAAGTCAACCAGGTAAGATCTGTGAACCTGCATAAATGTGCCAGGTAGTTTATCAATCAGACTTTTCAGTGATCCCGAATACAAGCGCTCACCGCCTCCATCCAGATGTAACTCAACATAATCGCCAGCAGCGCGGCACCATAACACCTGTCCGACATCAATACGTTCAGTTGCACTACCAAAAGTCAGCGTGAGATACTGCTGCGTGCCCGTTTTATTCAGTTGGGCAAGTTTCACCTGCAACTTGGCAATGGCCTGTTGATCCGCCATGGTTTGTATCTGAAGTTCGCCCAGTTGGCGAATATGCATCCCCAATAGTACGCCCAACAACAGGGTTACCATAACGTAGAAAAGCAGACTGTGGAATGATTGCAAACTCAGCATTGCAGCCACAACAAATACACATAAGGTAACAGCAAATAATAAGGCTTTGCTGCTTTGATGCCGATAATAATACCAACAAGTAACCCCTACCCCAGCAAGTGCAGGAATGGTCACCGCCAGCGTCGTTTTTAGATCAAACCCGGGACTAAAAAACACCAACGTCGAGGTAAGGCCTATAACGGGGGCCAGAACACTCAGCTTTACTTTGGTATCGAACTGACACAGGCGTAATAAATAAACCAGTAGCCCAAAGCCAAAGGTCATTGCACAAACTAAGATCAGCACTAATCTGACGTCATGCAAAGGATACAGATAGCTATACCAGCCACGCAGTTGTTCAACGGCTAGCTGAACAACTGCGATACCAATTAACCAAATCAAGCCTGAAGGGATCTTTGCCCGCAAAGGGCTTAACCTCAGTATCAGTAAATACAGTCCCCCAAGGAACAGGATACATAGCACACTGAGTTGCATATACGGCTCAATGCCAAAGTAATCCGTGCTGTTTTGATACTTGCCCAGCGCCGCCAGATGTAAAGGAGAAGATAGGCGCAAGATACTCTGGTAAGAAGACAACTGTATCACTACCCGGTTTTCGCCGGCTTTCGTTAAACCCGGGGGCACATAAAAGCGGGTGTCCATGCGCCCGGCAAGCTCATGCTCGCCATCCAGCGAAACACGACCATTAGTGCCCAGCAGCCTGCCATTGAGATAGACCTTACTGGAGGCTTTCGCAAACAAGTAAAATGCAAGTGGTTCAGCGCCTTCTTGCCAGCGTTCAGACAAATGCAGCGACGCTTCTATCCAGATAGCCCGTCCCTGTGGGTCAGCACTAAAAAACGACTGTGTTGTGCACGCATCATCTTCAAAATTTGGTATTACGTCACCACCCGGACAGACACGTATCTGTTGATAATTTATGTGTGCCCAGTCTAGTGCGAGCGAATTCGCTGATACCAATAATAGCAGCGTACAAAACACCACTCGTAAATGTTGATAACCACAATACTGCACACTTCCCCCACCTCGACCTTTGGCCGGTTTAATTCAACCGTTTATCGATATTACTATTAAAATCAATACATTTGATAGAATATCGCATGATAGTTCGAATGGAACAAGGTTAACTGAAGGCACAATTAACAACCAAGAACAGCACTATGAAAGAATTCAGATACAAGCACTTTCGCAGTTACATCATGCGCGTACTGCTATTCCTTAGCACAATAATGACCTTAGGTACTTTCGCTCAGGAGCAGCCCCCTCTGATGTTTGACAACGAGCAGGCTATTACTTTCAAAACCCAGGACAGCCAGCAAGTGGCAGCCTTTTCAGGGTTTATCACAGTTCCGGAAAACCGCAACCAGGCTGACAGCCGGGATATTCGCATTCATTACGTACGCTTTCCCGCCACGACTAAAACACCTGGCAGCCCTATCATATACCTGTCCGGAGGGCCTGGTGGCTCTGGCATCAAAACGGCTGAATATGCCAACTTTCGCTTTCCTTTGTTTATGGCCCTGCGTGAATTTGGGGATGTGATTGCACTGGATCAGCGTGGTACCGGTAAATCCGATGCTCTACCAACATGTCATTCGAGCATTTCCACTCATTCAGCTAAGCAACAAACAGATGTGGAAGTGGCGCACTTGTACCAACGTGCTGCGCTTGAGTGTGTCACATTCTGGCAACAGCAGGGAATTGACATTAAAGGCTATACGACAGAGCAAAGTGCCAAAGACCTGAATGACCTCAGACGTCATCTAAAAGCTGACAAACTGACTTTATGGGGGATCAGTTATGGTACTCACCTGGCATTGGCCGCAACCAAAACCATGCCTAACAATCTGGATAAGCTGGTCCTCGCCAGTGTCGAGGGGCTCGATCAGACAGTTAAACTCCCGGCTCAGACAGACGCTTACTTTGCCCGCGTTCAAAAGGCAATTAACACGCAACCCGAAAGCAAAGGACTCTACCCAGATGTTGCCGGGCTGATCCGAAGAGTCCATAAGCGCCTCGAAACAGCACCAATAACCTTGCATATCTCTGACGATAAAGGAAAGAAAACAGATTTCCTGTTTCAGCGCTGGCATATGCAGCGTCTGGCATCAGGGATGATAGCCGATCCACACCGAGGCCTGAAACGCCTGTTGGCACTTTACCAGGCTTTGGATATGGAGGTCATTGAGCCACTGCAGCACATCGCAAACAGAGGTTATTTTAGCGAAGCGCAAATTAACTTCAGACTGATGCCATTAGCCATGGACATTGCATCTGGGATTACACAACAACGGCTGGAACAAGTGAATCATCAAAGCGGTTCGGCTTTGCTTGGCCCCTATCTAAACTTTCCAATGCCACAACTTCAGGGCGTGATCGACAGACTTGACTTAGGTGATGAATTTAGAGCCCCTCCAGTATCTGATGTACCAACATTGGTGCTCTCAGGTTCACTAGATGGGCGCACTTACCCGCAAAGCCAGCGAGAGGCTGTAAAACACTTCAGTCGCGTTACGCAGGTAATTATAGAAAACGCAGGTCACAATTTGTTTATGCGTTCACCTGAGGTCACGCAAACCATCCGCAGGTTTCTGGCCGGCGAGTCTGTGAATGAACAAAAGATTCGTGTGCCGCTACCGGATTTACTGATTAAACGCTAAACATTAGTTTGCTTTTGGAAGGCATTTTAAACTGCGGCTCAATGCAGCTGCTTTAATAAGCCAGCACCTCAGCGTCGCAATAAGGCGCTGAGGCTAGCAAGTGCTGGCTATCAATCCCGACACGCACCGCCTGTACAACCCCAATTAGGTTCACTGGCAACACACTGTCTGTAATTAGTAATTTCAATATGCTTACCACCTGCCACCTGAGGTGTTTGATTAGCAGGTAAACGGTTATTGCCAGACAGGTTTTTCAGTTTATTTATTTTAACTTTCATTTTTTGTTTCCTTGTTTATTTAATCGCCACATTTACGTTAGCCCTTAAAACCAAGGAACACAACAAATTAAATCAACCAAAATGCAACAAAATTTATACACTGAAATATCTACCTGCTGGCACGTGCCGTTTTTTTATATTCACCCGGTGTCATTCCTGTATGTGCTTTAAATGCCTTATAAAAAGACGAGCGTGCGTTAAAGCCGACCGTCATAGCAATGTCCAGTACAGTCTTATCATCAGCCAGCAACAGCTTAATCGCTGCGTCAATCCGTGCCTTATTAATATAGTCAAAAAACGATTGTCCCACGGTCTGATTCAGGGTTTGAGACACATAATTGGCTGATACTCCGATAGACTCAGCCAGTCTGTAGAGAGTCAGATCGGGATCCAGGTAAAGTTGCTCAGCCACCACCGCGCGATGGATCTTCTGTGCAATGCGCTTTGACTGCTCATCGCTCAGCGCTGAGTGCTGGTATTTAACATCGCTACGATCCTTAGCCACAACACGATGCTCATCGCCTGTCACATCAAACTGCTCGGTGAAACCATAGATTTTGTCAAAACCTGGTTTTTGCCGTAATGACCAAAACAGCACAAACCAGATGCTGATAGTACTCAGCACTGCGACGCCCCCTTCACGCAGTAACGTGGGTTGCGCACTTAAATCCTGAAAGAGTGTCAGTGCCAGCCAGCACCAGGTAAATAACATCAGTATTAGTACCACAATCAACCAGTTCAGTTCACGTTCCTGGGTGTTCGAAAATACCGCTTGCAACTTACGCCTATAGTTCATCACCTTGCGCCAGGCCATGAGCACATAAAGCAAACTTTGCACCGGCCAAAACAGCATCAAGGTAATGATCAGCCCGACTGTAAAACGTGCATCGGCCGCCAGCTCAACGTCACCCTCAGCAAAGAAAATGGCAAATAACTCGGATTCAGGCAATTGTATCAGGCTCGCTGACAGCACACATGAAAGGCAGGCGGGGATAAAATGCCACATACTAGCGCGATTAAATTGCCAGGGAACGGGTGATGTTAAAGCTTGCGTGTATAAATAAAAGCAAGGAAAGAGCAGCAACCAGGCAGGAACGATAGCTGCGATATAGATATATTGAGCTGACGGATAGTGTAAAAAGACAAACGGACCCGACAAAATAACAAACAGCGAAAAAAGAAACAGTACCAGCGCCCGATAACAATGCCAGCGCCTCGCCCTGTCAATTAACACAGTTAAAGCCAGTCCAACAGCACCGAGTAAAAAGGTGTACACAAACGCTAATTCAGCCTCAAACAAAACCACTCAACCCTATGAATTAAAAACTTATAATTATTATTCATGTCCTAACCTTTAGTATCGGACGACAGTCTTTTACTAGTCAGTATAAAGTGCAACTCAACCACATCGCAATATACAGGATCATAAGATGGAACAGATTACATTCACCATGCTAGCGCACATAATCACAGGAAGTGTGGCCATTGCCGCCGGTGCAACCGCTATCGCGGTGGCAAAAGGAAAGTCATTACATACTTTAGCAGGTACCTGGTTTGTCTTCACTATGCTGATAATGGCTGTCAGCGGCACAGTGATCGCGATATTACAGCCTATGATCATCACCGCCATCGCAGGCACCTTTACAACCTATCTGGTTCTGTCAGGATGGCTGGCTGTCAAATCTGCACCTAATACAAAGGGAAGATTTGACTACACATTACCTGTTTGCTCGTTGCTGATTGTGATAGCCTGTGTTTACTTCAGCAATCAGGCGGGCACCAGCCAGGCTGAAATAAAGCATGGCATCAGCGCCTATGACTACTACTTTTTTGCACTACTCGCCGCACTGTCTTTTATTGGCGACATGCGCCTGGTGTATGCGCAAGGGCTTGCCTCCACACCGCGATTGATGCGTCATTTATGGAGAATGTGCTTTGCCTTGTTTATATCGGTTGGCTCATTTGTATCGCAAGGCGCCGCCAAGATATTGCCACAGTCCTTAGTCGACTCGGGAGTGTTAGAGCTACCGGGGCTGGTCATTTTGCTTATGATTGTTTACTGGCGCCTAAAGCTCAGTTTTGGCAGCAAAATACGCCAGTGGCGCGCCAATCGCGCAGCTCAATCATCATCCTGAAGCATATGCTGTCGGCATAGTTCAGTGGCCGTTGTGCTTTGCCGACAGTGTTGCGTGATAACCTGGTTTTCTGCTTTTCTTATTAATTCTGCCAGTTCACCGCTTTGCTTCATGCCACGCAATACGGCATCCACTTCTTCGACCCAATGTTGCTGATCCTTATGGATATAGTGGTAGAGCGCGAGTTCTCGAAAACTGCTCTGATGCGGTATGACATTTTCAATCCCCGCCTGCGCCAGCATCACCAAACCATCAATGCGATTGGTCAGCGCAACGTCAGCCAAGCCCTTGGATACCAGATTAAGCGCCTGGATGGTGGTATCTGTGTCCTCGACTCGAGGCATCCCCTCAGTGATGTTGTTGGTGTGTTTTACACCACGTACTTTTGCAATTCGGTATTGGCTTAGGTCTTGTTCACTTTGGATGTTAACTTTGCCATCATTGCGAATAAATGCCATCGTCTCTAACGTATAATACGGCGTAGGAACGCGGATGGTGTGAGGGTTTTCGTTCCCGTAGCTAAAAATACGCATGATTTCACCATGTCTTTTCCCACTGCGTACCAGCTGCTGTGCACGCTTGCCCGGATAAGGTGTAATGACAATTGACACGTTCAGCTTTTGATAGATTTCGGGTAAAACCAGCCGGCCCACTTCCTGCTCAATCAGATAATTAATTGACACAAATTGCAAGGGCCCGGCAAACGCGTTGTTGCATAACAACAGCAACAATAACAGGGACTTCTTCATCTACCTACCGAGCTTTTAAGGTTATGTTTATTAAATTATTTTAGTATCACTAAGGTAAATATCAATGGTTGGTTGTACAAGTATCCGAATTTCCTTTATTGCAATAATGAAAATCCAAAAAGTAGTGGGATTGAGCCGGTACAGTCCCTCGCATAATAAATTGATGCAAAAGCTCAGCACCAAGGCGTCCCATTTCAAAGGGCTTCTGTCCGATATTGGTCACTGATAACCCTCTTTGCAGTGCCTTGAGCTGGCTGTTTTCAGTATCAGCGGAAATAATCACCCGCTTCTTTTCGGCAATAAGGGATTTGAACTGTGCCATGCGAGTGATGTAATCAGGATTAAACTGCGCAAACCCGGCAACAGCCAGAAAAATCGGGGGATCGGGGTATTTCATCATAGTGACGAGCTGATCCAATGCATCAGCCCGTCTGCCAAATGTAAACAACGGACAGCGATAGTGTTCAACCCAACCGTTTTCACCTGACAATCTCTTCGTACTTTGACCGGACAACGCATAGCGAACACCCGCAATACGTTGGTTCAAGTTTGGGGTCGTCTGGTGACCTGATTGCAGGCATATGTGCTGCTGTGGTTCGACTTTAAAACGCTTAGCCTCTTCACCCAGCGCTTTACCGAAATCAAAATTATTGGTGCCGACGTACGCAAGTCGATAGGACTCGTGTTCTGAAAGCAGATCTGAGTCAAAAGTGATAACCGGGATGGCATGTTTTGCAGCCAATTTGAGCGCGCCATCAACAAGAAACTGAGAATCCGTGGTGGAGATAAGTAATCCGTCAATGCCTTTTCGGATCAGCTCTTTGACGATCAATACCTGTGTTCTGACGTCTTGATAATCATCCGCACCATCATAAATGCAATGCACATTTGGATAATCCCGGGCAAAGCGTTGACAGCCTTTGTGAGATTGCTGATAAAAGCTGTCGTTTTTGGTCTTGCCCACAACGGCAATATTGATTGGCTCTTGCGCTTCGGTGGCACCATAAGACTGCCCCTGCCAGCACAGCAAGATAACCAATAGAAGTGAAAAATGAGCAACCCGGGTGCGCATGCAAGTGCCTGGTACAATATCTGACGACTTGTTAATAGTGTAATCAAATCGCTCTAAAAAACAACAACCTTTGGACTCCAGCCAGACCCAGAGCGGGTGATAAATCAAAGTAATATCTGAGTATCATAGACCCGCTTTTATCTCAGGCATAGAGTTACTTACAGCTGAATGCCAAAGTGATTTGATAAGGTTCGCCCATTGAGTCTTCTGCAATACCACCACCAATGCTCATGGCTGCGCCCACATCATCAACGGCATTTTCACCCAAAATCCACATCGCCGTACCAGCTGTTTCAACCGCCGTTGCGATATTACGCTTTTGCAGATATTCCTGCTCGGGCATGGACCCCATGTAGGTAATATCCTCATTTTGAATATAAGCGTAACCACGCTCTTGCTCATCGCAAAAATGGTTTGCCTGTTCAAGTGCTTCCTTGCCCGCAGCCTCTCTGGTTTCTGCGGTTAAGTTCACATAGTGCTTGCCATCCGCTGAAGGGCGGACGTTGTTGTGATGCGCGCAGCCGCTTGCGAATACGGCGACCAAAGAGAATGCTATCCAGTTTTTCATAATATTTACCCTGACTGTGTTTATTTTATTCGGGTAAAGTGTATAAAGTCTTTGCGTACCTTTCAGTGAGAGAGTGTTTGAAAGTGTTAAGCCTGAACAATACCATGACCATCAGCCAGCACCTGACATGACTGGCCCGACTTGAACCGTTCAAGCAAAATCGGATCATACAGCAAGGTATCGCTCCTGGATTGCCCATCATATTGATAAGTCACCAGCATATGCGCCTGATGGCAAACCAGCGGGTTAAGCAAGCGTTTGTCATTGACAACCACCAGCCCAATGATTGGACACATACGACAACGTTGTTTATTCCTCCTTGTCGATTTCCACATCTTAACTTTGCTCCAGCACCAGTTTCGCGGCCAGCAAATCACTGAGCGCTGTACCAACCGATTTAAACAACGTAATTTCACTGCCACCCTGCCTCAGGAAACAGTTTTTCCGCGCCATGTCGGCCAGCTCTCCTGCAACTTGATCTGCACTAAACACCCCTTCCGCAATGGGAATAAGCAACTCTCCAGCTTCATTCAGAACATTGGTTTTACTGTCAACATATACCCGGCTGGCTAGCAATGTCGCAGTATCAATCTCCCGTGCATCTTTATGATGATTCCCAATCAGATCTATATGCGTTCCCGGACTCAACCAACGCCCGTCAAACAACGGGATGTGGCTACCAGTCGCAGCACAAATTACATCTGCTGAACCTATGAGCTCAGCATTACTCTGTCCCATCACGAAGCTAACCTCAGGAAAGGCTTGTGACAATGTCGTTTTAAGGGTTTCCCCTTTATCTGGGTTTCGGGCAACCAGCGTCACTTTATCGTAGTTCCTCACCGCCAGATGGGCACGCACCATGTAGGGTGCCAGATTCCCTGCACCAAACATCACCAGATGCCTCGCGTCTTCTCTGGCTAAATAAGATGCCGCGAGCGCAGAAACAGCAGCAGTGCGCCATAAAGTCACCTGAGTGCCATCCACCAGTGCCAGAGGCTCACCATGCTCACGATCAAACAACATGATTTTTGAATACAGGCTGGCTTTTCCATGTGCTTCATTGCCCGGAAAGTAAGTAAACGCCTTAACACCTATCACTGAGTCATTCCATGCTGGCAGCACAGCAAAAGCGTCATGATTAGTGGCCTGTGCATCCAGCTCAAAAACGCTACGTCTGGGCATGGTATGGGCGCTCGCAAACCCTCGCTGCAGTGCAGCAATCAAAGTGGGAAAACTGAGTGCCTGCTGCACCTGCTCTCGCTCTATCATTTTCATAGTGCCTCCTTTATAACTCAAAATCTTGGGGAGCATGAGTCAACAACTCATAGCCAGAGTGAGTAATCACAATATCTTCTTCCAGTCTTACCCCACCAACACCCGGAATATAAATCCCAGGCTCAATGGTGATCACATTGCCAGGTTCCAAGCGGTAATCGACTCCCGGTTTAATGAAGGGCTGTTCATGCAGAAAAAGCCCAAGACCGTGGCCCAGCCCTTCTCCTGCATACTGAGCAAAATCACTGTTTATCATAACCGCGTGCGCTGCTGCGTTGAGTACCTGACAATCCTCGCCTGCACAGGCCCTTGTCAGTGCTGCCTGCTGAGCGCTTTGTACCGTATCAAATATGCTGCGCTGCTCCGCACTGGGTTTTCCATACACATAAGTGCGTGTCATATCAGAACGATAACCATCAACAACGGCGCCAAAATCAACCAAGATCAAATCGCCATGCTGAAGCTTCTGTGTCGAGGGGTTACCATGGGGCAAGGCACTGCGTGGGCCAAATAAGAGAATGGTCTCAAAAGATACTCCTTCAGACCCCAGCTTTTTCATACGATAATCCAGTTCTAGGGCCAGGTCGCGCTCACTGACCCCTTCTTTTACAAGTGGCAAGGTATCGGCCAATGCCTGGTCAGCGATTTGAGCGGCCTGACGAATGCAAGAAATTTCCTGCTCAGTTTTCACTTGCCGTAATTGCTCTATAAAACCTGTGCTGGGGGTTAATACACGACCAGAGAGCTCACGACTGATCTCTTGCCACTGGCTTACATCAATGTGTGCAGCATCAAATGCCAGCGCCTTGAGCTCTGCGGATAGGCGATTAAGGCACTGACCCAAACTTTCAGTGTCTCTGTGCCTTAGTATGACATCGGCTTGCTGCGCTTCAGCCTGCGCGCGCTCATAGTAGCGGTAGTCTGTGATCAACTGACACTGCTCATGGCTGATCAATAGCGTTGCAGCATGCCCGCTGAACCCACACAAGTAACGAATATTTTCATAGCCGAATACCACCATAGCCTGGTACCCGGATGACCTCAGCAAATTGCGTAAATTGGTTTGTCTTTGTAGATACTGATTCATCGTAGAATAAACCCTTGTTGAATTGGATCCTCAGGATCCAAGCAAAATCTATGTTCTGCGGTAACATATGCCTCGCCTGTCACTTTTGGCCGCACCGCATCCCGACCGTCATATTGGCAAAACCCATCGATACTGACATCAAATCCGGATGCCAGTATCCCTTCAATATGGATAGTCTCGCCCCTGGCAAGTGCTCCCTGCGCGGCCAGTAATGCGGCTCTGCCGCTAACACCTGTACCTGTGGGGCTGCGATCTAGCGAACCATCAGCAAAAATACACACATGACGACTATGGCAATGTGACCCGCTCACCTGAGAGTTGGAATAGAACACGACGCCATATAAGAAACTCAAGGACGTATCTTCGGGGTGATCAAGTTGAATCTTGCCTGTTAATGCACGTTTTATTTTCCTGCCCAGACAAATGATCTCTTCACTATTTTGCAGACTCAGAGCCAGATCAAGTTGATCGGCGTCGATATAGGCATAATAAGCACCACCAAATGCAATATCACCGTACACAGTGCCCATTCCGGCCAGTGTTACCGGCACATTCAGCTGACAAACAAAAGACGCGACGTTGTAAAATCCCACCTGTTTTTTGTCGCCAGAATAAAACGCGCAGATCTGCCCCGCAGGCGTATCCATCTTCAACTGTTGCTCGCTCACAGTCTCTGAGCTCTGGGTTCTTGCCAACTCAGTCAGCGCAATTACCGCATGACCACACATGGTGGAATACCCCTCATTGTGCATAAACAAGACGCCAAAGGCGCTGTCTGCACGCTGCGGCTTTGTCAGTAACGCACCATACATATCAGCATGTCCGCGTGGCTCATACATCAGCATTTTGCGCATGTCTTCATAGTGCGTCAGGCAATACAGGCGTTTGTCGACCATATTATTCCCTTTCGGCTCAGGCAAACCTGAGGTAATAATACGCAGCGGTTCGCCAGCCGTGTGCATGTCCAATGCTGTTATTTGTGTCCAGTGCTGTGGCATCTGCCACCGGTTAAAATCAAGTTTCATCACTTCTCCATAAAGAAAAGCCGGGCACGAAGCCCGACTAACCAGGGAAACAAACGATCAGAAAGTAAAACGAGCAACCAGGGAAATGTAGCGCTCCTCCTGACGACGAGTCACCAGACCATAATCTGGATTAAGCTCCAGCTCCTGGCCTTCTACCGAGCTATTTCGTGTTCTCGTTTCGGTGATGTCCAACGCAGCATCGTTATTCAGCAAGTTGTATACTGTGGCTTTGAGCATCAAATCATGACCTGAAATTTCAGTGGTATAAGTCATGGATAAATCTATGTTGGTCAGCCAAGGTAAGGTATCAATGCTGCCTCGCGGCGCCGGGTTGCCGTGCTCGTCATAATGGCTAACATGACCGTAATCCCGGCTCACACACGCATCCCAGGGGCTGCCGCTTTTACAGCTATCAACATTACGGGGGTGCAAAGATAAGTAGTTGGTCGGGCGACCAGAAATGGCGCGCGCAACCATTCCCAGTGTAAACTCATCAGTCAGCTCATATGCACCGGCAAACTTAAACGCATGGCGGTGATCATTAGGCAAATTGCCGTAACCATTGTCCATTAGATCTGCATAATCATAAGACGTTGTCCAGCCGGGGTCTGCTTGGTTATTGTCGGTTTTGACCAACCCCTCGGTGTTACCATAGCTATGTGACCAGGTATAAGATGAGTTGATCCTCAAACGGTCTGTGAGGCTGCCTTCAAGCGTAAACTCCAGCGCCAGATACTTACGCTTAGCTTGCTGTAATGCCAGCTCTTCTGCACTCAGGTTTATCTCATCCACCTGACCATCGCCGTCGAAGTCGTAGCTCATAGTAATGGCTTCGCCCGGGTTATTCAGCACATAGTAGGAACTTTGCCCGACATTGTCTGAAATACCCATTTCAGCTAACTTTTTCGCTAACACAGGACCTACATCGGTGTCTTCTACGCTACGCCCCAAATCTCGATAAATGGCACGAATACCAAGTGCCATATCGCCGAACACTTCTTGCTGATAACCCAAAGTGAATTCATCTGAATACATAGGCTTTAGGCTTGATGAAGCAATCAACCCAGGTTCGGTAATGCCGCGCTGACGCCAGTAACGATCACGAAGTTGTGCGCCTCGGCTGGGAGAGCCATCTGCGCCCAGTACTGGCAGTCCATTGGCATCCACTTCGTCCAATGCATAATACTCAAACCATTCAATGGAAGAAGACCCTTGTGTCACGTTCATATTGACCGAAACGGGCTGAAAATAACGACCATAGGTTGCAAAGATTTTTGCACTGCCATCACCGTGTAAGTCATAAATGGCCTGCAACCGGGGTGCAAACTGATCTTTCATATCAACGAAAGCACGCCCATCGGACACAGTATTTTCAAATTCACTGTATCTGAAGCCCAAATTCAGTACCAGATTATCCGTCGCCTGCCAGCTGTCGTTTACATAGAATGCCAGTGCAGTTGAATCAGAATCCACCTCTCTGGTGCGCACCCGACGTTCAATATAATCCGTGCCCTGTGGCGCACCAGAAATATCGTCTTCTGACGCGGTTAAGATAGTCCACCACCCCTGAGCCTCACCTAAGCCATTTTGACCTTCATAATAGTCAACCGTGATCTTGCTGTAATCCAGACCAAATGACACCGAGTGCATTTCGAGATCCCAGGTAAAATCGAGTTTAAACTGATCGCGCACAAACTCTTCTTCCGTGACACTGCTCGCGGTATGAGACGACACCGTGACAAAGCCATCGCGCTCATCCCACACACCCGGCTCTGTGGATGCGACCACGTTTTCGACATTTTCCGATACCCGACCCAATACAGCGGAGACTGAGAAAAAGTCATTGATATAACCGTTGTAATTAAGACTGTATACTTTACCGCCATCTTCGCCTGGGGCAGCAACACCGCGTTGCTCTCCAATTACATTAGTTTCCCAGTCGTAGGCAAAAGAGGTTGTTTCCCAGGTCCGCTTATTGTTCATCGCAGAGAACCCAATTGAGTGGTCTTGATTGATAAACCAATCCAGCTTGGCAAACCAACGATCCTCCTCTCTCTCCCTATCGTTATAAACCGTCTGTCTTGCCCAGGTTTCATTTTCCCGATAGGGTGCTAACAAGCCATAAAAAAACAGCGAATCCTCAATAAGCGCACCACTTGCCCACACCTGAAGCTCTTTAAACGTTTCAGTAGATTGCTGCGTATTAGTGTAATATCCCACCACACCATTTTGCTGGTAAATGGCTTCATGTTGATTGCGCAAGCTATCCGGGTCATAACGCATTTCTACACCCAGTTTAAAATCGTTATCACCGGATTTTGAAACCGCATTCACAATCCCACCGAGTGCTCCGCCAAATTCAGGGCTAACACCGCCCGTTTTCACCTGAGTTTGCCCAATGGCTTCCCAGGGCAAGCGAATAGATCCCAACCCTGTACGAATACTGGTGACATTCAGACCATTAAAATAATAACCATTTTCTGCGGAGGAAGAGCCCCCAAAGCTGGAGGCATCTTTGAACTCAGAACCCCCTGGCTCAGCGGTACCTGGAGCCAGTAGTGCGATACTCTCAAAACCGCTATTAACAGGCATGGCTTTAATTTCTTCATCTGTGTATGTGACACCCGCAGTCGATGAAGCCATATCGACCCGACGAATGGCAGTACCTGACACAGCGATACGCTCAATATCCGTGGCACCGACGCGATAGAGTTGCGCATCCAGCAGCACTGACTGGCCAATGTTTACCTGGATCTGTTCTTCCATAACCGACTCAAAGCCATCTTTGCTAATCGTTACCTGATACTGACCAACAGGCAAATTACGCAGGATATATTCGCCCTGAGCATTGGTTGTTGCGCTGAAGGTCAATCCCTTCGCTTTATGTGTAAACACCAGCTCGACTTCATTGAGCTCACTGCCCTGCCCACTGACGATATTACCTCTGACCAGACTGTTACCGTCCGCTGCAAATACAGGCACCGCGCTCCCTATTGCGAGCGCTATTGCACTCGCAGCCAGAGTATGACGGATCGCCTGCGTATTATTTTTATTGTTACGCATTTCTAATTCCTGTTGAGTTCCCATTGATGATTTGCCTGTAATAGGCCTATTCACCCTACAATGAATTTATATTGTATACAATATTTTTTATTCACTTGTTGCTTTATTAGCAATGAAAGCAATACCAATTTGCTTAATTAAGTGAGCTATTTTGAGGCGAGAAAATAGGGTCGATAACACCGCTCCCGCGTCCTGCTATCGCTGAGGCATCTACATCCCTATAGGCGAGGCAAAAATTTGTGAACCTATGTCTAAGGTATAAGGTTCTAAATGAGAAATTTTTAACGCTGTTAGCGTCCTATTTGCTCCTTCAAATAGACCAGGTATTAAGTGAAATTAGTACAACAATAAGGGACAAAGTAGTAATGCGATGGCGTTGCCTGGGATTAAACAAGCAGAAATGAAATTGATATCAACCTGTTAAGGCCGAATGAAGAATAAAAAAGGTGGCTTCGCCACCTTTTTCTTTAACTTTGTGATGCCACCCAGCGGTCAACATCATCTTCTACAATGGCCAGTGGCCTTGCGCCTTTAAGCAAAATGACATCATGGAACGCTTTTACATCAAACTTATCACCCAGCGCCTTACGGGCTTTATCACGTAATTCAACGAGTTTGATCATACCCAGTTTATAACCAAGCGCCTGTCCTGGCCAGGCAATATAGCGGTCAATGGCCGACGTCACATCGCTCATTGCCGAGCCTGTTGCCTCCGCGAAATACTCTATCGCCTGCTGACGCGTCCACTGTTTATAATGCAGACCCGTATCAACCACCAGGCGCGCGGCGCGATAGGCTTCAGCCTGTAAACGACCCAGATCACCGAACGGATCGCCTTCGTACATGCCCATTTCGTAGGCAACGAGTTCAGAATACAGAGCCCAGCCCTCAATATAGCCATTGAATGACGCATTCTGACGCATCAGACCTATGTCTGTTTGCAACATATTCAGGGCAATCTGGAAGTGATGACCGGGAACCGCTTCATGATAGGTCAACGTTTTCATACCAAAGCTGGGTACCGCTTTCATGTCTTTAAGGTTGATGGCAAATACACCCGGACGGCTACCATCCAAAGAAGGGGCACTGTAATAGCCACCCGGAGCGCCGGCTTCAACTTCTTTGGGAATACGACGAACCTCAACTTTTTGGGGCGGCAATGTCGAGAAGTATTGCGGTGCCTTTTTATTGATGGTCTCAATTTCACCCCTTAAAAAGGTTAACAGGGCTTCTCTTCCAGCATCACTGTCTTCGTATAAAAAACGCGGCTCATCGTTGAGCTGCTTCATACGATCGCCCACAGAGCCCGTAGTATAGCCATTTTCGCGTAGGATCTGATCCATACGCTCGGTGATCCGTTTAACTTCGGCCAGACCAATATCATGGATCTGCTGCGCGCTGAGATCTGAGTCAGCCAGATAGGTAATTTCATGCTGATAGAAAGCTTCCCCGCCTGGCTGAGCCCAGATCCCGACTTTTTCAGGCGCTTTTGCTTGTAACACTTCCAGATCAGCAATCACACGGCGATATGCTGGATAAACCTTCTGGTCAATTAATACTGTAGCTGCACTAATAAGCTCGGCTCTTTGTGCTTCAGAGATTGACTTAACTTTGGATAACTTGGACTCGAATGAAGTAACCAACGGGTGTTTCTTGCCTGAATGTGCGGTGAAGTTATTCAGGTAACCGAATGTATTCGGAAACAGGACCTTGGGCAGGATAATGCCTTTTTCCGCATCGTCTGCCAATTTATCCCGGACTTGATCTGTCAATGTTGCAAACGCTTCTAGCCTGCTCAGGTAATCTTGTGCGTCCTGCAGGTTCTCAACGCTGTGCTGATCTTTGAGTAGATTGGGAATGTCTACCAGAGGTCCGGAAAGCTGGTTAACGATATATGGGAGGTGCCCGCCCCAGGTGTCGATATAGCCGCCACTAAATTGTGCATCACCAGCATAGTAGCGCGCCAGCACTTCGTTCACACGCAGGTGCAAGCGATCATCTTCGCTCATGTTATGTGATTGCAGCCGTTGTAACTTTTCCGCGGCGTTATTCATATCAATTTGCAGTGCCTGCATACCAGATGCTGAGTAATCAGGTAACCTGTCGGCATAACTACCGTATTGCTCAGCAGGCAACTTTAACGAGGTTGCCAGCGCAGGCTGATGATCAATGAAGGTTTGCGTATATGCGTTAACTTGCTTGTCGATGTCGGCACGGGATAATGGTGCAGCGGCAGTGGCTGCTGAATCGGTCTGATTGACCCGGCTATCCTGAGCACAGCCCGACAGAGCCATCGCTACAGCGAGCGTGAGCGCGTTCAACTTATTCATTTCAGAGCTCCAGTTTTTTATTCTGTGTAGTGTCGTGATGCTGGTATACCATATTTGTCTACAATATACAGCTGCTTGAGATCAGAGATTAAGGGCACTCACTCATTTTCAAGCACTTAGCCCTTATGTTTATTCAATATATAACGCTGTACCGCCCGGTTATGCTCTTTTAAGGACTTGGAAAAATAGTGGCTGCCGTCACCTTTGGAAACAAAATAAAGATAATCGGTCTGTGCGGGTTGCGTTGCCGCTTTAATTGCATCAAATGATGGCATTGCGATAGGCGTTGGAGGTAACCCTTTAATTCTGTATGTATTATACGGCGTATACTCGCGCAAATGACGACGCTTAATGTCTCCGTCAAAGCTATCACCCAGACCATATATCACTGTTGGATCAGTTTGCAATCGCATTTTTCGGTTCAGACGGTTTACAAAAACAGACGCTATCACTGGCCGCTCCTGTGCTTTACCCGTCTCTTTTTCAATGATGGACGCCAATATCAATGCTTCATAAGCTGAACTTATGGGCAGATCCTGTGCACGTTGCTGCCAGGCCACCGCCAGCTGGGCTTGCATACGTTCACTGGCATGCCTGAGCAAGGTGGACGCTTTATTGTGGGCATGATAATGATAGGTCTCAGGATACAGCCAGCCTTCCGGGTGAGAGTCCACAGCGCCAAACAGCTCATCTGCATCTCCCCCAACGTGCAGAGCAAGATCCGTGTCAGTCAGGTCAAAATCGATAAAAGGAGCGGCTTTGAGGTTTGCCAATACCTGTTTAAAGGTTTGCCCCTCTATAATCGTGAACATAAAGTCGGCCTGTGCACCGGTGGATAACTTTGACAGCGCGTCCAGCACGCTCACGCCTTGTAATTCATAAACACCCGCTTTAACGTTAACCCGCTCAGGGAACAATTTCCCGTAAACTTGGTAAGGCAGGCAACGCTCAATCCAGTGCACTTCTTGCCAGCGCTGACAAATTGCCGCAAAAGTATCACCCCGTTTAACCTCAAAATAGCGAGTATCACTCAGCAAAGGCGCATCGCTAACTTGCGACACATACTGTGCGACTGTCAGCATAACAACGACCAAGCCAGACAACAAAAGTAAAATCAGTTTTCTCATCATGTTTTAACAACAAGCTCCGCAGCCAATGCCTGTGCCTGACTCAGACTAAATTGCTGATGCGCTATCTGACGCACAGGTACAAGGCCCATCAGGCTGTTACACAGATAAACAGCATCCGCTGCACATACAGAAGTTAAGTCCAACGTATCCGTTTCTATGGTGTTATGCAGTTGCAGGCTTGAGAGAAACACCCCCTGGATCCCACAGCGAGACAAATCCGGGGTATACCAACGCTTATCTTTACAAATCAGAATATTCGCGGCGGAGCTTTCAATCACCTCCCCCTGTAAATCCATGACCAATACGTCATCAGCGTGCTTGGTAGCGGCATTTTGTTTAATGAGGACCTGCTCAAGGCGATTCAGTGTTTTCAACCCGGCTAACAAAGGTTGGTGGCCCAGGCGAACATCAGACAGGGCAAGACACACGCCGTTTTCACGCCAATCGGCATAGTGAGCAGGATAAGCTGATGAAGAGACCAAAGTAGTTGGCCTTGGTTCGTCAGGTAATCCATAGCCTCTGCCGCCCTCGCCTCGGGTGATCACCACCTTGAGTACTCCATCATTTAGCTTCGTCGCAACGCTTTCGCAGTGTTCTGACAACGCATTCAGGTCAAGCGCCGGAAAATACAACGCGCTTGCACACCGCTTTAGACGTTGCAAGTGTCCTTCCCACCTGTCTAGCTTGCCTTCATACACTCTGACCGTTGTAAAAAAGCCATCGCCGTAATTTAATCCCCGATCCCGGCTGTTTACCTGCTGCATCACTCTTTACCACCTCAAAAATATTAGCCCAACTGTACCATATTCATTGTTGAGACAACGTCAAAAAGGCATAAAAAAACCCGGCTCTGCCGGGCTTTTATGATTTATCTACTATCAGACTTTCTTAAATAGCAAAGAGCCATTTGTTCCGCCGAACCCAAATGAGTTACATAGCGCATAGTCCAACTTAGCATCACGTGCAGTATGTGGCACATAATCTAAGTCACACCCTTCGTCTGGATTGTCCAGGTTGATAGTCGGTGTCACTTTTTGGTGCTGTAGTGATAAAATACTGATAATAGACTCTACAGAGCCTGCAGCCCCCAACAAATGGCCCATCATTGATTTAGACGAGCTCACCATCACATCTTTGGCAGCATCACCGAACACAGACTTAACCGCAGAGGTTTCAGCTTTGTCACCCGCTGACGTAGACGTACCATGCGCATTGATGTAGCCAACCTGCTGAGCATTGACACCCGCGTCTTGTAAGGCATTTTCCATCGCCAATGCAGCACCGGCACCGTCTTCAGGCGGCGATGTCATATGGTATGCATCACCACTCATGCCAAAACCAACCAGTTCTGCATAAATCTTAGCGCCACGCGCTTTAGCATGCTCATACTCTTCCAGTACAATCACACCAGCACCATCAGCCAGTACAAAACCGTCACGATCTTTATCCCAGGGACGAGACGCGGCTTGTGGGTCGTCATTACGTGTAGACAGAGCGCGGGCTGCGCTAAAGCCACTCATACCAATTGGCGTTGATGCTTTCTCGGCACCACCGGCAACCATAGCATCTGCATCACCGTAGGCAATCATACGCGCCGCATGACCAATATTATGCAGACCTGTCGTACATGCCGTAACGATAGAGATATTAGGACCTCTCAGACCATGCATAATCGACAAATGACCCGATATCATATTGATAATGGTCGAAGGTACATAAAATGGAGACAGCTTTCGTGGACCACTGTTAAGCAACTTAACATGGTTCTCTTCAATCAGTGTCAGGCCCCCGATCCCAGAACCCACAGCAACACCAACACGATTGGCATTGTCTTCTGTGATTTCTAATCCAGAATCTTTAAGCGCCTGTACGCCCGCAGCAACACCGTACTGAATGAACAAGTCCATTTTCTTGGCGTCTTTCTTTGACATGAATTGAGTCTCGTCAAAATCATTGACCAGACCCGCAAATTTAGTACCGAACTGAGTAGTGTCAAAGTGCGTGATATTGCGAATACCACTTCGGCCTTCTAACAAGCCCTGCCAGGTTGACTCAACGTCATTACCTAACGGCGTCAACATACCTAAGCCAGTTACTACGACTCGACGTTTAGCCACGGTTTCCTCCAAAAGGGATTTTCGAAATGATGGGGGGTATAAAGAATCAGGGCAGCGAACGCTGCCCCAATTTAAAGCCGTTAATTACTCAGCGTGAGCAGTAACGTAGTCGATCGCTGCCTGAACAGTAGTGATTTTCTCAGCTTCTTCGTCAGGGATCTCAGTGTCGAACTCTTCTTCAAGAGCCATTACCAGCTCAACAGTGTCAAGAGAATCAGCACCCAGATCGTCTACGAAAGACGCTTCTGATTTTACTTCTTCTTCTTTAACACCTAGTTGCTCAACGATGATTTTTTTTACGCGTTCTTGGATGTCGCTCATTCTTCTTTCCTTTATTTAAACGCTATCGCGTTAATTTCAGATTGCGGCGTAGTTTACGGCGCATCATACTGTGATTCAAGGATTGACCATGACTTTTTTTTCTGGTCAAACCTGTTACTAAATATTTTTTACTTTTATCGCCTATTTTACTAGCAATTTCAAGTAAGATTGCCGCAAGATCACAAAAACTTCAATCTCGCTGACAATTGTTACACCATGTACATAGCGCCGTTTACGTGTAAAGTTTCGCCTGAAACATAAGCACCAGCGTCTGATGCGAGGTAAACAGCTGCTGCTGCGATCTCTTCCGGCTTACCAAGACGTCCTGCCGGCACGTTCGCGAGCGTTGCCGCTTTTTGCTCGTCAGTTAGCTCATCAGTCATGTCAGTTTGGATAAAACCAGGTGCGATCACATTCACAGTAATACCCCGTGATGCGACTTCACGAGCCATCGATTTCGAGAAACCAATAACACCCGCTTTCGCAGCAGCGTAGTTTGCCTGACCTGCGTTACCCATAGTGCCTACTACTGAGCCGATATTGATGATACGACCCGATTTTTTCTTCATCATAGGACGCAAAACAGCCTTAGACAATCGGAAAATTGAGCTCAGATTGGTATCAAGAATCTCATCCCACTCTTGATCTTTCATCCGCATCAATAGGTTATCACGGGTAATACCGGCATTGTTTACCAGCACATCTACATCACCCAAGTCTTGTTTAATCGCCTGTAGTGTTGCTTCAATTGAATCTGCATCGGTTACATTAAGTTTGTACCCTTTACCATTGTCACCCAGGTACTCAGAGATTTTGTCTGCACCTGACTCACTTGTTGCGGTACCAGCTACTTTTGCACCCTGTGCAACCATTGCGTTCGCGATTGCTTTACCAATGCCTCGGCTTGCGCCCGTGACAAGTACAACTTTACCTGTCAAATCAAATAGGTTTGTCATATATAATTCCGTCATTTACTTTGCAGACGTGATTGCGGCCGCATCATTGACGGCGCTGCACGCTACAGATTTATCAATTCGCTTGGCCAGACCGGTCAGTACTTTACCTGGACCAAATTCGTAAGCCTGTGTGATCCCTTCTTTCGCCAATTGCTGAACAGTCTCGGTCCAACGAACCGGGCTGTATAATTGACGAACAAGTGCATCTTTAATTGCTTCACCACATTGCTGCTGTGCGACATCAACATTATTGATAACAGGGAATGTCGGCGCAGAGAACTCAATCTCTGCCAGATCTGCAGCCAGTTGCTGCGCAGCCGGCTTCATCAGCGCACAGTGAGAAGGCACACTGACAGCCAATGGCAATGCGCGTTTAGCGCCCGCTTCTTTACAAGCAACAGATGCACGCTCAACCGCTTCTTTATGGCCGGCAATGACCACCTGACCCGGTGAATTATAGTTAACAGGAGCTACCACTTGCTGATCAGCCTGCTCTGCACAGATTGTCGCGATGACATCATCGTCCAGACCAATAATTGCCGCCATAGAACCCGTACCTGCTGGCACTGCCTGCTGCATGTACAGGCCGCGTTTTTCTACCAACTTAACTGCCGTGGCCAGATCAAGCACACCTGCACACACCAGCGCTGAATATTCACCCAGGCTGTGACCTGCCAATACCAGCTCAGCGCCGACCTGTTCAGTCTGCCACTGGCGGAAAATCGCAACACTGGCAGTCAGCAATGCCGGCTGAGTGCGATGTGTTTCGTTCAATTCGCTTTCAGGACCATCAACGACTAATTTAGCTAAGTCGTAACCCAGTGCTGCAGAGGCTTCTGCAAACGTGTCCTGAACAACCTGGGAAGTTTCTAATAATTCCGCCAGCATACCAACGCTCTGAGAGCCCTGGCCTGGGAATAGTAAAGCAATCTTTTGTGACATAGTGTGCTCTTTTGATTTCTATATCCTGCCGTTTCCTTAGCAACACTATTTGGATGAAACTAGGATCTGGCAGATGTCTCTTCAATCGGCGCCATTTCTTCAAAGGTCGCCTGGATCTTATCTGGAATACGTCTGTCGATCTCTCTGGCCGCTTCTTCGATAGCAGCCATAAATGCCTTCTTCGACGCATTTCCGTGACTTTTCACTACAATACCGCGCAATCCTACCAGACTTGCGCCATTATACTGGTCGGGGTTCACACGTTTATACAGTTTTTTTATGACGGGTCTAAGTAAAAATGCCAGACAGCGGTAAAAAAGGTGCTTTTTCAACGCTTTTGTAAACCTAAACATGATAAGTTTGGCAATTCCTTCACAGGTTTTCAATGCGACATTGCCAACAAACCCTTCACAGACAATGACGTCTGACTTACCCGAAAATATATCACTGCCTTCACAATAACCCTGATAGTTAATGACTGGACAGTCCTGCATTAATTTAGCAGCTTGCTTGATACCATCATGCCCTTTGATATCTTCCAGTCCAATGTTGAGCAAATGTACCTTGGGTCTGTCCAGTTTAAGCGCCGCACCCGCAACAATGGATCCCATAATCGAGAACTGTAATAAAGTTTCAGGGTCGCACTGAACATTAGCGCCTAAGTCTAACAGGTATACGGGTTGTTTCTTTTCTGTGGGTACAGACGTAATAAGAGCTGGTCGTTTGATGCCCGGCAGCATCTTCAATACATAATGGGCCATGCTGAGTAGTGCACCTGTATTACCCGAGCTCACGCAAGCTTGTGCTTGTCCGGCTTTCACGAGATCCAGTGCAACGCGCATAGAAGAGTTGCGTTTGTTACGCAGCGCCTGAGCAGGTTCGCAAGTATTGGTGACGACTTCATCGCAGTGTTTGATGATTAAACGTGGATGAGACAGCGCATTGGCTTTTTCCAGTGCACTTTCAAGAACTGTACGGTTGCCACATAGCAACAGTATCAAACGGGGGTGTTTTTCTACCGCTTCGATTGCGGCGGGTATTGATGAACGGGGGCCGTAATCGCCCCCCATCATATCTAACGCTATGGTTAGATCAGCGTGCATAAAGCAATCTCTTACTTAGAAATTACTTTTTCGCCTTTGTAGTAACCGTCAGCAGTTACGTGGTGACGACGGTGAGTCTCACCAGAAACTTGATCTACTGTTAGTGTAGGACCGTTAATAGCATCGTGTGAACGACGCATGCCACGACGTGAACGTGACACTTTACTTTTTTGTACCGCCATTAGCCTATCTCCTAAGAATCTTTCTTAAGTTGTTTTAAAATTTCAAATGGATTTGGTTTGCTCTCTTGTTCTTCTATGTCACCAAAGCTAACTGGCTTATCAGAAAAAGAACAAGATCCTTCTTCATGCTTAGGAACGATGGGGATCGCCAGTATCAATTCGTCTTCGACAATTTGCCGGAGATTCATCTCACCTTCTTCATCCAACTCCACAACATCATAGCACTCAGGAAGTTCGTCCGACTCTGCACCTAATCCGACTGGCGAATACGCAAAGTCTTGTTCCAAATCCAACCCTAGTTCATCGTTACAACGTTGACACAACACAGTGACTTTGGCCTGTACGCTTCCACGTACCACAACCAAACCTTGCTGGTCTGTTTCGCAACGAATAGTTACCGCTATTTCACCTACTTGATCTTGCACAACTTGCTGCAAACGAGAAAGTTCTTCAAGCGCTATCACACCGTCATAACTGGCCCGGCGCTGTGCCGCTTTGCAAGGATCAATGGTGATGGGAATTTTCACCTTTTGCATAGGGGCTGCATCATATAGATAGTTACTGCTTTAGTCAAAGCAAAATTAAACTTTCATATTGTTTTTAGCCGCGTTGTGATTATCCTATGGGAAATTTACTCAAACGCGGTCCCGGTACTTATGAAAACACCACTAATCTTAGCCTCCAGCTCACCATTTAGGCAGCAAATTTTGGCAAAATTATGCCTGCAATTTGACAGTTTTTCACCTGACATTGATGAGTCGGCACACCCACAAGAAACGCCAGCCGAACTGGTGGCCCGATTAAGTGAAGCCAAAGCGCAAACAGCGCATCAGTATTATAGCAGTGGATTGGTGATCGGTTCGGATCAGGTGGCTTTATTTAACGAACAGATCCTAGGTAAACCCCATACTGTCGAAAATGCCCACAAGCAGCTTCAACAATTCAGTGGACAGGTTGTGACGTTTCTGACCGGGCTCTCTGTTTATCAACTTGAAACACAACGAGCCATCACGAAAGTTGTACCATTTAAAGTTCACTTTCGGGCGCTAAGCGAAGCTCAGATAAAACACTATGTCGCAAAAGAACAACCGCTCAATTGTGCCGGCAGTTTTAAAAGTGAAGGGCTGGGCATTTGCCTATTCGATAAATTGGAAGGAGAAGATCCCAATACCCTGATTGGTCTCCCCTTGATTGAGCTGACTAAATCATTGGCTGAGTTCGGCGTTGACGTACTCGGACAATAAAAAGTCACTCAGCTGTGCATAGTTATGGCACAAAGCCAGTGGAGCATGCTGTTTTAATTGCGCTTCACTGGCTGCACCTAACGTCACAGCGACAGCCGGTACATTTGCATTGCTGGCCAGTTGCATATCAATGCCCGTGTCACCGACCATAATTGCATCGCGGGCATCGACTGCAAGCTCAGTTAGGATCTGCTGCAGCATATCAGGATCCGGTTTTGACTTTGCATCATCTGCCGTTTTAGTCAGACAAAAGTAATTGCTCAGTCCACTGTGTGCCAGCAAGTTATTTAACCCCACCCTGCTTTTTCCCGTTGCAACTGCAAGCAAAACACCTTGTGCTTTGAGATCAGCCAACAGTGTTTCGACGCCATCAAACACAGTAAAGGGTGTTGTGTCTTCCTTATATAGTCGTTTATAACTCTTTGCCAACTCTACGGCCTTGTCTTTTTGTTCGGGAAACAAGGTCGCTACGGCCGTTTCAAGTGACAAGCCAATAATGGACTTGGCAGCATCATCCGAGATGGGAGGCAGTGCATGATATTGTGCAACCTTATGTAAGGTATTCACAATTTTAGGCACAGTGTCCATTACCGTGCCATCCCAATCAAAAATGACCAGCTTACGCGCCATTATTGCCCCTTAGCGTTTTCAGGCAATGTTCCAGCGCTTTATCCAATGGTGCCTCGACGTGCAATGTGGTTTCGTGTTTAGGGTGAAGAAACCTCAGCTCCCGGGCATGCAGGAATAATCGACCCAGGCCCAACTGCCGCATTTTACTGTCAAACACCTGATCACCATACTTATCATCACAGGCAATTGGGTGGCCTTTACATTGCGTGTGCACCCTAATCTGGTGAGTACGACCCGTTACCGGCGATGCCTGAACCAAAGTCGCGCCATCAAAACGCTCTAACACACGAAAGCGGGTATGAGAGGCTTTTCCTTCTTCATGATCTACGCGTACCACCCGCTCACCAGATTGCAACGTATTTTTCCGCAGTGGCTCGGTGACATTTTTATGTTTAGCAGACCACTCACCACAGACCAGTGCCCAGTAATTCTTTTCCATGGTTTTTTCTCTGAGCTGTTCGTGCAATCCTTTTAGAATTGCCCGGCGTTTTGAAATCAACAGACAACCAGAAGTATCGCGATCGAGTCGGTGCACCAACTCTAAGTTTCTTTCATCCGGACGCAATGCTCGGATGGCCTCTATCAGCCCATAGCTCAAACCACTGCCACCATGAACCGCCATGCCGGAAGGCTTATTCATAACTATCAGATACTTATCTTCATAAAGAATGGCGTCCTCTAACCCAGCGACCTTGTCCAAGTTCTTTGGTACAAACTCGGACTTTTCCGCTACTTTAACCGGTGGAATGCGCACTTCATCATTCAGTTGTAGTTTATAAACCGGCTTGACTCGCTTTTTGTTAACCCTGACCTCCCCTTTGCGAAGAATTTTGTAGATTGCGCTTTTCGGGACCCCTTTGAGATGGGTAAGCAAAAAGTTATCTATACGCTGACCGAGTTGGTCTTCTGTTATGGTTACAAAACTTACCTTTAAGCCGGTTTTTTCTGACATTGCCTAATCACTGAATTGAGTAATAATTTAGTTGCTATCACGCGGGTATTAGTGGGATAATCGGCCCGCCTATCTTTGCGAGCGTGCTTTTTATCGCATTGATGCCGCTGTGATGCACATCTTGGGTGGAGGATCATACAGATTAGAGCTGAGATTTCCACAGCTTTATCGACCCGACCCAGTGACAAATACGTGCGTTTAATCTTAAATGAAGCGTGTAATAGTTCATTGTATTGATTAAACACAGCTAAATAACCGAAATTAAAAGCAATAATTATTAATGTCTTGTGTAGATTAGTCGGGTTAGGTTTAGACCCGTGCGACATCCGTAAGCCGAGTGAAACACTCTGTAACCCGCCACTTAAAAGCAGTGTGGCATAAGCGTTATATGCGGAAGTAAATGATTGTTCCCGTCTCCCAGTCGTGAGACTGCATTATAAAAATAGGAACACTAAACACCTGAACTAAGGTGCACAGGCAAAGTGTAAAAAATTAAGTAGAGTAAAAATATGAAACGTATGCTGATCAATGCGACGCAGCAAGAAGAAATGCGCGTTGCACTGGTTGACGGCCAGCGTCTGTACGATCTCGATATCGAAAGCCCTGGTCATGAACAAAAAAAAGCCAACATTTACAAAGGTAAAATCACTCGTATAGAACCTTCCCTAGAAGCCGCTTTTGTCGATTATGGTGCTGAGCGCCACGGTTTCCTCCCTCTCAAAGAAATTGCCAAAACATACTTCCCGTCAGGCTACACCTTCAATGGTCGTCCAAACATCAAAGATGTGATCAAAGAAGGCCAGGAAGTCATTGTTCAGGTCGATAAAGAGGAACGAGGCCAAAAAGGGGCTGCGCTAACGACTTTCATCAGTGTCGCTGGTAGTTACTTAGTGCTGATGCCAAATAATCCACGTGCCGGCGGTATTTCTCGCCGCATCGAGGGTGATGAGCGCATCGAGCTGAAAGAAGCGCTGAGCCGCCTGAACCTGCCAAAGGGTATGGGTCTAATCGTGCGTACAGCAGGTGTTGGCAAATCGTTTGAAGAGTTAGAGTACGACCTTAAAGCGCTGCTTGTGCACTGGGAAGCGATCCAAAATGCAGCAGACAGCGGTAAGGCTCCATTCTTAATTCATCAGGAAAGTAACGTCATTTTCCGCGCTATTCGTGATTACTTACGTCGCGATATCGGTGAGATCCTGATTGATAAAGCACGTGTATTTGAAGAAGCGAAAGCCCATATCGAGCGTTTCAGACCTGACTTCATTAACCGCGTTAAGTTATATCAAAATGATGTTCCGTTATTCACACACTATCAAATCGAAAGTCAGATAGAATCTGCTTTCCAGCGTGAGGTACGTCTTCCTTCAGGTGGTTCTATCGTTATCGACCCAACGGAAGCACTGACCTCTATCGATATCAACTCGTCAAAAGCAACCAAAGGCGGTGATATCGAAGAAACGGCGTTAAATACCAACTTAGAAGCCGCAGACGAAATTGCCCGCCAATTACGTTTACGTGACCTGGGTGGCCTGATAGTCATCGATTTCATTGATATGACGCCTCCTCGTCACCAACGTGAAGTGGAAAACCGTCTGAAAGACGCCGTACGCGCAGATCGTGCTCGAGTTCAGATCGGCAAGATTTCACGTTTCGGCTTGCTGGAAATGTCTCGCCAGCGTCTGCGCCCGTCATTAGGTGAAGCCAGCCAGCATACCTGTCCACGCTGTGATGGTCAGGGAACCATACGTTCAAACGAATCGATTGCTTTGTCCATCTTACGTCTGATCGAAGAAGAGGCCATCAAAGAGAACACCGCTCAGGTTAATGCACAAGTACCGGTAAAAGTGGGCTCTTATCTGCTTAACGAAAAGCGCCGGGCTGTACAGCGCATCGAAAAACGCCACAACTGTGATGTTGTGATTATTCCTAACCAGCACATGGAAACGCCTCACTATGACGTTGTGCGTCTGCGCAAAGATGATGTACCGGAAAGCGTCAGCTATGATCAGGTTGTAACGCCTGAAGTTGAAGTTGTCGCCACACCGATTGCTACACCAGTGGTTAAAGAGGAACCGGTTCTGAAAGGCGTAGCCATGCCAACAGCTCCAGCACCACAACCAGCGCAAGAGACAAAACAACCTCAGACACAAAAGAAAGTGGAAGAGGAAGCGGGCCTGCTAAGCCGCATTGGCAAATGGCTGAAAGGTTTGTTTGGTACTGAGGAAGAGCAAAAAGAGGAAGAGCAGCCTAAGCAGCAACCTCGCCAACGTCAGGACAACCGTCGTCGCAATCAGCAGCGTCGTAAAAATCGTAACCGAAATGACCGCCGTAACGATGGTCGTAATGACGGCCGCAACGATGAGCGCAATGACAATCGTAAGGCTGAGCAAGACAACAGCGACAATAAGGCACGTAAAGAAGAGCATAACGACAACCAGGAACGCAGCGAAGGGCGTAACAAACGCCGTCGTCAGAACCAGCGTCGTCGTAATGATTCTGACAAAGCGAAGCAAACTACAGAGCAAAGTTCTGAGCAGAAACAGGACAATGCAGAACACGCAACGCAGGAAAAAGCGAACAAACCTCGTCGCCAACGTCGTAACCTGAAGAAAAAGGTGCGCATTGAGGGAGAGTCAAAAGCGACTCAAACTGCTAATGAAACAGTTGAAGCTGAAACTGTAAACGATTCAACGCAAAAACCTGAACAAGCACAACAGCCAACTGCGGAGCAAAAAGCAGAAACTGTCGCAAAAGAAGTGACCCAAGACGCTGTGGAAGCTCAAGTAGCAGCATCTGATGTCCCTGCTGATGAGGAGGTAAAACTCACTCAGAACCAAGCTCAGGACAGCCAAAAAGGTGAAGAAACAGCGGAAGAAGACAAAGAGCAACGCGAACAGCCACGCACTCGCTCTCGTCGCTCTCCACGTCACCTGAGAGCTGCTGGCCAGAAACGCAAACGTACTGAAAATAAAGATGCAACACCTGCATTTGTACCAGTCGCGGATCAGGCTGCTGCGGAGTTTGAAGCTGAGCTTAATGCTACGGCTGAGCAAACAGAGGAAGCGCCTGTTGTTGAGCAAGCTGTAGAGGCACCAGCTGCTGAGCAAGCCGTTGAAGCACCAGCTGCTGATCAAGCCGTTGAAGCACCAGCTGCTGAGCAAGCCGTTGAAGCGCCTGCTGCTGAGCAAGCCGTTGAAGCACCAGCTGCTGAGCAAGCCGTTGAAACACCAGCTGCTGAGCAAGCCGTTGAAACACCAGCTGCTGAGCAAGTTGTAGAAGCACCTGCTGCTGAGCAAGTTGTAGAAGCACCTGCTGCTGAGCAAGCTGTTGAAGCACCTGCTGCTGAGCCAGTCGTTGAAGCACCTGCTGCTGAGCCAGTCGTTGAAGCACCTGCTGCTGAGCCAGTCGTTGAAGCACCTGCTGCTGAGCAAGTTGTAGAAGCACCTGTTGCTGAGCAAGCTGTTGAAGCACCTGCTGCTGAGCAAGTTGTAGAAGCACCTGTTGCTGAGCAAGCTGTTGAAGCACCTGTTGCTGAGCAAGCTGTTGAAGCACCTGCTGCTGAGCCAGTCGTTGAAGCACCTGCTGCTGAGCCAGTCGTTGAAGCACCTGCTGCTGAGCCAGTCGTTGAAGCATCTGCTGCTGAGCAAGCCGTTGAAGCGCCTGCTGCTAAACAAGTTGCAGAGGCAGCTGTTGAAACCACTCCATTAGTGAAAGCCACTGAATCAGCGGTATCGGTCCGTGTGCGTTATCAGCATGTTGCTGAAGCACCAATGACAAAAGCAGCTGCTGATGAAAGCGCTGATATCGCCATTACCGTTCTGGCAATGCCAGACTCCATGCGTGAGAAAGTGAGCGACAGTGGACAGGGCTCTGGCTCTAAGTCCCCGACAGCAAGAGCAAGCTCAGCTATGGCATCACCAGCCAGTTACGAGTAGGTTTTGTACTAAACCTTTTAAAAGGGCCGCAAATGCGGCCCTTTTTGATCCTTCCCGACTCATTCGTTCCAAGTAAGTCTGTCATGTCAGCCTGCATAGTTAAGTTGTTTATTTTCTGGCATGAAAACCTCTAAATAGCCCCTTCCACGTCCAGCCATCACTTTGGCATCTATCTATTAAGAAGATGAAAGTGTGCGGGCTGACAGCTAATGAGGAACCCTTAGGCTATATTGGCGAGATTAACTCTGTAATTCATTAGATATTTAGTATGCTATCCACTCAAGAGAATGGAAGTGTCAGGGCAGAAACAGGTGAGCTGTTGTACACTGCCTTCCACATTGACCAATTTCTTTCTGAGCAACGAAGTACTCAAGCAACTAAAATGAACCGCACCTCTGAGCCGGGGCTCACTTTAAGATAAAGATGTCCAACAAAATTAGAAGCGTGTGAAACGCTATCGGGATAAAAGTGATTCTGGAAGTTGTCCGAACGAAGAAGCATTCTTCTAGATACCTGGACGACGTTGAAGCTGTGTGAAGAGAAAATAAGTGGTCTGTATTTAGAAGGCGAACGGAATGGCCACACCAGTGCTATTAGCACTGGCATACCACTATCAGAGTTAGATATACAACTTTTCAGTCACCAGCACTTTTTTCAGGTACCTACGTGTCTCATTGTAGGGCAAACCTTGCTGCAGCGCTTCCAGGACGCGCTCAGGTGACAAGGAGTTGATCACTCTCGCCGCACGCTTAATATTTCGAGAGCCGTCAGCATTAAACACACTGGCGACATTGCCGGCGCCCGTATTATAAGCCGCTATCATACAATACTTACGACTTAGCGGGTCCTTTATCGCGCTAAGATATCGATCGTTGAGAAGATGCAGATACGCTGTGCCTGCTTCAATATTGTTATCAACCACATACAGATAAGGCGGGCTCATTGGCTCATCCAGTTCATAAAGGAATCGATTTACATCAACGCCTGCACTGGTTGGTACGATCTGCATTAAACCAAATGCAGGAATGTGTGATTTGGCGAGCGGATTAAAGTGACTTTCTGTATGCATCACTGCCAGTACCAGACTGGTATCGATCTCAAAGCGTTCGCTTTGCTTCGCTATTTGACCTTGATACTCAGAAGCGCGCTTGTGGGCCAGACCATTTTTCGGCATTTTGATCCGAACCTGCGTGATCTGCTGCGGTTCTGTTTTAGATATTTGTTTGACAGACTTAGTCAGGTTTTTAATGCGCTTGGTTGCCAGTTCATCCAACTCCGCTTTTTTTGTTTCCAACTGCTTATTTGCAGCTTCAACCAATTGCGGTTCCGATTGCAATGCCAGCGCTTCATCGGCCTGCTGCTCTGCTAACTTTTTCTGTTCCTGTGTTTGCTGCTTGATCTGAGCTTTTGCGGCAATGATGGATTTAACGCGCAGTCCATTATCTATTGCAACCTGCTCACGTTCACTGGTGCCACTTGCCAGTGATTCGCCGCTCAAAAAAGACTGAAACAGCTTACGTTCAGATTGCCTGAACCTCTCGATAGCTTGAGAAATCTGCTGATCCGAGACATGTGTTCCTGCATGATGCCGCACACTGAGAACTAACTCATTGTTCTGGAAGTCAACTTCCAGGCGTTCCCGGTTATCGTCTGAGTAACCAACAAACTGGCTTTGATCAGACACTTTCGCCTCACCCCACTGCTGGATCAGCTGATCGCGAAACGCATCAAACTCTTCAAAATGCGCCTCAACATAATCATTAAATTCTTGTAAATGTTGCGCCTTGTAGCGCTCAAATTCCGTTTGCTCCTGGGCGCTGCTGTCATAGGTTTGCATTGCCGCTTCCAGTTCATTAAACAAACTGGATGTGCTGGCAACCGCTGCTGCGGCGGCAAACTGAGATGCAATCGTCAATGCAAGTATGGTTTTCACAGCCCACTCCTATCAATGAAAAGCGCACCTTGTTAAGGTGCGCATACAATTAATTGGTTAATCTGGCGATTTCTTTTTCCAGATCTTTTTCAGCTTTAAACGCTTTGAATTCCTGGTAGAGGAATTGCTCATCTTGTGGATTAATTTGCTTCTTGCTTTCTTTTACCAAGTCTTTGAACAAGCTTTTTGTCAATGCTGGTGATAATGTCGTCAGGGCACAGAAATAATCTTTGCCGCCAATCTCAACTACATCAGCTTTAATTACACGAGAGCCATTAAGCGTTTGCTTTGTTAGCTGCTTTGATACCGAGCTAAACGTTGCGCCAACCGTTGTTTCTTCATTCGCATCAGTACGATTAGAGAAAGTCTTATCCAACCCTTCGATACGCGTTTCAATTTGCTGTGCCAGCGCTAACCTTGCATTAGCGACGGCCATTTTCTGGTCAATTGAGATATTGCCTGAAAACTTCACACAATCCGCAGCAGCGATGCCATTTTCAACAGCTGGGTTTAATACCCAATCTGGTATATTAATCTTCGACTCAGAGGCAGTTTTTTCTCCAGTCGAGCTACAGGCTGTTAACATCCCTGCTACGAGCATAGTAGTAATAAGCGGTTTGATCTTCATGATATTGTCCTTCGAGCTATTGATTGCTAAGCGATGATTTAAATTTAACAAAAGCCTGATTGCTTTACAGTAATAAATTGTAAAAACGATTTCTTACAATATTCAGCTTCAAAAAAAGCAAAATAATCTTTAAGTTAGTGCAAATATATCCAACTTCTTTGATATAGTCACCGTAAACTTTATTACAAGCAAAGGAAGCGTAATGCTATCTCTATTCAACACTTTGCATTATCGAGCTTGGTTAACAGTGGCCCTGATTGTGGTTCTGACTGGATGCAATACAACACCCGCCAACAAAAATGCAATTTTACTTGCACAGCAAGGTCAGTTTGAGCAAGCCAAATCGGCGATAGAAACAACCTACTCAGCCTCAGGTAAAAACAAGTTACTGCGATACCTCGAACTCGGTACATTGTATCACCTCGAGCAACGATACAAATTAAGCAATGATAACCTTGACCAGGCAAAAGCCATTATTGAAGAGCAATATACTATCAGTGTTTCAGAGCAAGCGCTGGCACTGCTCAGCGGCCCGACGTACACCACTTTCTCAGGTAAAGAATTCCATCGCCCTCTGATCAATGTATTTAAAGCACTGAACTATAACGCGCTCGCAAACCAAAACCCTGCTCAAAGACAGTACTATCTGGATGCAGCTCTGGTTGAAATGCGTCAGCTCGATACCTATTTGTCGACACTCACCGACGAAACCGGTGGTTATGATGGCAAACCAAGTGGTGATGGTCTGACCGACCGCGTTATGCGTATTTTACAGCCGCTTCTGGCTCCTAACGATCTGTTAAAAAACGTCGACTACAAAGATGATGCATTTGCCCACTATATCAGTGGCATTTTGTATGAAAGCAGCAACGAACTGGATGCTGCCCGTATTCAGTACCAAAGAGCCGCCGCTGCATTTGAACAAGGTTTTGCTAAACAATACGATTTAGACAGCACTGTGACACAACAAGCTTATGCTGATTTAGCTCGCGTTATGCGTAAAGCGGGTGGATACGGCAATGAACTGCGCGCTATTGAAGAAAAATGGGGCGAAAGCATTGGCGACACAAAGCAATCAGGCCCCCTGCTCACCGTCGTTCAAAACGCAGGGATTGGCCCACAACGCAAAGAGTTTAATTTATTACTGAAGGCTGACCATGATGCCAAAGCGCTCGTTGTTACTCCGATTCTCTGGGGGACTTCTTCTGAGCGAAAAGCGCAAATGTGGTGGTTTCAGATGCTATATGCCGATACCAGCTTATTCGACATGATGCAGAATTATGCCACTGGCGATCTGGGGGACGTTGCAATGGGCGCATTGACCAAGCGTTTACCATTGGGCGATTCACTGTGGCAAAGTGCGAAGGCTACCGGGCTAATTGACGCACTTGAACACGGTAGTCGCATTGCGGTGACTTACCTGGAGCCGTTTGAACATAAAATAGAAAAAACGGAACTGTGGATTGATGGCCAAAAAGTGTCGGAGCTGGACAACTATCACTCTGTCAGCCTGCTGACTTTGCAAAGCGCACTTAAAAATGCCAACAGAGAAATGCAAATTGCACTGACTCGAGAGGTCGTTAAAGCAATGACAGCACACAAGGCAATTCAAAGCACCGGTCTGCAGGCATTTGATGGTTTTGCCAAAATAGCAACCAGTGTTGTCAACGCGGTCACCGCCAGTGCCGACTTGCGTCAATGGCAGTCACTTCCGTCTCATATAAAACTGGCACAAGTGCCTGTTAATCAAGGTACTGTCAAGATTACGCTTAAGACTAAACTGCGCTCAGGCAGAGTCATAGAGCAATCTGACACATTAGACATAAATGAAACTATGACGCTGTGGCATACTCGTACTTTTATTGAAAGTGCCAAATCCGCAGCACCATCCACTCTGTTTACAATGGAATAATTGTTATGAACTGTAAAACCACACTTTTAAAGCTAACTCCTTTGGTTGTTGCATGTAGCTTAGCCATCACAGGCTGCTCCTCAACAAAAGTACAAAGAGTAGATGCAAATCAAGAGGTTGCCCTTTCTGACAAGTGGAACGGCAAGGACTCGCAACTGGTTGCAGAGGCCATGATCAACGATATGTTGAGCTTTCCATGGGTTAACGATCACTTACAAAAAGAAGGCACGCGTCCTGCTATTATAATCCAGTCAGTACGCAACAAATCACATCAGCACATCGCAGTTGATACCTTTCTGAATGACCTCAAGCGTTCAATATTACGCAGCGGCCAGGCGGACTTTGTTGCGAACAAAGATGTTCGTCAGGAGATCCGTGACGAAAGAAAAGATCAGGAGCTGAATGCCAGCCTGGCAACACAGAATGAAATGGGTCAGGAACAAGGCGCAGATTATGCCCTATCAGGCACCATCAACTCTTTCGTTGATCAGCAAGGCGGCGATCGCGTAACTTTCTATCAGGTTGACCTGAGATTGATCGATATGACCACAAACCGTGAGGTATGGAATGGACAGAAGAAAATTCAAAAGCTGCAGGAGCGCTCGCGCTTTGGCTTCTAACCCCTTGATAGCAACGCTGCTGAGTATCGCGGTACTCAGCGGCTGTGGCGCTAACAATGCCACTCAGACGCCTGTTGACAACAAACCGGCATGGATCACTGCTATGCCAAGCTCAAGCTATATGATTTATGGCGTTGGCAGCGCGCAAAATACCGGAGATCTGCAACAGGCAAAACTGGCGGCGCAGGAATCAGCCCGACTGGCACTGGCTAAGCAATTAAATGTTACCATCTCAGCCAACACCAGAATTGAGCAATCTGCCAGCGAAAAGTCGATGCAGTTTCATGTTGATGAGCTGATTAACTCTCAGGTGCCTGATATTCATTTGCAAGGTGTAAAAATTGAAGATGAATATGTCAGTGCCGATAAACAAACAGCGTTTGCACTGGCCGCCTTCAACCGCACCGAAGCCGCAATGCAAACGGAGCTGACCATTCGGGCTTTGGATGAAGATATTACAGCCTTCTCAGTGGCTGCCAATAGCAGTAAATCACAACAGCTGAAACAAGCCGTTGCACTTAAGGAGCTATTGGTCAGACGGGATAAGCAAAACCACTATCTAACCCAGCTTCAGGCTGCCCCTCTGCCCTTACCTGCATCTGTTCGCGATAAACAGCAACAGGCCGATGCGCTAATCAACAGCATCAGCTTTAGCATTGAAAGCGATCATCAGGCACATCGTAAAGTGCGTGACATCTTGGCAAAAGCGCTCAGCTCTCAGGGCATTAAGGTCACCACAGGTGAGGCTGATTTTGCGCTTAAGTTCACCGTTGACTGGCAGGATATGAACAAAGCCGGCACCTTTTACAGTGTGGCAGAAAGCTACCTGGTGGTGATGGAAAACGGCGAAGAACAGGCGCACTTTAATACCAAGGTGAAGGCAGCATCGAGCTACAAAGACACCGCTAAGAGTAATGCTATGACCAAATTAGCAAACAAGTTGGGCACCCAGCTGGCACAGTTTGTGGTTACAGGTAAGTCTTGATCAAAGCAGATATTTATCTAACATAAAAAGGGGCTAACACAGGTTAGCCCCTTTTTATTTACTCACTTTCTTCCTGGTAGAACTTTTCCAACTGATCTTTGAGATTTGGCGGCACCCCTTTAATCGTCAAAGTATCACTTTGCGGGTCATACAGCACACGCTCCCCCAGATGCTTGCGCTCAAACCCGACACTGACGCCGCCACCTAGGCCTGAAAATTTGACCATAGTCGTGACAGTCTTTTTATCGAGCGGGAATGACTCTTCCAGTTCATAACCCTGTTGCTTATAAAAGTCTTCAAACTGCACATCAGATGATTTAGATACGGTATCTGACAAAGATTCGACATCTGCATCTTCGCCACTGTTTATACAGTCATTACAATAATCGAAGACTTCTTTGCGAATTGCATCTTTCTCATCTTTACCAAACTGTTGCTCGGCCAGATAGTCTTCCACAGCATGCAGCATAGTTTGCGACTGCTGCTTAGGATCGATACCTTCAGCACACCCCAGAAAATCAAGAAAGAAGTCGGCTACTTTTCTGCCAGCTCGACCTTTAATGAAAGAAATATATCTATTTTCATCTGCCTGCGTATCCCACGCAGTTAAGTCAATGCGTGCTGCAAGCTGCATCCGTGAGATATCCAAGTGCCTCGACGCAGCTAAGTCCAGATCAGACGTAATAGAATAGTGTTCTTTAATGTTAATCATAGCTATCAGCAAGTAATCGCTGGCAACGTACTGATAATGACAAAACACCAGGTAACCAGTTTCATTGAACGCATATTTGTTCAACTCTTCTTTCAGAACTTCCGTTGCCTGCTGCGTTAGATGCCAAAATGCCAGCTCATTATTGCGGTAGCTTTGCATTGCCGACGCGACACGGCTATCTTTGTCGGGATCAAAAGCACAAAAGCCTTTCCCAGGCTTGCCATTATAAGCATGATGAAGTTGCTCTATGAATACGGCTACCCGGTCATTAACCTGCATCTCATCTTCACGTAAATGAATTTGTGTTTCTTCGTCTTGCTTGTCGACATAGTGTACAACAAGCTTGTTCACCTCAATGCTCATCTTTGTTTTTAACGCCTCTGGTGTTAGAATAGAAAGAATTATAACTCTTTTTATTTGAACCAACCGATGCCTATCCAGTCTAAATATTCCAACGAACAAGTAGAACAAATTGTCGACCAACTGTTAAACGTACTGACAGAGAATCAGGCAACCGTTGATTTAAGCTTAATGTGTTTGGGAAATTCTATCACGCACATCATCAAAGAGCATGTGCCAGAACAGAAAAGACAAGCGGTTGCTGAAAATTTTGCCAAGGCGTTGACCCAGTCGGTAAAGTAACTGAATGAATCTTTCTGCGCACAGCCCTTTTTCGTCAAAGGCCAGTCAGCTGCTGAGCTGGGGGCATTGGTTTACCTTTGCCAACATCGGCTTAGTATTACTCATTACATTAAGCTATCTGGCCGCTGACAAAGCGCCGACAACGGCGCTTGGCTGGCTATATATGCTGGTAACCTGGCTCAGCCACACCAGCTTTATTACCTTTTGTGTATTTGTACTGAGTATTTTTCCACTCAGTCTGATCTTCCCTTATCCCAGGCATATTCGGGGAATGGCAGCCTGTATTGCCACCTTAGGGATCACCGTACTGGGTGTTGATGCCTTTGTCTATTTCCAGCTCGGCTATCATTTGAACCTGCAGGCGTTGCCCGAGATTCTTTCCTTGTTTTGGAAGACCATCAGTAGCTCACCTGCTATCAACAGTCTGATCGTACTCGCCATGATCGCCGCTATTTTAGGATTTGAACTGATTGTTGGTAATCATGCCTGGCGTCATCTGGAGCGTTTAAAGTGCTACTCCTTTCCTAAATTCGCCAGCACAATTCTGGTCACTTGCTTTGCAACCAGCCATATTATGCACATCTGGGCAGATGCAAATAGTTACTTCGACATTACAATGCAAGACAATGTACTACCACTGTCTTATCCGACTACAGCCAAAACACTCCTTGCCAGACACGAGCTACTCGACATGCAAGAGTACAACCAGGCAAGATCGCTGAATGTCGGACCCAACGAAGTAAACTATCACCCACCAGCGTCACTGGCATCCTGCCCGGCTCAGGATACTCCGGTCAGCCTGAGTATCGTGAAAACACTGTCAGAACAAACTGAGCAACAGCTAATACAACTTGGTTGGTATGGTTCAGAGCAGCTGCTGGTTCCTACGTTGCGTGAGGATTTCAGGTTTAACCTGCTGTATGGTCTTCCGGCCTACTACAAACAGTCTCTGATGGACAGTAAAGCGCCACCAGTATGGTCTACCCGCCTGTCCTTATCAGTCTCCGGAATGCCCAAATTTGCTTATATTAATACTGTCGAAAATACGAATGTACGGGTGTCATATAGTGAGCAAAGCCCACTTATTACAGAGCAAACGTCACCGACTATCATCATAATCGAGCCAAACAGCTCCGATATAGTGACCACAACCCGTTTTTTTACCAACATCCCGGCGTTTGAAGGACACTCTGAGCTAATGCAGATCAGCGATGTTATGACAACTGTTGCAGCAGAGCATTTCCAATGCGGCACACTCGCAGCAGCAAGTATGCTGGGCAATAATGTTGCCACAGACACGCTTAATGAGGGGGTGAACTATTCACGAGGTGTGTTAGTTGCCTACAAAAAAGACCGTATTACACTGATAGCGCAGGACGGGAGCTATAAACAGATTTCTGCAAAAGAAGGCTTTACCTTAGATCAAAAGCTGGATGTCCCCTTTTTAATTCAGAGTATTAAGCGACTGAAACAATTCAATCAGACGCCTGCTATAAAGTAGTACGGCGTCTGTCGCAACACTTGCGATATCGAACAATTTTACTATCTTGAAATGTAAATACAGATTTCAGGGAAGCACACACTATGAAGATATTGATTATCATGTTTTCACTGTTATTGCCTGCGCTAAGCCAGGCAAAAACAACTTTCAGCTACTACAAATGTGTCACCGGTAAGACAGTTGTATATAGCCAACATCCGTGCGCGGCCAATGCTGAGCAACATACTTTGAGCCACTCGGATCCACAAGCACCAGCCCCCACTGGCCAGCACACCAAAACATTGAACAATATCGAGCGGCAGCAACTGGTCCTTCGGTTAAAAAAGACACTCAGAGCCAAAAAGCATCAGGCAGCAATCTTAGGTAGAAAGCGAGATGAAGCCACCCGGGATGAGCAGCGGCGCATTTCGCGCATGATGGAAAAAAGCGAAAGAGCCAAAACACTTAAAGATGTGAAGCGCAATATCAAGTCTATCAATACAGCCTACCTCAAGGAAGTTAAGCTCCTGAACAAAGAGATAGCAAGCTTAGAAAAACGCCTTAAGCGCCTTGAATAAAGGGTCTTTTTATCATGAAGTGGCCTCTGGTGATTAGCGCATAGTGAAGAGCCTGAATACAAACTTGAGAGACTGACACTTGTACGCTAAAGTAACTCGCAGATTAGGAGGTCCGATGAGTTACCAGGTTCAAACAATTGCAGAGCAAATTCTATCCGGTTTTCATGCTCACTACGCGTTATTTCAACAAATAACGGCGCGTGCTCCCCAAGCCTTTGCACAGCAAAGGTGGGGAGAAATCGAGCAGATCAGCAAACAGCGGATCACTCTGTACGACGTCCGTGTTAATGACACTGTCACCGCTCTGAAGCGTCAAACATCGCAAGACACACCTGATGAGGCTTTATGGCATCAGGTCAAGCACCATTATGCTGAACTCCTTTCTTTTCATCCCCAGGCAGAGCTGGCCGAGACTTTTTTTAACTCCGTCTTTTGTCGGCTGTTCCATCGACGCTATTACAAAAACGACTTTATTTTTGTTGAAACAACGCTAACTAAGCCAACCACCTTACCCATAGAAGCAGAATTTCGCAGCTATTTTCCAGTCATCTCCGGATTAAAGCCCACTATTCGCAATATGATTTCGCACATGGACTTACAGTGTGGCTTTCGCGATTTGGAGCAGGATATCAGGATGCTGGTCAAAGCGTTTATCAAACAAGCACCCAGTACGCACCACAGCCATCATGGCCTGCGCTTCGATATTCTTACAGCCCCCTTCTATCGCAACAAAGGGGCTTATATCGTAGGCCGCGTCGTGTCTAAATCAGGTGTCCAACCCTTTATTATCGCGCTTTTACATCATCCTCAGGGCGGTCTGTATATCGATGCGCTGTTAACCAAAAGCGCGCAAATGCGGATTATTTTTGGCTTTGCCCGAGCGTATTTTCTGGTTGAAACCCATGCTCCGTCAGCCATGGTAGGTTTTTTGCAGCAATTAATGCCGAATAAAACAACAGCTGAGCTCTACAATGCCATCGGGTTTCATAAACAGGGAAAAACTGAATTCTACCGTGATTTCCTGTTTCACCTACAACACAGTGAAGATGTGTTTACCATAGCGCCAGGTACGCCGGGTATGGTCATGATGGTATTTACATTACCTAATTTTCCTTTTGTCTTTAAAGTGATTAAAGATGTTTTTGCCGAAAGCAAACCGTTTGGCAGAGATACGGTGCTGGCGCGTTATCAACTGGTCAAAAGCCATGACCGGGTTGGCCGTATGGCTGACACCATTGAGTATTCCGAAGTCGTTATTCCCAAACGAAAGTTCACTCCATCACTTCTGGATGCCCTTCAAGCCACAATCAGTAATAGTTTGCGAGACGAAGGGGATTATCTGGTGATCAAACATCTGTACATTGAACGTAGAATGACTCCGCTTAATCTCTTCTTGCAAACCGCCGATGAGCCAACCGCTAACAAAGTCATCGAAGATTATGGCCACGCTATCAAAGAAATGCTCAGCGTAAATATCTTTCCGGGTGATATGCTGCTCAAGAACTTTGGAGTCACCAAGCACCATAGGGTTATTTTTTACGATTATGATGAAGTTCAATATCTTACCGACATGAACTTTCGACCTATGCCCAGTCCATCTTTGGAAGACTTATATAGCGGTGTGGCCGAGCCCTCAGCGGCACCAAACGACGTATTTCCACAACAGTTGTGTACATTTGTACTCACAGACCCTAAACTCAGAGCGGTGTTTGAACAGTCGCACGAAGCCTTACTGAAGGTGGAATACTGGCAGCAGGCTCAACGGGATATTCAGGCTCATGTGGTTAAGCAAGTTTACCCTTACCCGACCTCACAACGCTTCTATCGACATATAAAATAACAAAGGAACACAGTGAACATAAGCAAAATTGATCTGAATCTACTGGTCTATCTCGATACGCTGCTGCGAGAGTGCAACGTCACGCGTGCCGCAAACCAGCTGAGTATCACTCAGCCAGCGATGAGTAATGGCCTGAAGCGGCTTCGTAACCTGTTTAATGACCCAATCTTAGTACGCACCAGTGAAGGCATGGTCCCGACTGAACGCGCGCTAGAGCTCCAGCCCGTGATCCGCGGTATTTTAATGACACTGGAAGAAACACTGGCACCCAATCGTGAGTTTGAACCCGGCCAGAGCAAACGCGTATTCCGCATCATGGCCAGTGATTATGCAGCCAGCACTTTGGCACCTAAGCTGTTGAATAAGTTACATATGGAAGCGCCAGATACGACTCTCGACATCCTCACACCCAGTGACGTGACCTTTCACGATGTCGAAAACGGTAAAGTCGATATGGCAATTAACCGCTTTGAAAATTTACCTCAGTCATTTCATCATAAGCGGATCTGGAAAGACAGTTTTTGTTGCCTGATTAAGTCAGACAACCCTATAAGAACGCATTTTAATCTGGATGCCTACTTAAAAGCGCGACATATCTGGGTCAGTAAAACGGGCTTTGGCGTAGGAGTAGGTATGGACCCGGCTGATGTGCAAAAACTAGGTTGGGTTGACGAAGCATTAGCGCACTTCGGCAAACACAGAAATATCGCCACATTTACACGTAACTATCATGTCGCAATCCACCTGGCGAAAGAGCAAAACCTCATAGCCACTTTGCCTTCAAAAGCAGCAAACATATACAGCGATGATCCAAATTTGGCTATTTTAGAGCCTCCGTTCCCTATCCCTCCTTTTGAACTGGATATGATCTGGAGCCCGTTATTACATCGCGACGCCAGCCATATCTGGCTAAGACAAAAAATTGCTGAAGTCGCAGAAGCCCTGAAATAGCACGTCACAGGTGGTCAGATATAGGGATGAATGCCCTATATCTCGCTTTCTAACATAGCCAGTGCACGTTTCTCACTGTCACACACTTCCCCATTCGCTTCACTGATGCGATGCGCAATTGACACAGCAAGCTCACGCATGGGCTTATCAACGATATGGCTCAATCTATGTTGAATAAAACACTCTGTTTCATCCTGTTTAATCGCAATTAGGCACTTACCCAGTGCATCATCCATGTAATCTTGCAACGTAATGGCTGAATTCCAATGCAATGTATTTGCCCAGTCACGGACAATGTCCATTTCTTCGGTTTCTATTTTTTCGTCGATGCAAACAAATAACAAAGCGATATCCAACAAGGATTCTTTTTGCAATTGCTCCACACAGATGCCCATGTCAAAGTGGTTCAACAGTTGTTCAAATTTCATCTTAGCTCCTTGTAATTGATATAACGCCAACTTACAACCCTGCACAGAGTTAGGCTCCAGCATGCCTGCCCCTTGCTGATGTGCCTGATCCTTTGGAGGCGCATGCCCTGTGGGCAAACACACTCCATAGCATTCAAACATATTCTACAAACTCAAGGTTGTCACTTAAAAAATAGTCAATTAGCGTGCCCTGAACTAAACTTCCCTTAGTACACACAGGAAGTCATTATGTCTTGCCTAAACCGCTTATACTTGAAACTGCTACTTATTTTAGGCCTTTCTTTCTCTACACACGCCCGTATTTCGATTTCTATCGAGCAAGACATATATGAATACGCCAAAGAAATACTGGCCGATCAATCCATTTCTGAATTCACTGAGGAGATATTCAACCATCCCAGGTGCCAGCGCGATGTTGTCGAGTTTCTCATCGCACAACGCGCACTGCTGGAAGGTGGCTTCAAGCATGCCTTTAGCTTCACGCTTGGAAATTATGATGCAAGAAACTTAAAACTGCTTGAATCAGGGTTATTGCTTATGAGCTTTGATACTATCTGGCTGTCCCAGGCAAACACCATAGCTCACAAGGTATATATTTCTCCCCCTATCATTCACAAAGGGGCATACTTTGCGGGGATTTATACATCTGCCTCTAACAAAGCCCGATTACGAGAAAAAATTTCTACAGATCTTAGCCAAATAAGCATCGTGAGTAGTAAAGCCTGGTTGGTTGATTGGGTTACGCTCACAGCACTTGCACCTCAGCAATTACACCATGAAGATGACTGGATCACTATGGCCAAACTGGTGAGTAATGGGTGGGTGGACGCAATGCTGGTTTCCTTTAACAACACCCGGCCGTTTTACTATGAGGGTCAAGGTTATCGGATCGAAGCCATAGAGGGGGTTAAAGTCGCACTCCAGGACAGTCGGCACTTCGTCGTGTCCAGACTTCACCCGCAAGGGGAAGAAGCGTACAACGCACTAAAACGCGGTCTGGCCAAATTGAAAGCAAAGAATTTCATCTATCAGTCTTATCGACAATGCGGATTTATCAACCCTTTGGTGGATGATTGGCATACACTTTAACCCTAAAATCGCAATTGTTAGTTTTAATTTGGGGTATTCATATTTCTTCCATTTTCTTCTCCTAAATTTCCTGCCTCTCGGGAATACGTCAAATTAGGAACAAGTAATGAATGAACTAAAACTGGAAATCAATACGACTTTTTATTGTGTAGTTGGCGCTTTCGTTATTGCGCTATTAGCATTGGCAGGGCTGTTCACCGAACTCAATCTGTCTTTTCTGGCAACGATGCAAATCACCATTGCCAGTGTCGTTAGCATCGCATTCGCCATCAATTTTTTACTGAGCATGGCAGGTCACAAACGCGTAACACTGTGCAATCAAGGTTTATCGTTCTTTAGTCTGACAGGTCGCCAACGTTACATACCAGCTGAAAACATTCAGTCGATTGAATTTGTCAATTATATTGGTCTGACTATGACTCAGGTTAAAACGAACAACGGGATCATTAAGCTGCTGGCATTCAGAGTGCGCAAAGAGCAGCAACAACACCTGAAAAACCTGGGTTACCTGGCGTAACCCACTTGCCCAAGGCTCATAATCTAATTAGCATGCAGATATCAAAACAAAAGAGACATGTTATGACTGAACAGTATTCTATCGGGCAAACCGGTAAGCCTTGGCAAGCAGGCGAAAAACAACAATGGCTCGCTCAACAAACCAAAAAGCGTGATTATTTCGAAGACATTGAGCCTCAAATCAATGCACTCAGCGCAGACTATCAAATTGAACAATATGGTGTGCTAGATTACGAAACACACTTTCCTTTGTACGCATTAAAATCAGCCAACTGGCGCTCAGAATTACCTGTAGTGCTGGTTACGGGTGGCGTACATGGTTATGAAACCAGCGGTATTTTAGGCGCACTGGCATTTGCGAAAAAGCATGCAAAAACTTATGACGGCGAATTCAACCTACTCATATTACCCTGTATTAGCCCATGGGGTTACGAAACAATAAACAGGTGGAACCCGGCGGCTGTTGATCCAAATCGATCATTTTATGCCGACAGCCCAGCTCAGGAATCACTGCTTGCGATGGAGTACGTCAATCCCCACTTGGCTTCAATCATCCTGCACATTGACTTACATGAAACAACAGACACGGATAACAGTGAGTTTCGCCCAGCCCTCGCTGCCCGTGACGGTAAAATCAATCATAACTGGAATATTCCGGACGGTTTTTACCTGGTCGGCCACACGCAAAAGCCTGAAGCAGCCTTTCAGCAGGCAATAATCAACACAGTGCAAGCGGTTACACATATTGCCGAAGCGGATGAGCATAATGCCCTCATAGGCGTGCCAATTGAGCAGTTCGGTGTTATCAACTATGATGCAACCAGTCTAGGTCTGTGTATGGGTATGACAGACGCAGCGTACGTTACAACCACAGAAGTCTACCCGGATAGCCCGAACACGACGCCACAAAACTGTATTGATGGCCAGGTTGCGGCGATTGAAGGCGCAATTACATTTCTGTTAGCCCAAAAGTAATTCAGGCCATTAGCTCTCCATGCTCGTGAATGATCTCAAAGATATCTCTGAAAGAGTGAGCTTTTTGAAATATATTCACGGGCACATGCAACGCACGGGCAATATCAGAAGACGATATCATGCCCCTTAAGCCCCCTTTTTCGTCCATCAACAGAACATGTTGCTGGCCAAGCTCCCTGAGAGTCTGTAGCACATCCCCTATCTTGGCGCTTGCCACTGTTGAAAAGCGCATTGCGTGCAAATCCTGCTTTTTAGTCATCACATCCTCAACGGTTAAGTCACTGCGCGCAACTTGACGTTTCTGTGCAATGGTTAATACCCGCCGACCAGATAGATCCTTGGAGTTGACCACCCCAAGAAAGGTGTCATCATGATCAACCACCAACTTTGACCTTACATGACCATTAAGCATCATATAAACCGCATGGTCTATATCTACGTCTTTTAAGATCATTTGTGGCTGACGTCTGGCAAAATCAGTGATCACTTTGACCGCAGGACTCGACAGACTCAATGGCTCCGCATCATAATAATCACAAAACTGATAGACCCCTTCTAACTTTAATGTTTGTAGCGACTTATACTCACTCATATCCCCTCCACTATCGACACTGTGGCCGAACCATACTGAAAATATGGTTCATCGTTGCACTTTATGCAAGGGACTGATCCGCTCGGTGTAATCCACTGTAATGGCAAGATACGAGTTGACTCGTTACACTGATACTGTTCGCAATTGTCTTTGCCCGGACACAATAATAGCCTGTCTTTTAGGCTGTTATTATTGTGAATACTTCCTGAAATAACAGTACCCGTTTCGGCGGGTTCTTTTTATAAACTGAAGGTAACTAAGGAAATAGTCCCTTCAACAAGGTAGAATCTCCACCGAAGTGCAAATTCGTGTGCGTCACTTATACGGAAAGTTAGGAAAATCTTATGGCATATTTAATCGATGAACAGAAACTGGAAAAAATTTACCTAAAAAGTTATCACACTTTTGGACGTTATAAATTTAATGTAGATACCTTCGTCGATAAGCCTGGCATATCAAGGCACCATGCCATCATTGAACATGCAAACAATACTTGGTTGATCCGCGACGTCAGCACCAATGGGATCTGGATCAACGACAAGAAGATTGATAAGAACCTGCCCTATCAACTCTCCGAAAATGATAAAATTGACTTTGCAGCGCCCGGGCAGAACTCCTATGTCGTGGCAAATTTAAATGCCAATTGTCAGTACCTGGTTTCACAGACGAACGCCAATCAGGTGATCGAACTTGAAAACCAAATACTGCTGCCCAATGACGAAGAAGCCAGTCACATCGTCTACTTTGATGCCTTATTGAATTACTGGTTTCTCGAAGATTTAAATACCTCGGACCGGCAAGCACTGATAGACGGAGGAGTGGTCTCCTTATTTGGCCAACAATGGTTGTTTTACTGCGCCAACACCTCAACCATGACTAAGCACCTTGACAATCAGCCGATTGTAAAGCCCATCGCACTCAACTTTAGTGTTAGTCAGGATGAAGAAAAAACCGATCTAACACTGGAGCTGGAAGGCCAAGAGATTGACCTGGGCTGCCGTACTCATCACTACCTGATGCTGCTGCTGGCAAGAACACGCATTGACGACAAGCAAAATGGGATGGACACAGAATCTCAGGGTTGGCTCTATCGTGAAGACCTGGCCAAAGCGCTTGGCGTGCAAACCAATCATATGAACATTATGGTGCATCGTGCCCGTAAACAACTGACCGAAGCGGGCGGTGATAAAGCACCCGAGTTAGCCTATGTGCTGGAAACCAACAACGGAAAAATTCGCCTGAATTGTCAGAATATCACCATCGTCAAAGGCTGCCAGCTGGAAACCCGTATTTCAATCTAACCCACGTGTTATTCAGGGCCGGTACGGACCGGCCTGATTGTTTACTGATTGCTCCAGTGTCTTAAAGCATCCAACTTTGTTAAGCAATTCCATCATGACAAATAATGGCCCGATCAACAGTCCCATCAGATCATCCGCAAAAGCGGGCTTTTTCCCTTCAAAATAGTGCCCTACAAACTGAATAACCCAGCCAATCACAAATAACCCGAGCCCCATGACATAAAACCAGACAACGTCCAGGCCGGCATGTGCGACCGCATCGAATGCTAAAGTAACAGCGCCCTGACAAATTAACAGAAAGGCTATCATCCAGCTCCCCAGCGTAGGCGACAAATATAGGTAGTACATACTAGTCAGCAAAATTAAGCCGCCAGACAAGCTCAGTTGCGTTTGTAAAACGCTTCCCAATGGCCAGAATGTCATCCAGACAACGGCAAACACAATCAGCGGGACGCCAACAAAGTGGGTCGCAATGTTGCGCTTATCTCTGTGGTACAAGGCGTAATTGACCAGGTGTTGCTCAAGTGTTTTCATCTTTCTAGTTCTTTTGAGTAATTACTTTATTTTATAAAGCAACAATCTGCTGAAAAAGTCAACACTGTACCAATATGTGGCCTATACAACGTCCGGGAAGGAAAAATAAAAATGCCGCCAGGCGACTGGCGGCATAAATCACTGGGTTATCAACGGTGATGAACACTGTCTGTCATCTCCGTTACCTACTACTGTAGACCAAAGAAAAAAACAAACAAGATAAAAACATAAATTTAACCCAATCGTAACCTATCCGACATTCCTGAATGCCGCCCGGCTTGCGCTTGCATAGACAGTTGTAATACTTGTGGCTGACAATTGAGCTCCAGATGTCGCTTTGCGCGTGTAATTCCTGTGTACACCAACTGGCGATTTACCCCTTTGCCTGCACGCTGAATAGGCGGCAAGATCAGCGCCGTATAATCAAACTCCGACCCCTGTGACTTGTGTATCGTCATGGCATACACCAACTCAAAACTCGGAAGTCGCGCCGGGTAAAAGTGCCTGACAATATTTTGCTCGTCGATAAAGGTCGCGTAGAGCTGACCTTGCTCGTCAGGCAGTAGAATGCCAATATCACCATTAAAAAGTTTTAGCTGATAATCATTTTGCGTGATCATAATCGGCATCCCGGCATAGAAACGATTATAAGGCGCAATCAGTCCACGCTGAGCAAGCTTCTGCTCAATTCGCTTATTCAGCTCAGAGACACCATACGGGCCCTCTCTGACAGCGGCCAGCAGCTGATATTGACTAAACAGCCCATGCACCTCCTCAGGCTCTCGTTTATCCGTAATGGCCGTCAGGTATCGACTGTAATGATCAGCCGCTCGTTCCAACAGCGCATTGTATTGCTCCACACTCAACCCATAAAAACTCAAATCGCTGAAGCCGTGGTTGATCACCTGTTGTAGTCGCTCGGGCAGGTTGTAATTCACCGCACTCGCCAGCTGGCCTATCCCACTGTCACTTTTAAAGCGGTGGCTTTGTTGTAAAAACGCTGTGGCATCAGCCAGTGCATAACGCGTTGCCTTGCCTTTTAACACAGCCTGGCCCGCAAAACACACCTGATTTAAAAACGCCGCACGGCTGGCAGTATAGGCGGGCTGTGACCCCAACTTTAAATGCTCGCACAAATCACTCAGAATACTGCCGGTATCTACCGACGCCAGTTGATCTTTATCGCCCAGCAGGATCAGTCTGGCATGAGCAGGCAGTGCCCTGACCAGCTTGCTCATCAAAGCCAGATCGACCATTGACGCTTCGTCTACTATCAGCAAATCGATATGCAACGGGTTTTGCTCGTGATGAATAAAGCGATTGGTATGTGGGATCACGCCAAGCAAACGATGCACCGTTTGCGCCTGTTCGGGGATCAGGCTGGCCAGTTCGGGGGCCAACGCCAAACGCCCTTTCGCCCCAATAATTGATTCGCTGAGCCTGGCAGCCGCTTTGCCGGTTGGAGCCACCAGCTTGATACTCAGTGGCACCTCGGTATACAGAGATTGTAAGATAGCCAGTAACTTAGTCACTGTGGTGGTTTTACCGGTTCCCGGACCTCCGGTGATCACGCAAAACCCGCTCGATGCAGCCATTGCACAAGCGACCTTTTGCCAGTCTACCCCCTCAGCATTGCCACTGGGGAAATACTGATCCAGTAACCCACTTAATTGTGATTCATTGAGTTGGATAGGTTGCCGGGCCATCTGTAAAAAACGGCTACTCAGGTACGCTTCATATTCTGCCAATCGCGCCAGGTATAACCGGCCTGAAAATAACCTTAACGGCTTGCTTTCTCCAACCGCAGGGTGTGATTGCAACGCACCGAGGGCAGCATCCGGACTATCAAACGGCGTATAGGGCAAAGCATGCGCTGCGCCTGACATGGCCGTAAAGACTGTCACCTCTTCAGCACTTAACGAAAAAGGGTTCTGCCAGTCGATGTCTGCCAGCAACAGGCAGGTATGCTGACTCTGTTCAGCCCGTTGCAGCAACAAAACAAGATAAAACACCGCGTCAAATTGCTCCTGACACAACAGCTTTGCCAGGGCGACGTCGGCAGCACGCACGCGTCGGGTATGAATCAGCAGCGCAATATATGCCTGATGATCCAGATCATCAGACTGAAATTCAAACATCCCCTGCGTCATTTTTGTTCTCCCGCATCAAATAAGGCGTCCAATTGTAATAACGTGCTTTCATCCAGTTGCGTAAAGAAACAGCCGGCACCGTCCGGTAACGCACGCAAAAACAGATAATACACACCGCCAAGGTGCTGCTGAGGGTTGTAATCTGCTAGCCGGTGTTTTAATAGTCGATGCAAGGCAACAGAATAAATCAGATACTGAAGATGGTACTGGTGCGAGCTCATCGCCAGAGCCAGATTGTCGGCCTGGTAATCTGCCGCCGTGTCGCCCAAATAATTCGATTTATAATCGAGGATAAAATATCGCCCCTGCCAGACAAAAATCAGATCAATAAAGCCTTTTAACATGCCCTGCACCTCATCAAAGCGCAGATGACTAGGTACGCCCGTGATTTGCGCAACTAACTTGTTGAGCCGGGTATAGGACAAACGCTTCAGGGGTAGCTGAAACTCCATTTCTACCAGGCAGTCAGATACTGACAACTGGCCCAAAGTCAGCTCTGGTAAAGGCATTAAGGGCGCATGTAAACACCCCTCAATCCAGTGCTCAAGCGTTTCCTGCCAGACAATGTCCAGGTGATATTTTTCCAGGCAAGCCTGAGTTGCCTCAGCCAGAGTCAGCTTTTCTGGCCGGGTGGGTGCGTGTGGCGCCGTGAAATCAATCTGCTCGAAAATTTCATGCAAACAACTCCCTGCCCGGGCGCCTTTAACAAAAGTGTAAGGTGTATAACGCTTGATCACATTGGGTTCAGGTAAATCAATTTTGTGGTTTTCATCTTGCGCCCCCACTGGCCGTTCAGCACTTGTCTCGTGATAACTCAGCTGACTAAAGCTGGTCATTCGCCAGTTTTGTTCAATCACCACTTCGACGGCTCGACTCTGTAAACGCTGAAGCGACTCTGTCCGCTTTGGCTGATAAACACAAGGTACAACCTGCAGTGATTGATAAGCCATCCCCTCATGGCCTGAACATAAGCTGCGAAGCTGTTCATGCCACTGTGTAGCTTCAGTAATTTTATCATTGCCAAACAACACGTGCCCCAGTGCACACTGCTGGATCCCTGGTTTTTTACTGCGTCCCAGTGGCAAGTTATACAAACCCAGGCTGCAAAAATGAATCGCCCGCGTTAATGCCACATAAAGCAGCCGAATGTCCTCCGCAAGGCGCTCCCGCTCAGCGCTTTGCCTTGCGCTATCGTCGGCATCCAGATCCAGCACCAACTCTCCATTATCATGGTAAATCGTTTCGCTGGCCTCCCGATAGGCACTGGCAAAAGGCAAGTAAACCAGGGGATACTCCAACCCTTTAGACGCATGCATTGTAACAATTTTAACCAAATCGGCGTCACTCTCCAGACGCAGCTGAGTGCCCTCATAGCTCGGATTAGCACACTGAGATTGTAACCAGCGCATGACCCGTTGCGTACCTTCAAGTTCGATTTGTTTATGTTGCAACAACTCGGCAAGGTGGCGGTAATCAGTCAGCCAACGCTCTACTTCAAAGCCAGCTTGCTGCCACAATCTGACTAATTGGTTGTCTACCAGTAAAGACTCCAAAGTGGCCATGGCTCCCTGTTGATACCAAAGCTGTTTCAAGTGGGCAAACTGCATCAGATAACGCTGCCACTGCCCTTCCTGGGTACGCAGTGCAAAAATTTGCTGTTCACTCAATGCAAACAAAGGCCCGGCCAGTACACCACGCAAAGCGGCTTCATCATAACTGCCATGCACCACGTGTAATAGCTGCCAAACAGCAACGGCCACGGGCTGCGAAAAAACACTGTCCCGGGCCAGGTATACGCTGCTTACACCTGCCGCCTGTAAAGCGTGCTTAATAACGCCCGCTTCTCCCCTGTCACGAACCAGTACACAAATATCTGCTGCCAGCACAGGTCGCTGACCTATACAAGCATGCCCTCGCTGAGCCTTTGTGAGGATCTGCGCAATCTGTGCGGCAAATCCCTGCGCCAGCAGTGGGTAGGCAGTGGCTTTGGTTGTAACGGGCGAATCGTCGTCCTCGAGTACGTTGAATTGCAGGGCCGCAGGTTCAACACCATCCAGAGTAAACGTATTGTCGGCGTCTTTACCTGCCGCCTCAACTTCAATAAAAGGTATGTCGCGATTGAATATAAAACTATCTGCCTGCGCAGTAAAAATCGCATTCACGGCAGCAACTACCCGCTTGGCTGAACGATAGTTCTTATCCAGTGTAAATTGCCGGGCTTCGTCGACCTGATGTTTGGCACCGATATAGGTGAAGATGTCCGCCCCCCGGAAGCCATAAATGGCCTGTTTCGGGTCGCCTATCATGGTCAGGCCGAAACTGCTGTCAGTGCCATAAACACGTGAAAATATGCCAAACTGGATCGGATCTGTATCCTGAAACTCATCAATCATAGCGACCGGATAAAGCTGTGCAATTTTGTCTGCCAACGCCTCACCTTGTGCACCATGCAATGCCTGGTGTAAATTCTGTAGCAAGTCATCGGGCGAGATCAGGCTGTGTTCGAGCTTAGCTTGCGCCATCAGAGCACGCACTTCACCCAGTGCATGTTGCAACAACGCAATAGGCAGTCCCCTGGCAACACTCTGATGTAACTGCGCCATTTCATCAAACCAACCCAGCGCCGGGTGTACAACCGGTTTACCCGTTTTAGTGTAGTTCTTCGGATCGCTTAATTGCGCCTCTCCCCATAAAGCAAAGGAATGTTTACTGGTACCAAACTCAAAATACCAATCATCCCCCATACAGTAGTCGATTAACGCCTGGATATTGGCAGGTCGCCCGGGCGCTTTATTCTTCGCAATGCCGGAGTCGCGCAGCACCTGAAAAAAGTCAGAGTTTAACAGTTGCTGTTTAAACTTATCTGCGCGGCTTTGATATTCGGCCCGCTGCGCCAGCACAACTGCCAGATCCAGTTCTGGCTGTAATCTGGCGTCACCGCGCTTGAGCAAGGGATAGAGGCGTTTTGCAAGCGCCTGCGGATGAGAGAAATGCGATAAAACCAGTTCAGTTTTGTCTGAGTCTAACGGGTAAACAAAGCGCCGCCAGTGATCCTCCACAGCCGCATTAAACAACTCGCTGTCATCCAGAATGAATTCCAGATTAAAACTGAGGTTAGATTCAAATGCATGCTGCTTGAGCATACGCTGGCAAAAGCCATGAATGGTGAAAATGGCCGCTTCATCCATGGACTTAGCGGCAGCATCCAGTAAGTGATACGCAGACTCTTGATCCGTCACTTGAGCCAGTAACTCGATGATCAGCGTGTCATTGCATTCGCTACCCAACAAAGCATCCCGTGCCTGCACGATCCGTTTGCGTACCCGATCTTTGATCTCCTGGGTGGCAGCATCGGTAAACGTCACCACCAGGATTTGCTCAACACTAAGGGGGGTGGTTTGAGTCTCGATATCAATTAACCCCAGTAAGTAACGCAAATACAATCCTGTAATGGTATAAGTTTTGCCAGTACCAGCACTGGCCTCAATCAGGTTATGGCCCGACAGAGGCATGGTTTGGGGATCAAGCCGTCTCATAGCGGGTCTCCTGTGCAAGATCAATAAGGGGAGTCAGCAGATCACCACTCAACTGAACAAACTCGGCTTCACACGCCTGTAAAGATGGGAAACTCAACGCGACATAAGGGTCCTCACTGTCGCCAAACCCTATGTACTGACCGCCCACAAATTTATTCAGGGCTTTGCTCATATCTTGCGTTTTACAATATTCGTAACTGGTGGCGGGGAAAAATGGCACAGCCCGAGTAACCAGCTGGGTATAAAACGCCAGCCATTTTGACAGCTGTGTATGTGCCTCATCACGGCTAAGCGGCGCAAACACAACTTGCTCATCCAACCCATAAATATGGGTTTCTATATCCTGGGTCACACAATTCGCTATCAGGTGCATCAAATAGCCACGGATCCTATCTTTACCTTTGATACTGGCTGTACGATAAAATACCTGTTTGCTCTGATAGACATTGGCAAGCCAGCCTAGTAAGTGTATTGCTCCAATTTGCAGCGATACTTCTATGGGTTCTGCATGCTCAGTCATCACGCCTTTTAAATGCCCCGACATGGCAGCAACACGCCCTTTAAGCTTTTGCAGTTCCACGACACCCACATTAGCCTGTGGCAGCTGAGCTCGCTGCAGCAGTTGAGCTTCAGGCAAAGGGGCATCGGTCAGTTCACTGTGCAAAATTTCATCCAGATATTGATAGCGCGTCAGAGGATCTAAAGCAAATGGTTCACTGTCCGGCGTGTCCTCTTCCAGCGTGACCAGACGTACGCCCAGTGTATGTTGATAAAACCAGCGCTGCGGTGCCAGACAGGCACGCAAAAAGTCGGGTAACTCCAGCTCTTCAGCCAACTCAACTTCAATATCAGGCTCAGTGCTCTGCTGCGCCACTTCATTCTGTATCTCGTGCTGTGACGGGCACCAGTTGGGATTAAAGCTGTGCAAAGTACCTGGCTGATAGTGCTGATTGCTGAACGGCTGCAAAGGGACCTGACGATATACCTGCTCACTGGGTTTAAGTGACTCATCTGGATAGCAAAAAGCGCGGTCCAGATATTCGCATAACTCGCTGACCAGGATCGACGGTACCTGAGGCTCATTGTTGTAACAAGAGCGTCCCAGATAACTGATATAGAGATGCTCGCGTGCGCTGAGCAGCGCTTCCAAAAACAAATAGCGGTCATCCAGCTTACGAGAGCGGTCACCTTTTCGGCGTCGCGAATAAGGCACTAAATCAAAACCAATGGGTTGTAATTGTCGCGGATAATCGGCATCATTCATACCCAGCAAGCAAACAACTTTAAACGGTACCGCCCGCATTGGCATTAGAGTACAAAAGTTCACCGCTCCGGCCAAAAACCGTTGCCCCACGCCCTTGTCTTTGATGCCCTGACGAACTTGGTGCAACACAATTTTTGCGTCAACGGCACCTGAAAAGTCACCATTCTCATAGTGCTTTTCCAGTCCGTCGATCACCTTATGCAACTGCATCAGATCCCAGCTCTGCTCTGTGTCCTGGTCGTAAAAGTCTGCCAGCACCTGTCTCAACACTGCACATTTCTCATTAAGCGGTGTCGCGACTAATAACTGCTCACGCGCCTGTGCCAGCGCTTCAATAAAGGCAATCAGCTTACTCAATGTATTCACTGCCATGCCTTCTACCGCGTCTGCCGGATATATCTCATTGTACGCCGTCAGCTCATCGGCACTGGCAATCCCCAAAAGCAGCCGTCTGAGTCCGTGTCGCCAGGTATTGAGAGCAATCTCCGGTAATCCATAATCACCTTTGTGTTCACCATTAAGCCCCCACTTTACAGCCACCTGTTGAAGCCAGGTCTGGATCTGAACAAATTCACTCTGCTCAACAGCAAAGCGGTTACTGATGGGTTCAACCCCCAACAGGTCCAGTATATCCGACACACTAAAACGACTAAATGGCAGGCCAACCAACGTTACAAACGAGTTCAGCACAGGCTTTTCTTGATCTATGCTCATATCGGCCAGTGCAAAAGGTATTTTTCTCGCTCCTGATGCACTGCCAAATACGGCTTCAATATACGGGCTATAGGTGCCCACGTCTGGCATCATGACGATGATGTCTTTGGGCGTCAGCGTCGGGTCATCATGAAATAAACCCAGCAAATGATCATGTAACAGCTCAACTTCACGCAAAGGGGTATGGCAGTCACACAGTAGTAACGAGCTGTCCGCCTGATCTATGGGCAGACGCCCTTGCGTACTTACGTACCAGTTTGGGTCATCGACCAGAGACTCACCTTTAAAAGCCAGTTGATATATTTCCTGCTGTAACTGGGCCAGCAAACTGTCGCCAAACTGATCAACAAAGCCATCCAGCCAGCGTGCATCAGTTTGCAATAGCTGCTCCAGATAATCTCGCCCAAGCTTACCCCAAGAGGACAACAAGGGATTACCCGTATTGTAATAGCTGGCTTCCCCGGATTGTTTTTGTAGCTGCGCATCCAGCGCTGGCCTTACCTGATACTTGGCCAGGATCTTAGCCTGAGTTTTCTCATCAACCAGATCGCCCCAGTAGTGCTCACTGGGATTAAAAAAGAACAGTAATACATCACTCTTTTGCGCCAGTGCGGTAAATATCTCTAACTGGTTAGTCGCCATGGCTGAAAGACCAAATATGCAGATCCGCTCAGGCAACGTTGTCGAGTCGGCTTCGGCCAGTTTGGTCAGCAGTTGCTGGTGCATATTAGCCCGGTTATAAGGGCTTTGCCCCAGATTATGGGTGTGTGCGACCAGTATCCGCCACAGATCAGGCTGCCAGGGCGCGATACTGATATCGACATCCTCAAGCATATCCGTGCCTTGCTCCCACTGCTCTAACCAGTTTGGTCGGTACATTAAATATTGGTCATACACGTCGGCGATTTTCTCACACAAAGCAAAGCGCTTTAGCTCACTTTGCGACTGGTCACTGGCATCCTCTAGGTAGGCTCTGAGCGGCTCGTAAAGCGGATTTGAGAGCTGCTGTGGTAGCAACGTGAAAAGCTTCCAGCTCATGTTATTTTTATTAAACGGCGACTCTTTCGGTACATCTGGCAAAAACTGTTGATACAGCTGCCAGATAAAGCTCAGTGGCAACGGAAACTCAACCTGTGCTGCATACCCAATATCCCGGCTCAATCCATTCTTAAGCCACTGAGACATGCCCGGAGACTGAACCAGTACAATGTCATTGGCAAAGGGATCCGTGAGCGGAGCCTGCTTCAGCAAGGTCGTAAATTGCGCTTGAAGGGCTTCCATGCGATTTGATTGGATTATATGCAACATAATGATGTCTCGGGCTTTTTAACCTAGTATTCGGGCTTTGGTCAGTGTAAGAGATTTCGCAGGCTAATATCAATGTGCCTGATTGCCTGTAACCTGAGGAAAATGAGTAAAGGGCGCGGTAACTGAATGGTGTTACCGCTGAATGTGCGAGCCGTTTAAAACAAGTCGATCCCGGAGCCTTCGTCATGACGCTCCAGTTTATGTTCATTTAACAGCGCCTCAAAAAACGCCAGCTGATCGCGGCCATTTTCTTTTGCATAATACAAAGCTCTGTCTGCATTCTCTAATACATTGATTGGGAAATCATAAGGGCTGATCCGCGCAAGCCCGGCACTGACAGTCAGCTTCTTTACAAACGGAAAGTGCGTGTTGCGAATAAGCGCTAAGAACTTTTCTAGTTTTGCCTCGATGGACGCCTGATCTGTGGGTTCAAACACTAAAACAAACTCTTCACCACCAAAGCGAAATAGCAAGTCCGTTGAACGGAAGAACTGTTGCATTTTTTGCGCAACCAGCAGGAGCACTTCATCACCGCAGACATGACCATAGTTGTCGTTCACTTGTTTAAAGTGATCTATGTCTACCATAGCTAGCCAGGATGTCGCGCCCTGATGAAATGTGCGTGGATCCTGATCATCGCGAATGTGGCGGTTTTGTTTTATGACTTGCTTCTCTAGCAGCTGCTTGAGCTTTTTCTCAAAGGTCTGACGATTCAATAACCCGGTCAGTTTATCCCGCTCATTTTCGTGCAAAATGGTCAGATAGTTTTCGTAAATGCGCACAAAGGCGTTAAGCAGCACCTGCTCACTACTGTTCAGGCCGCCTGAGTGCACTTCTATTGCACCCACCGGCGTTTCATGGATGTTGATAGGCAACCAGCGCTTTTCTATGCCATCGGCGCTTTGCACCGTGATAATACAGGACGACTGCAAACAAGAAATCAGCTCGGACTGAGGTTGTTCAATCACTTGCCTGTCGAGCCATTCAAATTCCCGCTCTCCATGCATGGTTAATCCAATGCTTCGCTCTACCGCAAGATCTTCCTGAGTATTAAAGTTTTTATACACACACAGATGCTTACACCCTACCAGCTCCTGAATCGTCGAAAGCAGGCTGTACTCGAGTGAATCTATGTCTCTAGTTTTTGTTATTTTGATGACTGAATTGAGTAGTTCTTCTTGCATTGGATATTCGCAGACTCGATTAATGCCGAATATAGTAACGGCTTTTTAACCAAGAGTGTACTACCAAGTGTTTCGCCACCCGAAACTATTAGCCGATAAGGCAGGAAAAAGTAAAACGCAAAAAGGCGTCCGATGGACGCCTTTTTTAAATTAGGAATGGCGGAGAGAGAGGGAGTCGAACCCTCGATACGCTATAAACGTATACACGAGTTCCAGTCGTGCGCCTTAAGCCACTCAGCCATCTCTCCGCACTGTAGCACCGCTAAGGTGCGGCGCTAATACTATGAAAAGCGTAACGCTTTAGCAAGTATTTTTTGTAAAAACACGCCTAAGTGCTTAGTATCTAAGCAACTTAGCCTACTTTTGCAGGCTTGCTGAAAAGTCCAACATGCGATTCAGTGAGCGCAAAGCACCTTCACGTAGTGCCATATCAACGAAGACTTCTTTGCCATTTGGATCAATCAACGCTTCTTCAATGGCTTTAAGGCCATTCATCGCCATCCACGGACAATGCGCACAGCTCTTACAGGTAGCCCCTTCACCCGCAGTAGGTGCTTCAAAGAACTCTTTTTCAGGACACAGCTGCTGCATTTTGTAAAAGATACCACGGTCAGTCGCGACAATGAATTTCTGATTCGGCATATCCTGTGCTGCTTTAATCAACTGACTTGTTGAACCAACGGCATCTGCCAGGTCAACAATTTCAGCCGGCGATTCGGGGTGAACCAATACTGCAGCATCCGGGTGCAATGCCTTCATGTCTTTCAGTGCCTTGGTTTTAAACTCATCGTGAACGATACAAGCGCCGTTCCACATGATCATGTCCGCACCGGTTTTCTTTTGAATGTAAGAGCCCAGGTGTTTATCAGGGCCCCAGATGATTTTCTCACCTTCAGAATCCAGATGCTCTACAATCTCCAGTGCACATGAGGAAGTAACAATCCAGTCGGCACGTGCTTTCACCGCGGTTGAGGTGTTTGCATACACAACCACTTTTCTGTCCGGGTGTTGATCACAAAACGCAGAAAACGCATCGATAGGGCAACCTACATCCAGTGAACAGGTTGCTGCCAGAGTTGGCATAACAACGGTTTTTTCTGGTGTCAGGATCTTGGCCGTTTCACCCATGAAGCGTACACCGGCAACGATGATCATATCAGCATCTTGTTGCTTGGCACCAAAACGCGCCATTTCCAGTGAATCAGCGACACATCCGCCCGTTTCTTCAGCCAGAGCCTGAATCTCGGGATCGGTATAGTAATGGGCAACCAAAACTGCGTTCTTTTCTTTTAACAACGCTTTAATTCTGGTTTTATATTCGGCTTGTTCCTGCTTAGTTAAAGGGGCAGGTTTTGGAGGAAAAATATAATCCTCCGGCATAATTTGTTCTGCTAGACTCATTCTCTCGACCACTAGTCCACATATACGGGATATCCGCGAATTATACGAAAATCGGGGCGATAATCCTAGTTGAAGTCGGTATTTTGAAGGAATATTTAAAAGATTATGATAAAGGAGAGAAGTAACAAGAATGGTGGGTCATGATGGACTCGAACCATCGACCAATGGATTAAAAGTCCACTGCTCTACCAACTGAGCTAATGACCCGCTCGGTGTTAAAGTGCCATTAAATCATCCTGAAGCTTGGGCCCGGCTCGTCGTCCTGACTCGCGTTCGAAAACTGCGAAGCGGTGCTTCGTTTTTCTCACCCAACTGAGCTAATGACCCGCTCGAAGATTCTTAAGTAATACACCAAATTTGAATGGTGGGTCATGATGGACTCGAACCATCGACCAATGGATTAAAAGTCCACTGCTCTACCAACTGAGCTAATGACCCGCTCGGTGTTAAAGTGCCATTAAGTCGTCCTGACGATTGGGAACGGCTACCGGTTAGCGTTGTCGTCCTGACTCGCGTTCGAAAACTGCGAAGCGATGCTTCGTTTTTCTCACCCAACTGAGCTAATGACCCGCTCGAAGATACTTAAGTAATACACCAAATTTGAATGGTGGGTCATGATGGACTCGAACCATCGACCAATGGATTAAAAGTCCACTGCTCTACCAACTGAGCTAATGACCCGCTCGAAGATACTTAAGTAATACACCAAATTTGAATGGTGGGTCATGATGGACTCGAACCATCGACCAATGGATTAAAAGTCCACTGCTCTACCAACTGAGCTAATGACCCGCTCGAAGATACTTAAGTA
>NZ_JASJUV010000002.1:894196-1230092 GCF_030125445.1 Pseudoalteromonas ardens
ATGACCCGCTCGAAGATACTTAAGTAATACACCAAATTTGAATGGTGGGTCATGATGGACTCGAACCATCGACCAATGGATTAAAAGTCCACTGCTCTACCAACTGAGCTAATGACCCGCTCGGAGTTACTTAAGTTATAGACCAAATTTGAATGGTGGGTCATGATGGACTCGAACCATCGACCAATGGATTAAAAGTCCACTGCTCTACCAACTGAGCTAATGACCCGCTCTGGTTTTACTTAAAGTAAATATAACAAATTTGAATGGTGGGTCATGATGGACTCGAACCATCGACCAATGGATTAAAAGTCCACTGCTCTACCAACTGAGCTAATGACCCACTAAATTGTTTCGCTGCAAGAAGTGTGTAACACTATCGGCTGCTGCGGGCGCTTATAATACTTATTTAAAAATCTTGTGCAACCGAAATCGCCTGTTTTTTTCAATTTTCGCGTCTAAGCGCCTAATTTTAAATCACTCTGAGAAAAATTCAGCCATTTATATTTTGCTGAGTCGTTCTGTCGCCAGTTTTGCCGCTGTGGTACTGGGGTATTCTTTGATTAAATTCTCAAACAGAGCCTTGGCTTCAGCAGATTGCCCCACTTTTTGCAGTAAGGTCCCCAGCTTTAACATCGCATCAGGTCGCTTATTTGAGTCAGCAAACTGATCAACCACTGTACGGAAGTGCACCATGGCCTGAGCATCCTGATTCTTAATAGACTGAAGCTGACCCAGCCAATAATGTGCATTCGGAATATAAACAGAATTTGGGAACTGCTTTAAGAAGCCTTCAAATTCAGGAATAGCGGCGTCGTAGCGCTTATCTTTCATGATCAAAGCAACCGCTCTGTCATAGGCTTCATTTTCAGATAAGTCCGTGCTCACAGCCTGCGCAGTCGCACTATCAGGCGTCACAACGGGTTGCAGCTGCTTGCTTTGCTCATAGACTTGGGTGACACGTGTTTCGATTTCCTGGTACAGCTCTCGTTGGCGCTGCAGTACTTTTTCGAGTTTGTAACTTTGTTCCTCTGTCACACCACGGATCTGGCTCACTTCGTCCTGAAGTTGATCAAGTTGCGTTTGCAGTTCAGCCTGGATCAAGTTGCGGTTACGCATCAGATTTTCAAGCACAGACAAACGTTGTTCAATAGTTTGGGTAGCACCAGCAGCATCAGATACAGCAGCGGGAGCTGCCCACAATTGGGAGCTCCCGCTGACTAAGATGATGGCTGCCAAAATAGTATTCGGCTTCATAGCATCTCTTTACAATTAGTATACCAGTACCGCGCGGCGGTTCTTAGCAAAAGCTTCTTCGTTGCGCGCTTTATCCATCGGCTTCTCTTCACCGTAGCTCACAACAGAAATTTGGCTGTCAGATACACCCAAGCTCTGTAAGTACTTAGCAACGGCTTTACCACGGCTTTCGCCCAGTGCGATGTTGTACTCAGGTGTACCACGCTCATCGGCATGACCTTCAATCAGTACTTTTACACTTGGGTTTTTAACCAGGAAATCAGCGTGTGCTTGTAGCAGCTCTACAAATTCGCTGCGTACAGTAGACCGGTCAAAGTCGAAGTATACGATCTGCTCTTGACGCAACGCTTCATACTTTTCTTTCAGTAGCTCTTCTGCTGATTTTTGGCGTGTTGCTGTGTTCACATCAACGTTGCTGCCATTGTTTGCAGAAGCTGCATTTGTTTCGCTGCCAGCGCCTTCACCAACATCTGACGACGAGCTACATGCAGCCAGCGTCATCACAGGCAACGCGACCAAAAGGGCCTTGAGAGTTTTGTTAAGTTGCATCGAGTATATTCCTATATCTTTTATAAGTCTTACCAGCAAAATTACTGTAAAAATGGCGACCAAGCTGGTGCCTTAACCTGTCCGTCTAATACCGGCAGGCGAGCCTTAAAGCGGCCATCCATCGACACCAACGCCAGTACCTGCTTATTATTATGCAAGGTACTATAAATAATCATAGAGCCGTTCGGCGCAATACTCGGTGATTCATCGAGTCTGGTGCGCGTTAATACCTGAAACAGCCCAGAGTCCAATTCTTTCTTGGCAATATGGTAACGGCCTAATGTACGATTTACCATTACCAGTTGTTTACCATCTGGCGTGATTGACCCGGCTAAGTTCATGTCGCCGTCAAAAGTGACACGCCGTGATCTTCCTGTATCTAAATTTAACTTATATATCTGGGCATTACCACCCCTTTCAGATGTATAGACTATTTCTTTGCCATTTGGGTGCCAGGTTGGCTCAGTATCTATACTACGGTGCTTTGTCAGACGTCTTTCTTTACGCGTTTCAAGATCAATCAAATAGACTTCTGTTGCGCCGCCTTTATCTTTTGACAACACGATCAACATTTGTGTGCCGTCAGGAGAAAATTGCGGTGCACCATTAATCCCGGAATAACTGGTTAAGATCTCACGCTTACCCGTATAGATATCCTGAATATAAATTTGTGACTGACGATTCTCAAACGTGACATACGCCAGTTTGTTACCATCCGGTGACCAGGCCGGCGACATCAAAGGCTCTTTAGAGCGCAACAGCACCTGTTCATTGTAGCCGTCATAATCTGCTACAACCAGCTGATAAGGTTTATCCTGCTCTTCACGAACAATGACATAGGCAATTTTAGTACGAAATGCGCCTTTTTCACCCGTCAGAGATTCGTAAACAACGTCGCTGATCTGGTGCGCGTAATAGCGAAAACTCTGCGCATCAATAACACTCTGGCGCGCCTCCAGGATATGATCCTGGCTTTTCATCAATTTGCCGTTGGTCATCATGCGCGTTTCCCCACCGGTGATTTGAGCACGGATCACATCGATCAGCTCATATTTCACCAGAAAACGATTCGCAGGCTGTTGAGTAATGGTGCCCACAACAACGGCTTCGACGCCTAGTTCAACCCAGGCGTCGTAATCTACCTCTTCATCCGTTGTTGGTAGCTGAGGCATTTGCTCCTCTGCCACCGGCTTAAACTTACCACTGCGGATCAAATCCGCTGCAATCACTGAACTCAGCTCAGCAGGTGCTTCGCCATTGCCAATGTATTTAAACGGAGCTATCGCAATCGGTCGGGCACTGTCAACCCCTTCTGTAATTACGATCTCCAGTGCTGCGTAGGCGACCCCCTGCGCAGCGAAAGCCAGAACCAAGAGTAAATTTCTTAAATGGTTGTACATGGTCTTCCTTTATAGAGTTGGTTTAATCGTCAGGTTAATATTCTTAAGCTGTTCGAAAACATCTTTATTTTCAGAAACAGGTAACGTATCCGCCATTCGCACTGCTCGTAAAGCCGCTTCACACACCAGTTTGTCACCACCGAGTGACTCTGCTTGTGTCACCAGGCCATTGAAGCCCAGGCGAATATTCAGACGACACTGCTTACCCTTCATTTTCTCATCAATCAGCAGGTTGGATTGGATCCGCTGCATGATCAGTGCTTTGTACTTGTCGACTTCCGTCAGGATCTGTTGCTGGCGGACCTTGGCTCTGGCGGCTTGTTCCTGCGCCAATTGCTCCTGAAGCAGTTGCTCTTGCAAAGCTTTTTGGCGCGCTTCTTCAGCAGCCTGAGCCTTACGTTTAGCTTCTTCTTCTTGTTGCTTGCGCTTGGCTTCCGCCTGTCTCAACCTGTCTTCCTCAGCTTTACGCTTTTCGGCAGCGGCTTTAGCGGCCTGCTCAGCGGCATGGGCTTCCTGGCGGGCTTTTTCAGCCTGCTGACGCTCTTTGTTTTGAATTTCCTGGGCACGTTTCGCCTGCGCTTCTGCCTTACGCTTTTCTTCAAGCTTAGCCAGACGCTGTTGCTCTAGCTTTTTGATCCGACGGGCTTCGGCTTCACGGTCTTTACGTGCCTGAACAGCACGACGCTCTAAATCACGGATCCGTTTCTCTTCGGCTCGTTTTTGTTGCGCTTCTTTTTCACGAAGCTGAGCAATCTTCTTTTCTACAGCCTGCTGGTCAACCGATATCGCTGACACGGCTTTGACTTCTTCAATTTCATTAACGGCCGGATTAAGCTGAACTTCCATCACACTCGGGCTGGAAAATTGGAAATTAGCCGTTGCAAACAATAACCCGGCTATCGCGAAATGAAGTAAAAATGACTTAAATATGCCGCTGGTTAAAGCATCCATTAACTGTCCTCAAACGATTTAGTCATTAGCCCAACAGACGGCACACCGGCATTTTTCAAAAAGTCCATGAGTAACAGAACTTCCTGATATGACACATGCCCTGAGCCTTTAATCATCACCGGGGTCTCCGGATTTTGCTGTAACTTCAGCTTAATAATGGCTGCCACTTCGACGGCATCCATTGGTGCTTCCGGATCGGTTCCTACAGAGACGTAGTAACGGCCCTCAGCATCGATACTGGCGATAATGGGTGGCGCGTCTTTGGTGTCTACCAGATCAGACTCCTCCATCTGCGGTAAGTCCACTTTAACACCATGCGTGATCAGCGGCGCCGTTGCCATAAAGATGATTAACAGCACCAGCATAACATCAATGTATGGCACCACATTGATCTCTGCGACTGGGCGACGTCTCTTATGCTGATACATTTTGCTTAGCCTCAGTTAAGCTGGCAGCCTGGCGATGCAGAATATTGGCAAACTCTTCCATGAAGTTGATGTAGTTTGACTCCAGCTTTTCTACATTCTTTGCAAAGCGGTTATATGCCATGACCGCCGGAATAGCCGCAAACAGGCCCATGGCCGTCGCAATCAAGGCTTCAGCAATACCAGGCGCAACCATTTGCAACGTTGCCTGCTTTACTTCACCCAGCGCAATAAATGCATTCATGATCCCCCAAACAGTACCGAATAGGCCGATGTAAGGGCTGATAGAGCCAACCGTTGCCAAAAATGATAATCCGGACTCAACTTTCTCAACTTCGCGTGACAGAGCTACGCGCATAGAGCGATGTGTCCCTTCTATGATCATGCTCGCCGATCCTGTGTTTTGTTTTTTGTGGCGTGCAAATTCTTTAAATCCGGATACAAACAGCGCTTCTAAGCCACTTGAGCTACCCGCTCTGGCCGTAATTTCATTATATAACTTGCCCAAATCCATTCCCGACCAGAACTTTTGTTCAAATTTTTTCGCATCTGCCAGAGACTGCGCCAGTATGCTGCGGCGCTGAAAAATAATGGCCCATGAAGCAACCGACATGCCGACCAGTGTCAACATTACAAGTTGCACGAGGATACTGGCTTCTAAAATGAGATCTACGAAATTAAGTCCCGATTCCACGTTGTTATACTCCTAGAAAATAATTGTGTTCTCGGCCAAGGCAGCCGTCACCGTATTGACTGTAAGCCAGCAAAAAGGTTCAGGTAGTTTAACCACACTAATAAGGGCTTACAATCTCAATGCCGTAAAATCCACTTAAATGCCGATAATTCGCACATTCAGCCCCTTGACTCTATATTTTGGCCCGATTGACGGACCTCCACCCAGCACCGGAGCAAATATAGCTCACACAAAACCCCACCTTCATTACACACGGTTAGCAATAAAAACAGCCCATAAAAAAGTAAACTTGATCCTTATTTGCAAAGCCTAGCGCGTGTTTGTGACAGAAAATTAATGTGGTCGGAACAGTACAGCATTGAGCGTGTTTATTTATTTATGCAACCTGCATAAAAGTAAAGTTTTATTCACTATCTCCGAATAAACCCTCAAAAACCGATTGGTAATACCAATTAACAACAAATAATCTAATATTCACAAATTGAGTATAATAAATACAAAACCTTATTTTACAAAAGCTTACAAAACACCATCAGTTTATGTTTTATTCAATAAGGGACTGAAGAAACTCATCGCATTAGTTTTTTTTATAGCAAAACTGCAATTTTTCTAGTTTGATAAAATCCCTCAGTCGCCTTATTATACTCCCCGTACTGAGCGAGCAGCATCTCTCAATGCAAATGCACAGTTACTTAGGCCGCAGAAGTCTGATTTATTCTGCAGTCATGATGAGGAAATTTTGGATAACACCTTAATGTACTCATCTGTTCCCTGGATTACTTCCTTCAACTTGTTGTTTTCGCCCGCACACTGTGCGGGCTTTTTTTTGTCCGCAGTTTACAAACACATCAGAATCTTGATCCGCTTAAAATAAATGAAGCAAAATGAGCATGAAATGAATACAAGTGTGCAGAGATAGGAGTGTAAGACCCAGGAAGCGCATTGCGCGCTGCCTGGCAAGGTCGTCTGAGAATTAAGAGTATGTGTTAGTCGTCTGGTTTCGCTAAATCGAAATGCAGATAAGCCCTGTCTGATACGATCCGTCCTCTGGGCGTACGCTGAATAAAGCCCTGCTGGATCAGGTAAGGTTCTATCACATCTTCTATGGTTTCACGCTCTTCACCTATGGCCGCTGCCAGATTATCCAAACCCACAGGACCCCCCATGAATTTTTCAATAATTGCAAGTAAGTACTTACGATCCATGTAATCAAAACCACATTTATCGACGTCAACCATGTCCAGCGCCTGACTCGCAATCAGCTCGTCTACGCTGCCGTCTCCTTTAACCTGGGCGAAATCCCGAACCCGTCGCAACAAGCGATTAGCAATACGCGGGGTGCCTCGGGCACGTTTCGCCACTTCAACCGCACCCGCGTCACTGATTTCAAGATTAAGAAAATGCGCAGAGCGCGACACAATCGATGCCAGCTCAGCCACAGAGTAAAACTCAAGACGTTGCACAATACCGAAACGATCTCTCAGAGGGGAAGTCAGAGATCCCGCGCGGGTCGTAGCCCCCACCAAAGTAAACGGTGGCAAGTCCAGTTTAATCGACCGCGCGGCGGGCCCTTCACCAATCATAATGTCGAGCTGATAATCTTCCATTGCAGGGTATAGGATCTCTTCAACCTGAGGACTCAAACGATGTATTTCATCAATAAACAACACATCCCCTTGCTCCAGATTAGTCAGCATTGCAGCAAGGTCGCCGGCTTTTTCAAGCACCGGCCCTGAGGTGGTTTTAATATTCACACCCAGCTCATTCGCCACAATATTTGCCAAGGTCGTTTTACCTAAGCCCGGCGGGCCAAATATCAGCAAGTGATCGAGTGCTTCCTCACGACTGCGCGCTGCTTCAATGAAGATTTCCATTTGCTGCTTTACATGCTGCTGACCGGTATAGTCCGCCAACAACTTAGGTCGTATTGCTCTGTCTACGGCCTCTTCACTGCCCTGCACTTCTGGCTCAATGAGTCTGTCTGCTTCAATCATAATTATTTAATCAGCCTTTCTTACATCATAGATCTCAGGGCTTCTTTGATCAGCCCTTCGGTATCCATGCCTGGTTTACTCACCGCTTTCAGTGCTTTTTGTGCTTGTGCGGGTTTATAGCCAAGTGCTAACAATGCTGCCAACGCATCATCTTCAGGCGTATTTGCCACAGTAGGATCTTCCTGAGGCGCTAAAATAGCGTTATCGCTGAATGGAGTCAGCAAATCATGACCAAAGTTCTTCAGCTTGTCTTTCATCTCAAGCACCAGCCGCTCAGCGGTTTTCTTGCCTACACCCGGGATTTTCACCAAAGTAGACGCGTCGCCCTGATTAACACACTGTACAAACTGCTCCGCCGACATACCGGATAAAATCGCCAGTGCCAGCTTAGGGCCAACACCATTGGCCTTGATCAACTCGCGAAATAACGCCCGCTCAGTTTTGTGGTTAAAGCCAAACAGTAATTGTGCATCTTCGCGCACCACAAAATGAGTATAGATGGTTGCTTCATTACCCGCCTGAGGTAACTCATAAAAGCACGTCATCGGCATTTGCACTTCATAGCCGATGCCACTTACGTCTAACAGGATCTCTGGTGGCTGTTTTTCTACCAGAATACCTTTGAGTCTGCCTATCATAATTACCTCAATCTTCCTCGTACGGTTTTTTTCGCATTACCTGCCAGCTTGATCAGATTTTGCTCTGAATGTGCATGACAAATTGCAATGGCCAGCGCATCAGCGGCATCGGCCTGGGGAGTACCCGGGAGTTTTAATAGTCGTTTCACCATTTCCTGAACCTGAGACTTATTCGCTCCGCCGGTGCCAACAACGGCTTGTTTGACCTGCCGGGCTGAATATTCAAATACCTCAATCTCATTCATCGTGGCCGCGACAATGGCTGCACCACGTGCCTGACCGAGCTTTAAAGCGGAATCAGGGTTATGTGCCATAAAGACTTGCTCAATCGCAAACCCCTGCGGGTTAAACTGTTCGATAATCTGGCTTACGCCCTGATAAATCATCTGTAGTCGTTGTGGAAATGGCTTATCACCAAGTCGAATACAACCGCTGCCCAGATATTGAAACTGACTGCCTTGACGCTTAACTACGCCGTATCCGGTCAGCCTGGAGCCTGGATCTATGCCTAAAATTACTGCCAAGGCGCATACTCTCGTTGTTTTTTCGCTATCATGCCAAAATACTGTATGGATTTCCAGTTATGTATAACTTGCAGAATAAAAAAAAGCGGCATAATCGCCGCTCTTTCATTCTATTCGCTGTAATTATTCAGCATCTTTTTGCTGCGCAGTTACTGTTACCGCGAGCTCTTTCAGTGCATCCGGGTTTGCAACGCTAGGTGCATTGGTCATCAGACACGATGCCTGAGTCGTTTTCGGGAACGCAATCACATCACGGATGTTGTCTGTACCACACAGCAGCATGACCAGACGATCCAGACCAAATGCCAGACCCGCATGAGGGGGAGTACCGTACTTCAGTGCATCCAGCAGGAAGCCGAATTTGTCTTGCTGCTCTTGTTCATCAATACCCAGGATACGGAAAGCCGCTTGCTGCATATCGTTGTTGTGGATCCGCACAGAACCCCCGCCGACTTCGTATCCGTTCAATACCATGTCGTAGGCATCTGAGATTGCACCAGCCGGATTGGCTTCCAGCTCTGCCGCTGAAATATCTTTAGGTGCTGTGAACGGGTGATGTACTGCGTGCAGGTTACCTTCGTCATCTTCCTCAAACATTGGGAAATCAACAACCCACAGCGGTGCCCACTGGTTCAGGTTTGTCAGCTCAAGGTCCAGGCCCACTTTCAGACGCAGTGCACCCATAGCTTCGTTAACAACATTACGCTTATCAGCACCAAACAGGATAATGTCGCCAGTCTGTGCATTTGTGCGTGCCAGGATCCCTTTGATCACTTCTTCATTCAGGAACTTGGCAATCGGCGACTGAATGCCTTCAAGGCCAGCGTCCAGATCGTTCACCTTCATCCATGCCAGGCCTTTGGCCCCATAGATACCAACAAACTTTGTATACTCATCAATTTGCTTACGAGACAATGACGCACCGCCTGGTACAGTCAACACAGCGACACGGCCTTTCTCGTCATTTGCAGGGCCAGCAAGTACTTTAAACTCAACGCCCTTAACCAGATCAGCAACGTCAATCAGCTCCAACGGGTTACGCAAGTCAGGCTTATCTGAACCATATCGACGCATTGCTTCTTCGTAGCTCATTACCGGGAACTGACCCAGATCAACCTCAAGCAGTTCCTGCCACATTTCGCGGATCAAGCGCTCTGTGATATCACGTACCTGATCAGATGTCATAAACGACGTCTCTAAATCGATTTGAGTGAATTCAGGCTGACGATCCGCACGTAAATCTTCGTCACGGAAACATTTCACGATTTGATAGTAACGATCAAAGCCAGACATCATCAGCAACTGTTTAAACAGCTGAGGCGACTGTGGCAATGCATAGAAGCTCCCTTTGTGTACACGGCTTGGTACCAGATAATCACGCGCACCTTCAGGGGTTGCTTTAGTCAGTACCGGCGTTTCAATGTCCAGGAAGTCATTGCTATCGAGGAAGCGACGCACGAAGCTCGATGCTTTAGCGCGTAGTTTAATGCGGTCGCTCATTTCAAGACGACGCAGGTCAAGGTAGCGATAGGTCAGACGACGCTCTTCTGAGTTTTCCTGGTTAAAGTCCAGCGGTAGTGGCTCAGCGCGGTTAATAATTGTCAGACCAGTACCGAGGATCTCTACTTCACCGGTTGCCATATCCTGATTAATTTGGCTCTCAGGACGCGCACGAACTGTACCTGTCACTTTAACACAGAACTCTTGGCGCAATGTGTTAGCAACATCCATCAGGCCATCTACTTCTGGATCAAACACAACCTGGACCAAACCTTCGCGATCTCGCAGATCAATGAAGATCAGGCCACCCAGATCGCGACGTTTGTTGATCCAGCCACATAGCTCCACTTCCTGACCTACATGGTCCTTGTTTAATTTTCCGCAGTATATTGAGCGCATAATAATCCTATTTGCCTACTTACTCTAAAGGGCATAATGAATGATAAATTTAATCGCCAATTATATAAAATTGCCACGCTTTGTCATCCCACAAAGGCCGGATTCTTTCGCTGTTGCGATTTTTTCTCCATCCGGACTTTGCTAGACTCCAACGCAAAGCAATATGGGAGCGAATGAGATGCTGTATTTGGGGTGCCCTCAGTGGAGCGCAGCGCATTGGAAAGGCCGTTTTTTTACGAGTGACTGTAAAACCGCAGATATGTTGCGCGAGTATGCACAAATCTTTAATAGTGTAGAGGGTAATACCAGCTTTTATGCCAGTCCTAAGCCAGACACGATCACGACCTGGTCAAACGCCGTACCCGACACCTTTCGCTTTACCTTTAAAATCCCGAAACACATTTCTCACGAGCTGGCGTTGAGCCAGTGCCAGCAAGAACTCAAGCAGTGGCTCGATTTATTCTCGCCACTCTTTCCACGCCTTGGCATGGTGATGTTGCAACTCCCCGCCAGTTGCAGCCCCGAGTACTTAACCCGAATTGCAGATTTCATAGCACAAATACCAAAGGAGCTGACACTGGGTATTGAAGTCAGACATCGGGATTTTTTTGCCAAGGGGGACGCAGAAAAACGCTTTAACCAGCTCTTAATGCATACCGGGGTGAATCGTATTATCATGGACACGCGGCCGTTGTTTAGTGAGCCCCCCGCGACCCCCGCCATCCTGGATGCTCAGCAAAAGAAGCCCCGGGTCCCCGTAAATGTCATCGCTACTGCTCAGGCACCGATGCTGCGCTTTGTTGGTTGTTCAGATTTAGCTGCAAACCGCACATTTTATGCACCCTGGCTTAACAAAATTCGTGGCTGGTTAAATGAAGGCCGCACCCCTTATGTGTTTTTTCACACTGCCGACAACCATGATGCCCCGTTGCTGGCCAGGCAGTTTATTCAGGATTTGGGGATACCGCATCAAGTGTTAGATCCCTTTCCTGCTGAGCGTCAGCCCCAACAACAGACGTTAATTTAACCACTTGACAGTGAATGGATTTTGCTGGATGTTAAAGAGGCAAACAACAATAAGGAAAATACTATGCAATTAAAACTCAATAAAAAACCAGTTAAACAACTCTCTGATGACCAGTCGGCATTACCAGCAAAAGCAACGCGTGCGGTTGGCGGTGCAGGAAGAGCGGCACTGCAAAAAACAGGTGGCAACTCACGTGCATCTGATTGCTGTACAATGACAGACAACTAAGCTGTCAATAGCAGGGCATGCTGGCCCTGCTCATCATTCCCGGCCCGGCTCTTTAGCCTCATAGCGAGGTAAGCTGGCATCTAACTCTTCCCAGTTTGCTTTCGACGTCACATAATTATGCGACATAGGCCGCTCCGAAATATCAGAATCCAGGATCCCCAGCCGCAACCTGAGCTTGTCCGGGTTGTCTTCATTAGAACTGAATAGAGGTGATGCGCAAACGCCACAAAAATGTCGTAACCTGCCAGGTTTGAAGGCATAGTGACGAATATGTGTTTCTCCGGCAACGATCTGCAAATCGTCCCGATTGACAAACCCATTTGTGGCATAAGCTGTGCCTGAAGATTTACGACACAAGGAACAGTGACAATGGATGATACTCGAAATGGGCCCGTTTAACCCCAGTTTAACCGCACCACATAAACAACTGGCTTGATACATTTATTATTATTCCTGTTATGATCACAAGCTAACTAGCTTAAAATGTTTGTTTCCTATTTACTACCGCCATTATGAACTATTTGCAGTACTTTCAGCACTATCCATCCAGCTTGCAAGCACAGATCGAAGCCTTGCTGGAGCCCAGTAAACTCGCCAACTACTTTAAAAATAAATATCCGCAAGGCCATCAGCTGCAACATACGCAGGCACTTTACGATTACTGTCATGTTTACAAAAATAAATACCTGAAAAACGTGCCTCGTCTTCATAAAGTCCACTATGCAAAAGGCCGGGATCTGATGACGGGGACGCTGGGCCATCACAGCCAGACACGTAAACAACACGGCGGAAAAGTCAAAACGCGCTATGAAATTGTACTTTCTCAATTGGTGAAACATGCTCCGGAGGCAGTATTAAGAGCACTGGTTGTTCACGAACTTGCGCATTTTAAAGAATTGGATCATAACAAAGCGTTTTATCAGCTTTGTTGTCATATGGAACCGGATTACCATCAACTAGAGCTGGATCTCAGACTGTTTATTGTGCTCGACAAACTGGGCAGTAACTTTTATCAAAGCCCCGCCCAACAACTTTAGTTTACCGGCAAGATGGGTTACGCCCCTGTCGCTTAGCATCAGCAGCCAGTGTGTTTGCCTGTGTCATTTTGCTTTGTAGCATAGCTATCCTGTTTTGCGGCGATGGGTGCGTGGATAAAAATTCCATCGGGCGCTCTCCTCCGGCTTTTTCCATGTTTTGCCACAGCTCCACGGCACCCTCTGGCTTAAACCCGGCTTTTGCCATCAGATCAAGCCCAATGACATCCGCTTCACTTTCATGAGTGCGACTAAATGGTAGCGCTATCCCATATTGTGCACCTAACCCAAGGCCCTGCATGATGGCATTTCGATACTGCACATTGCCCATTTCAAGCGCCGCATTACCAGCCTGTAGCCCTAGCTGTAACAGGTTGTTCTGAGATACCCGCTCATTGGCATGCTGGGCAATCACATGGCCGACTTCATGGCCCATCACCGCAGCGAGCTGATGTTGATTTTTAGCTACCTTCAACAGTCCGGTATGAACCCCTATCTTACCGCCTGGCAGGGCAAATGCATTCGCACTGGATTCTTTAAAGACTACCACTTCCCATTGCTGTTGGGTGTATTGCGCTGGTAACTGTGCGATCAGTGCATCTGCAATGCACTTCACATAGCGATTTGTACTGACATCGCGCTCTATGGTCTGCTCTTGCTTCATTTGCTCAAAGCTCGCCACCCCCATTTTATCCATCTGCTGCTCTGAATACAGGGCTATCTGGGTACGCCCGGTCGGGGACGTTTTGCAACCAGCCAATGCTAACGCTATGGCCGTTGCAGCTATGATTTTTTTATTCATCGGGTCATGCCTGCTAAAACATACTAATAATTAGTGTAAAAGGAGCCTGTGGGCTATGCAAATCAGATCAAAAAAGCCCGCACTAATGCGGGCTTCATAACTTTATGTTTCTGTCGCTCAGTCAGCCGCTTTTGAAACCATCACCATGGCTGGGCGAAGCAAACGACCATTTAACGTGTAGCCTTTTTGCATCACAGCTAATACTGTGTTCGGCGACACGTCATTGCTAGGCTGAATTGACATTGCCTGATGCAGTTCAGGGTTGAACGCTTCCCCTTGCGGGCTTACCGCTTCAACACCAAACTTAGCCAGTGCATCGTTAAATGACTTTAACGTCATTTCGATGCCTTCTAAAATTGACTTAGTCGCTTCGTTTTCTTTGTCAGCAAACTCAATGGCGCGCTCTAAGTTGTCAACCACAGGTAGCAACTCATTTGAAAACTTTTCCAAAGCAAACTTCTGTGCTTTTTCTACATCCTGTGCGGCACGGCGACGGACATTTTCAGAATCTGCAGCGGCACGTACCACGCTGTCTTTCTGACCTTCAATGGTTTGTTTCGCCGCTTCCAGCTCTGCATACAGACCTGCAATCTCTTCTTCTGGGCTCAACTCAGCTTGCTCAGTTTGTGCACTCTCTTGCGCTGGTTCTGCTTGCTCAGCCGTATTTTCCTGTACGTCTTCTTGCACTAACTCTTGTTCCTGCTCTTGGGCTTTTGTCTGCTCAGACATGAAAAATTCTCTCCGATTCTTTACAACTGCCGTAATTATGGGGATTCAAATTCGTTATTCAAGCTTCTTTTTTGGGGATTTGCGTAAATTCACCGATAATTGCTTCAATTGGTGCATCGGCCGGGCAAATCAAACAAAAACGACTCTGATATTCGCTGGCCGTAAAATAAGGCACGCTCAGAACAACAAACCGTTCTAAATTCAAATAGCTAAGTTCGCTACCAAGTAACACGGACAGACCGTTTTTGAATGCCAGATGATCTTCCACCTGATGCAAAAAGCTCACACCCAGATTCAGTTCATTGTTCCCTTCCAGGCGGTTATACAGATACCGTTCTCCAACCACAATGCTGTTATCGGTGCCCAGCTGCAAACTTAACTCACGGCTCCATTGCATCAAAGAGCCTCGGCAGTCGGCCATCGCACTTTTGGCCATCGCCCGCATTCTGTGTAGCCCTTCTTTAAGTGTTTGCTGGCTAAATACGGTATTCATCCAGGCCGCAAACTGATAGCGCACCTGATCGGAATTCGACTCCGGTTTATTGATCAAAATATTGTTGGACTGGCCTGTGCGGTCAATCAGCAATACCAACCAGTGCTTACGGTCAAAATCTAATACCTCAACCCGAAAGATGGTCTGTTCACTCACCTGAGGTAAGCCAACAATACAACACACTTGGTATTTCTGACTTAACGTATGGGCAAAGCCTGTTAATTGTTCGCGTTCAGGCTCCCAATAAGACGCAATGTCCTCAAGCCCGAAATACTCTTGTAGCCAGTACTTGATCCCCAAATCGGAAGGAACTCGCCCTGCCGATGTATGGGGGGAAAAAAGCAACCCCTGATTTTCAAGGCGAGCCATGGCGTTGCGCACTGTCGCAGAGCACACCGCCATACCTTTTAGTTTTGCTATCTTACTCGATGCCACAGGGTGGCCGTCACCATTACAGTAGAGGCTCATTACGGCAGAGAAGACTTGTTTATCACGTGCACTAAGTTTCATAACATTATAAATAAGGCTAAATTTGCGAGTTTCAAGCAAATTCATTTTAAGATAATCTTGGCAACAGATATTTTGCCAAGGAAACTCACTGAATGAGCACACCATTTAAAACCATCGGCCTGATTGGAAAACCCAACCATGATGGCGCTGCCCTGACATTACAACGCCTGTATACTTTTTTGCAAGCACTTGGCTATGAAGTTTTTGTGGAGCAACGCGTAGGCAGACAGATAGCAGATTTACCCGACTCACATATACTCGATGTGGTTGCGCTGGGCGAACGCTGCGACCTGGCTGTGGTTGTGGGTGGAGACGGTAATATGCTTGGGGCTGCCCGGGTACTGGCCAGATTTGATGTGGCTGTGATAGGCGTAAACCGAGGCAATTTAGGATTCTTAACCGACCTTGATCCGGATGATTTTGAAGCCGAGCTGGAGCAGGTGCTGAGTGGCAAGTTTGTTGAGGAACAGCGCTTTTTATTGGAAGTTGAAGTATTTCGCCATGCCGAATTAAAAAGTGCCAACCTGGCCGTTAATGAAGCAGTGTTGCACGCCGATAAAGTGGCCCACATGATCGAATTCGAAGCCTTTATTGACGAACAGTTTGTGTTTTCTCAGCGCTCCGATGGCCTGATAGTGACCACACCAACAGGCTCTACTGCCTACTCGTTGTCGGGCGGCGGCCCTATTTTAACTCCAGAACTGAATGCCATGGCACTCGTGCCTATGTTTCCGCATACCTTGTCAAGCAGACCACTCGTTGTCGATGCCAGTAAGCAGGTCAAACTCAAACTGAGTCCGGAGAATACTGCAAGCTTACAGGTCAGTTGCGACAGCCATGTGGTACTCGCGCTGCTCCCCGGAGATGAAGTGGTCGTAAAAAAAGCAGAGAAAAAGCTTCGTTTAATTCATCCTGACAGTTATTCCTACTACAATGTTCTGAGACAGAAATTAAATTGGGGCAGCAGGCTTTACTAAGCGCTGGAAGTTCAGCAGAATAAGTGAAATTTGTTTTCTATTTTAGGGAAAAGTAAACCAACATGAGCTACGTTGTTTTCGTATCTATTACTTTGTTGATCACCATTTTAGGTGTCTATGTAGTAATTGAGAATAACCGTAAAAAAGCACGCGAAGCCGAAAAGCGCGTGTTCAATGAGCGCCTGAAAGAGATCAGCAGCCACTTTAAAAGTAAAATCAGCGAATTTGTGAATTATAAACTGATCCGCCCTAAGCATGCGCCCCAGTTTAACGCCATTGTCGGCAACTTTTTTGTTGTTCAGGCCCATAATGATGACAATCTTGAAGCGCTGGAGCGTGTGACAGATCAACTCCTTGCAACAATAGGTAAAGAACTGAATAAATGCAGGGAAAATGGCAATATGGATTTATTGGCCGACCAGCTGTTTATGTTTGTCAGCGAGTTACCGTCTGCCGGGCTTGCCTACAATAAAGCATTTTACAGTGAAATATTACCTGCGCTGATATCTCGGATCCAAACCCCTGATACGCCGGTTCAAGCCGATGCTCAGGAAGCCGTACAGAATGAGGAAGAGTCTGTAACATCGAGCGAAAGTGACGACTCTTCAACACAACAGCAAAAAGCCGCGGCTCTGTAAGGCACTCACACACCAAAGTGTAATTTCAAGTTGCATTTTCTAAGAATGCTGTATAGATTAACAGTAATTATACTGTTTGGATATACAGCATGCTTATCAGTCTGCAAATTAAAAACTTTGCCATTGTTAACGAATTAACCATCGACTGGCGTTCAGGTATGACCGCTATCACAGGTGAAACCGGAGCGGGTAAATCCATTGCAATCGATGCATTGTCTTTGTGTCTGGGTGAACGCGCGGATGTTGCCAGTATTCGTCCGGGTGCCGCCAAAGCTGAGATCTCCGCTCAGTTTGATATCAGACAGCTCCCCTACGCACAGCAATTTCTGAGCGATCTCATGTTGGATGACGAAGAGCAAAACTGCATATTGCGCCGTGTCGTCATGCAAAATGGCCGTAGTAAGAGTTTTATTAATGGCAATTCGGTGACCGCTGCCCAGTTAAAAGAGCTAGGCCAACGCCTCATCGCCATCCACGGTCAGCACGCCCATCAGCTATTGCTCAAGCCCGAACACCAGCTCGGGTTGCTGGATGCCTATGCCGGGCACGACACTTTGCTGCATGCAGTACGCGCTCAATACCAGCACTATCACACGCTGCAAAAAGAGCATGCCGAGCTTATTAAACAGCAACAAGCACAGGCTGCCAAAAAACAGCTGCTTGAATACCAGGTTCAGGAGCTGGATGAATTCGCTTTGGAAGAGGGTGAGTATGAGCAGATTGAAACGGAACATACACGACTAAGCCACAGCCAGACACTGGCTGAAAGCTGCCAGCGCGAATTAATGTGCCTATCAGAGCAGGACGATCAGACAGTATTGGGCCAGCTGCAACATAGCGTACAGACTTTCATTGAGCTCAGTAATTATGATCCCAAATTGCAAGAGATCAGTCAGCTATTAGGAGAAGCCGCGGTACAACTCGAAGAAGGCTGCCGAGAACTGCGCGCTTATGGTGAAAACATAGAGCAAGACCCGGAGCGTCTCCAGAGCGTTGAAGACAGGCTGGCACAGGCCATGGCCTTATCACGTAAGCATCAGATCAACCCGGAATTACTGCACCAGCATCATCAGCAGTTACATGAAGAACTGGCTTCCATTTGCTCTAACAACGAACGCATTGAAGATCTGCAACACGAAATCGCGGAGGCACTACACGCCTATCAGATCTCAGCTGCACAGCTTAGCGAAAGCCGCGCACAGGCGGCACTGACTCTGAATGATCTGATCAGTGAAAGCATGCATGAACTGTCAATGGAAAACGGCCACTTTGCGATTCAACTCAGTCAACATGAAGACAGGCGCCCTAATGAGCTGGGCATGGATCAAATTGAATTCCTGGTTTCGACCAATCCAGGTCAACCTCTGCAAGCGCTGGCCAAAGTGGCCTCCGGTGGTGAACTATCGCGGATCAGTCTGGCCATTCAGGTGATTATCGCAAATCGCGTAACCACCCCCACCCTGATTTTCGATGAAGTCGATGTGGGGATCTCCGGCCCAACCGCTTCTCAGGTCGGTAAACAACTGCGCTTACTTGGTAAGTCAACTCAGGTTATCTGTGTAACGCACCTGCCTCAGGTTGCCTGTAGTGGCCATCATCAGTTCTTTGTATCTAAGCGCGTTGAAGGCGGGGAAACCTTTACGTCTATGCTCCCACTGGTTCAGGAGCAACGCATTGATGAAATCGCCCGCCTGCTTGGTGGCGACAAAATCAGCAGCACCACACTTGCCAGTGCTAAAGAGCTGCTTGAGGTGCAAGGGGCGTAATGCGGCAGATTGGCGGGTTGTGACAAAGTAAACCGGCAAACGACAAGCTCGATTTTGTATGATTTATAAATCCTCTAATGTCGTTTGCTTGTGTCTAGATTGATTGTCGACTCTGTACTGCATTAAAAACTCGAGGCGGGCCAGCCTTACAAAGTTATACGCTGTGCTACGCTCGACAGCAAACTAGTCATTCTTACCACGTACCTGAATGTACAACTTGAATTGCTTGTGTACCGTCAGTTCAAATGTACTATGCGAGTCGAGTCAACATAGCTAGACATAAACGATTTCCGTCCCGCAATTTTTAGTTGTCATAACCTAATAGCCCTTTTGCACAATAGACAACTGTGTCTGACACAGTTGAAACACAAAGCATATCATTCTCATCTGGACTCGATATTTCTACGCCAGACAGGCCATTGATAGAAACCTCCTTCTCGCTTCCCTTTGCGATTATGGACACTCTAGCCCCGTTATCATATTCCCATCCAGCAGACAGACTATGTATATTTCCACAAATGAAAGCCTCACAAATAAACTCTTGTTTTTGACTCGCCTTAGCGACTGAACAGGATGTGTCAACTACAGTACATGCAGCACATACTTTGAGGCTGGTTAGCAGGCCTACGGCAAAGAAACCTGGGAGCATTGATTGAATATTCACTTTCAAAACGTTCCTAAACGTGTAGATACCGACTTTAAGGTTGTCGAGAAATCTACCTAAATAGTGTGGGAAGTGCGCCATCTATCCAGGCCTGTACAGGAAGTCGCCCACTCTCCAGACAAATAGAATTTCCTGTTGAAGCCGGATAATCGAAATAGACGCACAACTCATCAATGTGTGTTGCCCAATCATTTATCTCGTACATGCCCACTAAATCGTGCTTTACACCAATCACGACTAGGCGCAGAGACGCCCTCAGTCCCCCGTTAAAATAACGACGATAGTTAAAAACCTTATCTCCATTACTGAGCGATCCTAAAAACTGAAATTCAGTCTGATCATCAATAACAATATGTTCTGAGGATGAGGCTGTATTTTTAAATATCAGACTAATATCTGAGCTAGTCGGTATAGTTACCAGAGCGATTGCGACAGTAATGTAGTTCATGGATCCCTCAATCAATACTTACGGCTCCAGCAGCTGGCTTGAGCGTACTCTACTTGATAACTCAGTCCAAGAACAGAGCGATTCCCCCCAAAAAACAAAAAGCCTACCGTACAGCGCAGCTGAGTTACGGTAGGCTTATTTAGAAACAGAATCACTCTTAGTGAAGTTTCACAACTTTATACCCCAAGATAGTCCATGATCCCTTCTGCAGCATTCCGGCCTTCAAAGATAGCTGTGACCACCAAGTCAGAGCCACGTACCGCATCACCACCTGCGAAGATTTTTTCATTACTGGTTTGATGTGTGAATGCGCCTTTTTCAGGGGCAACAATACCGCCCCACTCATTGATGGCAACGTCATACGCTGCAAGCCAGTCCAGGTTATGAGGTTTAAAACCAAACGCCATAATCACCGCATCAGCTTCAATCAGGTGCTCTGAACCAGAGACTTCCTGTGCCCGCCTGCGCCCGTTCTCGTCTGGCTCACCCAGTTCAGTTCGGACCATGCGCACACCCGTTACCTTGCCGTTTTGGTCTAATTCGATGCCTTTAGGCTGAACGTTAAAGCTAAACTTAACCCCCTCCTCCTTGGCATTTTTTACCTCACGACGTGACCCCGGCATATTGGCTTCATCACGGCGATAAGCACAGGTTACCGACTGCGCGCCCTGGCGCACAGAAGTGCGCACACAGTCCATCGCGGTATCACCGCCACCTAACACCACCACACGTTTGCCTGCCATGTCGATATACGCCTGCTTATTCTCATCGTATCCCATCACGCGGTTAGTATTACCAATGAGAAACGGAAGTGCGTCATACACCTGCTCAGCATCTTCATTATCCAACCCGGCACGCATGTACTGATAGGTACCCACGCCGATAAACACCGCATCATACTGAGACAGTAGTTCATCCATGCTGATATCTGTGCCAATTTCAGTATTCAGGCAAAACTCCACCCCCATTTCCGTAAATATCTCTCGACGCTTCTCCATCACCGACTTTTCCAGCTTAAATGATGGTATGCCAAACGTCAGCAAACCGCCGATCTCTGGGTTGCGATCGAATACCACAGGTTTCACCCCATTGCGTACCAGAATATCGGCACAACCTAGCCCGGCAGGGCCAGCGCCAATGATGGCTACCTTTTTATCGGTCCAGGTCACATAAGACATATCGGGCTTCCAGCCCTGTGCAAATGCCGTGTCTGTGATGTATTTCTCAATATTGCCTATGGTCACAGCACCAAACTCATCGTTCAATGTGCATGAGCCTTCGCAGAGCCTGTCTTGTGGACAAACCCGACCGCATACTTCCGGCAGGCTATTGGTCCGGTGCGACAACTCCGCAGCTTCCTGGATCCTGCCTGTACGGATCAATTTCAGCCACTGCGGAATATAGTTGTGCACCGGACACTTCCACTCGCAATACGGGTTACCACAATCCAGACAACGATCAGCTTGCGAGCTAACCTGCTGCTTGGAGAACGGTTCGTAAATTTCAACGAAAGAGCTCTTACGCGTCGTGATTGGCTTCTTTCTCGGGTCGATGCGCTGAACATCGATAAATTGATAGACATTTTCGCTCATACTTCCCCCTACTGTGCCTGTACACGTAATTCAGCACTGCTGCGTGCACGGTGCCCCAACAAGCTCTTCACGTCGCTAGATTTTGGTTTGATGAGCCTAAACATAGGCACATACAACTCAAAGTTAGCCAGGATCTGCTCTGCCCGGCATGATGCCGTGTGCTCAAGATGTTCTGCGATTAAACCCCGCAAGTGCTCCTGCATGGTTGCCAGCCCTTCCAGCGACAACACTTCGACCAGCTCAGGGTTATAACGCTTATCAAAATCCCCTGCTTCGTCCAGCACATAGGCAAAACCGCCTGTCATACCGGCACCAAAGTTAACCCCCACCTGACCAAGCACACATACCACGCCCCCAGTCATGTATTCGCAACCATTATCACCCAGCCCTTCCACTATGGCCTGAACACCTGAATTACGCACTGCAAAGCGCTCTCCGGCGCGACCAGCTGCATATAACTTACCGCCGGTGGCCCCATACAAGCAGGTATTACCAGCAATCGTGGCAAGGTGCGTCTGGAAGCTCGAACCAACCGGTGGGCGCAGCACCAACTTACCACCCGCCATGCCTTTACCAACGTAGTCGTTCGCATCGCCAACCAGAGTCATTTCCAATCCTCCGGCATTCCACACACCGAATGCTTGTCCGGCAGTACCATGTAGCTCAATCACGACAGGATCTGCTGCCATCCCCTGATTGCCGTGACGAGATGCAATATAGCCAGACAACATGGCGCCCACGGAACGATCGGTATTTTTGATCCGATTCACCAAAGACGTGCCTGTTTTATCGTCTATCGCCTGTTTTGCCTTATCCAGTAAGCTCTCATTAAGTTGCCCTTGGTAGTGCGATGTATTCGGCGCACTGCAATAGAGCGTTTCGCCCGAAGGATTCGCAGGTTTTGCCAGTAAAGGCTGTAGATCAAGCTTTTGCTGTCTTGCAGTCGTACCTTCCAGCACCTCAAGCAGGTCCGTTCGACCAATCAGATCGGTCAGCTTGCTTACTCCCATCGACGCCATAAGCTCTCTCGCTTCCTGAGCGATAAAGCGAAAGTAATTCATCGCCATTTCTGGCAGGCCATGGTAGTGCTTCTGTCGCAGTGTCTCGTCCTGTGTTGCGACACCTGTCGCACAGTTATTGAGGTGACAAATACGCAGGTATTTACAACCCAGCGCAACCATAGGTCCGGTGCCAAAGCCAAAGCTTTCAGCGCCGAGAATGGCCGCTTTGATGATATCCAGACCGGTTTTCAAGCCACCATCCGTTTGTAAACGGATACGGTGACGCAGCCCATTTTCAACCAGAGCCTGCTGAGTCTCAGCGAGACCAAGCTCCCAGGGACTGCCGGCATACTTAACCGAGGTAAGCGGACTGGCGCCTGTACCACCGTCATATCCCGCTATGGTAATTAAGTCTGCGTAGGCCTTCGCCACACCGGTGGCTATCGTGCCCACTCCAGGCTCAGACACCAATTTGACAGAGATCATGGCCTGAGGGTTGACTTGCTTGAGGTCAAAGATCAGCTGCGCTAAGTCCTCAATGGAGTAAATATCATGGTGCGGCGGTGGAGAGATCAAGGTGACCCCAGGCACTGAATATCTTAATTTAGCGATATAAGGCGTCACCTTTTCTCCTGGTAACTGACCGCCTTCTCCAGGCTTCGCGCCCTGCGCGACCTTTATCTGGATCACATCGGCACTTTGCAGATAATGGGGTGTCACCCCAAAACGGCCTGATGCCACTTGCTTGATACGCGAGTTTTTCTCCGTACCAAAGCGGAGTTTATCCTCACCACCTTCACCGGAGTTAGAACAGCCACCAAGCCGGTTCATAGCAATTGCCAGGGCCTCGTGAGCTTCTGGTGAAAGCGCACCAATACTCATTGCCGCTGAGTCAAAACGTTTGTATAACTCAGTGGCAGGCTCAACCTGATCAACATCTATTGCAGGACCACTGGTATTGAGCTTGAGTAAGTCCCGTAAATTGGTCACTGGCCGGTTGTTTACCAGATCCGCATATTTTTGATAATCCGCGTAGTTACCGGAGCGCACTGCAACCTGGAGTGACTGTACAACGTCCGGGTTATAGGCATGGTACTCGCCACCATGGACGAATTTTAATAAACCGCCGTGTGACAGTAACTTGCGCTTGCTATACGCCAGCTTGTGTAACTGTACGCCGTCAGCCTCAAACTCCGCAAAGCCTGCCCCCTGTATCCGACTGCTGACACCTTTAAAACACATATCAACGATTTCGTCTGACAGACCGACCGCCTCAAACAGCATAGAGCAACGATAAGACGCGATTGTACTGATCCCCATTTTGGACATGATCTTGTACAGGCCTTTATTAATCGCATTGCGATAAGCTAGAGTGACATCGCGATAAGTTTTCTCAATGACTTTACTGTCGCACAAAGCAACCAGCGTCTCGTAAGCCAGGTATGGATAAACCGCGGTTGCACCAAACCCGAGCAACACTGCAAACTGATGTGGATCGCGCGCACTGCCCGTCTCCACAATAATGTTAGAGTCACAACGCAGATTGGTATTGACTAACCGTTGCTGTACTGCTCCGACTGCCATCGCTGCGGGTACCGGCATAGTATCTTTACTGATAGCTCGGTCGCTTAATAACAGCATCACACAGCCGTGCGCCGCTTTTTCCTGTGCTTCATCACAGACCCGAGCGATTGCACTTTGCAAGCTTTCGGTTTGTGGATCGTAGTTCAATGAAATACGACACGCACTGTAATGGTCATCGTCAGCTGCCAACAATTGCTGTATGTCTGAATAGGTCAAAACTGGTGAATCAAACTGGAGCCGTTTAGCATGCCCGGTGGTTTCGTTAAATACATTCTGCTCACGACCAATACAGGTCGCCAGTGACATCACGTGGTTTTCACGTAACGGGTCAATTGGTGGATTAGTAACCTGTGCGAATTTTTGTCTAAAGTAGTCGTAGGGCGAACGGATCCCTTCCGACAACACGGCAAATGGCGTGTCATCTCCCATTGACCCTGTTGCTTCCTGGCCATTTTGACCCATCACTCGGATCACTTGCTCAATTTCTTCGTTGCTGTACGCAAACAGCTTTTGATAAGTCAGCAAGGTATCGTCATCAAAATCCCGCTGACCCGCATCCGCCTCAGCCAGGGCTTCAAATGGTGTCAGCCGCTTCACGTTTTGCTCTAGCCAGGTTTTATATGGGTGTCTGGCCTTAAGATCTTCGTCGATTTCGTCGGATTGCCAGATCTTGCCATGCAGTGTATCCACCACCAATAGTTCACCTGGTCCAACACGGCCTTTCTCAATGACTTCATCGGGCTCGTAATCCCAAATTCCGACTTCAGAGGCCAAAGTAATAAAACCATCTTGCGTGATCACATACCGCGCAGGTCGCAGGCCATTTCTGTCCAGGTTACACGCCGCAAAACGACCATCAGACATCACTATGCCTGCTGGGCCATCCCACGGCTCCATGTGCATTGAGTTAAAGTCGTAGAATGCTCTGAGCTCATCATCCATAGCACGGTTTTTTTGCCAGGCAGGCGGCACCAACATGCGCATCGCGCGAAAGATATCCATGCCACCAGCCAGAAATAATTCGAGCATGTTGTCCAGACTGGAAGAGTCTGAACCGCTTTCATTGACAAACGGCGCAGCATTTTGCAAGTCTGGCAACAACGGCGAAGCAAACTTATAAGCACGCGCTTTTGCCCACTGGCGGTTGCCGGTAATGGTATTTATTTCACCATTGTGCGCCAGATACCGGAATGGCTGCGCTAACGGCCAACGCGGTTGCGTGTTAGTTGAAAAGCGCTGGTGAAATACACAGATGGCACTTGTCATACGGATGTCTGCCAAATCCAGATAAAAGTTTGGCAGATCGGCCGGCATCATCAAGCCTTTGTATATAGTGACAAGGCCTGACAGACTCGCTATATAAAAGTCTGGATCTGCTTCCAGGCGCTTTTCAATACGTCGTCGCGCAATATACAGTCGGCGTTCCAGGTCTTTTGGTCGCCACCCTTCCGGTGCAGACACAAACACCTGTTCAAACTGAGGTAATTGCTCTGTGGCAATAGGACCTAGCATACCTGGATCTGTCGGTACTGTCCGCCAGCCCACTAGCGTTAAAGTTTCTTTTTCTAATTCTTCGTTGATGAATTCACGTGCTTGCCTGGCAAACGACGTATCCTGGTTAAGAAACACCATACCCACGGCATAGTTTTTCCCCAGATGCCAGTCATTTTCAGCCGCAATTGCTCTGAAAAAACTATCGGGCTTTTGCAGCAGCAAGCCACATCCATCTCCAGTTTTTCCATCCGCAGCTATGCCCCCACGGTGCTGCATTCTATCCAGGCCAGTAATTGCCGTACGGATCAGCTTATGGCTCGCCTGACCTTGCGTGTGTGCAATCAAGCCAAAACCACAGTTTTCTTTTTCTAATGCCGAGTCATATAACATGGACTCCTCCCCTTGCTACAACTGCCAGCCGGTAATTTCAGACGAACTACTGGCAGATAATCAAAGCTAGCCTTGATTAGTATTCGAGTCAATACAATAAAGAATAGTTATTCACATACATGAATATTTCTCATTAAAAGGTACTCAAATCACTTCTTCTCATATAAAAAAATATTGATTAAAGGTAGAGAACCACAAAATGACACCGGTATCAAATCAAAAAAATAGGACAAACCGCACAAAAAGAGGGAAGTTTACGTTAACGTAACCCAATTATTGACATGAATAAATATTCACTATTCACCTTGTGAATTTGGCAACCCCTTGATTTGTGCAGGACGCGAGCTTGACGCATGCGTAAACTGAGTGTTGCAAAACTTAAAATACACCGTGAAACAAGAGAAAAGATATCAATGATAAAAGCACAAATAAGCTGGTGCGGACCAAGATCAGAAAGGAGGGAAAAGAAACAAAAAAGGGGCATGCAATCAATAGTCACATGCCCCACTATGAGTTAAATCAGACTTACTCGGCTTTTTCAGCGTCGTCTTCTTTGTACTTAGCAGCAGTTTCAGCAATCAATGGCTGCAACTCGCCTTTTTGGAACATCTCGATAATGATGTCACACCCACCGATCAGCTCACCCTCAACCCACAGCTGCGGAAAAGTCGGCCAGTTGGCATAATGAGGCAGCTCAGCACGAATGTCCGGGTTAAGCAAAATATCGACGTAAGCAAACTGTTCACCACACGCCATCAGCGCCTGAGATGCCTGCGAAGAAAAACCGCAGTTAGGTAACTTAGGTGACCCTTTCATATATAGAATGATCGGATTCTCTGCGATTTGCTGTTTAATCTTTTCAATGGTTTCCATTATTTACCTCAAAATGACGATAGCATAACTCATAATCGCACCCGCTTTGCCGGACACTGCCTGTCAGCCATTACTCTGCCCGTACAAAATAAATGCAATCTGAGCCATTCATTTTACAAGTCTTGGCTATTGCCATTGCTGTTTGCCAAAACTTGAGTAAAATACTCAGGAATTATAGTATCACTATATGCCGTCAAATCGTATAGAAATGTAAGCTAAGAAAGACATTGCTTTTATTTGCTTTGACAATTAAACAACGAAATGGAGATTAACATGGCTTTTGAACTACCGTCACTTCCGTATGCTATCAACGCGCTTGAGCCGCATATTTCTCAGGAAACGCTTGAGTTCCACCACGGTAAACACCACAACACGTACGTTGTAAAACTGAACGGCCTTATCCAGGGCACAGACCTTGAGAACAAATCTTTAGAAGAAATCGTATGCAACTCAGAAGGTGGCGTATTCAACAACGCGGCACAGATCTGGAACCACACTTTCTACTGGCACAGCCTTGCACCAAATGCAGGTGGCGAGCCTACTGGTAAAGTCGCTGAGCTTATCAATGCAAAATGGGGCTCTTTCGCAGCATTCCAGGAAGCATTCAATGATAAAGCTGTTAACAACTTCGGTTCTAGCTGGACTTGGTTGGTACAACTTGCTGACGGTTCTTTGGATATCGTTAATACATCTAACGCAGCAACTCCTTTAACAGAAGCAGGTGTAACGCCAATCATCACTGTAGACCTGTGGGAACACGCTTACTACATTGACTACCGTAACGTTCGTCCAGACTACCTGAAAGGTTTCTGGGCACTGGTTAACTGGGATTTCGCAAACGCAAACCTTGCTTAATTCTGAGATAACGCAAAAAGGCGCTTTTTAGCGCCTTTTTTGTTGCCCTTTATACCTGATTGTCGTCACTTATCACCGCCCCGTTATCCCAATAAATAACACTTCAATTCCATCACCTGCGGTCTACTCCGCATAGAGCATTTCCGTTATACGCTGCTGACACCAAGTCAGGGACTGACAAACACCTTCAACCCAACCAATTGGCACAAAGATACCTGCCTTACTATCCTAATTAGACCATTTATATGAAATCTGTAAGTAAAAGCTCCTTAAGGTCAATTGACACCCACATTCCGCACTAATGCATTGAGCTGAATAGACATTAAATTACTGGAATTTTTAGGCAATTTTTAAATAACCCGACTAAGCTTTAAATAGCCTTGCATTAAGAGACCGCATCATCAACAGGTTATTGGAGTTCATTATGAGTATATTTGAGCATTACCAGTCCAGATACGAAGCGTCCCAAGAAGAAGAGTTCACGATTGCGGAATATTTGGAAATATGTAAAGAAGATAAAGCTGCATATGCGAGCGCCCCTGAGCGCCTGCTAATGGCAATTGGTGAACCTGAAATGGTTGATACTTCGACAGATGCGCGGCTCAGCCGTCTGTTCTCAAATCGCGTGATCGCACGCTACCCCGCTTTCCATGAGTTTTATGGCATGGAAGACGCCATCGAACAGATCGTTTCTTACCTAAAACACGCCGCACAAGGCCTGGAAGAGTACAAGCAAGTACTTTACTTGCTCGGCCCGGTCGGTGGGGGTAAGTCTTCGATTGCCGAGAAGCTCAAATACCTGATGCAACAGGTGCCCATTTATGCAATTAAAGGCTCTCCGGTCAACGACCACCCGTTGAGCTTGTTTAATCCGCTCGAAGACGGTGAGTTACTCGACAAAGAGTACGGCATTAACAGTCGTTATTTACGCACCGTGATGTCCCCTTGGGCGACCAAGAGATTGCATGAATTTAACGGCGACATTTCTAAATTTAGAGTGGTAAAACGCTATCCCTCTATCTTAGACCAGACAGCCATCGCGAAAACTGAACCCGGCGATGAAAACAATCAGGACATTTCCGCATTGGTTGGTAAAGTCGATATTCGAAAATTGGAGCATTACGCTCAAAATGACCCCGATGCATACTCATATTCAGGCGCACTGTGTTTAGCGAACCAGGGCTTAATGGAATTTGTGGAAATGTTTAAAGCCCCCATTAAAGTGTTGCACCCATTGCTCACCGCGACGCAGGAAGGCAATTATAACGGCACAGAGGGTATCTCTGCTCTGCCCTTTAACGGGATCATATTGGCGCACTCCAACGAGTCCGAATGGCAATCATTCAAAAACAATAAAAACAATGAAGCGTTTCTGGATCGGGTCTTTATCGTTAAAGTGCCTTACTGCTTGCGAGTTTCAGAAGAAGTTAAGATTTACAAAAAGCTCATAGAAAACAGCGAACTTAAAACTGCTCCTTGTGCACCAGGTACGCTTGAAACCTTGGCTAAGTTTTCGACTCTGTCACGTATCAATGAGCCTGAAAATTCCAGCATCTATTCTAAGATGCGTGTTTATGACGGTGAGAGCCTCAAAGACACAGATCCAAAAGCGAAGTCTTATCAGGAGTATCGAGACTACGCCGGAGTCGACGAAGGTATGACTGGCCTGTCTACTCGCTTTGCATTCAAGATATTGTCGCGCGTATTTAACTTTGACCATGCAGAGGTTGCCGCAAACCCTGTGCACTTGTTCTATGTACTGGAGCAACAGATTGAACGCGAACAGTTCAGTGCTGAAGTTCAAGAGCGCTATCTCAGCCACCTGAAAGGCTACTTGATCCCGCAATATGTGGAGTTTATTGGTAAAGAGCTACAAACAGCGTATCTCGAATCTTACTCAGAGTACGGACAAAATATTTTCGACCGTTATGTCACATATGCTGATTTTTGGATTCAAGATCAGGAATACCGTGATCCGGATACTGGCCAGCTATTCGACAGAGCGGCACTCAATGCCGAGCTTGAGAAAATTGAAAAGCCAGCTGGTATTTCGAACCCCAAAGATTTTCGTAATGAGATCGTCAACTTTGTCTTGAGGGCCCGCGCTCACCATAATGGCGCAAACCCTGTCTGGACCAGTTACGAAAAACTCAGGACGGTGATCGAGAAAAAAATGTTCTCAAACACAGAAGAGCTGTTACCGGTTATCTCATTCAATGCGAAAACCTCAGCTGAAGATCAGAAAAAACACGAAGACTTTGTCAATCGTATGATGGAAAAAGGCTATACCCAGAAGCAAGTCCGCTTACTTTCCGAGTGGTATTTACGGGTTAGAAAATCTCAATAACATTAGCGGTTGGAGGGTGTTCTATGGCACATTTCATCGATCGTCGACTGAATGGCAAGAATAAAAGCACGCTGAATCGTCAGCGCTTTATTAGACGCTACAAGAAACAGATAAAAGAAGCTGTTTCTGATGCCATCAATAAAAGGAGTGTCACTGATATTTCCAGCGGTGAGAGCATCTCTATACCGCAGCGAGATATCAGTGAACCAATTTTCCATCAGGGCAAAGGTGGTAATCGCGAGCACATTCACCCAGGCAACGATCAGTTCACAACAGGTGACAAAATTCAGCGCCCGCCCTCAGGTCAGGGCGGAGGCGCTGGCGAGGGTAATGCGAGCGATCAAGGTGAAGGCCAGGATGATTTCGTTTTTTCCATATCGAAAGACGAATATCTTGACCTGTTGTTTGAAGACCTTGAGTTACCAAACTTGCAAAAAAGCCAGCTCGACAAATTGGTACAAATGAAAACACACAGAGCTGGCTTTTGTAATGACGGTATGCCCAGCAATCTCGACATTGTACGATCTTTAAAAGGATCTGTTGCACGCCGAATTGCCATGACAGCCAGTAAAAGAAAACAACTCAAAGAGTTGGAAGAAAAGCTAGCGCTTTTGTTACAGGAACCTGTTCCCAAGCAAACCGAGATCCAACAACTAGAGCAGGAAATCGCAGAACTCAAACGCAAGATTGATGCAGTCCCATTCATTGATAATTACGATTTGCGGTTCAGAAACTACGAAAAGCGACCACACCCTACGAGCAAAGCCGTTATGTTTTGTTTGATGGATGTATCAGGCTCAATGGACCAGGCAACTAAAGATATGGCAAAGCGCTTTTATATTTTGCTATATCAGTTCTTAACACGTACCTACAAAGACATTGAAGTTGTTTATATTCGCCACCATACGCAGGCCAAAGAGGTCGACGAGCAGGAGTTTTTCTACTCGCAGGAAACCGGCGGTACCATTGTATCGAGTGCGTTAAAATTAATGGATGAAATTATTGCTGATCGTTACGCGCAGGGCGATTGGAATATTTACGCTGCGCAGGCATCTGATGGCGATAACTGGGCGGATGACTCTCCTCACTGTACTGATATACTAACGAACAAACTGCTAAACACAGTGCGTTACTACGCCTATATCGAAATCACCACACGTGCTCACCAGAGTTTGTGGCGCGAATACCAAGGTATTGCGGACACATTCGACAACTTTGCCATGCAGCATATTCGGTCAGTGGAAGATATCTATCCGATATTCAGAGAGCTGTTTAAGAAAAACCGACAACAGAATGCAGCCTAACAAGGGGAGTGCCTATGACGTATAACCCGCTAAATGATGGCCCGGATTGGACGTTCGACCTGCTTGAAGAGTATCAGGCTGAGATTGCCCGTGTTGCGGCCCATTACAGACTGGATACCTATCCGAACCAAATTGAAGTGATCACCGCAGAGCAGATGATGGATGCCTACTCCAGCGTTGGCATGCCCATTGGCTATGCGCACTGGTCTTACGGGAAGAAATTTATTCAGACCGAGCAAACTTATAAACGAGGGCAAATGGGACTCGCTTATGAAATTGTGATTAACTCAGACCCTTGCATTGCCTATCTGATGGAAGAAAATACCATGCCAATGCAGGCGTTGGTTATGGCACATGCATGCTACGGACACAATTCGTTTTTCAAAGGCAATTACCTGTTCAAAGCCTGGACAGATGCCTCTTCAATTATTGATTACTTAGTTTTTGCAAAAAACTATGTTGCCAAGTGCGAACAAAAATATGGGATAGATGAGGTAGAAAACCTACTAGACTCTTGTCATGCCCTGATGAATTATGGCGTGGATCGCTATAAACGCCCTCAACAGATCTCAATGTACGAGGAACAGAAGCGTCAAAAAGAGCGTGAGGACTACCTGCAGTCACAGGTCAATGAACTTTGGCGGACTATTCCACAAGGCAAGCAACAGGACGAACGAGAAGACGTCAAGTTCCCATCTGAGCCGCAGGAAAATATCCTGTATTTCATCGAGAAAAACGCACCGCTGCTGGAATCCTGGCAACGTGAGATAATACGGATTGTACGCAAAGTCTCTCAGTACTTTTATCCACAACGACAAACGCAAGTCATGAACGAGGGGTGGGCGACATTTTGGCATTACACAATCCTTAACCACCTGTATGACGAGGGTAAGTTGAGCGATGCATTCATGCTGGAGTTCTTGCAAAGCCACACCAATGTTGTTTATCAGCCTCCCTATAACAGCAAATTTTACTCGGGCATTAACCCCTATGCGCTGGGCTTCAATATGATGGTCGATATACGTCGGATCTGCGAGAACCCGACTGATGAAGACAAGTATTGGTTTCCGGAGTTTGCTGGCAAAGACTGGTTGGATACCCTGCACTTTGCTATGGAAAATTTTAAAGATGAGAGTTTTGTGAGCCAATTTTTATCGCCAAAGATCATGCGCGATTTTAAGCTGTTCACCATTATAGATCAGGAAAAGTCCCCTCATCTGGAAGTTGGCGCTATTCATGATGAATCAGGCTATCAGAAAGTCAGAAATAGCCTGTCTGCTCACTATAACTTGAGTAACCATGAGCCCAATATTCAGGTTTACAATGTAGACATACGAGGTGACCGCTCACTTACTTTGAGATACGTACCACATAACAAAGTGCCCCTTGCAGATTCAAAGAAAGAGGTTATAAAGCATTTATATCGATTATGGGGCTTCCCCGTTAAGCTTGAAGAACTTCAGGACGATGGGTCGGTGAGCATATTAGGCCAGTGTCCTCAGGAAAGTAAAGAAGACGCTTTATAGCAAAAAGCCCTTTTAAAAAGGGCTTTTTTGTTTTTATTATTCCAAATACCAGGCCTAGTTAATGAGCCATTGAAGGGTCGTATACAGTCACAATGTTACGACCATTTTCTTTTGAATGATACAAGGCAGTGTCCGCGGCCTCAATCCACTGCTCATACTTTTCAAAATTGTCGTCACAGCAGGCAATACCCAGGCTCACCGTTAATTTAATTTCTTTATTATCATAATAGATGACTGAGTTCTCAATTAAGCTACGCAGCCTCTCAGCAAATACTTTGGCCCCTTCGGCGTCAGTATCAACTAATGTTACCGCAAACTCTTCACCACCATAACGCCCCGCAACATCTGTTTCACGGAGTGTCTTTTGCAGCAGATCTGAGATATGGCGAATAGCCTCATCACCGCCGCTATGTCCATAGGCATCATTGATACGCTTAAAGAAGTCGATGTCGAACATCAGCAAACTGCTGCTACCATGGCTGCGCTGCAAGCGTTTGAACTCTGTCCTTAAACTCTCCTCCCAGTAGCCCCGGTTGGCCAGCTTAGTCAGGCTATCTGTGCGGCTCATCTTTTCCAGAGTTTTGTTGACCTTTTCAAGCTCAAGCTTGTTCATGGCTTCGTCAGTCACATCGTAAATGATGACACAGATGTGCCCCACTTCACCGGTCACTGTCGTCAGTGGAATAAAGGTCGCATTTTGATACATATAGTCGGCTTTGCCGGTAATTGGCCGATAATTCTTAAAGCGAAAAATATAGGGCTGCTGCTCCCAGATAGTAAACGAGCGATTCTTCAATACAAAAACAGGTTCTGATTTACTCTTAAACCACGCTTCGTCAATACCAGGGAACAAGTCGAACACGTCTTTGTCTTTAACTGCGCTTGGCAATAATCCAGAGTGGTTTTCCATAAAGCCATTCCAGACGCACACTCGATAATGCCTATCCAGCACAACCAGGCCGACATCAACTGTGTTAAACATATCCATCAACCAATGGATCTCATTCATGTCAAAATCAGATGCAGGCATAATTTTAATCTTCTAGCAGGTACTCAACTTTATATTTGAGTGTTTTTAGTGAGTCTTCGGTAAACAACAACATTAAATCACAATTAATGTCATGGTTTTCGATCCCGTAACTAATTTCAATCGCTAACGTACGTTGCCATCTGGCTTTATTTGCCTTCACCAGTTCAGACACTTCGCAGTGCTGTCCTAGTACCACAGGATGACCTTGGCTGAATGGCATGTCGAGTTGCTTCGAGAGTCCTGTCAATATTGCCCCTATCAGAATATTACTGATGTCCATGAGCAACTCAAGCTCCACTTTTTGGTTGAGCTCCCCCTGATAACTCATCAGCGACGCAATTTCCTTAAAACTGGAATCATTGAGCAGCAATAAGGCTTCTCCGGACACGCCACCACCAATGAACCCCTGACACACACCCGATGTTGTAGCGCTGGCATCGATAGCTTGCAATGCCATATGCAGTTCACTGACTTCAAGGACGTTGACATTCGGAATAGGTAATTCCACGAAAACGTTTAACAGACGTGCTAGCAGATCACCAGCCTGGCCCATTGCCACATTGGTGATTTCCTGATAGATATCACGGATCTCAGGTTCAAGTTGCTCCCCGAGTTTATGCACCAGATTGGCCCGGATGGCTTTGTCTTTGATCCCATGATGCGTGATGATTTCTTCCAGCTTCGCGGCATCACAGGGTTTTCGAATAAAATCTATTGCACCTAGTTCCATGACTCTTTGGTGCGCGTTTGGCTGGATATCTCCAGAGACGACGACTGTCAAAACATTCAATCCTTGTTCGTTTATTGCTTGTAGCACCTCATATCCATCCATGTGAGGCATATTTAAATCTAGAAAAAGTATCTCTGGCGAGACCACTTTTATTTTTTCAATACAGTCCAGGCCGTGCTCAGCAAATTCTACTTTAATATCCCAGTCGTCCGGCAATGACCGCGCCAGTTGCCGGCGAGCCAATTTTGAATCATCGCATATCAGGACAGGTGTTGACATAAAAGCTCTCTTCGCTTAGCGGCTAACTCGTTGTAAGAAGCCGTAATTTTTCTAATTATAGTTATGACACAGCAGCATTTTAGGACCTACATGGTAATCAAAGCTTGGCCGATTTACAATCCAATTTACTGCAAAGGTTGGTTATATAATTTCAGTATAATACACTGACGAGAATTGCAAAAAATTTAAAAGGGAATACGTTATGCGGATCATCACCTTGCTTGCTGCGTCTTTATTGACAATGACCAACCCACTCCATGCCAGTGAGCTGCCTGAGAACCAGGTTGACGCGGGCAAAGTCAACGCTCAGGGGAAACCTGTTACCTTATTAGGCCAGGGTGTTAAAGTCGGCGACACTGCACCGGACTTCAAAGTTGTCGATGGCAACTTTGTACCTGTTACCTTAGCCAACTATCAGGGCAAGCCCGTTCTGATCAGTGTGGTGCCGAGCCTGGACACCGGGATCTGTAGTCTGCAAACTAAGTACTTCAATGAAAAAGTAGCTAAGGAGTATGCAGGCGTGGCAATGCTCACCATCAGTGCGGACCTGCCCTTTGCACAAAAGCGTTTTTGTAAAACAGAAAACATCGACCAAATTGATACCCTGTCGGATTCAGTCTGGCGCGACTTTGGCGCTAAGTACGGACTTTACATCAAAGATATGGGACTATTGAGCAGAGCCGTTCTGGTCTTAGACAAAGACCACAAAGTCGTATACAAGCAGTTAGTCAGTAACCTGGCCAGTGAACCTGACTACCAAGGTGCCATCGAAGCACTTAAACAACTCTGACTAGCATAATATGCTACTGACCTGGTATACAGTAAGCACTGTATACCAGTACCTGCCCTAGCGTAATACCATATCTATATGCTCAATCCCATCTTCCAGATAGGCCTCGCCACAAGGTACAAAACCGAGAGACTGATAAAATTGAGTCAGGTAAGTTTGCGCTGCGATTTTTATCGGTTGTGGTCCATAGTGTGCGTGACAGGCTTCTATCGCTCGGGCCATCAAAGTTTGTGCAACTCCCTTCCCTCGACATTCTGGTGACACCAACACACGCCCAATTGCACTGACACTAGGTTGCGGCTTGTAACATCGGGCATAGGCCTGCACTTCACCCTGTTGAATTAAGAAAACATGAAGTGTATCAGCGGCTCTGTCAACTTCATCAATTTCCTGATATGCGCAGGCTTGCTCAACAACAAACACGGCAACCCGGGTCTTCAAAATGCTGAAGAGCTCGTCGTGTGACAACTGGTAAAAGGTTTTAACTTGCATGGATTTTATCACTGTGGGTAGATACGCCTCCGGTGAGGCGTAAAATAGATTCAGGCAAATAGCCTTTCAAGCTGATCGCACAGCTGAGACAGGTTCACATGGTCATGCTCAATTGTCAGGTCTACATAGCCATCTCCACGAAAGGCTCTGTCGAGCTCAATCAGCACATGGGTGCGATGTGCTTCCGGCACAAAGGATAACTCAACTTCCTGAAGCCCGAACAAAGACGTATTCGCCGGGCGGTATTCAATTTCCTGATAGCAACCAGATACCGACTGAAAATTCGACGCTTTCAAATAGCCACGCTCAACATCCGCTTTAATCATCCGAAAGCCGAGCTTCTCCATAGCCATTAAACAGTTCTTAACCGCTTCATTCGGATAGATATGCAATAGGTCTTTATCACTGGGATCTAAAGCCAGATCGATATCCAATCCGGTTTCAAGCCACACATAACTGTGGTTATACGGCGCATTAATTTCAGTGATTGGGGTTTCAGAATGCAACCGGGCCTCAAACGGGATCACTTTTTTCTCACCTGGTGCTATGGTGAATTGGCTACCCACACGCCACTTTTCAATGACCTGATTTGCGTAGTACTCGCCATTGTCTCCTTCAACCTTGACTTTGGTCATCAGCGCTAACTCTAAACCGCTAATTTCTTGTTCAACATCTCCACCCACAACAACGATCTGAGCCTGAAATTTCTGACCCGGATGCAGGTGTTCTGTTTCTAAAATTGTATCTACTTTCGCGGCACCAATACCTACGGATGCCAAGAGCTTTTTAAACATCTTATCTCCTCTCGAGGATGTCCCCTTATCCGCATCTTAACCACATTTTTTCTGGTTTGTCAGCGAAAATTTATAGCAATCAGCCAAATAGTTGAGGATAAACCTTATAACAATCGCCATACGGCATTTACCATTCACTACAGCAGCCAATTTTTCATTTATATATCAGATTGTTTTGTTACACTGCTAACACCTTCGACTTGACTGAATCACTATGGAATTACTGTACTTTGCCGTTGCCTTTGCCTGTGGCTTTTCTGTCTACCAACTTAAACTCCCGCCTTTAATTGGCTTTTTGCTGGCGGGTTTTGTGCTCAATCTGTTAGGCCACAGCAGTACCGACTTACTCACCCAACTGGCCGACTTGGGTGTCACACTATTACTGTTCAGTATTGGTTTAAAACTGAAGGTTTCGAATTTGATTAAACCTCAGGTTTGGGCGCCCGCCAGCTTACACTTAGTCACCAGCATTGCCTTCTTCGCCTCCCTGTTATTGATGTTGGGTGCGTTTGGTTTACCTTTATTTGTCGACTTGTCTTGGCAAAGTGCCTGTCTGGTTGGGTTTGCGTTCAGTTTTTCGAGTACCGTATTTGCAGTTAAAGTACTGGAAGAGCGAGGCGAGATGGCCAGCCTGCATGGTAAAATTTCCATTGGGATCCTGGTTATGCAGGATATTTTTGCAGTGATCTTCCTCGCTATTAGCACAGGAAAATCTCCCAACATATGGGCGCTTGCTCTGCTGGTTGGACTGCCACTGTTACGACCGCTGCTATTCTGGGTACTCAACCGCTCAAAGCACGGCGAACTCTTACCCTTGTTCGGGTTTTTCTTTGCACTTGTGCTCGGTTACCACGGATTCGAGTTAGCTGGTCTGAAAGGTGATTTGGGCGCCCTGATCATAGGCATGTTGTTTGCGCCACATAAAAAAGCTGGCGAGCTATCCAAAGCTTTGCTGAATGTTAAAGATATCTTATTGGTTGGCTTTTTCCTCAACATCGGATTGAATGCCAATATCTCACTCGAAGCCGTGTTGATTGCCGTGTTACTTGCCGTCGTGCTGCCAGTTAAAGTCTTTATTTATTATCTTTATACCAATATGTTCAGACTGCGTGCCCGGACGTCGCTACTCAGCGCATTTACACTGTCAAACTACAGTGAATTTGGTCTGATCGTATGTGCTGTCGCTGCCAGCAGTGGCATGATCACCGCCGACTGGCTCGCTGTGGTTGCATTGGCTGTCTCAGTTACATTTGTGCTGGCCACACCGCTCAACAAGAAAGCCAATGAAATCTACGTGAAGCTGGAACCCCTGCTGGTTAAATTCGAGAGTGATAAGCGGCTCGAAGAAGAGTTACCTGTTAACCTGACCGACACACGCATCGTGATTTTTGGCATGGGACGTATTGGCACAGGTGCTTATGAGACCATTCATGCCTCTTATCCGGGCTCAGTCGCAGGGGTCGACATCAAGCCCGAAGTCGTCGAGAAGCATATTAGTCTGGAACGTCGGGTACTACTGGCAGATGCAACGGACCCTGATTTCTGGCAACGCGTCAATCACTCCAATGTTGCTATGGTTATGCTGGCAATGCCAAAACATATGCAGAATATTTACGCGCTGGAGCAGCTAAAAGCGTCAGGCTTTTCAGGTCAGGTAACTGCTATCGCCAACTACCCGGATCAGCAAAAAGAACTTGAAGATTTAGGCGTACATTCCACTTATAACTTCTACCTGGAGGCCGGTAGCGGCTTCGCAGAACACGTTAAAGAAAAATTATTTTCATAGACTAAAAAATAATTCTCAGTATCGATAGGGGTACTGAGAATTATTTCTAATTCCGCATCATATAGTTACATCTAGACGTCTAAAAATCAGGCACATAACTCTGACGGTTTTGTAACTCTACGATTTACAAAGCTTTACATCATCGTTGGTAATTGCCCCTCAATTCGAAGTACACTGAGCTCAGTAGGTTGGTTGCACTAATCTATTTTCTCAATTTAAATCTTATACTTATACCCCTCAATCAGGAACATTGAGTGGGGACCATATTATTCGAGAGGGCAAGCATGTTAAAAAATAAATCGGCTTCTTACTTTCCTGCAGCGGTGGATGATGCAAGTGCAGGCCCGCTCGCAAAATTGCAAGCGCAGTTGGATGCTATTCAAGATTCAGGAATGACAGCGTTGACAATTAGGGACATTCTTTTTCACAAAATGCTGGACATGCATGCGGTCCCTAAAGAACACTTTTTACGCGATCAGGCAACCCCTGACAGATTAGACGACCCAGCGATTATTGAACAACTAAACGCGCTGGGATTCTACCGCACCTCGCCAAATCAGGTGCACTAAGTCTCAATTTATGGGAGCCTACTCTCCCTTATAGGCTGGCAATGCCCGTCGCCAGCCTATTTCTCTTCTCTCACATCGCCACGCGCTTTTTTAGACAACACGCTAAACCACGCTTCTCGCAACGGTTTCAGGTATATGGCGCTCAAGCTATCATGGCCAGCATCATAACGCCCTACACCGATTTCAATATTGCTCACTGCTGATGCGCGGATCAAACTTCTGCCCATTCTGTCCCATATGGCCAGTGCCGAGCCCAGGTTAGTATCAAAATGAGCCGGATCTGCACTATGATGGATCTGATGTTGTGCCGGACTAATAAACCAGTTTTCTATCTTGTCTCCCCAACTGAACCAGATGTGTGAATGTCTCAGGTTTGAGCCAAAAATGTTGAATAGAAAGACAAAAGCATTCGCACCTAAGATATCAAACATACTCAGCGCCGTACCGAAGACAAAGTAGCCCAGCCCAACCACAATCCCCTGCGTCAAAGCCATTCGACATGCATACAAATAACTTTCAACCGGGTGGGAGCGATAAATGGTGAATGGGGTCAGCACTTTTGCAGAATGATGCACCTTATGAAATTCCCAAAGAAACGGGATTTTATGTAACGCCAGATGTAACAGATAGCGAGTAAAATCATCGACCAGAAACAACATCAGTGTAAACAGAAAAATCACCACGGAATCATCCCAGGCCAAATGCAGAGGTGTCCCAAATAGCCATTCGAGACCATCAGAGACTGCAATCGCAACCGGCACCATAGTTAATACAATAGGTGCAAAGGTCAGGGCTTTGATCAGTTTGTTGACGACAAATAAGCCATAATCCAGCTTCGCACTGTCAGACAGCCACACATCGCGTGGGAACAGAAACCCCAGGAAACCTTTAAGCGAACGAGGGCCTTGTAGTTTGGTGTAAACCAGACCAGCCATCACCACTGCACTCAGCAGGTACAGCCAATAAATGCGTTTATTTGCATCCAGTAAATAACCGGGCAAAGATAACAAGCTTTGCCAGAGTGTTTCGATCATAAAGTGGACTGACTCCTGTAAAAAAGGCCACTGATGAGTGGCCCTGTTAGTATACATAATTATGTCAGATACACAGCAGATTGTGCATCTGACATTGACTTATTCAGATTAGAATGAGTACTTATAACCCAATGTAAACTGGCGAGGTTTGCCTGGTCGAGCCCCATAAGGACGACGACTTACAATCTTGGTCTCATCCAGCAGGTTATCAACTTTAGCGTAGACCTGACCATATTTGCCCAGCTCATAGACCGCTGACAGATCAACGGTTGTGATCGCTGACACCTCTTTGCCTTCAAGCACCAGATCATAGCTACCATTTGGCGCATTTGGATCTGTGCTGCTATCCCAGCTTCGTCCAGCCGCTTCAGACATAGAGCCAACATACTTGACAGCAAGCGATACACGCCAGTCCGGAGCCGACACACCAATGTTAAAGCTGGCCTGATGCTCGGGCAGGTATGGCAGCTCGTCACCGCTTTTCACATGACCCCATTGGGCAAAATTAGTGTATCGATCGTTTTTGAATTCACCTTTGGTATAGGTGTAAACAAACCCGTAAGGAATATCAATTTGCAAGTTTAGAGGGTAACGCTGACTAAACTGGGCTTCCAGACCATATACATGTGCTTCACCGCCGTTGAACTCTTTGCCGACTTCCAACGCACCACAGTTAGACTGACCGCAACTTTCTTTCAAATTACTGTAATCATTGAAAAAGCTCACTACTTCAAGCTGCGTTACCCCATCATTAAAACGGCCGCCGAATTCATAGTTGGTGCTCTTCTCGATTTCGATGTCAACCGATTGCTGCGGCGACGCTGGAGAGAAACCCTGATGAACGCCAAACAAAATACCGGAGTCTTCCGACAACTGATAGAAGCCACTCATACCCGGTAACCAGATCCGTGTGGTTTTGTCCTGCCAGTCATCCGCATTAACGGTATCCTGATACGCCATATCCATCAGCTCACCACGTATACCCAGGCCAAGAGTCAGGGCATCTATGGTGACCTTGTCCTCAAGATAGACAGACCAGGCCTTGGTATTTTCGGTGTTCTGAGAGGTATAAACCTTATCCAGGCCCAGATTAAACGCACTGCCATCTTTCATCCCGTAGGTTTCTTTAAAGTGCTTACGCTCGATCTCGTCTTCATGAAAACGCACACCAAATGACAAGGTATTGTCATAGCCTGCCAATTTAAACTTAGCTGTGCCATCTACCTGCATACCTTGTGAGAAATATTCTCTGTCATTCGTCCCCATACTAAGGAAGTTTGGTCGCCCACTAAATGGGATCGAATCTTCTACCCCACTTAATACATGGTACAAACGTTGATACTCTTCATCTTGCGGATTTGCCAGTATCTCAGGCAATGTTGCTTCTGTATTGGTCACTCCATCCAGCTTAAGCCAGGCACGTTCATAGTCATTACGATAAACACGCGATGTTAAACTCACATCCTGATACTTCAGATGGTGGGAGAACATCACCTGACTGTGCTTAGTATCCATGTTGTCTGGCTGAGATGCTGCATAACGACGATAAGGCGTGGCATCAAAATCCGCATCTGTCAGGCCAAGATACGTTTCATTAGAAAGCTCGTCAGCATAACTGAGCTTAAGTCCGAACGTGTGCTCAAACTCCCCTTGTTGCAGCTTATAGTTGAACTTTGCCAGCAGGTCATTTTTCTCGAATCCGGTATCTGTACCACCATCCAGGTCTTTAAACCCATCCGCTTGCAGATTCACCCCTTCGAGTAAAAACCCAACATTGTTCACTACAGATCCAAAATACGCATGCGCTTTGGTATATCCGTCACTGCCCATGGCAAGATCAATGGCCCCTTCCGAAAACTCAGGTACAGCACGAGTCACCAGGTTCAGTGCACCAGCGACAGACTGTGGCCCATGTTTGATAGCAGCAGGGCCTTTAAAGACCTCAACGGCTGTCATCCTCGTTGTCACAGGGAAATAATATGCAGCTGGTGCTGAATAAGGTGCCGGGCCAATCAACACACCATCTTCCATAATGGTGATTTTCTTACTTCGTTCTGGTGTTACACCACGAAAGCCGATGTTAGGGCGCAAGCCATAGCCATCTTCCTCACGGATATTCACTCCCGGTACTGACGCTAGAATACGATGGATATCATCATACTCAAACTCCGCTAATTGCTCCTCACTTAACAGTGTCGCAGAGCCCGCTTCTGTGCGAAGTTTATCGTAATGACTCAGGATCTGAATATGCTCCATGTCGTCACTTTTTACGTCATCATTTGCCAGTGCCTGAGGCGCAGCCAGCGCAACGGCAATGGCCAACATAGATCTCTTCATCATAGGTCCTTTAGTCATTGTCACCTGCCGATGTTTTTGGAAGTTCAAGTGCCAACTTTTGGATAAAATCATTCTTTAGTTGATCTGTAACATCCTTCACTTTGTCATGCGTATTCTGCACGCCAGCGACATTCTCTTCCAGAGATTGCTGTAAACTGTCATCAAGTGCGCCAGTTGCCGCCTTAGCGCTTGCGATACCAGCCAACATAACCTCTTTGGTCTGGCTGGCATTTTGCTCATCCAGGAAATCATCAAAGCCTGTTGTGTCTTCACTGTCTGTGCCCTGACCCAAGAAAATCTGCTCAAAAGCAGCTATGTTGGCCTGAATATTCTCTACAGAATGCTTGGCAAAACGAGACTCAACGGCTTCAGGACACACATCAATGCCACACTGGTTAGCAAACATGCCTAATGGCGTGGCAAGCTTATAATCTTTCAACTCTTCAGTCATATAAAACAAGGCATCTGAGATATGATTAACAGCCTGAGTAACGGACGTAAACTCACTGCCTGATTCACCCGCCTTTTTCAGCTTAGCAGCATAACCCTGGTCTCCCGCCCACTCGAACATCAAACGTTCAGACGTCGTCTTAAGATCACCAGAAACTTCCACTGCATATTGACAACGCATCGTACGTCGCTGCTGTTCACTTAACGTATTCCATTGAGCCAAAACTTGTCCACTGGCCGCAGTTGAACAGCTATGATTGAGATCATTGTTGAACAGTAAATATTCGAGCGCATCCAAGCCGCGACGCTTGTCACTGCGCTTGCTAATGTCGTAAGGAACACCGTTAATGTCACCTTGCGCAAAATAAGCCACATCCTGATCGACATTACAATAGTTGGTATCCGGCCAGGAATAGATGTCTTTACGTAGTGCTTTATCATCTTCCAAAAGCGGACCGACGATCATTAACTCGGCATGCTGCCAGCTCACCATCGTCTCTTTCCAGCTATTCTGCGCAGCCAGCTTTGCTTCATCTCTTGCTGTTTTTGCCGCATCATCATTCAATGTCGGATCAAACACAGTTTCCAGATCGCAATATGCCCGTATCACATCAGGCTGAGCACTTGCTTTACTAGCAAACTGTTGAAAGGTCGGAGTAAATACATTATCAGTCAGGTTAGCAATCAGTTTTTTTTGACTGAAACTTGTCTGATTATTGTCATCACCAGAATTAGGGTTATCACCCGTCGAATCCTGGTTATCACCTGATGAATCCTGGTTGTCGTTTGACGAATCCTGGTTGTCGTTTGACGAATCCTGATTGTCGTTTGACGAATCCTGGTTGTCGTTTGACGAATCCTGATTGTCATTGCTCGAGTCTTGGTTATCGCCCTGGTTAGCTGCTTGTTTATAACCTGGACCCGCAGAGCTCGATGTGCTCTCACCACACCCGCTTAATGCCAACCCAATGGCTACAGCCAATAAAAGAGGTCTGGATTGTATTTTCATTGTCTGCCTCAAATGAATAGTCTAGATACACAAAAGGCTAGCAAAACCTGCTAACCTTTTGACAGTTCAAAGAATGGTTTATAACTTACCAGTTAGCAACATTCTCTGCATCAAAGCCGTATACTTCCTGAAGGATGTCACGTGCTTTTTGCAAATCTTCCTTATAAGTCGGAATAGCATCAGCTGTTATAGCAGGCTGTGTGCCCATGAAGTCATGCATTTCCTCGAATTTACCGATATTGCTTTCAGTGTAGAAAGGTGAATGTCGATTAAACTGGAAATTCAGTGCAAAGCCTTTCATTTCAGACCAGTGCTTAGCTAACGTCGCAAAATCTGAAGGCTCGTATTGTTCACCGTCATAATCATCTGCATGTGTTCCTGCCAGCTCTGACGCTAGACGGTCCAGGTCTTTTTGAGTGTCGTTGATATAGTGAACAACAGTAGCAGCAATCGCTTTCTCCCACGCAAGTAACGCATCTTTCGCGTGACCTTGCAGCGTTTCCATTTGCGTTTCGCTCAATGCACCTTCAGTTGAATTAATCAACTTACGACCATTGTAAAATGCTTCAAACGCTTCTTTCGTCAGGTCCGTTGGTTTTGCGTTATCCACAGTACCGCGGTCACGCTTAGCTGCGTTAGTCGAGTTACCGAAGTTATACTCTGAGTTAAAGTCAATTTTACCGTCAGCATTGGCATCGTTGTACCCAGCACTAAAGCCATCACGTCCGCCTTTACCGGCAATCTCGTCATCCGAGTAGTTCATGTAATTACGCGCCGCGCCGAAGTAGCCAAAACCTTCGTCCCATTGGTGCTCAAGATTGGTGTAAGTCTTGCCCTCAACAGCTTCCGTATTGTCAGTCAGCAAGCCTTTCCCTTCTGTATTATAGTCCAGATAATCATCTGCTGACTGAGAGAAAGCCAATGCGCCATACAAGAACTTTTGGATCATCTGATTCAGATCGACACCGGTTTCAGTGACGTAAATAGTCTCGATTTCTCGACCAGTTGAATCTGATGGAGCTTCAGACTGAGCACGTTCCGCCAACTGAGCAAACAACTGTCTTACAACTAACTCAGGAATGGGTGTCTCACCATCTGCAGCAATCGCTGTCCAGCCTGCAAAGCTGCCATCTTCTTTCCAGTCTTTGTGCTGACCTTTGGCATCATTGCCTGCCACTTTGCCGTTCAGATCTTTATGAGACGAAATATCTGTCAATTTAGTCTGTGCAGCGGGATCTGTCACAACGGTAAGGTCACGCTCTCCCCAGATGCCTTCAAAATCTTCTTCAGAAACCGCATAAAATTTATCCAGCTCGGTCAAAATGGCGTCTTTGCCTTGTTTTGAATCGGTGACAAACTGCTCACTTTTGATGTAATTGAATAATTCTTTGATTAAAATGTGACGCGCAATCTGGCCTGAGTAAGCAACACTAGATTCACCCTCTGCAAAGCGGCTGATGAAGTCATAGTCCATTTCGTCTAATACTTTGAACTTTACGTCAAAGCTCTTTTCGTTATCGCCGCCGTCTTTCACTGTCACACTAACAGTTACTTCTTGCTCAAGTTCATAGTTCAGGTGCTCACCAGCTTTTAGCTTGAGAACGCCCTCTTCAGTCACTTCAAAGCGATCATCAGATACACTGACATACTCATGCTTGTCGTCGTCGCTGTCGGTTACGAGCAATGTACCAATCTCTACCGCAACCATGTTTTCAGTCACAGTGACTTCGGTTGCGTCTGCATCCTTACTTTTCAGAGTAACAGCGGTTGGCGCTGCATTTGTCGGTTGATCAGGTGTCTGACCATTATTGATATTGTTGTCATTTGAGCTTGAACCACCACATGCGGTCAAACCTAAAGTAGCAACTAAAATAGAAGTAGCAAGCAGAGATTTTTTGAAAATCATTGAGCATTCCTTAATAAAGCAATGTTAAAAATTATTCTTAGTCGCGTTAAGTATACACCGCTTTAAATAGCAATCAATTCTATTTACGTTGCTAAATACACGATTTAGATCAAGGAATGCGCAATTTCACTCTACATGTAAAACAGACAGGGACCGTTTATACGAATATAATGTGGGGCTATGCAATTGATTTGTATAGACTACTAAATCAAAAATGTCACTAAAGCAGAAGAGGAAACAGAAGGGATATACAAACGAGAGCGAATGGATAGTTCGAATAATTGGAACTATCCAATGTGGAAATTTCACCAAATTATGAGCTAAGCGTTAAGGTTACCAGGCATCTTTTACAAACAAATAACCTTTGCGCCAAACCGTTTTGATTTTTTCTGCGCCGACAGCAGTATCCCCCAGCTTTCTGCGCAAACAAGATACACGCACATCTACGGTTCGACTATTCGCCTGGTAATGCTGTCCAACCACCTTTTTATATATGTCTTCGCGACTAACAACGTCAGGGGCGCGAGAAGCCAACAGCCAGAGCAGCTCAAACTCATGACTGGTCAAGCTAACCGGTTGCTTTTTCAGTGAAACACTGCGCTCATGCAAATTCAGGTAAAGCTGACCAAAATGAAGCTCATTTGGCGTTTCGGCATGCATGGCCGATGTGGCCGGGTGTCTACGTGCCAAAGCATCTAGCCGGGCACGCCATAGCCGAGGTTTGGCCATACAAGGAATAACGTCATCCGCACCCAGCTCCAACATCAGGCTCTGCAAGTCTTCGTTATCCTCATCAAGTGATACCATCAGGGGCGCATCGAAACAGGTTTTGAGCGTATTGATAGTATCGTACCGCGCACTGGTCGCCAGAGCCTGACCAATCACAATGCTGTCTACCTGTTGAGCCGGACCCCCTTTGCGGGTTGCCTCATGAATATTCATAAACCGCATGACATAACCATGCTGCTGCAATGCCTCAAAAGGTGCGATGCTGTGTCCTTTTTCATCTTGTGCAATTAATACCGTTGACACGAAAAAGCCTCGTTCAAACTAACTATGCTGGCTAGTCTAGTGACCCTAGCTGAACAACCGCTTTACGCAGCAAACAATCGCGCCGCAACCTGAAATAAGGCACTGACAACCGGGTCCTGCAAGCGTTTCTTTTTACATACCAGGCCAATTTCAATCTCTTCGCTTTGCAACCCCAACGTTTGCACCTGGTTTCTAAACGGGCTCTGTTCCAATACGACCTCGGGTACATAAGCAATGCCAAAACCCAGGCTGGTCAAGGCAACCATGGCTTCATGACCGGAGACATGTGCATAGATCTTTGGCTGGAGTGCTTTTTTCTTGAAAAACACATCAAGGCGGTCCTTCAAGACGCCGTGCTCGGGCACAATAAAAGGCACTTGCTGCCAGGGCAACTCTCCGCGGTGCTGCTCCAGCAGCTCACTCAAAGGGCATTTCATCGTTGGCGCAATAAACAACAGCCGCGAGCGACCAATACTGAGGTACTCCAGTCCCTGAGGCAGGTTACGAGGCCGAACGGCAACGGCAACATCAACCACCTCTCCTTGTACCTGAGAGATAGAGTTTGCAGGATCGCCAGTCAACAAATTGAGTTCAACCTGAGGGAAATCCTGTCGGTAACGCGCAAATAAATCATAAATAAAACTGTAAGAAGCCGTCACAGAGCAAAACAGACTCAGTTCACCACTAAGCGGCTTGTCTTCATCCAGACATTCACTTTTAAACTGCCGCCAGCTTGCCAGCGTAGCCTGTGCATAATGAATAAAAGCCTGCCCTTGTGATGTCAGAGCGACACTGCGATTGTCCCGGATAAATAACGGCGCACCAACCTCTTCCTCCAGTTGTTTTATTTGCCGACTCAGCGTCGGGGGGCTGATGTAGCAGCGCTCGCTGGCGCGGGAAAAATGTAACGTATCCGCCAGCGCCAGAAAGTACTTTAATTGTTTATGGTCCATCTTGTTATCACTTAGTGCGTTTCACAATGTGAAATACAATAGTTTAAATATATCATTTTACGCAACTTAAACTTATTACTAGTCTAGAACCTAACTCATAATGTTAGAACATTCAGACAGGACAAATCATGGCGAACTATTTCAATTCACTGCCACTACGTGAGCAACTGGCCCAACTGGCGCAATGCCATTTCATGGACCCCAAAGAATTTGAGGACGGCGTTAACGTCCTGCTTGGTAAAAAGCTGGTTATCATTGGGTGTGGCGCTCAGGGCCTGAACCAGGGTCTGAACTTACGCGATTCAGGGTTAGATGTCAGCTATGCGCTGCGTCAGTCTGCCATTGATGAAAAGCGTCAGTCTTTTAAAAATGCCAGCGAAAATGGCTTTGAAGTGGGTACCTACGAAACCTTAATCCCACAAGCTGATCTGGTTCTTAACCTGACCCCCGACAAGCAACACACCGCGGTTGTTGAAGCAGTGATGCCACTGATGAAACACGGGGCTACCCTCGCCTACTCCCATGGCTTTAATATCGTTGAAGAAGGGATGCAGGTGCGTGAGGACATTACCGTTATCATGGTGGCACCTAAGTGTCCTGGCACCGAGGTTCGGGAAGAATACAAGCGTGGCTTTGGCGTACCGACCTTAATTGCAGTGCACCCGGAAAATGACCCTCAAGGTCATGGTTTGGCTCAGGCTAAGGCCTATGCAGCAGGGACTGGTGGACACAAAGCCGGTGTGCTTCACTCATCCTTCATCGCCGAAGTGAAGTCTGATTTGATGGGCGAACAGACCATATTGTGCGGTATGCTGCAAACCGGGTCATTGTTATGTTTTGATAAAATGGTCGAGCAAGGTATTGAAGCGGGTTATGCCTCAAAACTTATCCAGTACGGTTGGGAAGTGATCACAGAAGCACTTAAACACGGTGGTATCACCAATATGATGGACCGCCTGTCCAACCCAGCCAAAATCAAGGCGTTTGGTTTAAGTGAAGAGCTTAAAACACTCATGCGACCTCTTTACAACAAACATATGGACGACATCATCAGTGGTGAGTTTTCTCAGGGTATGATGGCGGACTGGCACGAAGACGATGCCAAGCTGCTTAGCTGGCGCGCTGAAACCGCAGAAACCGCGTTCGAGAAACAGCCAAACTGTGAACAAGAAATTACCGAGCAAGCATTTTTTGACAACGGTATTTTGATGGTCGCTATGGTTAAAGCTGGTGTAGAGCTTGCGTTTGAAACAATGACCGCTGCGGGCATCATCGAAGAGTCTGCCTATTACGAGTCCTTGCATGAGACGCCGTTAATCGCCAATACAATAGCCCGTAAAAAGCTGTTCGAAATGAACCGTACAATCTCAGACACGGCAGAATACGGCTGTTATTTATACAACCATGCCTGTTTACCGTTACTCAAACCATTTATGGAGAAAATCGGTACAGATGTCATTGGCAAAGGGTTATCACTTGACAGCAATGAAGTAGACAACCAGGCGCTGATCGAGGTCAACGCGGCAATCCGTAATCATCCGGTTGAAGTAGTTGGTAACACCTTGCGTGGCTACATGTCTGCCATGAAGAAAATAATCTAACCATTTGAAAAATAAGAGTACAGCAGCCTTTTAAGTGTTTTGTACTCTGCTCCTTTGCCATTTTAGTTCGCTTGTTAGAAACCAAGGCCCGCCTGCTATGCAGCGGGCTTTTTTACTTTATAAATCATGACAGTATTATGACAACGACTTTATACCTATAGGTGTTAATTATTGACCATGCTAAAATTATTATCCACGGGATATAGAAGTAGTAACTTTAATGCATAACACTGGTTTAACAATTACACAACGTATTACTCTGCTGGGCAGTCTAATCGCGGTTGTTGTCGCTTGTCTGATCGGATTTATTTCAACCTATCAGGCTAAGTCTATGATCGAGACGCGCATGCTGGGCTCTGAATTACCCAGCAAGGTTGAGAGCATCAACAAGTCGATTAGCCAACAAATTGACCAGCTTAAGAGTGCGGCAAAGCAACTTTCAAGCAACCAATTCTTACTCAATGCGGTCAACAAAGGTCAATTAGATGAGCAAGTCTTACTGACTGAATTGGCGCGTGTGCAAAATCAATACGCGCTGGTTACCGCCTCCTGGGCAAACAGAGAAACACAGCAGTACTGGAATCAGAACGGCTTTTTGCGTGTACTGAACCAGCAACAAGACGGTTGGTTTTTCCATTTCACGCAAAGTGCTGAGGAGTATTCCATCAGCATCTACCAGGAAGCACCCGGTGATGTGAAAATGTTCGTTAACCATCAGCAAACCAATGGCATTGGTCTGGCTGGTCTTGCCAAAAGTATCGATGCCATGCAGACCATGCTGGCTAACATGACCATTGAGCAAAGTGGCTTTGTCTTTGTCGTCGAAAAATCTCAGGGCGTTGTCCAGCTTCACCCTGATGCGAGTAAAGTAGCCAAAACTAAATTACTCGACTTATATGGAGCACAAGCTGCTGGCCAGTTGCGCAATAGTCGCGACTTTGTTGTGCTTGACCTGGAAGCCAATGGCACGCCGTCTTTGGTTGCTGCCAGCCCGATAGCAGGCACCGATCTGCTTGTTATTGCACAAGTTCCTAAATCAGAAGTCTTTGCACAAGTTTCTTCTTTACAGTGGCAAATTGTGATCTGGTCACTGGTCGTCGTGGTTGTGGTCTGTATTGCGAGTATGCTGATGGCACGCAACCTCAGTGCACCGTTGCTGAAAATGGCTGACGTGTTCCGTCAGCTCGGTAGTGGTGATGCCAAACTGAATTACCGGGTGCCTAATGCAGAGCAACCTGAACTACAAGCTCTGGGTCAGGGGTTTAATCAGTTCATTGAAAAAATAGAAGCCGCGATCTGTAACGTTGCAAAAGAAAGCAGCGATATACGCATTGCCAGTGAGCATGTCTTTACCCAGGCAAAGAAAAATTCATCGTCATTGGATGAGCAAAAATCTCAAACACTCTCTGTTGCAGCGGCGATAAACCAGATGGCCGCAACGGTGCAGGAAATAGCAGGCAGTGCCAACAATACCGCCAAGCTCACCGATGAGAGCCGTGAGCACACCAAACACAGCCACAGCTGTGTGCAACAAAGTCAGTCTACCTTGCATCAGTTAGCGCTGGATATACAACAAATGGCAGACCAGGTCGCAACGTTGGCGAGCAAAACACAATCCATCGCCAGTATCTTAGATGTGATCAGAGGGATTTCAGAACAAACCAACCTGCTCGCACTCAACGCAGCGATAGAGTCTGCCCGTGCTGGTGAACACGGTCGTGGGTTTGCTGTTGTTGCAGACGAAGTCAGGGCACTGGCAAGCAGAACTTCTCAGTCAACAGACGAAATTCAGGCGACAATCCAGGAGCTGACCGCAGCATCGGACTCTATTGTGACCCAGATCGCACAATCCTCAGATCAGGCGCAGCAAAGCGTCAGCAACATGCAAACGTCAGTAGAGCTGATGAACACCATTAGTGAAACAGCCGATCAGATCAACGATATGACCACTTTAATCGCGACAGCCACCGAGCAACAGAGTAACGTGGTCGCAGATGTAGGACGCAGCATTGAGCAGATCAGTGTGATCAGCGACGCTGTAATGAGTGAGCAACTCGACACTGAGCAGGCAATCCAGCAGCTGGCTAATTCGGCCAAAGCACTCGATAAACTGGTTGCCAGCTTCTAGCTTGAGTTATCAAGCGGTCACCTGTATGTGGCCGCTTACTTTTGCCAAAAAATCCTGCTTTGTCGTTTCTTTCCATACCTCTCCCAAACGCGCATTTTCCCGATAAAACGTGCATTTACTGCAACGGATTGTAACAATTTTTGCTTCCTTAAACGGCCAAAATAGCTACACTGAAAGTAAGCTGTAGAATTTAGGAACGTCTTTATGTTGTCGTATACTCGTTTTGCCCGACGCTATCTCTGCTCTTTGCTGGCCGCCTCAACTTTGTTACTCAGTGGCTGTGAAACAACCAAGGTCCAGCCAGAAATCAACATGCTACTGCTCGATAATGCCCCCTTCAGACAACATGAAGTAGAAACACAAAGCAGTATCTTTGCATTAGACGCCAATATTCGGGCCACGTTAGACCGATACCTGGATCGCAACAATGGGTCTAATATTAAAGTGGCAGAGCAGTTACTGCAGTTTTTAGTCGAAAATGGCGATTCAAGCCTCGCATATATGCGCGGTGCCAACCTCAGTGCCTCAGAAGCCTATTACAACCTCAATGCCAACTGCCTGTCACTGTCGATCCTGGCTTATAGCTTGTCGGATTACCTGGGCTTTAAGGGCCAGTTTCAGCGCGTGCATATTCCTGAGTACTGGGCACAAACCAAAGGCTACAGCTTGTTGACCGGACACGTCAATTTGGTGGTGACCCAGACCAATGCCGGAGCCCGAAAAAACAGCGATAATCGCGAGGTGTTATATACGCGCCCGGCGCGCGTTGTGATTGACTTTGACCCCAACAGTCGACAACAAAAATTCGCCACATCTAAAATCAGTAAAGAACGCATCACCGCTATGTTTTATAGCAACAGAGGCGCTATGCACATGATCAATAAAGAGATGGATCAGGCATACAGCTACTTCCGTGCTGCCATAGACATAGATCCACTCTACTCCGCAGCCTGGGGGAATTTGGCCGTGCTCTATCGCATTAACGACCACAACGCACAAGCCGAATCTTTATATCAACAGGCACTGCTCATCAATGACGAAAACAAAACTGCGCTGGGTAATCTAGCGCTGTTATATGAACTGACTGACAGACCACACAAGGCGCAAGAGATCAGAACACAGCTACATGCCCTGCGTAAAGACAACCCCTATTATCTAATCGCACTCGGTGATGAAGCCTTTGCTGCTGAAAACTACGATCAGGCATTGAAGCATTATCGCGCCGCAAACAAATTGTCAGCGTCCATCCACGAGGGGTATTTTGGCCTGGCAAAAGTCTACTATGTACAGGGTGAGCTTGAGCTGAGCAGAACATTTCTAAACCGGGCTTTGAACCACGCCAGTTTCAACCATGACAAGAAACGGTATCAGAACAAGCTGGAGTGGCTCAGTGCAACGGCTAAAAATTAGTGCCCTGTGGCTTTGTTGTATTACCGCTACAACGCATGCGAATACGCAGCTGGAAACAGACCTAAAGGTACTGACCAGTCCGGAACACGCGGGTCGGGGTTCTGGCAGCATCGCCATCAATGAAAGTGCCCGCTATATTCACACACGCTTTGCGGAGGCGGGGTTAGATACCTATTATCAGTCTTTTCGCTTTCGTCAGGGGCTCGGTAAACTAGGACACGGTCACAATGTTGTTGCCACCTTGCCCTGCAACGCGCTTGTATGTCACAAAGCATTAGTGATCAGTGCCCATTACGACCATTTAGGCAGCAGGGGCTCTCGTTATTATCCCGGCGCCAATGACAATGCCTCTGGCGTGGTGGTAATGCTGGACATTGCGCAGCGCCTGGCCTCACAGCTTAGGCATCGGGAAATCACATTTGTGGCCACCGATGCTGAAGAAAAAGGCCTCTACGGAGCACATTTTTTCGCAGCCACGCTGACTCCCAGCCAGGTTGCCCTGAATATCAACCTGGATATGCTCGCTGTAAGCCCAAAGAATCGTTTGTATGTCCTTGCCTCAAAACAGGCAAGTAAGTTTACCGATGCCATTGAGCCTGCATTTGACAGCCAGATCCGTGCTTTGATCTATACGTCTGCGGCCAGTATGGCACGTCGTTTGGACACGCCCCGGGTAGACTGGCTCCGAGCCAGCGACCACTATGCCTTTCACAAAGTTGGAATACCTTTCGCTTATTTTGGCGTGGGCATTGACCCCAATCACCACACCCCAAAAGACCAGTTTGATAAAGTGAATTTACCTAAACTCAATCAGGTATCGGAACATATCAGTGCTTTTATATCAGCATTATCGGTGTCAGCCGCTCCCTGAACAAGCGCAACCTTGCGTGACTTTGACAAACGCTTAAACCGCCACTCAAGCCGGGCGGCAGTGCGCTTGTCTTCAACCGCCAGGCTGTAGACAAGCTTTAACGGGCCTTTGCCACGCAAATTTTTAGCACCTTTGCCAGCATCATGCTCGGCAAAACGCCGAGAGACATCGTTGGTGATCCCGGTATACCAGTGGCCAAACCGATTTTCAATTATATACAGATACCAGGGCTGCTGGGGTTTACTCATGGCTTTGACAACTCAATACAATTAATGGAACTATTTTAACGGTGAACAGTCGAAACTTACCAATAATTCTACTTTACCTTCTTTATCCATTCTGTATCATTCATACAACCAAAAATAAGGATACACATACATGCAGTTAAAAAAGCGCCTTTTTGTTTGGCTTAGTATTATTCTTGCGACGACATTGCTGTCTGCCTGTTCCAGCTGGGTATACCGGATAAACGTGCCTCAGGGTAACTTCCTGGAGCAATCCGATGTCGATAAGCTCAGAATTGCTATGACAAAAGAGCAAGTTTTATATGTATTGGGCACGCCGGTGGCTAAAGACGCGTTTAACAGCGAGATCTGGCATTACTCTTATGTGTTCAATCTGGGCCGAGACTCAGAGCAACGCAAAGAGCTGGTGGTTTATTTCAACGGTGATGCATTGAATGATATTTCAGGGGATTTTGATAAACCGGCGGATTTCAATACGCCGCTTACCGAGTGATTTGATTCTCTCGCCACTCTTTCCCCATTAAAAGCAGAGCTTGTGCTCTGCTTTTAGCTACCCATCACCGCAATCAACACCACAACACTGAATAAAAATTGCAGTGACATACTCAGCCAGGCCAACACATTCACACCGATCAGGCTCCAGGGTGAGGCATCCTGAGGGTAAAGCGGGCTGCGCTTTTGCCAACGTGCTAGCGCGAAAAACAGCAGTGTCAGACTCGAGATCATGATGGTCGCTGACAGCTTGTCACCATGTGACTCATTAAAAAAGAAATTCAACTGCACCGGCATCAGAATTGCCACCAACGCATACAAACTGTAAACCCGTGCGACTTTCTCGTATTTGGCTGCAAAAGATAGTTCAATGATGCCCCGTGCTTCAAGAAACTTCTTTGCAGCGACCGCTTGTGCCTGATTTGCCAGACGATATGGCGTCATTCCGGTGACATCAGCTAGTCTCGGGTCGACCCCCATAGACTCAACCAATTCAAGCATGGCGGTTGAATTAGAGAGCACCGCATAGTGCATCAGATTGCGACCGAGATCATCCAGGGATTGAGGACAATACTGCTCTTTGAGCGCCTCGGCAGCGCTCACGAAGCCCTGCTCTACGAGCCACATCATGGCCGATTTACCAGACTCATCTTTGCTTTGTCCGCTGGCCCCTTTTTCTATGAGTTTGAGGGCAATAGATTGCTTTGCCTGTTTAGACACCACATGAGCCAGCAGTGCCTGATCCAGCAAGCGTTCGACTTCGTCACCATCACACAGATGTTGCAACAGTCCAATATAGGCTTCATCGTTTTGCAGGCACTCAACGGCTAGCTGTAAGGTCGCTACGGTGTCTTGCAACACCGAGTTAAGCATATCACTGAGCTGCTCTCGTATTGCTTCATCAGCAATACGCCATAGCTCGCAGGCTTCTTGGGCTGTTAGCGTTAAACCATGGTGCAGAAGTAGCAACAGAGCACGGGTGTAAGTTTTATTCAGCAGCAGTGTCGCGGGTGAGACTTCAGTATGATAAGCAAGCTGCGCCTTAATATCAGCATACTGAGCAAACACGCCCAGCAATTTGGCAATCAACTCATCCTTGCTAACACCTGCATCGGCAATATGCGCCAGTAAGTCATCACAATAAGTCTGGTGCGCCTCATCGTAGTCATCAATATGCTGATAATGACAAGACTCGAATGGCTCTAATGGTTTAAGCCACAAAATATACATCAGCGGAGGTAAAACCGATGAGCGTACGCCTTGTTGATCTGTCAGTGTTTCACACTCAGGCCAGGCCTCGAGTGCATCCAGAATAAACGCCCCATTATTTTCAACCAGGCCTTTGAGTAGCAAAGGAAACTGAGCCGGCCAAATTAAAACATGCTCCATTAAAGAATTAACCACCTTATTAGTCATATCACACGCTTATTGCCATCAATATTGTCGCAGTGCTGTTAGCGGAATGATACCAATTGCATCTTAAAAAAGCTGCTGCTGATCTCAAGAATTTCGCCAACTTTCCTAATATAAGGACATCCAAATATTCAATACGTACCTTATATGTTTACATGCTGCCCTATGCACTCCTGTACTGAATGCCCTGCGAACTTTCTAGCGCATCGAAATAGCTCACTACCGCATTGTTATTATGGAAAATACCTGATTATTTGATGCACCGACGCAATGAGTAGTGGCGGTGTTTTGTAAGTAACTTAGGTCTGTGCTTGAGGTATTGTGCGCTTAAGATATACAATGGAAGTGAACGTCCAATGAAGGCCCTGTGATAGGGAACAAGTCAAGATGGAAAATACCTTACCAACCTGGCACGTGATACTGATCATTGTCATGGTCCTTGGGTTCATCATCAGTAATATTATGTTATTGAAATATATGACCCGCTTTGATGTGAAAGGCAAGCTCGATAAGCAAACCAAACCAGAGCCAGAGACCAAGCCCGAGGAAAAGGAAGATAAGTAGGGCCGCGCTGCGCCAGCCCTACTTTCATTGCTTAACCTACCAGCCAGTGCGCCATCAGCGCAATCACCGGTAATGTCACCAACGTACGCAAAATAAAGATGCAGAATAGCTCAAACAGATTAACCGGGATCTTACTGCCCAGCAGCAACGCGCCGACTTCAGACATATAGATCAACTGAGTAACACTCAGTGCCGCAACAATGAAGCGTGTCACGTCACTTTCTATGTTTGATGCAGCCAGAATAGACGGAATAAACATGTCTGCAAAGCCAACGACTATGGTTTCAGCGGCTTTGGCAGCTTCTGGTACCTGAAGCAACTCAAGGTAAGGGATAAACGGTTTACCCAGGATCTGAAAAACAGGTGTGTGCTCAGCGATGATCAATGCGAACGTACCAACCGCCATCACCACAGGCAAAACAGCAAACACCATATCCAGCGCATTATGTACGCCTTCTTTTAGCGTCCCTTTTACCCCAGGGGCTTTTTCTGCTTTTGCCAATGCCACGTCCAGCGCATGACCAAATAACGTTTTACCCTCAGGTACCAGCTCTGCACCCGGGTTTGCATCACTGCCGTCAACATAACAGTCTTTTTTCCATCGCAAAGGCGGTAAGCGGGGAACAATAATCGCGGCGGTAATACCTGCGGCACACACGGTCAGATAAAAGGGGGCAAATAAATGCTCCAGTTTAACCTGGCCAATGACCACCAGGCAGAACGTAATAGACACCGCAGAGAAAGTCGTGCCAATGATAGCTGCCTCTCTTTGTGTATAGTGCTTGTCTTCATACTGACGAGAGGTCATCAAAATCCCTACGCTGCCATCGCCCAGCCAGGAGGCCACACAATTCACCGCACTGCGTCCGGGTACCCCAAACAAAGGCCGCATCACTTTAGTCAGTAACGTACCAACCAGTTCCAGCAAACCAAAGTTAAGTAACAAAGGCAGCAAAAGACCCGCTAGCACAAACACAGAGAACAACACAGGCAAAAGTTCATGTAGAACCAGTGCACCGGTACCTGACGAGTAAATAGCTTCAGGGCCCACTTTGAAATAGGTCATTAGAATGAACAGCATGCCCGCCAGTCGGGTCACTAACCAAATTGGACTGACAGCAAATAAGTGCCGGAACAAGTGGTTCTTTAGCAATTGCCTGGGTTTGACGAGAGCAACAAAAGCACTCATTACCCCGGTGATGCATACTATGGCCACTATCATGGCCTGTGCAAAGGGGGCTATCCAGCCTTGCAGAGTCTTCGCCATCACAGCAATAGGAATGGTCATGGCTTCGCCTATTGCAACAGGTGTCATAAATAAAAACACCCCAATCAGGGAAGGCACGATAAACGCAAATAGCGTGCGCCAGTTTGGCGACGCTGAACCCGTAGATTCTGACATCATATGATTACCCACTAAAAAGAAAAAGAGCGTAAGGCTCTTTTTCATATTACTTCAACTCATTGTTTTTATTTTAATATTTTGATTTATATAAAATATTATAGTTGCAGACCTCGACTGCGTAACACCTCTAACAGAGATTGTAACAACAGCTCCATAGTCGGTGCATCCAGCACTTGCTCCTCGCTATCCAACCAGGTCAACGCCGTTTGACCATCATCCGTTGTAGATACTTTCACGACATAATCGCCGTCCGCCAGTGGCAAGACCATCGCTTCCTCACCCCAGATAGAATCCCAGACGCTTTGCTCAGGTGCTTCATAACGCACTTTCACCAGATCATTGTCTCTGTCGAGGCGGATCACCGTAAAGTTAACACGCTCAAGGAAGTTCGACAGGCGATCCATTACAGCACTTTTTTCGACCAGCGTCAGCATGGCTGCATTACCATCCTGATCAAACCCGCCTTCCAGAGATAACAATCCCTGTTGTTTGCGTAGCTCAACTGCCAATAGTCGATAGCGGTAGTCAAATTCTGCTATCACCTCATTTAGTGCACGTACTTCTAACTGCTGTTTAAGCATATCAGTGAGTGGCTGCTCTTCACTTTGATAATCAAGCAGCTTAGCACTCAAAGAAGCGGTGCGCTGGTGTTCTTTTTGTTCAACAGTGAAAGCAAAACGCTGACGCGATACTTCAACAATGTCTTCCCACAACCAGCCTTCGTCTTTTTTAATCAATGCATACCAGTCAGTTTCGACTGTGCCTGTCTGACGGGCATCCTTCGTAATCTGGGTATTGTGGTTCGCTAAAACGCCATCCAGCGATTGCCAGATAAAACCAGCCAAATCGTCAATGCCATCGTTTTTATCGAAATACACTCTGGCGACTTTATCTTTGCTCTCTGCCCAGCTGCCCTGCGCCAGCGTCAGCACTTGCTGAGGGGGTCGATACAGCTTATTTTCGCCATCCGCGTCGTTGTCATAAACAGCAACGGCCATCTTATACTGCGGATCCTGATACGGCTGTTCCAGCCCTTCAGGGACGCTAATGGCTTCACTAACGCGGTAGTTTTTGCTGTGATGTGCATCATTTGGAAATACACTACATCCCGTTAAACCAAGTAAAACACCTAAAGTCAGTGCTTTTGGAACCCAATACTGCACGAATAAAACTCCTTAGCAAACCCTGTTATATTTATTTACGGTAAACGAATATCGTCTTTATATGAGTGGGGATTGCCGATTTGGTTCACTGCCGGAACAATTTTTTATATCCGTCCGGCGAGCCTAAACAACTTGCAAAATTTGCCCTATGTTACTTGCCTCGCCCTGTAAACACAAGATGTGAGCCAGTCCGACCCATTATCTGGCACAGCTAAACAGTAAAGCCTGTCGCTGCCGGTATCCCAAGTAACCAAATTATGTTAGTATTTACGGCTATACATCTAAAAACTGCCGTTAGGCAATACCATATTCTCAGCGTATAGGGTGCTCTTAAATGACCACATTTACCAACCAACAACTGGTTTTGACCGCAATCGGCGAAGATCGCTCGGGGATTGTCAGTGAACTGACTATGCTGGTCAGTGAATGTCATTGCAATATCATCGATAGCCGTATCGCGATACTCGGTAACGAATTTACGTTCATTATGCTGTTATCGGGCGACATGGCGGCAATCAGCCGGGTTGAGCATACCCTGCCGACTAAAGGGATGGAGCTGGGCTTACTGACCATGATGAAGCGCACCGCCAGCCACCAACAAAACGAGTTCAGTGCCGGATACACTCTGGAATACAAAGGACTCGACGCCCCAGGCACGCTAAGCAAAGTAACGCGCTTTTTTGCAGAGCAAAACATCAGTATTTGTTCTTTGAAGTCTGATACATACGAAGAAAGTGACGCATTGCATATGCGCTGTGAAATCGAAGTCAATATTCCCATTGAGGTCGATGCCGACGCATTTAAAATACAGTTCGAGCATCTCTCAAACTCACTAGATCTGGATTATATTTTTCGACGCATTCGTTAAGGAGCATCCTATGAATACGCTACAAGCAGGCGCTCAGGCCCCGCAATTTACTTTACAAAATCAAGATGGTGACAGTATTGCACTGGGCACACTTCTGGAATCAAACCAGGTGCTGGTGTACTTCTATCCAAAGGCACTGACACCAGGCTGTACCGTTCAGGCTGAGCAACTCAGAGATCACAAGGCTCAGCTAGCACAATATAATACGGTAGCCGTTGGGATCAGCCCAGATCCGGTTAAGAAGTTAAAAAATTTCGAGACCAAAAAAGAGCTGAATTTTGACTTATTATCAGACGAAGATCATGCCATCGCTGATGCATTCGGCGTTTGGGGACTGAAAAAGTTTATGGGCAAAGAATACGACGGTATCCACCGCATTAGCTTCCTGATCGGGCAAGATGGCACCGTTAAACACGTGTTCAACAAATTTAAGACCAAAGAGCATCACCAGGTCGTTATCGACTATCTGGCAGCACAGTAAAGAAAAAGGGGCTGAATTTAGCCCCTTTTTAGATCCTTTCGCATCATATTATACCAATTTGCTTAATTAAGTGATCTATTCTGAGGCAAGAAAATAGGGTCGATAACAAGGCAAAAATTTTGCTATTTAGTTGTTCTAAATGAGAAATTTTTAACGCTGTTAGCGCCCTATTTGCTCCTTCAAATAGACCAGGTATTAAGTGAAATTGGTATTAGCTGCGTGCATCCAGCATCAAGCGCTTCATATCTCTCACGGCTTTCTCTAATCCATCAATAGCAGCTCTGGCAATAATCGCATGACCAATGTTGAGCTCATAGATTTCCGGCATTTCAGCAATGGGCGTCACATTGTGATAGTGCAGACCATGGCCTGCGTTAACAACAATGCCCAGGCCATGCGCATATTTTACGCCAGCTCGGATCCGTTCCAGCTCAGCCTGCATTTCAGCATCTGATTCTGCATCAGCATAAGCACCGGTGTGAATTTCGATATAAGGCGCACCTGTCTCTTTAGCAGCATCAATTTGCTTAGGATCAGCATCAATAAACAAAGACACCTTGATACCCGCATCAGCAAGGCGCTCAACGGCCTGAGCCACTTTTTCTTTATTGGCTATCACATCAAGACCGCCCTCAGTGGTCAGCTCTTCACGCTTTTCCGGCACCAGACAAACATAAGCAGGCTTGACCTCACAGGCGATATCCAGCATTTCATCTGTCACTGCAATTTCCAGGTTCATACGTGTCTGAATGGTCTTCGCCATTACGTACACATCCCTATCCTGGATATGACGACGGTCTTCACGTAAATGGATGGTGATCCCATCTGCACCGGCATGTTCAGCCACTGCCGCAGCGTGAGCCGGATCTGGATAGCTTGTGCCTCTCGCCTGGCGCAATGTGGCAATATGGTCGACGTTTACACCCAATAATATCTCTTTCATTGTTATTACCTTGGTTGAAATAACTCTCTGCTTTTCAGCGGTTTATGGCCAAGTAACGGCCTGAGTAAATATCTGCTTAAGCCCTTAGCCTGACGCCTGACCTGATCATCAGTAAAGTCATGCTGAGCGATCTTTTGAAGCACCCGGCCCAAAAAGCCGATGTGCCTGTCATCTGTTCTGATAAATCCCAGCTCTCGGGTATATTGATAGTAGGCAGTCTCAACAATTGCCTCGCCATCAGCATCACAGTCAAATTCAACACCGAACCCCAGTTGCTCGAGTAACTGAAACTCAAAGCTACGCAATGTCAGTTCAAACTGGTGCTTACTGGCACTATCGACGAGACTATGAAGCTGTAATAAATGCTGATGGTAGAGTGAGAATATCGACTCCAGTGGTTCATTAACCGGAATTACCCGTGCACTGAGTTCGTTGAGGTAGAATCCACAATACAGTACCTGCCCTTTTAAAGCCAAAGGTTGAGTATGTAGCTCAATGTCGTTAAGGTATTTTAAATCGTGACGGCCGCTGTAGCGAACCAGCAGCAGGCTGAAGGGTTGTAGATGTGCATTCTGTCTGAGCGCCTGACGCCCTTTAATACGGGCCAGCATCATCAGCTGGCCCACCCCTTCGACAAGCATATTGAGCATCACCTGAGAGTCGCTATGCGGTCGGCGATGCAGCAAATAAGCCTGTCGAAAGTCATTGTTCAATTAGTCTTCCCCGTAGCCAAGACTACGCAGTGCCCTCTCATCATCTGCCCAGCCAGACTTCACTTTTACCCAGCACTCGAGGAATACTTTGTTATCCAGCATTTCTTCCAGATCACGGCGCGCTTCACGGCCAATGACTTTGAGTTTCTCACCCTTGTTGCCAATCACCATGCGCTTTTGCGACTCACGCTCCACCAAAATAAGCGCGTTGATCTGCCATACGCCATTATCAAGCCATTTAAACTGCTCAATCTCAACAGTGACTGAATACGGCAGTTCATCACCCATAAAGCGCATTAGTTTCTCACGCACAATCTCAGCGGCCAAAAATCGCATTGAGCGATCCGTGACATAATCATCCGGGAAGAAAAACTCGCATGCAGGCAGGTGCTTATGTACTTCCGCTTTAACCATATCGACATTGCGATTTTGCTTAGCCGAAATTGGAATAATGCCCACGAAGTCACCTTGTTCAGATAACCACTGCAGGTGTGGCATCAAAGCTTCACTTTTATCTTTAACCTGATCGCTTTTATTGATCACCACCAAAACCGGTCGACCGCTGGCTTTAACTTTGCTCAGCACCATTTCATCGTCTTTGGTCCACAAAGTGCCTTCAACAACGAAAATGACGAGTTCAACGTCGCCAATCGAGCTCGACGCCGCTCGGTTCATCAGGCGGTTAATGGCACGCTTTTCTTCGCTATGCAAGCCAGGAGTATCAACATACACCGCCTGATAGTTATCCTCGGTATGGATCCCCATGATGCGATGTCGGGTGGTTTGCGGTTTACGCGAAGTGATACTGACTTTTTGTTCAACCAGCTTGTTTAATAACGTTGATTTACCAACGTTGGGTCGCCCGACAATCGCGACCATGCCACAATGGGTATTAGGAGTCATTCTTTAAAATCTTTAGTGCTTTTTCAGCGGCTTTTTGCTCAGCCTTACGACGAGAGCTGCCTACTGAGATAATACTTTCCATCCCTTCCACAATACATTCAACCGTAAAGGTTTGATTGTGCGCTTGTCCCTTAGTGTCAATTACAGTATAACCGGGTAGCGGTAACTTGCGTGCTTGCAGGTATTCCTGCAACAAAGTTTTCGGATCTTTCTGGTTATGTCCTGGAGAGATTGCCGCCAAACGCGAGTCATACCACTTTAATACCAACGTCTTACAGGTCTCGATGTCTGAATCTAAAAACACCGCGCCAATAATCGCTTCAACTGCGTCTGCCAGGGTTGATTCTCGGCGATAGCCGCCGCTTTTCAACTCACCCGGACCCAATCTGAGGTAATCGCCCAACCCAAACTCAACACCAAACTCTGCCAGCGTCTGACCTCGTACAAGCGTTGAACGCATCCGGCTAAGATCGCCCTCTCGCGCTTTAGGAAACTGCTTATACAGCGCATCTGCAATAACAAAGCTTAAAATCGAATCGCCCAAAAATTCCAGACGTTCGTTATGTTGACCCTTATGGCTACGATGTGTCATAGCCTGCTCAAGCAGGCTTTGATCTGTGAATTCGTAACCGATTTTCTTGTATAATTCTGTGACGTTTTTTTTCATGCTACTGAATATTACCTAGGCGTTCAAACCGAACTCCTGTTGGAACCCAGGAAGGCAAAACGCTGTCCTGGCCATTTTCAAAATCAAAACTCATCCAAATAAATACCGCTTTACCAACCAGGTTTTCCTTTGGTACAAATCCCCACATACGGCTGTCCTGACTGTTATTACGGTTATCACCCATCGCAAAATAGCTCCCCTCAGGAACTACCCACTCGTCGCGGCGCGTGCCAGGCTGCTGATAATAACGCTCGGTTAGCTCTGGCAATTGCGGCGTCACCAATACATCGTGCGTCACGTTAGGCAAACTTTCGGTCAAGCGAACCATTTGCATCGCGCCTTGTTTAAACTCGTCGCGATTAACAATGTCCAGATTGATCTTGTTAAACTCACCACACGCTAAGCCGTCCCGCTGCTGTTCACCATCATTACACTGAGGCTTAATATATAACTGACGATCACGATACACGATGCGATCTCCCGGCAAACCAATGATGCGCTTAATGAAGTCAATGCGCTCATCCAGTGGGAACTTAAATACCGCGATGTCACCTCGCTGAGGATCATCCACATCAACCAATTGACTACGCCAGACCGGATCTTTAATGCCATATGCGTACTTTTGCACCAGGATAAAATCACCATCCAGCAACGTAGGCATCATAGAACCAGACGGGATCTGGAAGGGTTCAAAAATGAACGAGCGAAACACTGTTATCGCCGCAATCATAGGGAAAATTGATTTTGCGCTTTCAGTGATGGCAGGCACTGGTGCTATCTGCTCAATTATTTCTTCATCGAGCGGCTGCTCAGACGCGCCTTGTGCTAATGCGATGCGCTCTTTACGCTTAGGCGCATACAACAAGTGATCGATTAGCCAAATCAAGCCCGAACCGAGCGTCAATAACACCAAAAATACTGAAAAATAACCTGCCATAATAATTCCTGTTACTTACCTACTTTAAGAATCGCCAGGAAAGCATCCTGTGGCACTTCAACGTTGCCCAGCTGCTTCATGCGTTTCTTACCTTCTTTTTGCTTTTGCAGTAGTTTCTTCTTACGACTGACATCACCACCGTAACACTTCGCGATGACGTTTTTACGTAACTGTTTCACAGTGGTTCGTGCAATCACATGGTTACCGATTGCAGCCTGAATAGCAATATCAAACATCTGACGCGGGATCAGCTCACGCAGTGCGTCTGCCAACTGGCGTCCACGACCTTGAGAATTCTCGCGGTGTGCAATAATCGCCAGGGCATCAACCCGATCACCGTTGATCAGAATGTCCACACGGACCATGTCCGACGCCTGGAAACGCTTAAAGTTGTAGTCCAGAGAAGCAAACCCTCGGCTAGTCGACTTAAGCTTATCAAAGAAGTCCATGACTACTTCGGCCATTGGCAATTCATAGGTCACTGCAACTTGCTTACCGTGGTAGCTCATTTTTGTCTGTACGCCACGTTTTTCAACACACAGAGTAATGACATTACCCAGGTATTCCTGCGGTACCAGAATATTCGCTTCTACAATCGGCTCGCGGATTTCGATGATGTCGTTCACCGGCGGTAAGTCTGATGGGTTATCAATCTGGATCACCCCATCTTTAGTTTCAACTTCATATACAACCGTGGGTGCCGTCGTGATGAGGTCCATGTCATATTCGCGTTCAAGACGCTCCTGAATGATTTCCATGTGAAGCATGCCAAGGAAGCCACAACGGAAACCAAAACCCAGTGCAGTTGAGTTCTCAGGCTCGAAGAACAAAGACGCATCATTCAGACTCAGCTTATTCAATGCATCACGGAAGTTTTCATAGTCATCGGACGAAATAGGGAACATACCCGCATAGACCTGAGGTTTAACTCGCTTAAAACCAGGTAAGCGTTCCTCTGCTGGTTCCTTAGTTAGGGTGATTGTATCCCCCACCGGAGCACCATGAATGTCTTTAATGCCGGCAATCACGAAGCCTACTTCACCCGTTTTCAGGACACCCGTTTCTGTTTGTTTGGGTGTGAAAATACCAACTTTATCAGCAATGTGCGTCTGATCTGTCGACATAATCTTAATCTTGTCACCACGGCGTAACTCACCGTGCTTAATACGTACCAAGGACACAACACCCTGGTAAGAGTCAAACCAGGAGTCGATGATCAATGCCTGCAAAGGTTGCTCTGGCTCACCCTCAGGTGGCGGCACGTCGCGCACGATCATTTCCAGTACCTCATCGATACCGATACCGGTTTTAGCACTACACTGCACCGCTTCTAGCGCTTCAATACCGACGATTTCTTCAATCTCTTCGGCAACACGCAATGGATCAGCCTGTGGCAAGTCGATTTTATTCAACACTGGCAGCACTTCTAGGTCCATTTCAATCGCGGTATAACAGTTAGCCAGAGTCTGAGCTTCAACACCCTGACCGGCATCAACAACCAACAAGGCGCCTTCACAGGCAGCCAGCGAACGGGATACTTCGTAACTGAAGTCTACGTGTCCCGGTGTATCGATAAAGTTAAGCTGATACGTCTCGCCGTCATTGGCCTTGTAGTTTAGCGTTACGCTCTGCGCTTTAATGGTGATCCCACGCTCTCGCTCAAGGTCCATCGAATCCAGCACCTGCTGCTGCATCTCGCGATCTGTTAAGCCGCCGCATACCTGGATTAAGCGGTCCGAAAGGGTCGATTTCCCGTGATCGATGTGGGCAATAATTGAAAAGTTACGGATGTGCTTCATATACTGGATTCTAAACTTCTGTTTTTCACAAATAGAGATTAAACGCCGATTTTACAATTTATTTGGCGCAATCACCATCTATTTGCGTTAGGGGAAGGCTAATTGGATAAATTTTTATCACTTTGATGTCGTGACGCAGTGCTTTTGTGCGCTGTTTTGCGATTTGGAAGCCAACCAGGCCACCCAATACGGCGGCCAGTATTTGCCAGGGCTCAGCCGCCTGCAAAAAAAGATGTGTAATAAACATCGCAGCAAACGCCATTGCCAACGGCAGTAGGTAAACCCATAAGGCATTTTCAACCACTTTGCTGTCATCCAGCCTCAGGGTCATCTTTTGCCCAATCTGAACTGGCTCCTCACAGGCAATAGGTAAAGCTTTCTTGTGGCTGCCAAACAGCTTACTAAAAATCTGCGAGCCACATTTACCGTTGCAACCCGCACACGCCGGTTTTTCCTCAGCAACAAGCCAAACGGTACCGGGCTCGACACGTGACACTGTGAGTGTTTGTTCTATCATAATGGTCGCGTTACTGACTCTGCAATTGCTTTGGCCGTCATCGTGGGGATTTTCCCAACCACAGACACATCAAACGCACCTGAGTTGTGAACGTAAACCGTGGTTGCGCCAGAGCTGAGCGCACCGCTGGCTCTTTGCCCCGATAGAGGTCTTTGTACAAACACAGAGAACTCAACAAGCCCGTCAGAAAACAAAAAGTAATCCGCCAGTTCATTATTTAAATCAAGCTTATGACGGTCTGATTTGAGCAGTTTAAACCCCTCGGGTAACCAGCCAATACGCCAGTTATTTTGTAGTTTTTGGGTGTTTTCTGTCTCTGCCAGAGAAGCCAGAGGCATTGGGAAGTCTTTGCTGCTTAACTCTATCAAAGGCTGTGCAGGCTGCTCAGTCACACTGATATGAGTGAGTTGCAATTGTTCCAGCACTTCACCTTGCTGTGTAACATACGCGGCTTTAAGCAATAACGCAGACTGAATGTCGATCCACAACCAATAGTTGTATTTGTGCTCATCTTTCGAAACCAGACGAACGAGTTGCGCAGCCCGATCGGCGATGCGCTCTTTACCACCGAGTACAAAATCGTAACTGTTAGACAGATTGCCTATCTCGCCAAACAAAATCTCGGGAATAGGACCCGCAATGGCGTCCGTTTCTATAGAATAAGGTTGAGTTTGCGGTTCAAAGTAAGTGACTTTGTTGTCGACACGCACTACTTCCAGACCAGCACCATTTTGTCGGCTGAGAATCTCCAGTTCGCTGTCATCCACTTTACCATGGAGCCAGCGATAGGGTTCCATACCTTTACCTTTTACCACCACAAATGATGCATCAAAGTTACGCTCCTGAATGGCAGAAGACATATCTGTGAGCAGCTGTTTTGCATTAATGATATCGCTGGCAACAACCTGGGCACTCAGGCCCACTCCCAGTAGTAACGCAAGCCACTTCATCTACTTTTTTTGTTCCTCTTGTTCTTCCTGTGCTTGTTGGGTCAACGCATGTGCCATTCTGGACTGGCGTTGATGCTCCAATACCAGTGCACCAATACGTTGCTGTTGCAACTCTCTTAGACCTTTTTCTGCACTTTCTAGCGCAGGTTCCGACGAGAGGCTCACTGGCGACACAGACCCGGTAACTGGGGTCGATTGTAACACAGGAAAATCACCGTTGGCTTGTTCCTGTGGTGCATAATTACTAACACCCAGCACTGCAACCAAAGAGACACTTGCAGCAATCGCTACTTGTGCCAGAGGCTTACGCCAATTTGACAACGCAACGACATTGTCTTCCTGACGTACTTTTTGCGGCTCTTGTTGTGGAGCCTGTTCGCCATAAGTAACTTCATCTGCTAGCGCATCAGCCATGCTGGCTGTGATATCTATACAAGGTGCCTGATTTTGCTGGCTACGCATTGCATCACCTATCAGCGCGTAACGGGCAAACTTGTCTGCATCGAACTGTGCCTGACTGGCGTTATCCAGTGCCTGTTCGGCATCAAAAATACTGGATGTTACTTGCCCGTCTTTGACATTAAAGTTTGATTGCGTCATCTACTATTACCTATGAGTGGGTTAATATTATTGTCAATGGCCTCACGTGCCCGAAAAATCCTCGACCTGACAGTGCCTACCGGACAATCCATCACAACAGCGATTTCTTCATAGCTCATGCCCTCGATCTCGCGTAACGTGATAGCGGTTTTAAGATCATCGGGTAAGGATTCAATGGTTCTGAAAATTACCGCTTTGATCTCATCACTTAACAATAAGCTCTCCGGAGATGCATTTGACCTCAATTGCTCTGCACCGTCATAAAACTCTGCTTCCTCAGCATCAACATCATTGGCAGGCGGCTTGCGCCCCTGTGCCACCAGATAGTTCTTCGAGCAGTTAACCGCTATTCGGTACAGCCAGGTGTAAAATGCACTGTCGCCCCGAAAATTGGGTAAAGCCCGATATGCCTTAATGAAGGCCTCTTGTGCTACATCGGCCACGTCGCCCGAATTGGATACGTAGCGCGAGATCAATGCTGCAACTTTGTTCTGATATTTGGCAACCAACAAATTGAACGCATTTTTATCTCCTTGCTGAACACGCCGAACTATCTCTAAATCTAAATCCTGCTCGCTCATTCGAGCCGGTACTCCTCTTTGTTATTACTTGTTTTTCACACACATTGTCGCGCATTGTTGCCATCTTTTACAGCTACTCTGACTAAGTGCTGAATAAAAAGTTCTGTTTTTTTGATATTTTTTTTAAAATACCCCGTATTGTCACGTCATAAACGTATTCGGTGTTAGATATTTCAGCTAGCAGCCTTACTGGGCTAAGCATAGCAGAATTATCAAAACACGCAGAATAACAGGTTTAATTAGCTAAGACCCACTAACATGAAAGAACAAGTTCAACACCAAACAGACGTCATTATCGTCGGCAGCGGCGCAGCTGGATTAAGTCTGGCCTTATCGCTTGCAAACACATGCCGCGTCACTGTGCTCAGTAAAGGCGAGCTGCGTGAAGGCTCAACTCTATACGCACAAGGTGGCATAGCTGCGGTGTTTGATAAGAAGAATGACAGCATAGAATCACACGTTGATGACACGCTGGCCGCCGGTGCCGGCCTCTGTGACAGAGAAGCGGTGCACTACACAGCCACCAATGCCAAGCAATGCCTCAAGTGGTTAATTGAGCAAGGCGTGCCATTTGATATGGAGTTTGACAGTAAAGGACGGGAGCGTTTTCACCTTACCCGGGAAGGGGGGCACAGTCATCGTCGTATACTGCACGCCGCCGATGCCACCGGCAAAGCAGTGCAATCAACTTTAATTGAACGTGTTCAGGAGCATCCTAATATTCTGCTACTGGAACAATACAACGCCATCGACTTGATCACCCAGGGCACCTCAGATCACAAGGTTGTTCAAGGCTTGTACGTCTATAACCGCCGTGCCAACCGGGTCGAAACGGTCACTGCCAAATTTGTTGCCCTGGCAACAGGTGGCGCGAGTAAAGTGTATCTTTATACTTCTAACCCGGATGTGTCCAGTGGTGATGGTATCGCTATGGCGTGGCGTGCCGGCTGTCGTGTGGCAAACATGGAGTTCAATCAGTTTCACCCAACCAGCCTGTACCACCCTGAGCTTCAGAATTTTCTGATCACCGAAGCCATGCGTGGCGAAGGCGCTTTGCTGAGACGCCCAGATGGGACCCGCTTTATGCCCGATTTTGATGATCGGGAAGAGTTAGCACCCCGTGATGTTGTTGCCCGTGCTATCGACTACGAGATGAAACGCCTGGGTGCCAATTGTGTCTATCTGGATATTTCTCATAAAGACAAAGACTTCATCATCGAACATTTCCCAACTATTTATGCCAAATGTCTGAGTGTCGGCCTGGATATCACCAAAGAGCCGATCCCAGTTGTCCCTGCGGCACATTATACCTGTGGCGGCGTCATGACAGACTTTAACGGTCTGACCGATATCAGCAATTTATACGCCATCGGCGAAGTGGCTTATACCGGGCTTCACGGCGCCAACCGCATGGCAAGTAATTCGCTGCTCGAGTGTATTGTATTTGCCCATGCCGCAGCGAAAGACATCCTCGCTAAGATAGATACTCAACCGCTCCCGCCTGAGTTACCTGAATGGGACGAAAGCCAGGTCAATGATTCAGACGAAGAAGTCGTGATCACCCACAACTGGCATGAGCTTAGATTATTTATGTGGGACTATGTTGGCATTGTACGCTCAACCAAGCGACTGGAGCGGGCACTTCGCCGGGTTGAATTATTGCAACAGGAAATTCAGGAATACTACTCTCACTTCAGGGTAAGCAATAACCTGCTCGAGCTGCGCAACCTGGTACAGGTGGCTGAGCTGATCATTCGCAGTGCGCTGGCCAGAAAAGAAAGCCGAGGATTGCACTATACGCTGGACTTTCCGGACAGTGCTGAAACCACAGAGCCGACAGTGCTCAGCTCAGACGCGCCAAAATGCCAGTCTGACGGCAATTTATAAGGGTAGAAAGCCTGGAAAACCCTCATACCATCAAAAATACCTGGCGGCATAATTGTCGCCAGTATTCTTCTTGCATAGCGTGACGCATGATCCCGATATGTCGGGTCCCTTTATCTGTCTGAACCGTCAGCAACAGCGAACAATGAAAGTATAGACGTACAGACTTGAGTTGCCCCTGCCAACGCTGCTGCCCGGCAGACACAATGAGTGTGCCTTGCTCTGGTAACATCCCCAGTTGCCCCGACAGTATGAAATAGTATTTCATCTTATGTCTGGCAAAGCAGTATCCCAAAAAGCACGTTGCCAGGTGCCACCACCAAAGTGTTGGCGTCACGATAAGCAATGCTGACATCAGGCAACAAAAAAAGACCACAATAATTTTGTGGTCAGGTGTATTTTGCTGGAAATAAAAACTAAGCGCGGACTCGGTCAAGGACAAACTTTACCATAGTGTCCAGCTCAGGATATGGACAAGCTTCGTGGCCCATAAACCAGGCAAATAAATCGGGGTCTTCTACTTCCAGCAAACGTTGAAACACCAACTTATCCTGCTCAGATAACTGGTCGTACGCTTCATCAACGAAAGGCTCCAGCAAAATATCCAACTCCAGCATGCCACGGCGACATGCCCATTTTGTACGAGCCTTTGAATACAACTCAGCCATAATTTCCACATACCCTTAAATTTTATTGTGTCACCGTGATTATAACGTATCCTGCGGTGCGCGTTAACTGTGTGAAGAAACAATAATCGCGCCCTTCGCGCCTATCTCAGACGCAAGATTTACGGTAATATTAGGTAAATTCTTCAACAAGGATCAATAAGATGGCACAAGCAAATGCATATCCTCTTAGTTTACAATTGATCTCTGTAAGCGGCGCCGATAAGTTAAGTTACCTGCATGGCCAGGTCACCCAGGATCTTAATCTGCTAACGGATGATAACTTCCTTTGGGCCGGGCATTGCAGCCCGAAAGGTAAATTGTGGGCGACCCTCAGGCTCAGTAAATTAAACGATGCCTATCTGCTGCTCGGGTCTCAGGCCGAGACCGACGCTTCCTGTCGGGAGCTCAAAAAATATGGTGTATTCGCCAAGGTTGAGATTGAAATAACGCATCATCAGGTGCTTGGCATACTGACGGATGACCTGCCCCAAACGTGCGACCTGTTAGGGCTTACCTTTGCTCAAGATGCCAACGCCTGTACATTTGGTGATAATAGCAAAGCACTGAAATTAGATGATCAGCGCCTTTTACTCATTGTCGAGCATGGATACACACTACCGCAAGGCATTGCGCTTCACACTGACCCAACACCGTTTGACAGTGCCACAATCCTGGCTGGAGAACCACAACTCGGTGAAACCAGTGTCGATGAATACGTGCCTCAAATGGTAAACCTACAGGCCCTGGGTGCAATCAGCTTCAAGAAAGGCTGCTATACTGGTCAGGAGACGGTGGCCCGGATGCGTTATTTGGGTAAAAATAAACGTGCGCTTTATATCGTAAAAGGCCAGGCCAGCGCGCATCCTCAAGAGTCAGAGCTTGAAGTCCAACTGGAAGGCGACAACTGGCGCCGGGCAGGTAAAGTGATCCACCAGGCCTACGACAGCGCCAGTCAGGACTATTATGCACTGGCCGTGATGGCCAACGATTTGACTGACTCAGCAGTTTTGCGTTGCAAAACGCACCCGGAAGTTGAGCTGACAGTTCAGCCACTCCCCTACTCTTTAGAAGACAATTAAGCGGAAAGATTATGAAGATTGCCCCGAATACCGTTGTAAAAATGCACTACGCTGTGTTGGACAATGATGACAACAGCATAGACAACACCTTTGATGATGAACCGCTTGAGTTTATCGTGGGTACGGGTTATTTAATTTCAGGCCTGGAAGAGGCGCTGATGAGCAAACAGGCCGGAGACAAGCTCAGTGTGTCTGTTGAGCCACAAAATGGCTATGGCGAACGTCACGATAACTTAATGCAGGCTGTGCCTAAAAGCATGTTTGAGGACATGGAAGTAGAAGTTGGTATGCAGTTTCGTGCCACCACAGACGAAGGTGAGCAAACGGTGATTGTGATTGGCGTAGAAGGCGACGAAGTCATTGTTGATGGCAACCACCCACTGGCCGGTATCACACTAAACTTTGATGTGGAAATACTGGATGTGCGTGAAGCAACAGCGGAAGAGTTGGCGCATGGTCACGTCCACAGCGAAGGCGGCTGTGCGCACTAGCACTCACGCCCCCATACGCTAAAAAAGCGCCTATTTGGCGCTTTTTTTGATCTCCTCAAGCGCTGCAAGCACGCCTTCCTGGTCGTTAGTACCGATTCGGTACTGTGAGCCATCCTCAAGCACAAACTCAATGGCTTTAAAGCCATGTGCAGCATATACCCAACCATCGTGGGTGATCTTGACACCTATGCCATGGCGAAACGAGTTCGTCACGGCCGAAAACGACTGCAAATCAGTGACTTTAACCGATTTCTTTAGTATGCCCGGGCCAAACCACCAGCTCACTGTCTGTTGCGCTTTATCTACCTGTACAGTGAGCCCGTAGAACAAATAGCCAATCAGCGCCAAAATACCAATGAAACCATACAGTAGTGCATTATGACCTAATAAATAAATTGCCATGGCAACAAAAGTGGCAAACCAGCCTAAAAACGCCCAAATTATCCAAGACCACTGCGTCTTTTTATACATGCACTTACTACCTTAATTAAAACTATATACGAGCGTCACGCCTATTTCGCTATCTACTTTTTCTTTGCCTTCTTCAGGCTGGGAGTGATAACGATAGGTATAGGCGACTTTCATAGAAACACCGCCCATGACCTGACTGATCAAAGCTGTTTCTGAAAAAATACGTGCCCCCAGACCCGACACGGATCTTTCATAGCTGATATCCTGATTAAAACGCGTACGTTTGGAAACGGTGCGCTCCCACTGTAATGCAGCACGCAACAGGTGACCACGTTCAACCCTTTCCTGCTCGGGCTCTAACTCGGTCTCATCGTCTCGCCTGTACATAGACAAACCCGGACCAATATCTAAATCAACGGTATTTTTGCGCCCTTCAAAGACACGCTTACCATAACCAATAACAAAAGTGGTGGTGTATTCACGGCCATTGAACTTATCCAGCTCATAGTCGCCATACAGAAACAAAGACGTATTTTTTTGCCCTATTTTATAGTTACCCTGTGCGGAAATGAAGTAACGGGACGCGGTTTCGTCTTCAATGTTTGTGTCCGGGTCAACCTCGCGACGATACGCCCCATCAAACTTAAACTGGTTACGCCAGTATTTGAAATCCTGATAGAGATTACTCTTGAGCTTAAACGCGGTATTACTGGTATTGCCCCGATTGAGCAAAGCACCAAATTCAACGTCGCCGTATAAAAACTCTCCTTCATGAAGCGCATGGATCTCTTCTTCCGATAACTCTCCATACTCATGGAAATCTTCAAACGGATCAACGGCCAAAGCCTGCGTACTGAGTAACAACCCTGCGCAGGCAAGGAAAAAAGTGGCGTATTTCACAGCGCTGATTTCTCTTACTGCTTCCAGACAATGTGGCAAAAAGGCGCATCCAGGTCGCGACTGATCAGAATTTTGGCAAAAATGACATCGCCTTGCGCTACTTCCAGGCCAACACTCACCTGAATAAAGTGCTCAGCTTCAGCTTCCTGATCATAGGCAACCAACATATGCCAGCTGTCATCAGGGACACTGTCTTCAATAAAACCAAACTCTTCACTTTGGCTGTCGAACAGCTCAACGTCTTCAGCTGTCAGGTTATCACCGGCCAGCTCAAGGAAAATATCATAGGCTTGTTGCGTTGCTTCTTCGATGGAACTTAAACGTGCAGACATTACATCACCTCGTCTGTCAAAATTGAGGGGTATAGTAGCAAATTGCAAATTTACAAGGCTACGGCTTTTAGTTAGTTTTAACAAAAATGTCGCCCAAATGCATGAAAACAGTAAATTGACCTTCTCACAGTACCACCCACAACGGTGGTAAGTTTAAAGTAAATACTCTATGCTGACCCGACAAGAATAATGAAGATGCACAGCAAAAGGGGAAAGATATGGTCCAGTTAGAGACAATTGATGGCATCGCCTGGGTGACCTTCTCCCGGCCTGAAAAGCAAAATGCGTTATCCTTTGAGATGTTCAGGCAGCTGGATAACATTATCCATACGCTCAAACGAGATCGTCAGTTGCGCGCTGTTGTGATCCAGGGTCAGGGCGCGCATTTTTGCGCTGGTCTGGATGTCGGTGCAGTCATGAAAAAACCCCGCAATATCTTCTCACTGCTGGGGAAATGGCTGCCAGGTAATGCCAATCTGGTACAGCGCGTTGCGCTAGGCTGGCGTGCTCTGCCCGTGCCTGTTTTCGCATTAGTCCGTGGTAATTGCCTGGGTGGGGGTTTACACATCGCACTGGGGGCAGACTATCGCATTGTATCACCCGATGCTCAGTTCGCCATTATGGAAGCGCGCTGGGGACTGTGTCCGGATATGAGTACCAGCATCATATTGCCAGGTATTGTGCGTCATGATCAAGCGCTCTGGCTGGCCTCCAATCCACAACGTATCGATGCCCATCAAGCCTGTGAGCTGGGACTCGTTACGCAAATCAGCGACGATCCGCTGGACACGATAAAACAGCGGCTCGCTCAACTCGCACACATCTCGCCCGATGCGCTGGCTGCCATTAAACATCTTTACAATTGCGCTTATCATCCGCCTCGACGTAAACTATTGTGGCAGGAAACCTGGTATCAGATTAAGTTGTTACTGTCGAAAAATACCCGCATTGCGATGCACAATGGCCGTCAAACGGAACAAGCCAAGTCCTATCGCCCAAGAGGCAAATGGTAATAAGGTCGCATTGTGCACCACGCAGATTGTATCCAGAATAACCCAAGACTTAATCACGAACGTGTCTATTATGATGACTGCACTTAGATTTATTGCATCCCTGGCTATTCTGATTGGGTGCCTCTGGGCTGCCAAACTCATCACAGCAACCTTTGCACTGAGCATGCCCGCCCCTTTGTTGGGGCTGTTGATCCTATTTGGACTGTTGCAATCAGGCATATTTCAGAGTAAACACTTACTTCCTTCCTGTGACCCTATTTTAAAGTATATGGCCCTGTTTTTTATACCCGCAGGTGTTGGCTTGATAAACTACCTGGCAATATTTAGCCAATATGCCTGGCTGCTGGCAAGCGTGCTCATCCTGGTACCCGCACTGGGCCTATTTCTAACGGGTAAACTGGCAAGTCAGGGCAGATTTCATGATTAATATACTAGTGGGCTGCGCATTCACGCTGGTCTTATTTGCCATCATGCGACGCATCAATCATCGCTGGCGCTCCCCTATACTCAACCCCGTGTTGCTCTGCATTGTGCTGATCAGTGCCATTTTGCTGTTCGGTGACATTGATTATATTGACTACCGCAATGCAACTACACCAATCAGTTTCTTTCTTGAGATAGCCGTGGTTGCCCTCGCTTTGCCGTTATACCAACAGCTCCATGCAATACGACCTTACCTGATACTCATTGGCCTCAGCAGCTTTTTGGGGATCTCCTGTGCAACAATCACAGCCTTTATGCTCTGTCAGTGGTTTAGTGCACCTGAGCCCCTCATGGCGTCGTTAATGGCTTTGTCAGTCACCACACCAATTACGTTGATCGTGACAGACACACTAAGCGGCCTGCCTGGTATTGCCGCCATTATGGTGATCCTGATTGGTGTGCTGGGCGGCGTGTTTGGCTTATCACTGCTCACTTTAGCTGGCGTGACACAACCTCAGGCCAAAGGTGTCGCACTGGGTGTGGCCTGCCACGCAATCGGCACAGCCGCAGCGATGGAACATCATCCTGCCGCCGGTGCTTTTGCCTCCGCAGCAATGATAATCAGCGCCGTGCTCACAGCGAGCTGGGTGCCAGTGCTTTTTACTCTGTTACAGGGCATAATCAGCTAAACTAAAAGAAACCCCAATGTGATCAACCGATAAGCGTTCACAAATATCATAACGGCAAGGCAGGAGCACAGCATGATAGAACAAGAAATTGCACAAATTGAACACTACTACGTGCTGATCCGGGACTACCTGGTTACCTACAGTATGCAATTAATTGGTGCCCTGGTGATCCTACTGCTCGGGCTATGGCTGGCTAAGAAGCTGGCTAAAGCCACCGAGCGCCTGATGCTCAAACACAACATTGATGTGACACTGACAAACTTCATCAGCAACGTAGTCAAAGTGCTGCTCATTATTATGTTCACCATCATTGCGCTGGGCAAAATAGGGATCAGTGTGACCCCGTTTGTGGCCGCAATCGGTGCGGCCTCACTGGGGGCTGGTCTGGCAGTCCAGGGCATGTTATCCAACTACGGCTCTGGATTAGCCATCATTGCGACCCGACCGTTTGTGGTGGGCGATACAATCGCTGTTAAAGGCGTGTGTGGTCAGGTAAAAAGCATTGAGCTGGGTCATACCATTTTGGTCAATGAGGAAAAGGTCGAAATCACCATCCCCAATAAGCATATCATTGGTGAAATTATGCAAAACTCCTTCGCTCACTCGCTGGTGAAAGGAGAAATTGGCATCGCTTATAGCGCCAACGCCGAGCAAGCAATTGCGATTATAAATGGTATTTTGGCGGACCATGAAGCGGTCGCAGACACCCCGCAAGCTCAGGTTGGCATTGAAGCATTTGGCGACAGTGCCGTACTGATAAGCTATCGTTACTGGGTCCCAACCACTCAAATCATCGAACATAAACTGGCTATCAACGGAGCCATTTATACCGCAATCCAGACCGCCAACATAGAAATCCCATTTCCACAGCGAGTTGTCACAATCAAAGAGAAGCCTGCGTCCGCAGATTGATCCTGGTTGTTTTTCACTCTATGCTGTCAATGTTTTGTCTACAAAACATACAACATGTAAAACGGAGTGATTTATGAACACAAGAAAGTTAATGAAGATATGCTGTGCCGCAGGCCTGCAAATGATTGCAGTACACAGCTGGGCCCAGGGCGATACAGCCAACTATGACTGTAGTGCCCTCGCCGAATGGTCCAGTTCAACGGTGTACCGCAAAGGGGATCAAGTGCGTGCTCAGGCTCAAGCTTATGAAGCAAAATGGTTCAATCAAAATGAACTACCTGCGAACAATTCAGATACCTTTGACGTATGGCGACAACTTGGCCAGTGCATCAGCGGCAACGCCCCGGTGGTTACCTTGGTAAGTCCTTCAGACGGTGCTGTGCTGAACAAAAATGACAGCGCTGTTTTTGCCGCAAATGCCAGTGATCAGGATGGCGATCTCGCCCAGGTTGAGTTTTTTGTCAACGACATCAGCGTCGGTATACTCAGCCAGCCTCCTTATCAACTTACCTGGTCTGCACAGCTGGGCATGCACACAGTGAGCGCAGTGGCTGTAGACGCCAAAGGAAACCTCAGTACACCTGCAACAGCTGGCATTACGGTGCGAGATGACAACGGCAATGTCCCCCCCGCTCTCACCATTGATACACCGACAAACAACCAAGCATTTAAAGTTGGCGATACCGTTAGCCTTGCGGTGCAGGCCACTGACACCGATGGCCAGGTTGTGCAGGTCGAAATGTGGCAAGATGCTCAGCGTCTTACAACGCTCAGTACCCCGCCTTTTCGGCATGATTTTGTGACCGTGAGCCCCGGCAACAAACAGCTCAGAGTCATTGCACAAGACGATAAAGGCGCCACCGCTGAAGCCAGTGTGACCATTCAGGTGAGTGCAGCAAGCTCAGGTGGCTGCGCAAGTCTAAGCACTTATCGAGCTGGTCAAAGCTATCAAAGTGGTGAGCTGGTTGCACACAATAATCGCAAATACCGCTGCGACATCGCTGGCTGGTGTAGTTCCAGTGCTGCGTGGGCCTATGAGCCCGGCACAGGTCAACACTGGCAGGACGCCTGGAGCGATTTGGGGATCTGTGCAATCGCGCCCGAAATTAGCTTTACTCAGCCTAATGATAATGCCACTTTACTACGCAACCAGCCGACCCAGATAGCCGTCAGTGCCTCAGATGCAGACGGGACCATCTCGCAGTTAGAGTTATTTGCTGATCAAACCTTACTTGGCAGCACCACGCAAAATGCACTGACTGTTGAGTGGACTCCAAGCAACACCGGGCCAGTTATACTCAGCGCCGTTGCAACCGATAACGAGAGCAATCAGAGTCAACAAACTATCCAGGTTACGGTTACAGATCAGCCACTGGTCGTTGATTTAACCGCCCCGACTTCGGGTACGAAATATGTATTGGGTAATACGATTTCTATCAAAGCCAATGCTCAGGCGCTCAGCGGTCAAATCTCGATGGTCGATTTTTATGCCAATGGGGTAAAAGTTGGCAGCGATACTCAGGCTCCCTATGAGTTTAGCTATGCGCCAGCGACAGTTGGCCAACACAGTATCTATGCAACTGCGACCAGCACATCGGGAGATACGGCGAGCAGCCCGGCCGCTACAGTCACAGTCATTGCGCCGCCGGTTGGCAAAACTCATAAACTCATAGGCTACTGGCATAACTTTGTTAATCCGGCTGGCTGCCCTATTCCATTGGATCAGATCTCCGATGCCTGGGACATCATTGACATTGCCTTTGCAGAAAACGACCGTTCCTCTAATGGTACGGTTCACTTCAAGCCCTTTGAAAAGGACATTCGCTCTAACTGCCCACCCATTGACCCCGCTAAATTCAAAACCGATATGCAGGCACTACAGGCTCAGGGCAAAATTTTTGTGCTCAGCCTGGGTGGCGCTGAAGGCACCATTACACTGAACACAGATGCTGATGAAGCGAATTTTGTCAGCAGCCTCACGGCTATTATTCAGGAGTGGGGATTTGATGGCCTGGATATTGACCTTGAAAGTGGCTCAAACCTGTTACACGGATCCCAGATACAAGCTCGTTTGCCCAGGGCAATTAAACAGATAGAGCAGAATATGGGCGGAAATATGGTCTTAACTATGGCACCTGAACACCCTTATGTACATGGGGGCATGATAGCCTACTCCGGCATTTGGGGCGCATACATTCCATTGATCAACGAACTCAGAGACACGCTGGATTTATTGCATGTGCAGCTCTACAACAATGGTGGGCTACCCAACCCATACGAGCCAGGCAGTGCCCCTGAGGGTTCAGTTAACATGATGGTCGCCCACGCAAAAATGCTCATTGAAGGCTTTGATCTTGCCGATGGCAGCCGCTTTATGCCACTGAGAGATGATCAGGTTGCCATTGGGCTACCCTCAGGTCCGCAATCGGCCAACTCAGGCCAGGCACCTATTGCCAATATCCTTGCGGCACTGGACTGTCTAACCAAAGGTACGCAATGTGGTACGATTACGCCCAGCCAGCCTTATCCCGCTTTTGGCGGTGTTATGACGTGGTCAATTAACTGGGACAAGTTTGATGGTTACAACTTCTCTGTGCCTGTAGGCAATAAGCTTACAGAAATGAATCAGGGACAATAAACGTTCCATAACGGGGTAACGGCGTTTCCCGCCCGTTACCCTCATTCCACCGTATATTGAAGCCAATTTAAGACCCTTTGCTACTGGCAGTTCGGTAAAATTAACGTTAAGGTGGAGTTAATCTGTTACCCCCGATTTGAATCAAGGAGAACTTATGAGTAACAACACGTATACCCCACCCAAAGTGTGGACACACCAGCCCAACAGCGACAACAAATGGGCCAACATCAATAGCCCGGAATCCGGTGCCCGCCATGAGCAAGCACTACCCGTAGGCGCACACCCACTGCAACTCTATTCAATGGGCACACCCAATGGACAAAAGGTCACCATTATGCTGGAAGAGCTGCTGGCGCTTGGGATCAGTGAGGCAGAATATGATGCACACATGATCCACATTGGTGAGGGTATGCAGTTTTCTTCAGGCTTTGTAGGCGTCAACCCAAACTCGAAAATTCCTGCTTTGGTTGATAAAAGCGGTGAAAATGAAGTGAATGTATTTGAATCAGCCTCCATCCTCGTTTACCTCGCCGAGAAGTTTGAACAGCTATTACCTGCATCCGGCCCGGACAGAATAAACACCTTTAACTGGTTGTTCTGGGCACAAGGCTCAGCGCCCTTTGTTGGTGGCGGGTTTGGCCACTTCTATGCCTATGCAGATGAAAAGCAAGAATATCCCATCAACCGCTTTGCCATGGAAGCAAAACGTCAGCTTGATGTACTGGATAAACACCTGGCAAATAATACCTATGTTGCCGGTGAGCAATACAGCATTGCCGACATTGCCATCTGGCCCTGGTATGGCAGCCTTGCACTAGGCAGAATGTACGACGCCGGTGAGTTTTTACAGGTTCACCAATATGAGCATGTTGTACGCTGGGCAAAACAACTGGATGCACGCCCTGCCGTTCAACGAGGCAGGATCGTCAACCGTACCTTCGGTGAGCCATGGGAGCAATTGAGAGAGCGCCACAATGCTGCCGATATTGATGCTGTACTGGCATTAAAAGCTTAATGAGTAAGCGCGTGTCTTCCACGCGCTAATTTTCCGCTCTGTCACCACCGTAGCCCCCGTTTCTTACCTCGTTCGCTTTCTGGTACCCAATAATATGCAGTACACATTCAATTGAGATCAAATATAAATGACAATCATTTCTATTTATGTTTTCATATTAAAACTGTAACAATTGAGTGGTTCAAATCCGGTAACCCTTGACGAGGAGTCCTTATGCTGCAAACTAATTCAACGTCGAATAGCGCGGCAGAGCAGTTAGAGCATGCGCTAGCCCCCTGGCAAAAAGCCATCACCGCAGGGAACGGTGCTTTTGAAAATCGATCATTCTATAGTGCAAGAGACCACTACCAAAGCGCACTGTATCTGGTAAGCAATTTAATTGCCCATTTTACTCATCAGTATGATCCGCAGCTCCAGGAAGATGCACTGATGCATTGTTGCCCGGCGCTAATTGTCGCCTCACATAATCTGGCTGATTGCTACCTGGCACTGGGTTTACCGCACAAAGCGTGTGAGCAGCTCATTGACGTCCATCAAAGTATGATCCGGCTATGCGACCATGCCAATCCGCAAGTTGGATTGATTGCCATGCACCATTGTATGCGAACACGAACTGAGTTAATGCACTTTATTACCGCCCATAAAGCCCATGAAAATCTGGTCAGCTGGGCCACTCAGACACTCAATACGCCCCAATCAGCACACCATTATCATTAATTTAAAGGAGAGAAGTATGGCATTTACACTGCCCGCGTTACCTTATGCCTATGATGCGTTAGAGCCGCATATTGACAGTAAAACCATGGAGATCCATCACACCCTACATCATCAGACTTACGTCAACAAAGCCAATGCTGCGCTTGAAGGTAGCGAGTTTGAAGGCCAATCTACCGTAGAGCTGCTAACCAACATCCATGATCTCCCAGAGACATTGCGTGGTGCTGTGCGCGATCACGTCGGTGGTCACAACAATCACTCTTTATTCTGGGAAGTCATGTCGCCACAAGGCGGACAGCTGCATCAGGGAGAACTGTCCTCAGCCATTGATAAGCACTTTGGCGATTACGACACATTTAAAACGCAATTTACCCAGGCTGCGGTAAGTCGTTTTGGAAGTGGCTGGGCCTGGCTGGTCGTGGATGCTCAAAAGCGCCTGCTAGTCACCAGCTCACTCAATCAGGACAGTCCATTTATGGACGGCCTGACCCCTGTGTTAGGGCTCGATGTGTGGGAGCACGCCTACTACCTCAAGTATCAAAACCGCAGACCTGAGTATATAGAGGCATTTTACAAAGTGGTTAACTGGCAAGAAGTAGAACGCCGTTTTCTTGAAGCGGTAAGCTAACGTAAAAGAAAGCCAGCGACGCAGCGCTGGCTTTTTTTCTCCGCTCCACCGTTAAGTGCGTTGCGCAGGAATAGGACCGTGGGATAACTCAACATGTGGATTCTGACCACGTTGTCTGAGCAAATGGTCCATCAAAGTGATTGCCATCATGGCTTCTGCAATCGGTATCGCCCGGATCCCAACACACGGATCATGACGCCCTTTGGTGATCATCTCTACCGATTCATTTTGCGTATTGATACTCTGACCCGGGATCGTAATACTGGAAGTCGGTTTAAGTGCGATGGAAGCAATGATGTCCTGGCCTGTCGAAATACCCGCCAGTACACCACCAGCATGATTACTGGTAAACCCGTCTGGCGTTAGCTCGTCGCGATGCTCTGAGCCTTTTTGCTCAACCACCTCAAAACCATCACCAATCTCAACGCCTTTTACGGCATTGATACTCATCAGAGAGTGCGCCAGTTCAGCATCCAATCTGTCGAATACCGGCTCGCCTAAGCCAACCGGAACCCCTTTTGCCACGACTTTGACTTTGGCGCCAACCGAATCACCTTGCTTTTTCAGATCCCGCATATATTCGTCCAGTGCGTCCAGTTTGGTTACATCAGGAAAGAAAAAGGGGTTCTGCTCAACCTGTTGCCAGTCAAACTGCTCAGCTTTAATAGGCCCGAGCTGGGACAAACAGGCATGGATCTCAACACCATGCACCTGCTTAAGGTATTTTTTGGCAATGCCACCCGCCGCAACACGAATGGCCGTTTCTCTGGCTGACGAGCGTCCGCCACCGCGATAGTCACGGTGTCCGTATTTGTGCCAATAACTGTAATCACCGTGACCTGGGCGGAAAACATCTTTGATTTTGCTGTAGTCTTTGGAGCGCTGATCGGTATTCTCGATTAACAAACCAATACTGGTGCCAGTCGTTTTCCCCTCGAACACCCCAGAGAGGATTTTAATTTCATCCCCTTCGCGGCGCTGAGTCGTATAGCGGCTTTGTCCAGGTTTGCGCCTGTCCAGATCAACCTGAAGATCCGCTTCGTCCAATTCAAGCCCCGCCGGGACACCATCTACCACACCGCCCAGTGCGAGACCATGGCTTTCACCAAAAGTCGTTACCTTAAATAGTTGGCCTATGCTGTTGCCTGCCATTGATTTTCCTCATTCCAAAAAAACACCATCGCGCTTCCCTGCCTGCAGGAAAACGCTTAGTCGTTAAAGTAATCCAGTAACTGTTTTTTACTGATCACAAACACGCCCAGTCCGCCGCGTTCAAATTCTAGCCAGGTAAATGGCGCGCCTGGATAAAGCGCTTCCATATGTACCATAGAATTACCCACCTCGACAAATAACAAGCCCTCATCTGTAAGGTGTCCGGCAGCCTCTTGCAATAAAGTCCGGGTAACATCCAGACCATCCTCACCTGAGGCCAGGCCGAGTTCTGGTTCATGGTGGAACTCCTCCGGGAGATCCGCCATATCTTCCGCATCAACATAAGGTGGGTTTGCTACGATCAGATCATATTGCTGTCCAGGTACACCGCTGAACACATCGGACTGAATCGCAAAAACCTGCTCCTGTGCCTGATGGTCATGAATGTTCATTTCAGCCACTGCCAGGGCATCGAAAGAAATATCAACCGCATCTACCTGAGCCTGCTCAAAGGCTTTGGCCAGTGCGATTGCAATACACCCCGAGCCCGTACACATGTCTAATATACGCGTTACTTTTTCCGGTGACTTTAACCACGGCGTGAACTGCGTTTCGATCAGCTCAGCAAAAGGCGAACGGGGCACTAACACACGCTCATCCACATAAAACGGCAGCCCCGCAAACCAGGCCTGGTTAGTCAGGTAAGCAACCGGAATACGCTCATCGATGCGTAATCTAAGGTATTCTACCAGCCGGACTTTCTCGCTGTGTGTCAGACGCGCACTGATTAACTCTTTCGGCGCATCAACGGGCAAGTTAAGCAATGGCAGAACCAGACTGACCGCCTCATCCCATGGGTTATCGGTGCCATGACCAAAAAATACACCATTGCCCGCAAACTGACTCGCAGTCCAGCGTAACCAATCCTGTATGGTGACTAAATCCTGATAGGCTTCTTCAGCCATCGCCTGAGAAATAACAGAGTCGCTCATGAGTTGCTCTCACTACTAAATGCATGGCGGCATTGTAACGGTTTTTACGCTAGGTTTTTACGCTTTTTTTCTTTAAAATGGCGCTATGAACACAGATAAACCAAACTCACAACTGCCAGCTGATGATTTCGCCTTGTTCCGCGAGGCAATATCGGGCACCAGTCAGTTCAAACAAGATACCGTGCAACAAGCCAGACGTCAGACGCGCTTTAAGGGTGAAGTGATCGCCGAACAAAAAAAGCAGCATCAGGCAGAGTTCTATTTTTCAGACGAATATGTTCCGGATATAGACACTCATGGCACCGTCAATTATGTTCGCCCGGGTGCGGACAAGTATCTCGCCAAGCAACTGCGCCGCGGTGATTACGCGCCTGAGCTGATCCTCGATATGCATGGTATGAACAAAGAAACGGCCAAAGATGAGCTGGCTGCGTTGATCCACGCCTGCAAAAAACAGCATGTCGCTTGTGCCTGCGTTGTACATGGCATTGGTGAGCGCGTGTTAAAGCACAAAGTGCCGCAATATTTAGTGCAACACCCGGATATATTAGCAATCCACCAGGCCCCGTTAGAATATGGTGGCAAGGGTGCAGTCTTGATCCTGGTTGATTTGCCACAAAATATGGAATTTCGTCGTTAATGACAAACCGGGCGTGCGCAGTCAAAGTCGCATCGCCCTGTCGCGCCATCCAGATTTACCCAATAGACAAACACCCGACTTTGCCTATCGCCTCTCCCATCCTATTTTCGTGTAAGACCTTTTAACACTCTGCTCACCAAGCTAGCGACACGGTTGCAAATACGTTATATTGCTAGGTAATCTGACTATTTATTCTCAACATTTGCTGTCATACCATGAATGAACTTTTAAGCTCAGATCTGAGCATCCTACTTCTGGAACCGTCCCAGACACAAAGACGGATCATCAGCAACGAACTTCAGGAAGAAGGGATCCGCAATATCGAGAGCGTGGACACACTTGCTGCCGCAATCGAGAGCCTGAATAACAGCAAGCCCGATTTGGTGATCAGTGCACTGTATCTGCCTGACGGTGAAGCACTGACCTTATTGCAGCACATCCATACCGAGCTGGCTGATCACCAACTGCCCTTTATGCTGGTATCCAGTGAGACACGCAGAATACAGCTGGAAGCGTTCAAGCAATCAGGTGTGGTTGCCATTCTGCCGAAACCTTTCAACAAAACGCACCTGGGCAAAGCCATCAACGCGACACTGGATATACTCTCTCCGGAAGAGCTGGAGCTGGACTTGTATGATATTCAGGAGCTGCGGATCCTGGTCGTAGACGATTCACGTCTGGCGCGCAATCACATCCGCCGGGTGCTGAACAACCTGGGCGCAACTCGGATCAGTGAAGCGGAGCATGGGGCCGAAGCGCTCACAATCTTAGAAGAGAGCATGTTTGATTTGATCATCACCGACTTCAATATGCCAGAAGTGAATGGCCAGGAGCTGGCTGAAGCCATTCGAAACTCCAATGAGCATAATCACGTGCCAATCCTCATGGTATCCTCTGAGGCCAATGAAACGCATCTGGCTAACATTGCGCAATCTGGCGTGAACGCTTTATGTGATAAGCCTTTCGAACCTCAGGTCGTGAAACAATTGATCTATCAGCTACTTGAGCAAAGTTAACCATTTATTGGTTAAAACCACCATCCAGACTGGTCAAAATACTCAACCTAGATTTTGACCAGCGAGTTCACAAACTTAAAAACCAATATAATTCATATATTTATAATTTTTCTTTAAGCTGGCACAACCTTTGTAATAGTTAGAACGACTAACACAATAAAGTCATCGTAACTAACGCAAAAGGAACCAGACAATGAAAACCGCAACCCAACTTAGCATCCTTATTCTGACTTTTGGTCTGAGCACAAGCGCTATCGCAGCAGGCAATAGCAGTGTGACAGCCAGCGTCAATGCCACAACCGTCGCCAGCGTCAGCGCAATGTCAGCTATCAATAGCGGGACTACTTCTGCAACTCAGGAGATACTCACTGAAATGAAGTCTCACATCAGCCAGACCATCAAAGCAAATCTGGTTGAACTGAAAGAAAGCACCAAAGCTGCGTTGATTAAATCATTCACGCCAGAGCAAGAAGAAGCACAACAAACATCAGGCAAGGAACAGTAATATGCTGAATGAAATGACACTATTTAGCCTGCTGGTCACGCCAGTTATCAGTTTAATGCTGGCGTATGGTTCGGTAGAGTTAATCAAACGTCTCAATCACAAGTGGTCGATAGGACGTGCATCATGACAAGGCAAAATCGGGGTATAAAAAAACCCGCACAAAGCGGGTTTTTTTCAGAACAACAAAGTCGAGCTTACAGGTCGCCTTCGTTTTCAGATAGGAACTTAGCTACACCTTCAGGGCTTGCATCCATACCTTTTTTGCCTTCAGTCCAACCTGCTGGACATACTTCACCGTGCTCTTCGTGGAACGCCAGCGCGTCAACCATGCGCAGCATTTCGTCGATGTTACGGCCCAGAGGCAGATCGTTTACTACCTGGTGACGTACGTTACCTTCAGAATCGATCAGGAATGAACCACGGAAAGCAACGCCAGCTTCTGGGTGCTCAACATCATATGCCTGACAGATTTCGTGCTTCACGTCAGCAACCAGGTCATACTTAACCGGACCAATACCGCCTTCGTTTACTGGGGTGTTACGCCATGCGTTGTGAGAGAACTGAGAATCGATAGATACACCGATCACTTCAACACCACGCTTTTGGAATTCTTCGTAACGCTTGTCAAATGCGATTAGCTCAGAAGGACAAACGAAAGTGAAGTCTAGTGGGTAAAAGAAAATAACCGCTTTTTTACCTTTAATACGCTCATGTAGATTGTAACCATCTACGATTTCACCGTTACCTAAAACTGCTGCTGCTGTAAAGTCAGGTGCCTTGCGGCCTACTAATACACCCATTGTTATCTCCAAATAGTTAGTTTGAGTTCCAAAGTTCCACATTGACTCAGAGCCACACGGCCAGTAAGGCAACGTATTTCTGTATCACTGTGAATTGTCACTTATTATTGAGGCGTTTTATAAAAAAACAACCCTTATACCAATTGGTATTATTTGGCGCTCAGTTTATGCTGTTCCTTCAAAAGGATACAATCGAATTATCCGATAGCAGCCATCTAATAAATTGATGGCACAGTGATTAACCAGAATCACAACAACTTTCGGGTACAAAAAAAGCACCCTGAGGTGCTTTTTCATGCGGATTGGTTAACCCTTAATCCATGATGTCGTCAGGCATATCACCACGTAGCTGCTGCCAAATCTCACCAGAGCGATGACCGTATTTACGCATCAGTGTAATGGCGCCGTCGTGCTCGCCTTTTTCTGCCAGCGCTGTCAAATCAGCATAAAACTCGCGAGCAAGTTCGCGGGTACGCGGATCTGAAAAGTAATGACAGCCAATCTTTGAATAGAGCCCTTTGAATCCGTTAAGGATTAGCACGTAAATTTTATTGTTGCCGGCACTGGCCAACTGGTGATGAACTCGATAGTCATACTCAGCAAACGCTTCTGCCGTATCTGCGACTTCCGCATGCTTAGACAAAATGTCGACCACAGATTGAGGATTGAACTTAATGGCCGCACGCGTATAGATAGCGCTGATGTTGGTACGTGCAGACAATAATTGGTCAGTCAGTTCAGGGACCTTGTCCTCGTCCAGCCGTGCCAGCGTCTCGAGAATATTCAGACCAGACGTTTCCCAGAAATTGTTTACCCGCGTTGGCTTACCATGCTGGATAGTCAGCCAGCCATCACGCGCCAGGCGCTGCAATACTTCACGCAAGGTGGTGCGAGTAACACCAATAAGCTCCGACAGCTCACGCTCGGCTGGTAAAATGGAGCCGGGAGGAAATTCGCCATTCCAAATTGACTCGACAATATACTCCTCAGCAAAACCTGCTGGGCTCTTGGCTTTAAAGATTCTCATTTAACACCACTTTTGACAACATAAAGTACGTCGACAAGCCTGCGCTTCTGTACGTAGCACACCGACAGGCTTCTGCAACTCAATAATCCACTGATTGTACCAGATGATTTAGAACTAACAAGGCATATCTGTGCCACGGTGCAACCTCAGATAACATCATGAAGGAAAAGCACGAATAAAGGAACATACCAGGCCACGTCGCCATACTTTTTTACCGGTACATTAAGGTTTAACGCCGATCCCCTGAACCACAGCAGCCAGCCCTGTATGATATTGACCCTCTAAAACCGGGCGCTCCAATTGTTCAAGGTGCGTCCAGTCCAGCCCCGGTAATTCTTCAGCCAGCTGGGTTGCACTCAACATTGTTTCCACATCACTTCCACCTCCCGTCCCGAACTGGATCTGTTCAGGCGAATAGGCCTCTGTTAAAAACACCCCATTGGGTTTAAGTGCCTTTACCACACGCTGGTGTAATTGCGCACGCACAGGCTTTGCAAACGGTGCGAATATCGACACAATACTATCCCATTGCTCTGTGCCCAGTTCAAACTCAGCCAAATCAGCTTGAATAAACCTGACCCGCACATTCATCGCCTCGGCCAACAGCCGTGCTTTCTCTATCCCTTTAATGGAGGCATCGACAGCCGTTACCTCAAAACCCTGCATAGCCAGATACACCGCGTTACGTCCTTCTCCTTCCGCCAGACTCAATACACGTTTGCCTTTAAGCTGCTTTACTTTTGCCTTTAAAAAATCATTCGGCTCTGTGCCATAAGCATAATCGGATGCAGCAAAACGAACATCCCACATAGGATCAAAATTCATCATAGTCTCCTCTCGTCAAGTGATATAAACCATGCTACAACTTAAAGTCGACTTTAGGTCAAGCACTGATAGGCACACTTTGCCTGCGATTTCATATCAAAGAGGAACACATGGATATTGCTGATGTCGCCAAAGCCTCCGGGCTGAAACCTTCCACACTCAGGTATTACGAACAAAAAGGCCTGATCCACAGCGCTGGTCGACACGGGCTGCGTCGCTATTACGACGCCACCGTGCTGGAGAAGCTCGCACTCATAAACCTGGGCCGTTTTGTCGGTTTGTCTCTGGATGAAATCGGCCAGATGCTACTGCCCAAAGGGGTAGACATAGACCGCGCCCTGCTGCGCCAAAAAACCGCGGAACTGGATAAGCAAATAGCCTCTATGCAAGCCATTCGAGACGGCCTCCATCATGCGGCACATTGCCCGGCGCCTAATCATCTCGCCTGTCCGACTTTTCAGCGGCTCATGAAACTGGCCGGAAAGCGCCTAAAGCCACAAAAAAGTAAACTTTAACCGCTTTTTTAAATACTGTGTCCAATCAGGTTTTATAAATAACAATATCAGACAGTTAAATGTTTCACTTGCTTATTTTTAGTGTGCATTGATGTCAATTCCGGCCAGATTAAGCAGGCCGACGATCTGAACATGTTAGCGTTCGGCATGATTTAAATTTAGCTGAGCATTACAATGAACCAACCCAGACAAACTATACTCGACGTCATCAGAGGCACCGCCGTCCTCGGTATTCTGTTAATGAATATTCGTCTTTTCTCTGAGCCCTATGCCGCATATTTCTCTCCTCTGGCACACACAGACCAATCTATCAGTGGGCATCTGTGGTGGCAGATACAGTATCTTTTCGCTGATCAAAAATTTATGGCTATCTTTTCCATGCTGTTTGGGGCCAGTACAGCCCTTATTTGCGATAAACAACTAACTATCGGCAAGTCGCCCTATGGCTATTACCTGAGACGGTTAGCCATGCTGCTGCTCATTGGTCTGATCCATGCCTACCTGATCTGGCATGGTGACATTCTGGTCTATTATGCTCTGTGTGGCCTGCTTCCCTTGTTATTTATCCGTGTGTCCGCTTTGTTAACGCTACTCTTTGGATTGCTGATACTGGCTGCTGGCAGTGCCAACAGCCTGATGACATTTAATGCACTCAAACACCTGCCAGACCCGGTTTTGTCCGAAGTCGTTGCCCAACACTTTGCTCATTCCGTAGTCGTCAATCAAGCCGAACTGGACGCTTTCACTGCCGGTTGGTTAGAGCAAGTCAGCATGCGTGCGCATCTGGCCGCTGAGTTTCATCTCTCGACTTTTCCTGCCTGGGGAGTCTTTCGGGTATCGGGTTTGATGCTAATTGGCCTTGCGCTCTACCGATTCGGGTTTATATCGGGTCACTTGTCTTGTCGCAGCTATCGCAATGTGGCGCTGCTTGCTACCCCTGCTGGCATGGTTTTATCTTTCACCGGGCTGTGGCTTAACCAGCACCAACACTGGCAATTCCCAGAGTACTTTTTCAAAAATACACTCTGGAACTATTGGGGATCTGTACTTACTGCATGCGGCTATATAGCTCTACTGGCCTATATCAGTAAGCGAGCATGGCTGAAGCCCTGGCGGGATTATTTGGGTCTGGTTGGCCGCATGGCTCTGAGCAATTATTTACTACAAAGCCTGCTCTGTACGTTCTGGTTTTATGGGCTCGGTTTCTATGCCAATACCCAGATATCGGGTGCTGTCATAACTATCATGATCGTCTGGGCTATCCAGTTATACGGCTCAAAACGATGGCTGGAACGCTATTCTTCTGGACCCGTTGAATTACTCTGGCGCAAACTGTCAGGTCGCTGAGACTGAGTACGCCACTGTGCAGGGGTAAGCTGACGATGCTTTTTAAATGCAGCATAAAATGAAGCCCGGGTACCAAACCCTGCACGAAACGCAATCTCTTCCACCGAATAATCTGTGGCTGTGAGCAGTTCAACCGCCTGTCGGACACGAAAGCCATTGACATAGTCATGATAGCCTGTACCAACATGTTCGTTTAACAACTGCGATAAATTATGTGGATTTAGCCCGACTCGCTCTGCCAATGTGCCTAAAGTAAGCTCACTGTCCAGAAACAGTTGTTCATCATTCATCAGGGTATCCAGTTTACGCCCATAATAGGCTGACAACGCAGGCGTCAAACCCGACTTTTGGTACTTTTTGCGCACTGCCAGACGTTGCTGCTCGGTATAGATCACCTCAGGTGAACGAATAACCCGCCAGGCTATCAGTAGTAAAAACAACTGTAACGCGATATTGATGAACACTCTGCTATGCGCCACTGACAACGCTCCGGTTGAATATGAAATATGATAGATAATTTCGAACACCAGGATCAGCATATTGAGATGACATAAAGAGTGAAGCCAGCGCAGTTTGACCGGCTCAGAGGCACCAGATGTCTCGTTGAGAAAATGTGATGTTTGTTTTAGCCGGAAATAGACAACAATGACATAGGCCAGCTCTGCTGGTGCCAGTATCATCAAGGCTGTTTTATGCGCTATTAGCGGCATTTCAAGCACTGACGCCTTGACCAGCACAAGGTGCAACAAAAACAAACCAGCGGGCAAGAATAGCAAATACCTTTGTCGCTGACTGACAGTCTGATGAAGGGTCTGCGATCCCACATATAAATAAAAAAACGGACCCAGCATCAGTGCAATTGGCACGATAAAAAGGTGTAGGGTGTCACGCGTGCCACTGGCGATATCCAGCAGCTGCACCAACCCAATCAACGCAAAATAGCTCAGCAGGTAACGGTTGTTTTTGCGTGATTTGTGATCCAAAGACAGCAATAAAAACGCAAATAACAAGCAGGTTGTCGCGCTACTTGCCAAAATGAGATCTTGAAATGACACCTACACCTCAGCGTGTTAACTCAGCCCAGTGGGGTTTTGAGCCAATAAATTTTGCAAAGATAAAAACAAAGGTTGTGGCAAAGTATCGGATGAGAACCAGCGCCACTGCAGACATTTATCAGGCTCCAGCAACTGGGCGTCACCCTCTAAGCACTCTCCCAGCACAAATAAGGTGATGTAGTGCTTACCTTCGGATTCAAAAACATCATTGGTGTAATCCAATTGTGTGATCCGGGTCAGTTCAAGGCCGGTCTCTTCCAGGACTTCACGTCGCGCACACTGCTCTATCGTCTCTCCAACTTCAAGGTGACCGCCTGGCGTCGCCCAGGTGTGGGCACCATGCGCACCAATGCGTTCACCCAGTAAGATTTGTCCCCGGCGTTTAATCACCACAGCCACACCAACTCGTACAACAGACTGCATTGCTCATTTTTCCTTTACTATTTAATGGCACAGAAGATACCACATTTAGCCTTTGAAACATCTCTGTCCCTGAAACTAATATTACATTCAGCAGTCAAACTGCACGACTAGTCTGAAACCAGTTGCCCGGATGCAGTGACAAAGCCATAATAATGGGCAAAAAAAGGAACACTTATGTTGAACAAACTTGCTGAATTTTCTCGCACCCGGCTTGCCTGGGGCTTATTATTTTTTTCTGCTTTTGTACTAGAAGCAATCGCCCTGTATTTCCAGTATGGTATGGGTCTTGAGCCCTGCATCATGTGTATTTATCAGCGCACAGCCACATTGGGAATTGTCGCTGCAGGCTTGATAGGACTCGCTTCACCAGCTAGCCTGCCTGTAAGACTCATTGCCTTAAGCTGCTGGGGCGTATCGGCCATTTGGGGCTGGTTACTGGCAAAAGAGCACATTAGTATGCAAACCACCACAGATCCTTTTGCTTTTACCTGTGACTTTGTGCCTAATTTTCCAAGCTTTATGCCGCTGCATGAATGGCTCCCGGCCTTCTTCGCGGCAACTGGCGATTGTGGTAATATAGACTGGTTTTTCGCGGGCCTGTCGATGCCTGGCTGGATGGAAGTCATATTTGCACTTTACAGCCTCTGTTTTATCGCCTTTGCCGCAGTATTTATTGCTAAAAGATGAGAAGTAAATGATTTTCAGACTCAGTAAACTTGCCGAATTAGATGACTTTGCACTGCGCGATAAACAACGTATCAAAGCGCTGGCTCTGGCCCAGCTGCCGGCATCGCACAAGATTTTGCTTAATATCGCCAAACTTTTGCTACTGACGCCACTGTTTATGGCGCTGGCGTTTATAGAGGGCTGGCTATTGCTACCTGTGCTACTTGTGTGTGGATTGGCATACCCTTTGCTCACCGTACCACTGGAAATACAGTTCGCCCGGCCTCATATGCACCACGCGATCTCAGAATTTCGTAAAACACACTCCTAAAGAAGTGGTGCACCGCACCACTAACTACTCGTCAGTTTTCAGCGCTAAGCACGACAATCAGGTCCTTTGCTCAACTCTTCACACCAGACCGTCCAGGGCTTAGTCGTGTACCCACCTCCCACCTGAGGTGTATTAGCCTGGTCCAATTGTTTATGTTGTTCATTCAGACACTTTAGCTTGCTGGTTTTTAACTGTAGTTTCATAGTTTAGCTTCCTTCTGGGTTATTGTTTCATGACCATAAAATCACAAAAACCCAAACTAAAAAAGCACAAAAAACACACAAATGTTACAAAATAATGCATTCGACACACCCCATCATATTATTGAGATTTGCTGAGTACCTGCTGGTGCTCCTCTGCATAGTTGAGTTTGTGCAGCAGTCCTGCGAGCCGCAATTTAGCTGCTATACTCAATGGCAACGATCCGATAAATGGGGTCATTGGAGCCGCATTATTCTCCAGGGAGTAGGAATAATTGTCATCAATAAGGTACTGAATGAACAATAGACTCCCCTGCATCACGCGCTTATGCGCAGGTTGCGTGCTATTTAGCTCAATTTCCTGGGCCGACACACAGCCCGATAGTGACAATGATGTATTTGCTTTGTCGATTGATGAGCTGATGGAAGTCACCGTTGAGGCACGTAAAATCAAAGAGGATGCATTGGCTATCCCCGTCTCTATTTCTGTTATGCCTGAACAATTTCTGCGCGAACGCAACGTCAATACTTTGCTGGAGGCCGCGTACTTTATTCCCAATATAGATATCACCACAGTCGGCGAAAATTCTGGCTGTACACACTGCGCCAACATCACCATTCGCGGCATTGGTCAGGTGGACCCTTTGCCCACCGTAGACCCCAGTGTGGGGCTCTACCTTGATGGGGTCTACTATGCCCGTTCCCCTGGAGGAATTTTTGACCTGTATGATGTGCGTCAGATAGAAGTACTGAGAGGCCCACAAGGCGCTATTTTCGGTAAAAACACCATCGGTGGCGCTGTCACAATCTACACCCACGACCCCGTCGCAGATACATTCGCAGATGGCGAAATCACGCTGGGCGCTTTTGAACGCCGAGATGTCCGTATGCGCACTAACCTTGAGCTCAGCGATTCACTCAGTAGCCGCCTGACATTCACTCATCTCAACCGGGATGGTTTTGTCAGGCGTGAGAATGGTGAGTTTGAGGGCGGGCAAGATGAATGGGCGATCACCGCCAAATTTCGTTATCAGATGACACCAAATTTAACGGCACAGTTGTCTCTGGATCAGCGCAGGATCAATTCAGGATCCGCGCCGTCTATCCTTGCTGCTAAAAACGATCAGGCCGACTTGCTGGTGCTGTACAACGACTTAGTCACACAAAGTGGCATTACTGACCCTTATCCGCCTTTGCAAATCTTCGACTCATCACACCAGAGCGCTTCGCTCGGCACGAACTTTAACACACTGGATCAGTCAGGGGCTTTACTCTCTGTCGCATGGCAAACCCCACAACAGTGGCAAGTAAAGTCATTAACGGCTTATCGGGAGTTTTACGCAACCTATGGCCGTGATTTTGATAATAACCCCGTAGTCATTGGCGATACACAGGACTTTCAGCGTCAGTTTCAGTTCAGTCAGGAGCTTAATATCAGCGGCAGTGCGCTGGACGATCAACTCAGTTGGTTAGTCGGCTTATTCCACTTTGACGAACACATCAATCATCTCACCGATCTGGTCTTTATTGGTGGGTTATATGAGGCATTGGAAAATGTACCAGGTCCGCTGGATGGCTCACCACTGAATAACCCCACCAGCATAGGAGGGCCTGGTAACCCGCTCAACATTGGTCTGGATATAGACAGTGGTTTTGATAATGAAGTGGACATTAAAAGTACCGCTATATATACCCATGCCAAATACGCACTAACACGTCACTGGGCTTTTCACCTTGGTGGGCGGCTCACATTTGAAGATAAGATGCAACAGGTTCAGAGTGACGCTGACAATGCCGGGGTCATTTTGATTGACAGGACGCTGCAAACTCAGGGGCAAAAAAACGGCGGCCCCATTGAGCGAAGCTGGCGAGTGTTTTCTCCGCAAGGCGGTTTAGAGTATCACTTCAGCGACAAACACTTCGTCTATCTAAGCGCATCACGGGGCTTTAAATCAGGTGGTTTCAACGGCATTCCGAATTCACCTACCTCAGCTCAGCCATTTGACCCCGAATACCTGACAGCTTATGAGCTGGGCTATAAAACTAAATTGCTGTCAGATACCCTTCAGCTCAGCGTTGCGGCTTTTGATATGCAACACAAAGCCATGCAGCTGCGAGGTGGCCAATCGACAGAAGCCGGCCTTGAGATCTTTATCGACAATGTCGGGGAAACCAGTATTCGGGGTATTGAAGCCAGTTTTGAGGCCATACCTGCACACGACTGGCACCTTTCAGGTAACCTGTCGTATACAGATGCACAGTTTGATTCAGTCGGTACAGCCACGCAGGTAACAACAGACAGTACAGTAATGCGTTCCCCGCGCTGGACCGCCGCATTTGGATTACGTTACCACTGGCCGATTGCACAGCGGCACCCGCTAAAAGTGTCACTCAACTGGGGCTTTCGCAGCAAAACGTATAACGATGTTTATAATACTGAACTTGGGGCGCAAGGCAGTTTTGCTCTGTTAAATGCACGTATCAGTCACGCCATCACAGCCCAAATGGAAGTTGCACTCTTTGTTCGCAACCTCACAGATAAACGAGTGTTAATTGGCGGCAATGACTTTACCGAAGTATTCGGGGTTGCGGAGCATTACCTGGCCCCACCCAGAGAGTGGGGAGTCTCCCTGTCTTACCAATTTTAAAGATGTACGTTATGATGGCAATCACGCAGTCTGTTTTACTCATAAGCATGGTGGTTTTACATACCTGGATTGCATTTTCAGCAAGTGCTCAGGTCCAGCTACTAAGCGATGACCCACTAGACATCGAGATGGTGTTTTCACAACAGCCTCTGGATATTTCAACAGACTCAAATAACCTGGTGCTGAATTACATCTTAAAAACAGCCCCTTCTTTTTTCCGCCCGCCTTTGCTGCTTGCTCCGGGCACACGCATCGATCAGCTGCTCCAAAGCAACCTGCCCTTTTGCGCCCTAAACCGGATAAAAACACGCCAGCGAGCAAAGCAGTATTTATTCAGCTTGCCTGTGCACCTTTACCCCAGTCACAGGCTATACTTTTTGCCACTGAATATTAACCTTGCCCCTTTTCTTAATGAACAGGGACAATTGACCGATCTCATTGCCCTACTCCAGGCACACCCCAGAACTACCTTACTCACGGAGGCACAACGCTCATACGGCGATTACCTGGACGCACAACTGGCCAGGGTTGATAAAACTCAGTTAATCAGACGCCCTGGTGGTGACAGCTACAAAGCAACCATCACCATGTTCGAGCGAGGCCGGGTGAGCTTTATTTTGACTTACCCGACAACGATTCAACGCTATGCAAGCAAGCTGACACTTACGCAGGTACATAGCATCGAAATAGCAAACAACCCGCCTTTTGTTCTTGGCCACATTGCCTGCTCTGATACCCCCGAAACCCGGCAATTTCTTAAAGTTGTCAACGCCGCACTGCTGCACTTGTACCAAACAGCGCGCTTTTATGAGCTGCATCTGCGCTACCTCCCTGAATCAGAGCGAGATTATTTCAAATTGCAACTCGAACAACAAATCACCAAGGCGCAATTGAATAATCAGGAAATGTACCAGGAAAGATAAGAAAAAGAGCAGCCTAAGCTGCTCCTGGAGATGACCAGACTCAACTGGAACAACGCTAAAATGTTACTTTGCCTTTAAGTTTGGCAAGGATGTTTACACCTATTCCGTTTACCCTTAGTAAAGCATCCATATCCTGAAAGTCTCCCGCTTCTTCGCGAGAGCGGACAATCGCTTGCGCTTTTTTCATGCCAATACCAGGTAAACGGGTTAACTCTTCTGCGCTGGCATGGTTTACATTCACCACCGCATCAGCAACTTGCTGGGTTGTAGCAGGCGCTTGCTCTGGTTGAGCCATAATTGGCAGTGCGGCGGACAGCGCCAATGTCGCTAAAAGTGTTTTGATATTCATCGTGAGATCCCTCAATTAAAGTGTCCATGTTTTAAAGTATGCATTGCAATGTGCATGCACAGTTAAAATAAAGTAAACGCAGAGAAATATGTCAAAATTATGTCTATATTTCCTGTTGCTAATTTTTCATCTCTCTCTGTTATGCTAATTTTTATAAACTATGCTAGTGGTAATCTGACATCATCCACAAAGAGCATACAGGTTAACTTTATCAATTTGTTTTTATTGATAAAGTTAACATTGGACAGGTGCTCAATGTGTTTATTAATTGCACCAGGATCCGCTGTATCGGTACATAACAGCACTTTATCAGTTGTAATTATTGACGAGACAAGTTACTGTACAAAAAAACAGTGTTCGTGGAGAGTGATCATGGCGGTTATCGTTAAGTATGTGGTAGAAAGAAATGGAGTAGAGCGTATGACATTTACCAGCAAAAAAGAGGCTGATGCTTATGATAAAATGCTGGATGTTGCAGAAGCGCTTGAAGGCATGTTAGAAAAAGTGGATGTTCCACTCAGTGAGCAACAAGTTGAGTCGCTCGCACTGGAAATTGCCAAACAAAAAGACGATTTTATGGCCATCCTGAAAGGCGGAAAAGTGTCAACAAAGAAAGACACTGAGGAAAAACCCGCTAACAAGAAAGGGGATGACGATAAAGTAACGGCCATTAAACAGGCCTAATGTCTCTGACCATACCTACAAAAAAGCCAGCTCTTTCGAAAGAGCTGGCTTTTTTAGTATAAGCGAGCTTATACCACCCTGTATTAATACATAACCAATTGGAGAGATTTACTCACCTCAAGATTGGCTACTTAATTACGCGAACTGGTATTATTTCAGTACAGTCGCAACTGCATCGGCAAAGTAATCGATGTTGTCTTTGCTCACACCTGCCACGTTTACACGACTGGAACCCACAATATAGATTGAGTATTCCTCACGTAATCTGTCGATTTGGGCCTTGTTTATACCGAGGAATGAGAACATCCCATTCTGACTTTCAATGAAGGAGAAGTCCTGTCCCGCACCTCTGGCGTTCAGATTGTCTTTAAGTAAGCTACGCAGGCCATTAATGCGGTCACGCATTTCAGCCAGCTCCTGATGCCACTCCTGAGTCAGCTCCTCGCTACCCAGAATCGTGTTCACAATGTCCGCACCGTGTGCAGGTGGCATTGAGTAGATGCTGCGTACAACGCTGAGTAACACTGAGTTAGCAACATCAGCCACTGCAGCATCCTTAGCAACGAATGTGCACGCGCCGATGCGTTCACGGTAAAGTCCAAAGTTTTTAGAGCATGAAGAACAGATCAGCATTTCGTCGACTGTTGAAGCCAGCAAACGCATACCTTGAGCGTCTTCTTCCAAGCCGCTGCCAAAACCCTGATAAGCGATGTCAACAAGTGGTGTAAAGCCCACATCTTTCGCTAACTCAGCAACAATTTGCCATTGCTCTGCGTTTAAATCCATGCCGCTTGGATTATGACAACATGCGTGAAGTAGCACGATGTCGCCTTTTGGTACTTGCTTCAGCGTTTCGATCATTTCATCGAACAGCAGGCCTTTATTCTCATAATCATAATACGGGTATTCTTTGACTTTCAGACCAGCTGCTTCAAATAAGCTGATGTGGTTCGCCCAAGTTGGTGTAGTAACCCATACAGTAGCATCTGTGTTACAAAGCTTAATAAATTCCGCTGCAACACGTAAAGCACCGGTACCACCTGGCGCCTGAGCTGTTCTGGTGCGGTTAGCCAGTAAGGCCGGGTGTTCATTGCCCAGCAGCAACTTTTCCATCTTGTCGCAGTAATCCAGGTTACCCGCTAAACCGATGTAAGATTTAGTTGTTTCATTTTCCAGACGAAACGCTTCAGCCTTTTTTACCGCCTTCAGAACCGGGGTATGACCCTGCTCGTCTTTATACACCCCAACCCCTAGGTCAATCTTATTTGGGTTAGTATCTTTTTTATAGGCGGCCATCAGGCCCAGGATTGGATCCATCGGAAGTGGTTTTAGTTCTGAAAACATGGTTCTCTCTTTTCCTAATTAACGTAAACGAGGTTTTCTGACTCGTTTGTCATGGGGTTAACTCTGAGCTCATATTAACATAAGTTGCCGCGAAGACGAGCCCGCTTAACTTGGAAGATACTCAATCGCACGAATACAAGCGGCAACTAAAACTGCCAGCTTGTATTCATCAAAGCACTCCTGCTCAAAAGCTTCTGCATCAATAATCCCCAGGCATTCACCCTGTTGATTTAACAATGGCAAACACACCTCAGCTTGTACTTTAGGATCACAGGTATAATATTCGCCCCCTTGAGCCACATAATCAGGGATGTTATTGATCACACGTGCCTGCTCAGACAAATACGTTTGAATATTGTTTGATGTAGCGGCAAACGCCTCGGTAATCGGAAATAGAGGACGGCTAGGTGCACCATAATAAGCCAGCTTCAGCAACTGCTGTATACCTTCGGCCGGACGCGCCTGGTAAATACCAAACCAGTCAACCTTCGTGGCAGTTTTGACATATTCCGCAATTGTTTGTAAACGCGACAACTGCTGCTCACTCTCACTGTTACGAGTAACAAAGTCCGTCAGTAAAAAGGGCGCTTCCTGTAGATTGCCGAATAGACTGCAACTGCCCCCCTCGCCCAGTTCTGGAATTTGGTATGACCATGTGGCACTGAGGCTATGGGTATCAAGATACGCATCCAACTCGGCGAGCTGACCCGCCACTACGGCTTCGCTAATAGATAAATTACAATGAGAAAGATAGGTAGAAATCATTTGGCCATCCAAACATCTAAATATCCATCAAATTTAACATGGACGAATGAGGTATGCCAGCGTGATATTAGAATTTTTTATTTTCAGCAACAGTGGCAACATAAACAAAGTCACGTTATCGAAGCGAGTATACCAGCTCAACCTCGTTACCCACCTGATTGTACGTCACACTTTTTGCAATTTCAGAGAGTAACTCAACGCCCCTGCCATGTTCCTGCTGTGATTTATGTAGTGCGGTTGAACTGTGATCAAAGCCATTTCCCGAATCACAGATATTAAAAACAAGACAGAACTCATCCGGGCAAAAACGCACATTGATGATGATCAGCGCATCCTTGAGGCTTTCCAACGCACGTGCCCTTTGCTGATAATATTCAATAAAACCATCGTCCTGATTTTTCAAATCCGACTGCAGCCCCAACACACCATGGTCCAGTGAATTGTTGTATGCCTCAGAAAGTAATAAAAACACATTTGACCGGTGCGCGTGTAAACCTTCGACCTGCGACAAGATATCAACCAGCTCCAGCACCGGATCGGTATATCGCATCTGTTGCGCATTCAGTGAAATGCTAATGTTAAATGGCAAAGTTGAATACTCGGGAGGCAAGGCTTCAGTGGAAGTATCAGGCAGACAGTTGATAATTGCGATACTCAAATCATCCTGCTGCTCTTTGTGTCCGCTGTATTCGCGCACTTGCTGGATAATATCCTTCGTCGAGACATCTACTTTGCAACTCAATACATCGATCAGGCGCTGCTCACCAAACAATTCACCGTCAGGGGCTTCACTTTCAATAATACCATCCGTTGCCATCACAATACGGGTGCCCACATCCACTTCAAAGTGCAGCGTATTGCGTTCGAATTCATCCTCATCGAGGATCCCAAGGGACATGTGCTGAGACTCAATGGTTTTAAGTATTTGCCCCTGCCCGTCTATCAAATAGATATCGGGGAATCCACCTAACCAGGCAGACAGGTTTCTTCCGGAACTACTAATTTCTATAATGGCTGCAGCGCAAAACATATGTCCGGGCAGCAGTGTATTCAGTGAGCTATTGAGCTCTGCTGCAATGTCATTCACCGCCATCCCTTTTTGCACCATAGTGTAAAAAATTTTAGATGCAGGCAACGCCCCCACTGCGGCAGCCAAACCGTGCCCGGTAAAATCGCCTAACAAGCAGTAAAAGCCGCCAATCGGGCTTTTTGCCATCAGGAACATATCTCCGTTAAACATAGAGGCAGGTGACAGGTGATAGTCACATAAATCCGCAAAATCTTGCTGCCCAGATAAGGCATTACGGAAAATATGCTCGACAATTTCGTGTTCTCGTTCGATTTGGTTGTAGTGGTACTCTAGCTGCTTTTTTTGCTCGTTGGCTTCTTTGCTGAGCTTTCTCGTTCTGGCATGTGCACGGATTTTTGCTGACAACACAATCCTGTCGAAAGGTTTATGTATGAAGTCATCTCCTCCAACATGGAGGCACTTCTCAAAGCTGGCGTGATCTTCCAGCGCGGTGATGAAAATCACAGGCAAGTACACGTCACCCGCATGTTCCTTAATCTTGGGCGCAGTTTCGAAGCCGTCCATTACTGGCATCATTACGTCCAACAAAACGATATCCACATCATGCTCATAGAGCAAGTCCAACGCTTCCTGACCATTATTTGCCACCAGCACATCGTAATGTTGGTGCTCAAGCATGGTTTGCAGCAATCGACAATTGAGTGGCTGGTCATCCACAACCAAAATTAACATACACGAATCCCTCGTGAATCAGTCAATATCGAATTTTTTATCGAAGCGTGAAATTTGTAAGATCTTCTTCAGCTGGGGTCTGCAATTACTGATCTGTATACTAGATACCGAATCACCCAGGGTCTTCTTCATGTTGAGCAACATACCTAATGCGGAGCTATCCATGTAGTCAGTGTCGCGAAGATCAACAACCACTTTCTCCGTTTGGTTACCTACGTCGGCATAGGCCTGACGAAAAGACTGGACCAAGTTGAAATCAAATTTCCCTTTGATTTGAATCGTTAGAGTTTTTCCATCCGCTGAAGCATTTTTGCTCAGGCTCATCGCAAGCTCCTACTTTGGTTAAATTTTGGTATCCATGATGTTGTTTTAAATATAAACCGATAAGTGAAATTAGCCAAAAAATTATCTCGCTTCAAACCGCTTTTTGTTACCATAAGGGTATTAAGATTTATACAGGAGAGGCAAAATGTCAGAAAGTCGTTTGGTGTACTCCACCGAGTCTGGCCGGATCAAATATACCGAAAGCCAGCCAGAACCAGAAGTGAAATTATTTAAAGATGGCGCTGTACGAATAGAGCGACAGACAAAAGGCCGCAAAGGAAAAGGCGTCATGCTGGTCGTGGGTATCGACCCGACAGAACATGACCTGAAGAAACTAGCAAAAACCCTGAAAAGTAAAATGGGCCAGGGCGGCGCACTCAAAGACAACATCATTGAGATCCAGGGCGATGATCGCAACAAGCTGAAAGCCCTGCTGGAAGCACAGGGCTTTAAGGTTAAAATAGCTGGCGGCTAGCCTGTATGTCGTGCGAAGTCTGACACGGGCTGGCTTCGCACGCCAGACTAATGCGCTTGTTTGCCCTGACCAATATCCGGGTGCTGACTTTGCATCAAAATTTCATGCTCAGTCAAAGGCGCGCTGTAATAGTAGCCTTGTACAATAAAACAGTTATTTCTTTGTAAGAAGGCCACTTGTTCCTGAGTCTCTACCCCTTCTGCAATCACCTTCATACTGAGTTTTTGTGCCATCGCGATGATAGCCGCGGTGATTTCCATATCATTAGAATCCTCAGGGATGTCCTTCACGAAGGACCGATCCACTTTGAGTACATCGACCGGAAAACGTTTCAAATAACTCAATGACGAGTAGCCCGTGCCAAAATCATCAATGGACAAAGACACACCGAGCTTTTTCATTTCCAGCAATTGCTCAATGGCGGCTTCAACGTCTCCCATTAACATACTCTCTGTCAGCTCCAAATGCAGCATTTGAGGTGACAGCCCTGTCTCTTTTAATGTCATTGCAATATTGTCAATTAGCTCAGCATCTTTAAACTGACGGGCTGACAAGTTGATTGAAATATCTGCGGTACGTCCACTGCGGCGCAGTCTGGCTGAAAACTGGCAAGCTTCACGCAATACCCAGGCACCAAGCTCTACTATCATGCCGGTTGCTTCAGCAATAGGTATAAACTTTGTCGGTGCAATAAACCCTTTTTCAGGATGATACCAGCGCACTAGGGCTTCGTAGCCGACCACTTGCTCCGTGATGCTGTCAATCTGAGGTTGGTAGCGCAGACTGAACTGTCCTTCCTTAATGGCCTGGCGCAGCTCGTTTTCAATATACAAACGCTCGTTGGCCGCTGCATCCAGTTCCTGTGAGTAAAAATGGAATGTATTGCGCCCCTTCGCTTTGGCCTCATACATTGCCAAATCTGCGTGTTTCAGTAGCTGCTCTTCTTCTTTACTATCAAAAGGAGCCAGTGTTATGCCGATACTGGCGCTGACAATCACTTCATTGTTGCCAAGCCGGATTGGCTTGGCCAATGTTCGCTGAATGGTATGTGCGACATCCATTGCATTTTCGCGGCTCTCAATCCCGCTGAGCAGAACAGCGAATTCATCACCGCCCAGGCGTGCAATCGTGTCTTCTGCGCGCAGCCTCTGTTTTAACCTGTCCGCCACTTCGACCAGCAACCGATCTCCGGCATCGTGGCCCAATGTGTCATTGATGCGTTTAAATTCGTCAAGATCAAAATAAAACAGTGCAAAGGCATAATGCCCGCGCTCTGCCAGTGCCATCGACTTACGCAGCTGCATGCGGAAAAAAGTGCGATTTGCCAGCCCGGTCAGAGTATCAAAATAAGCCAACTCTTCCATTTTTCGCTGGCTCTCTTTCACAAAGGAAATATCCTGAGCCGACGCCACATAGCTGGAAATTCGCCCATTCTCCTCTCTGATTGGGGAAATACTCAAACTCACCCAGATCGGCTCATCAGAGACACCTTGCAGCAGTGTGTCACCACGCCAGTAATTACGACTGCGCAGGTCAAAGTCAATGTCATCGACAATGATCGCCATCTCTTTCGAGACAATACCGAGCAAGGGCGCACCGGTGAAATGCGCTTCATTAAAACCGGTCATTTCCAACATTTTAGGATTAACATATTCAATCTTGAATCTGTCATTGGTGATCAGCACGCCGGTGCCAGAGAATTCCACAGCCTTACCTAACCGATTTGCTTGTTTTTGCGCAGACTCTCTTTCTGACACCCGGGTATTTAGCCCATGGATCAATTTACGGGTTTCATCACTCATATCATTGATCGAAGCATTCAACATTCCCAGCTCATCATTAGCATCTGGCAATTCAGGATAGTCCAGTTGACCCTTACCGAACGACACCAACGCATCGACAGATTGATTAAGGCGTCTGAGGATCAAGTGATAAATCACCTGATGCAGTAACAGAGAAACAAACAGCCCATAAATGATAAACAAGCCTGAAAACTTCCACTTCAAGTCATGCAATGCAAACAAAGCCGAATCTCGTTTCTTGTAATAGCCGATATACCAATCCAGCTCGGTCAGGTGAACAACGTTCGCCAGATAAGACTCCTGCTGATACCCGAATTCACTTTGCAAACTAGGTAAGTTAACGCGCAACGTATTGTCTATCATTTCCTGAAAAGCAGCGGGCAAGGAACCTTTATCTGCCAGTTGATTATTATGCGCAACAATCCCCATATTGGGTGCAGACAACACGCGTCCCTGCTTATCAAAAACAATGTATGCTGACTCTTCGGTGGATTTCGGTAGCCGTCTAAGTAACACATCGAGCTCCAGATCACTGCCCGTAAACCCCTGATAAACATCGTCAACATACAGTGGCACGAGTACACTAACAACCCATTTGCTCCAGACTGCATCATAATGAATGCCAGACCACAGTGCCTGGCGAGTGGGGTTAAGCTCTTCGCGCAACAGTGGCAACGCATGAATACTAAAATGACTACTCCCTTTGCCGTCCACCAACAACGAGTTTGGCGGTGAAATACGCACAAAGTCATCTGTGGTATGGAGATAGAAATTGAAAAAGTCCTGCAATAACAAAGGCGACAAAGAATTCCAGACGAATTCTGATTCGGTAAGTAATGCCTGAGTCTGTTCGTTCAGGTTTTTTACTGGCAAATAGGCCGCTGAAATACCATTTGCCGCGATACTATTAATACGCTCATCGTTTCGATTAATTTGTACCTGCTGTTCAGATGAGGTTTGTCCGGGTTGCTCCGAGAACAAAGACCTGCTCACCACCATGTTGGCTTGTTGCGCCAACTTTTTCTTTAGTGTGAGAAATTCAGAGAAGTGCATCTGGGTTTGTTCGCTTTGCACTCTCAATGCATGAAATTCTTCATAGACAAGCTGCTTCTCTTCGGTTTTCAACATTAAAGCAGCAGCAATTGCCCCGGCAATCAAACAAACAGCGGCAGTTAACACCGGAAGTTTGACACTAAGCGAGTTAAAACCAAAGCGAGACACAGGTCGTCGATAGCCCACGATAAACCTTTTAGCTAGTTATAGTTTTTTCAAGATAAGTGCGCAGAATATACCAGATCATAGGGAACCTCGCCAAACACTTTGCCAGATATGTCTCAATTCGGACTTGTATAGTTAAAATGATCTGTGCTAATAATAGCGTTAATTAAATTAAGCACCAAAATTTAGACAGATTTATGACTTTAACAACACGCAACTATTTTTTCTTTTTTAGCTTCTTTAGGTGAAGAGGCTTAACTGTTTGCGTGTAAAAGTTCAGATAGCTAAGCCTCCCACACTGGGAGGCTTTTTTTTGGCACAATGGGAGTGAGGACCTATGACACAAGATACTTTGGATGCTCTGCGTAAAGACATCAACGAAATTGACTCTGAGCTGCTTATCCTGCTGGCAAAACGCCGCAGACTAAGCCACAGCGTATTGGAATATAAGATCACCAATAACAAACCAATCCGAGACGAAGCTCGCGAGCTCGCGCTACTGGAAAAGCTCATCAACTATGGTAAATCACTGGGCCTGGACCCTTTTTATATCAATAATGTTTTTCAGGTTATCCTGGAAGATTCAGTATTGAATCAACAAGCGATGCTACAAAAAAGCCTGAATCCGGAGTCGTTAAGCGATACGCATAAAGTGGCTTACCTCGGCGGACAAGGATCATACAGCCAGCTTGCATGCCATAAATATTTTAGCCGCCGTCCGGGTACCCTGGTCGAACTAGGATGCCAGACATTTTTAGATATCACTCAGTCTGTCGAGAAAGGTCAGGCTGATTACGGTATTTTACCCATTGAAAACACCAGCTCTGGCAGTATCAATGAGGTCTTTGATTTGCTCCAGCACGCTCAGGTCTCCATAATTGGTGAGGTAACGCACAGTGTAGAACATTGTTTGTTGGCCCAAGAGGGCACAACCCTCAAAGACATCAACAAAATCTTTGCACATCACCAACCCTTCGCACAATGCAGTCGCTTCCTGGAAGGGCTCGGCGACCTGACGCAAGAAGCCTGTGACTCCACCTCCAGTGCGCTTAAACTGGCAGCCGATACTCCGAATAGTGCAGCTATTGGCTCAGCACAAGCCGGGAAAGGATTCGGCCTTGAAGTGCTGAAAACGGGTCTCGCGAACCAGGCTGAGAATCACAGTCGCTTTATTGTTGTTGCGCGTCAGCCACTGCAAGTATCGACACAGATCCCGACCAAAACCAGCCTGATCATGGCAACCAAACAAAAAGTCGGCTCGCTAGCCGATGCCCTGATGGTTTTCAAAGAGCACAACATTAACATGACTAAGCTGGAATCACGTCCGGTACCAGGTAACCCTTGGGAAGAAGTCTTTTATGTTGACCTGCAGGCCAATGTTGCCGACAAGCTGGTGCAAAGCGCCCTTGAATCGCTAAAAGAGCATACTCAGTTTGTGCGCATTCTGGGCTGCTATCAAAGCGAATCTTTGCAGGCTGTCGAAGTTGTATAATACCAATTTGCTTAATTAAGTGCTCTATTTTGAGGCGAGAAAATAGGGTCGATAACAAGACGAAATTTTTGCTATTTAATTATTCTAAATGAGAAATTTTTAACGCCGTTAGCGTCATATTTGCGCCTTCAAATTGAGCAGGTATTAAGTGAAATTGGTATTAATTATTCTGAGCGAGGCCCGCCTCGCTCAGATCTGAAGCAATTATGAAATGACCTTAGCGTCGTTAGCCTTGTTCAGCAAGCCACGGCTTTGGCGCAAAAAGGTTTGGGCACTGTCCGAAAAATATCCCTTAGCTTCTTCAAACGCGGCCATTAAAGCGGCTTTATCTTTGGCCTGTAATCTGCTCAGGGTCTGCTCAAACGTATCCTGATAGCTGGCAAGCAGCCCTTCTACCTCGTCAAATTGAGCCAGCATAATGTCGGTATAGAGCTCTCCCGATTGCGCGAACAAACGACCGACCATCATGAGTTCTAACTGATAAATTGGCGATGAGCAGCTTCTTAGCTCTTCCAGTGTATGACATTGCCGGGCCAAAAACTGGCCATATACAAAGGTTGTCAGGTGGCGCATAACCTGAATGATCTGCATTGCCTGATCGTGTTTTTTAGCCGCCATGTTCGCCAAGTGACAGCCCCAGATCTGTAATTGGTCAAGCAGCCCCTGATAAACTTCACCACCACGCCCGTCGCACACTACGACAGTTTGTTTAACCCAGTGTGAAATATCCGGTCCAAACATCGGGTGTAGTCCGACCACAGGTCCCGGATGCTTTTTCATCATCGCCTGTAACGGGGCTTGTTTAACCGATGTAATATCAGCGAGTATACACTCATCAGGCAATGGTGGCAGGTCCCGGATCACTTGCTCTAAGGCATTAATGGGAACGCTTAACAATACCAGTCTGGCGTCTGCAAGAATGCTTGCCTGATCGGCCTGCTGTGCCTTGTCGAGCACCCGCACTTCATACCCAGAGCGTTGCAACTGACGAGCAAAAAGTTGGCCCATCGCACCCGCGCCACCCACAATCACCACAGGGGATAACTGAGGTGCAGCACATGCCAATTCACTTTGCTGATTTTCATAAGCCTCGCGCATCATACGACGCAGAATGTCTTCAACCAGATCCGGGTTTACCCCTTTGCGCTCGGCCTGTGCTCGTCGGGCCTCAATCAGGCTGGCTTCCCGTTGCGGCACATGCAGTGGTGCCCCGGAAGCTTGTTTAATTTTTCCCACCTGTTCAGTTAGCTCACGCCGCTGCGCGAGCAGGTCAACCAACGCGCTGTCGCACGCGTCAATTTTGTCCCTGAGCAAGGATAGTTCAGATGTTTGACTCATTCCCATACCGTAAACTATTATTTACTTCAGTAAACTAAAAGATACAGCCAGTCTAACAGGAAGAAATAGGATTAGGAAGCGGATTGATATTATAGGATACAGAAACCAAAACGGGCCACTCAAAGAGTGGCCCGTTTTTAAGCATTGGTAAATGCGACGTATTAGTTAAGTTTTTCTTTAATACGTGCAGACTTACCAGAACGCTCACGCAGATAGTAAAGTTTCGCGCGGCGAACTGCACCACGACGCTTCACTGCAATACTGCTGATAAGAGGGCTGTGCGTTTGGAATACACGCTCTACACCTTCACCGTTCGAGATTTTACGAACTGTGAATGCAGAGTGAAGACCACGATTACGCTTAGCGATTACAACACCTTCAAAGGCCTGTAGACGCTCTTTGTCACCTTCTTTAACGCGAACCTGAACAACAACTGTGTCACCAGCGCCGAACGCAGGTACGTCTTTTTTAAGCTGCTCTTCTTCAAGCGCTTTAATAATATTTTGGTTTACTTTTGCCATTTTATTTCTCACATTCCTAGGAGTAACTGTCTTCTAGCCACAAGCTTCATGTTCTTGCTGAAATTCAGCAAGCAAACGTACTTGCTCCTCAGTCAGAGCTAGGTTACGCAACAAGTCTGGACGGCGTAACCAAGTTCTACCCAGTGACTGCTTTAAGCGCCACTCGGCTATCGCTTGGTGGTTTCCACTGAGTAATACAGCAGGCACCTGTTTTCCATCCAACGTTTCTGGCCGAGTATAGTGTGGACAATCTAATAAGCCGTCTGAAAACGAATCTTGTTCTGCAGACTGGTTGTGTCCCAGCACACCAGGCACCAATCGCGCAACTGCGTCGATCAATGTCATGGCAGGCAGTTCACCCCCACTTAAAATAAAATCCCCGATGGACCACTCTTCGTCGACATACGACTCGATGATCCGCTCGTCTATACCTTCGTAGCGACCAGCGACTAAAATCAACTTTTCGGATTGAGCCAGTTCGGCCGCACCTTGTTGATCTAACTTCCGCCCTTGTGGAGACATATAAATTACTTTAGCGCCCTCTCCTGCCGCCTGTTTGGCGTCAAGGATAGCTTGCTTGAGAGGCTCGACCATCATCAACATCCCCGGACCACCACCATAAGGCCGATCATCAACGGTTCTGTGTTTATCTAGCGCATAGTCTCTCGGGTTCCAGCAGTGAAAGTCGATCAGCCCGTTTTTTACGGCCCGACCGGTTACACCTTGCTGAGTTACCGCGTCAAACATTTCAGGAAAGAGTGAAATCACTCCAACCCATAGTTTTTGCTGTTCACTCATTAAAATGCCGGATCCCAGTCTACAGTAATTTCTCGTTCTTCGTGTTTAACCTCAATCACAACAGAATCTGTCAGGAATGGAATTAAACGCTCAGACTGACCAAATGCATCTTTTTTGTTTGCTTTCACAACCAAAACATCATTTGACCCTGTCTCCATCAAGTCATCAACATGACCCAGGTTATACCCTTTTGTCGTAACGACTGTCATACCGATGAGATCTCGCCAATAAAACTCCCCTTCTGGTAATTCGGGAAGCTGCTCTACATCTACTGAGATTTCTGCATTGGTCAGTGCCATTGCTTCGTCTCTGTCGTTGATGTTCGCAAACTTAGCGATAAAGCCCTTGCTGTGTCGACGCCAGTCGCTCACTTCAAGGGTTTGCCATTTACCTTGTTGACCTATCAACCATGGGCTGAAATCGAAGATCCCTTGGGGATCATCAGTAAATGAATGCACCTTAAGCCAACCTTTGATGCCATAAGGAGCACCAAGTTTACCAACAACGATTGTCGAGGCTTTCTCTTGACTCATGGTTACACTTACGCCTATTAAGCCGCTTTACGAGCGTCTTTAACCAGTTTAGCTACGCGGTCAGAAAGACCAGCGCCTTGACCTACCCAGTGATCAACACGGGCAAGGTCTAGACGAAGCTTTTCTTCTTGACCAGCAGCGATTGGGTTAAAGAAACCTACTTTCTCGATGAAACGACCGTCACGCGAGAAACGGCTATCCGCAACCACGATTTGATAGAATGGACGCTTTTTAGCGCCGCCACGTTGCAAACGAATAGTTACCATACCGTCCTCTACATAGATTGACTGTTTTCATTAATAAGATTTGCTTCCCACTTTGGGAAGCTGGGGAATTGTACGTCTTTTTTCACGCATTGCAAGTGTGAAATCCATTTTATTACCAAATGATGAAGACGCAGTGTCATTGCCAGAGAGTAACGAGTTGGTGGGTGGGTATTTACAGAGCTGTCTCCATAAACTTAGATCAATATAGGAGGGCGAGTCTGAGAGTAGAAAAGGGTCTTAAACGCAAAGACCCTTCTATATACAGGTAAGATGTCAGAGGCGAGCTAATTAGAAAGTCACTTTTACCTTAGCTGCCAGATATCTCCCTGGCATAGTGTACTGAGACAAGTCCGTGTCTGAGGCACTGCCCGCGACACGCTCGTACTGCACGTATTCTTTGTCCAGCAAGTTAAACACGCCCATATTGACTTTCCAGTTGTGCCATTGATAGTCAGCAAACACATCTACAGTCGCCCAACCAGATGTTTTAATGTTTGCATCGGAAGGCACTTTGTCCATGTTACTGGCAGCTCGCAGCGCAGTGGTTACCGACCAGTTGTCAGAGTCGTACCGCGCTTTAACAAATCCGTTGAGCGGGCTCAGGGACTCTATATACGCATCAGTTTGTGCGTTTTTCCCATGCAGATAAGTCAGACCGCTGTCTAAGGCAATCTGGTCACCCAGCCACAGAGTCATGCTGGCTTCCATTCCCTTGATTTTAACTTCCTCAATATTTTGATACTGGAATACCTGCTTACTGACGTTTGGAATAAAGGTGGGCTCAGTGCGGATTAGCTGATTGGCAATAAAATCATCAAAAGTCGAGTGAAATACCGCCACTGAAAACTGGCTGTTATCAAAGTGCCCCTTTAGGCCGAACTCAAGGCTGTCACTGGATTCCGGATCCAGGTCTGAATTAGGCATAATCTGATAAAATGGCTCAACGCCATGGTTCTGATAAGCCTGGTCATGTGGCGGGATCTTAAAGCCCCTTGCATATTGGCCAATCAAATTCAGATGCTCAGTGATGCTATACACAACCCCCAACTTAGGCGATAAGGCAGTTTCATTGATTTTTTCAAATGCGCCTTGTGTGTAAAGTACATTGTCTTTTGGCGTCATCCGGTAGCTGTCGAGACGCAGCCCGGCATTCACCGTCAGTGTATCGGGGATCAACGCCATATTATTCTGCACAAATACCCCCAACAGCGTTGTATCAGCACCTGGAAACGCTTTTTGCGCTTCGCGATCTTTCACCAGAGTGCCTTGCAGCGTGCGCCTTGATTTATAACGAGGGCGCTGCGTTTCATAAACGTCAACATCGAATCCATACACTAGCTGATGCTGCACATTACTCAGGTTAAGCTGCTTGTCGAGTACCAGGCGAGTGCCAATAATCGTTTGCTCAAAACGGTAGTCATTGTTATCCACATACGGCCCGGTGCGATCTGCGCCAGTACGGACTTGATCACTCGTTTGTTCATACTCACTGAAGTAACCCTGCGCTTCAAGATTGTCGAACAGCTTAGTTGCTGCACTGCTTTTATACAGCGCCGACACCGCCAGACTATCATTAACCTCTGCCGTCTCATTGCGTTGCACTGCCAGCACCTGATCGGTTTTCTGTTGATAGTAATCCAGCGTGACCAATAAACTGGATTGTGTATCCAGCGCGAGCTCACCTTTGAGCACCGCAGCAGTCGCAGTGTAGTCATAGTTCGGAAGAGATTCGTCATAGTTTTGTGTCTGCTCGCCCTCGCGACGGGTTAACTGGGCTGAAATTGCATGTTCATCAAGGCGCGTTGCGAATACACCACTGAGACTCTGTTCGTCGCTGGCACCATGATAGCCAGCGCTCAGATGCGCATAACCGGTGTTGCCTGCCAGGTAGTCAGAGGGTGACTTAGTGGATATGACGACAATGCCACCCAGTGCGTCGGAACCATATAATGAAGAGGCGGCCCCTTTGGCGATTTCAATTTGTCTGACACCTTCTACATCCAGATAGCCACGCCCAATCAACAGCCCCTGCCCCCCTTGGTAAGCATCATTGAGACGACGACCATCTTTAATATACACGACCCGATTACCGCCAACCCCCCGTACAGTGATCGCTTGCGCATTACCTGCATTGCCTTGCGTGGTCATGCCGGTCTGATAACGAAGCGCCGTTGCCAGATCAATACTGACTTCCTGCTCCAGAGCCTGCTCTGTCACCACGCTAACACTGCCAGTCACATCCGATAGCTTTTGTGCTATTCGCGAACCGCTAACGACAATAACCTCCGCGGACTTTTCAAATTCATCGGCCTTAACATCGGTTGTACCAAGAAGCGCCGCCACTATACCAAGCGCAATACTACTGTGCTTTAGAGTCATAGAAACCTCATTCAGAGAATTGATCAGAACTATTTTGCTGTGCACTATAATGTCCCTATAACTCAATTGCAAATGATAATGGTTTGCATTTTTATATTTATGTAGATTTAATCAACCTCATTCAGTAGAATCAAACCCTCACGGGGGAGGCACCTCTTTATCGGCGGTCAACCTTGCATTAAGAAAGTGTGACTCAGGCGACACTTTCACTGAAAACCATTAAATTAAACGGGATAAACAATGCGTAAATGTGTATTTTTAATCTTGGTACTGGCAATCAGTCAGCCACTGCTTGCCGCGCAACGGATCGTCGTCGCTGGCGGCTCATTAACGGACATCGTATTTGCCTTGGGGGCCGGAGAACACGTCGTGGCTGTTGACACCTCCAGCACGTCACCAGTTGATGCAACTAAACTACCTAAAGTTGGTTATTACCGGGATCTGGCCGCTGAGGGCGTACTGTCACAGCATCCGGAACTGATCCTGGCATTGGAAGGCAGTGGCCGACCCGAGGTATTAAAGCAGTTACGCAGCACTGGGGTACCACTAAACCTGTATGACAAACCGAAAAATATCAGCGAACTGTTCAACCTGATAGGTCATCTTGGCCGAGATCTGAACCGTCAAAGTCAGGCACAACGGCTGATCACCAGACTCAAACAAACCTTACCGGCCAAAGCCCCCCCATCATCACACAGTGCCTTGTTTATCCTGTCTGCCGGCGATCGCGGCGTAACCGTAGCAGGCCCTGAAACAGTACCCGATCTTTTATTTGGCTATACGGGTATACGTAACCTGGCAACAGCACCCGGATATAAACCCTTTAATCGAGAAGCGATGCTGGTCAGCGCCCCTGATTTTCTGGTTGCACCCAGTCATGTTGTCTACAGCCTTGGTGGACCCGAGCAGTTTTGCCAGCAAAGTGCGCTGGCCTTGTTACCAGCCGCACAGCAATGCAAACTGTTAGTCATGGACTCACTAATGTCGATGGGAATGACGACTCGCCTGCCTGAGGCGATTGCACAACTTGCGACATATCGTGAAAACTCAGCGCTATGAGTCAGACTTTTGCGATTTTAACTGCGCGTCATCACCATATCTGGTTGTGGTTATGCGGCGCCACACTCATTGCACTGGCCTGGCTGTCTCTCAGTAGTGGGCCGGTTGGCTGGGACTGGCGCATCCCGCTGGCGGTCTTCCTCCCTGACTCTGCGATACAAGGGATCAGTGAATTACACATGACCGTCGTTACCCAAATCCGCCTGCCAAGGTTACTGCTGGCGTTGCTGGTAGGGTGTGTCCTGGCCTGTAGTGGTGCAGCCAGTCAGGCGTTATGCCGCAATCCCCTGGCAGATCCGAGCCTGATGGGAGTCACAGGTGGTGCGGCTGTTGCAGCCATTGCAGTCATTGCACTGTCGCCCAAGGTGGCTTTTATCAACGAAGCCATGGTCGCACCGGCTGCCTTTCTGGGCGCCCTGACTATCACTACTTTGTTGTATCGTATTGCCAGTCATCATGGCCAGATCCAGATAACGGTATTATTACTTGCCGGAGTAGCGATCAATGCCGTGGCCATGGCACTGATAGGACTGTTCAGCTTTTTTGCCGATGACACCTCTTTGCGCCTGATGACATACTGGCAGATGGGTGCTCTGGCGGGCGCCAGCTGGCCTGCCATGCAATATGGTGCGCCCCTCATTCTCATTTGTGTCGTGATGCTATTCATACGACGCAAGCAGATCAATGCCCTGATGTTGGGAGAGCGCGATGCAAGACACCTTGGCGTTAATGTCCGTCGGTTAAAAAACGAAGTGATTTTTCTGGTTGCACTGGGCGTTGGTGGTGCCGTTGCCATGTCCGGCATGATTGGCTTCATTGGTTTACTGGTACCTCACCTGGCACGCCTGCTGGTCGGTCCGGATCTGCGCCGTATGCTGCCTTTGAGCATGTTACTGGGCTGCGTAGTATTACTCATCGCAGACTGGCTGGCCCGCCTGGTTGTCGCACCTTCAGAGCTGCCAATTGGCGTGATCACCGCCCTGTTCGGCAGTCCATTTTTTGTGTATTTACTGATACAACAAAAGCGAGGTGCCCATGCTTGAATGTCGTAACCTGACTGTTACCCGTGGCGGCAAGCCGATATTGACTGACTTGTCACTGACGCTTGAAACAGGCCAGCTCATTGTGCTGCTGGGAGAAAATGGCGCCGGAAAATCGACTTTGCTCAGTGCAATTTGTGATGATATTTCTTACCAGGGCACGATCTTATGGCACGGCGAACCGCTCAACAGGCGTGATGCACTCACACTGGCCACTGAGCGCGCAGTCTTATTGCAACATAACCGGGTCAATTTTGCTTTTAATACCACCGAGCTTATCGCCATGGGCCGCTACCCTTATCAGGAAAGCACTGCTGAACAGGCTCGGGTCGTTGATGAACTCATCACACAACTGGCACTAGAAAAGCTCGCCGGACGCGATGTTACTCACTTGTCCGGAGGCGAATTTCAGCGCGCCCAGTTTGCCCGCTGTCTGGCCCAGTTGAATGCGCACGACCCGGCCACCCAAAACAAGCTGATGCTGCTGGATGAACCCACTTCCGCACTCGATTTACACCATCAACACCGGGTGCTGAGTACCGCACAACGCTTTGCCCACCAGGGCAATACCGTGATTGCGGTATTGCATGATTTAAACCTGGCTTCGTTGTATGCTGACCGGATACTCTTATTAGATCAAGGCCAGATCCGCAGTGACGGCACACCACAAGATGTACTCAGGCTGGATGTATTACAACCCATTTACCAAACAGGCATGCAGATTAACCTGCATCCCGGATATAATATACCTATGATATTCTCAGAACCGCTAACAGGAGCTCCCAATGCGTGAACAAGCTGTTTTTGAAGCGCGCCAGCTACTAAGACATTCAACTGTCTGTGTGATGTCCACACTTTCTAAAAACCTGGCGGGCTACCCTTTTGGCTCGGTCACGCCATTTATGAGTGACGATCAGGGCAGGCTGATTTTTTACATTGCTGGCATTGCACAGCATTCTCGAAACCTGACAGAAGACAGCCGAGTCTGCGCGACAATTTTTGATGCTGCACAAAGTGGCGATCAAAATGAACATGCCCGTGTCACTATCGTCGGCGACGCAACCCCGGTTCCGGATGAGGAAGCAGCCGAGCTACTGCTGCGCTATGAGCGCCACTTTCCCGAAGCCATCAGCTACCGACAGGCACACGATTTCAAATTGTGGCGCATGGAAATTAAACGCGTGCGTTATATCGCTGGCTTTGGCCAGATATTCTGGCTGGAGGCAGATGAATGGGCACAGCCTGCTGCCAATTGGGATTTGGCCAGCGAAGCGCATATGGTGGCACATATGAATGACGATCATCAGGATGCCAATCAGTTGATCCTCAAGCTGGTGCATAATGTTGATGCCGCAGAAGTGACTATGACGACATTACTCAATGAAGGCTGCTATTTCAGAGCAAATGACAAGTCTTATTACGTCCCCTTCGAAGCGCGCTGTGAAGACGCGACGGCAGTGCGTAAAGCGCTGGTACGCCTTACCAAAGTCGCCCGCGCACAATTTGATGAAGCCGTAGAAAGCTAATACCAATTTGCTTAATTAAGTGGTCTATTTTGAGGCGAGAAAATAGGGTCGATAACAAGGCAAAAATTTTGCTATTTAGTTGTTCTAAATGAGAAATTTTTAACGCTGTTAGCGTCCTATTTGCTTCTTCAAATAGACCAAGTATTAAGTGAAATTGGTATAAGCATTAAAAAAGGACAGAGTGATTTGAATCAGTCTGTCCTTTTCTCAGTTTGGGTCTGAATTAAAACTTCGGACCGCCACCACCGAACATGCCTGGTGGCATCATGCCTTTCATGTTCTTCATCATTTTCATCATGCCGCCTTTACCCTTCATTTTTTTCATCATTTTCTGCATCTGGGTAAACTGCTTAAGCAACTTGTTGATATCCTGAACCTGAGTACCGGAACCGGCCGCAATCCGCTTCTTACGTGAGCCTTTGATCACTTCCGGACGTGCACGCTCGTGTGGTGTCATCGAGTTAATGATGGCTTCCATCTGGTTAAATGTCTTATCGTTCACCTGACCTTTAACAGCATCCGGCAGATTTGACATGCCAGGCAGCTTATCCAGCATCGACATCATGCCACCCATGTTTTTCATCTGGCGCAGTTGCTCAGCAAAATCTTCGAGCGTAAAGCCATCGCCTTTAAAGACTTTCTCAGCGACTTTAGCCGCTTTGTCTTTATCAACCTTAGACTCAACCTCTTCGATCAGTGACAGTACGTCACCCATGCCGAGAATACGTGAAGCCACACGATCCGGATGGAATGGCTCTAGTGCATCCGTACGTTCACCAACACCGATGAACTTAATAGGTTTGCCCGTGATATGACGAATAGACAAAGCCGCACCACCGCGTGCATCACCATCGGTCTTGGTCAGGATCACACCTGTCAGCGGCAAAGCTTCGTCGAATGCCTTTGCTGTATTTGCGGCATCCTGACCTGTCATGGAATCAACAACGAACAGGGTTTCAATCGGAGAGATAGCGGCGTGCAGATCTTTGATCTCGCCCATCATCTCATTGTCGACGTGCAAACGACCGGCAGTATCCACCAGCACCACGTCAATGAATTTTTTCTTCGCATGCGAAATTGCATTCGTCGCGATGTCCACCGGCTTTTGCGAAATGTCACTGGGGAAAAATTCAACGTCCACTTCCTGGGCCAGCGTTTCAAGCTGTTTGATTGCCGCTGGACGATATACGTCAGCACTGACTACCAACACAGATTTTTTCTTACGCTCTTTTAAGAACTTAGCCAGTTTACCCACACTAGTGGTTTTACCCGCCCCTTGCAGGCCGGCCATCATGACAACCGCAGGCGGCTGCGCAGCCAGGTTCAGCTCCTCGTTGGCCTCACCCATGGCTTTTTCGAGCTCTTCACGAACGATCTTGATGAAAACCTGGCCCGGGCTCAGGCTCTTAGTCACTTCAACACCAACCGCACGCTCTTTGACCTGCTTAACAAAGTCTCTGACCACAGGCAAAGCTACGTCTGCTTCGAGCAGTGCCATACGCACTTCACGGAGCGTTTCTTTAATATTATCTTCGGTTAGTCGGCCACGGCCGCTGATGTTTTTAAGCGTTTTTCCTAAGCGTTCTTGGAGGTTCTCAAACATTTATCGCTTCCAGTATGTCGTAATTGCCCAGCATTATACTGATATGCGCGTCACTAATACAGTATTCAAGTCAGTTAAGAATCTTTTTCCCTGCCCCTATGCAAGAACCCGAGCTTAAAATACAATAGCCTACAAAAGGAGCATGTAAGTAGAAAGCCATTCATGTTGATCATCAGTTTATCGTTGTTTGCCAGTCTGTTTTATGTACTTGCCACAGGGCATGTATTGTCGCGCCTATTCCATAAGGAAGGCCCTAGCCAAAAGCTGACCATTATCTTCAGCACAGTGGCGATCCTCAGCCATATGCTGGTGCTGGTAAACTCCGTGTTTACGCAGGATGGACAAGACCTCAGTACCATCAATGTTGCCCTGCTCACCTGCTGGGTCATTGTGGTATCAGTGACGACTGTTTCCTTAAAGTTCCCAGCTACCTTATTACTGCCCGTTGTCTACGGCTTCGCCGCGATACTCCTCGTTGCCAGTTTGTTTGTGCCTCACCACATAGTAATGAAGTCACTGGAAGTGGATATTGGCTTGGTGGTGCATATTTCTCTGTCGTTACTGGCATATTGTGTGCTTATCATCGCCACACTGTACGCTGTCCAGTTTTATTTCATTGACCGTCGTCTGAAAGAAAAAGATCTGGCTATTATGCATAGCCACTTGCCACCTTTAATGCAGGTTGAATCACAACTTTATCAGCTGCTTACTGTAGGCACAGCACTGTTAACCCTGGCACTGTTATCTGGCTTTGTATTCCTTGAAGGCATGTTTGCCAGAGAGTTTTTGCACAAAACCGTACTGTCACTCATTGCCTGGTGTATGTTCAGTGCAGTCACCATTGGCCACCATCAGTTTGGCTGGCGGGGTAAATCCGTCGTATTCGCTGTACTAGGGGCTTCAGGTATCGTTACGTTAGCCTATTTCGGCAGTCGATTTGTTCAAGAAGTGATCTTAGGTAAGTTTTAATCTAAGTTTTAACTTAAGTTCATGCTTTTTGACTTGACTCTGAATTCTGGCTAACGCTTAATACTCCTTCGTAAGCAAAAAAGGGATCCTCTGTTGGACGACATATCAACCAGCGCCTTGTTTATTATTCTTGGCGTGCTTGTTCTGCTCTCGGGTTATTTTTCCAGTTCGGAAACCGGGATCATGTCTATTAACCGCTACCGACTACGCCACTTGGTTAAAGAAAAACACAAGTCGGCACAGCGCGTAGACGAACTTCTGAAGCGACCAGACCGCTTAATTGGTCTGATCCTGATCGGTAATAACCTTGTTAATATCGCCGCTTCTGCGGTTGCCACTGTGTTAGGTATGCGCCTGCTGGGTGATGCCGGTATTGTCGTCGCCACCTTTGCACTGACCCTGGTTATCCTGATCTTCGCAGAAGTCACGCCTAAAACGCTGGCAGCGCTGTACCCAGAGAAAATCGCATTCCCAAGCTCTGTGATCCTGAAAATACTACTCAAAATACTCTTCCCTGTGGTTGTAACGGTCAACTGGATCACCAATGGCATGTTAAAGCTCATTGGCGTATCACCGGAGCAAATAGAAGAACACAGTCTGAGTAAAGAGGAGCTCAAAACGGTATTAAATGAGTCCGGCGCCATGTTACCCACCAATCACCAGGACATGATGACCTCTATTCTGGACTTAGATCACGTTACGGTTGAAGACATTATGATCCCACGCAGTGAGATCAATGCCATCGACATCAATGACGACTGGAAAGACATTTCTAAACAGCTGACCAATGCGCAACACACTCGGGTTCTGCTATATCGGGATCAAATTGATGATGCCGTTGGTTTTATTCACTCACGCGATGCATTGCGCCTGTTGACCAAAGAGCAGTTTGATAAACCATCACTGTTGCGTGCTGTACGAGAGATCTACTACATCCCGGAAAGTACCTCACTGAATACTCAACTTTTGAAATTCCAGCAAAATAAAGAGCGTATCGGTCTGGTGGTTGACGAGTACGGAGATATCCAGGGTCTGGTGACACTGGAAGACATCCTGGAAGAGGTTGTGGGTGACTTTACCACGACTAAAACACCTGCCCCCAGCGATGAGGTCGATGTACAGAACGATGGCTCGGTTGTGGTCGACGGTGGTGCCAACGTACGTGACCTTAATAAAGAAATGCACTGGCATTTGCCAACAGAAGGGCCTAAAACACTCAGCGGCCTGATTGTTGAGCACCTGGAGGATATTCCTCAAACTCAGCTTGGTCTGAAAATCGCAGGCTACCCCATGGAAGTGGTCGAGGTGAAGGAAAACATGATTAAGGTGGTTAAGGTTTACCCACACAAGAAAAGTAAATCTGCCAACGCTGAATAATAAAAAAAGCCGCAATCGCGGCTTTTTTTATGTCCTACTGTTTGGTTACTAAGAAAACAAACGCTCAAACCAGTTCTTATCTAAGTCTGCTTCGCAGCGTTTGAGCTGAGCGCCATAACGCGAAGCCCGATGCTTCACTTTATTCGCTACTTGCATCAGCCACTTTTTCTTTTTATACGTACCACGGCGATAACCGCCCCAGCCTTCGTGATAGTTGAGATACTGTGCATAGGCATCCCACTTTGAAACGCCATTAATTTTATGCGTTTTATAAACAAACCAGCCCATGAAGTCGATGGCGTCCTCAAAGTCGTCACGATCTGCGCCTGAGTTACCGGTTTCACGAATATAGTCACTCCAGGTGAGTGTTTTTGCCTGAGAGTAGCCATAAGCACTGCTGGCTCGACCAATAGGGATCACCCATAAAAAATACTCCATCGGCGGAGCAGCATCATGTCTGAAAGAACTTTCCTGATACATCATACTCATCAACACATGTTTGGGCGAACCCCACTTTTCTTGTGCGTCTTTTGCATCAAAATACCAGTCGTCTTTTTCCTCAAAAATCTTACAAATATCATTCGGCTGCTTCGGAGGTGCCGTCGCACAGCCGGTTAGTGCAGCCAACAAAGGTAATAAAATTATTTTTTTTCTCATTTTTTTATGAACTCGTTGAACTTTTCTAAATTGTGCCGGTCTTACTCTTTGAATGCAGCAGTTTAGCATTGTTTCATCCCTGAAATTTATTTGCGCAGCCTCTCGGCTGCGTTTTTTTATGCCCGGGAAAAATAATCCCGCAGAAACGCATTAAACGACACGCTATCGGCAGCGACTACGTCTTTTTCATCCAAAAATGACTGCGCACTCATGGCATCCAGCTTCTCAGAATCAAAGGTCTGGTAATCATCCGCTGCCTGATTGTGCTTGTAACGCTCTGCCAGCAACAACGCAAGTTCTCCACTGTCCTGATCCTGCTCTACCAGACTCGCTATGATGCGCCCTGACAAGGTCAACTCTGGCTGGGTAACCCAGGTATGTAACTTAGCAATAACCGGGGCGTAGCGTTGTGAACCTTGCGCTTCATCCATCAAAGCAGCCACTGCACTCAATTGCGCAAAAATATCCTCGCCCCAATGTTGTAGTGAGCGTGCCTCACCATTTTGCTGTAACTTAACCTGCGGATTTCGCCCTTCATTAATCACTTGTTGTAAGTTTGCGTCACAGGTTTGCTGTTCGTCCCAACTCAACTCAGGAGAATCTTTGAGTAAGCAGTAGCTGAGGAAGACATCAAGGAATAAAATTTGGTCAAGGTCTATGCCAGTTTCACTGAATGGGTTCACATCCAGCGCTCGGATCTCAACGTATTCAATACCCCCACGACTTAATGCCTGAGTTGGCGTTTCACCGGAGCGTCCGTTACGCTTTGGTCTGATAGGAGAATAGAACTCGTTCTCAATCTGCAGAATATTCTTGTTGAGCTGCTTAGGAGCCTCATGCTGATAATCCGGAATATGGTCATATAAATCTGAACGACACCGGATTGCTTTTTGCAGGCCAATAATATATTCATCCAGACTATTATAAGTGACACGCAGCGAGGACTGAGCACTGTTGGTATAGCCCAAATCGCCGAGTCTCAACGCAGTGCCATGCTCCAGATACAGTGTACCTTGTCCCAACTCCTTGAAGGGTAATTGACTATTTTTACCCTGTAAAAACGAGTTGCATAAGGCTGGGGACGCGCCAAACAAATAGCTGATAAGCCATAGTTCACGCTTGAAGTTACGGATCAGGCCAAGGTATTGGGCCGAGACGAAATCCTGCAAAGGACGTGTATCATGCTCCAACTGTTGCAAACTCTGCCATAAGCTATCCGGGAAAGAAATATTGAAATGCACACCGGCAATGGCCTGCATCATACTTCCGTAACGGTTTTTAAGGCCTTCCCGGTATAAAGTTTTCATTCGGCCAATATTAGACTGGCCAAACTGAGCCAATACGATGTCGTCTTCTTGTTTGATGTAGCATGGCATGCTCATTGGCCAAAGTAACTCATCGCCCATATGACTCAGGGTATACTTTTGCAGATCTTTTAACTGAGCGAGTGTTTCTTCAGGAGATTCACTCACCGGGGTAATGAACTCTAATAAAGACTCAGAAAAATCAGTTGTGATTGCACCATGAGTCAAAGCGTGACCTGCTCCCTTCGGATGGGGCGTTTTTGCGATCTCTCCGGATGGCTTAATTCTCAGCGCTTCCCGTTCAATCCCGCGCTTAATACCACGCAAAGAGTTCAGATGTGCCGGTGTCGCAAGCGCTTTTAACTTGCCTTGTAAATTTAATTTGTTCAAAAACTAATACCTCGAAGCCCGGTGCCCAGTAATACACAATGCTACTGTCAATTGGGGCAAATTACGAATACTCAAGCGGTGATGATCACTTTGCCACAATGAATACCCTGTTCAACGTACTCATGTGCATGCTGAATGTCATGTAATTCAAAGCGCTGATCAACCATAACCTTTATCTGGCCAGCTTGCTCTGCTTCATACAACTGGGTCAGGTGCGCTTGATTTGCCTCAACCAGTAATCCGCGCCCTGAAACCTGTTGCACCCGAGCAGCTTCTAATACCTGATCTTTGGTAACCGTTGGCACTGTGACTAATTCAGAGCCTACCTTCAGATTTTTAGTCATACTCTGGCCGAACTCTCCCCCTACCAAATCTATCAGGATCCCTTCACAGGGCTGTGCCAAATAATCTGTGGGCGTGATGGCATGTATATCCAACTCAGCAAACAGTGCATGATCAATACGTCGGCTCACCGCAATAACTTCAAAGCCGCGTAATCGTGCCACTTGCAGTACAAGATGACCAACACCACCCGTTGCAGCATTGACATACACAGGCCGACTGTCAGGTTCGAAATCAGCCAAAGCCTGCCAAGCAGTCAGCCCTGCCAAACACAGACCGGCTAAACTCGCATCCGCTTTCTGATTGACCTTAATTAACTCATCGGCTTTGGCATAGGTATACGTTGCATAGCAACCTGGGTGTGCAGCGAAACCAACCATACCTATTACCCTATCACCTGGGTGTAAGCCAGTCACATTGTCGCCAACTTGCACGACTTCACCCAGTACATCGTAGCCTAAGGGTAAAAATGCGTCAGCAGGTTTTTCGTCTGCAACATAGCCCAGACCACTTCGGGTTTTGATATCGATAGGATTAACAGACGTTGAAATAACTTTGAGTAGTACCTGCTGATTATCAGGTGATGTCAGCGGCAGCTCCTGAGCACACAGTTCAGTGCTGCCACCAAATTGAAAGATGCCATACTGGCGAAAGTACTTTTCCATGGAAAATGCAGGTTTAGGTGCTGGTAAGGCACTCTAACATATCGCAGGAAAACCCCCAACCTCAGCAAGTTGAAATTAGGAAACGGACGGGCAGCCGACCGCTGCCCGTAGCATCTTCCTTAACGCGTAAACACGATGTCCTCTGCGTTTACATCCACTTTAATCACATCGCCTGCCTCAAAGTCCCCTTGTAATAACTGCTGTGCAAGCGGATTCTCAATATAGTGCTGTACTGCCCGTTTAAGAGGGCGCGCACCATATACGGGATCAAAGCCACTGGCTGCTATTTTATCCAGCGCGGCGTCGGTCAGTTCAAACCCAAACCCTTTTTCATGCAAACGTTGGCGTAATTTCGCCAGCTGAATATCAGCAATTTGCTTGATATGCTCATTGATCAATGGATGGAACACCACCGTTTCATCAATCCGATTTATAAACTCAGGCCTGAACTGAGTAACCAGCACATCCATCACGCGTTGTTTCAGCGTTGCATAATCATTGCTGCCAGCCTGCTCCTGGATCACATCTGAGCCCAGATTAGAGGTCATAATGATCACCGCATTTTTAAAATCAACGGTGCGACCCTGGCCATCCGTCAAACGCCCATCGTCCAGTACCTGAAGCAAAATGTTAAAGACATCCGGGTGCGCCTTTTCCACTTCATCAAGCAAAATCACAGAGTAAGGGCGACGGCGCACTGCTTCAGTCAGATAACCCCCCTCTTCATACCCAACATATCCCGGGGGTGCCCCCACCAGCCTTGCTACAGAATGTTTTTCCATAAACTCAGACATATCAATGCGCACCATGGCATCTTCAGTATCGAACATAAAGCCTGCCAGCGCTTTGGTCAGCTCGGTCTTACCTACTCCAGTAGGGCCCAGGAATAAGAATGACCCTATCGGTCGATTTGGATCGGCCAGCCCCGCACGAGAACGGCGAATGGCATTAGCCACTGCGCTCACGGCTTCATCCTGACCAATAACCTTTTTATGTAGTTCATCTTCCATCTGCAGTAACTTATCGCGCTCGCCCTGGAGCATCTTAGCCACCGGAATACCGGTCCAGCGCGATAAAATTTCTGCAATTTCATCTTCTCCGACTTGATTTTTCAGCAGGCTCATTTCCTGCATTTCGGCCTGAGATGCCAGGTCAAGTTTGCGTTCTAATTCAGGAATACGACCATATTGGAGCTCTGACATTCGTTGTAAATCACTGGCACGACGTGCGACCTCCAGGTCAAGCCGTGCCTGCTCGAGCTCAGCTTTAATCACCTGTGTGCCCTGCAATGATGCTTTTTCCGCATTCCAGACTTCATCCAGCTCACGGTACTCCGTTTCGAGCTGCTGGATCAGCGCCTGCATTTCACTACGGCGTTTCTGACTGGCTTCGTCTTTTTCTTTTGCCAGCGCATTATCCTCAAGCTTGAGCTGGATAATACGACGTTCCAGTTTATCCAGTTGCTCTGGCTTTGAATCAATCTGCAAGCGAATTGACGAGCCTGCTTCATCAATCAAGTCAATGGCTTTGTCTGGCAATTGCCTGTCACTGATGTAACGATGCGACAACTGAGCGGCAGCCACAATCGCGGGATCGGTAATATCCACAGAGTGATGCAGTTCATAGCGCTCTTTTAGGCCACGCAAAATGGCAATGGTGTCTTCCACGCTGGGCTCTGCGACAAACACTTTCTGGAAACGTCGCTCTAGCGCCGCGTCTTTTTCAATATACTGTCGATACTCGTCCAGCGTTGTGGCACCGACACAGTGCAACTCACCCCGTGCCAGAGCAGGTTTAAGCATATTCCCCGCATCCATGGCACCATCCGTTTTACCGGCTCCCACCATGGTGTGAATTTCATCGATAAACAGAATCACCCGGCCTTCTTCTTTGCCCAGCTCATTAAGGACCGACTTAAGGCGCTCTTCAAATTCGCCACGGTACTTAGCGCCGGCGACCAGTGCACCCAGATCCAGAGATAACACGCGCTTATCTTTGAGCCCCTCTGGCACCTCGCCATTGATAATGCGCTGGGCCAGACCTTCAACGATTGCGGTTTTACCCACACCAGGCTCCCCGATCAACACAGGGTTATTTTTCGTGCGGCGCTGCAATACCTGTACCGTGCGACGGATCTCATCATCACGACCAATCACCGGATCAAGCTTCCCCTGCTCCGCACGTTCAGTCAAATCTATGGTGTACTTTTCCAAAGCTTGGCGGGTATCTTCTGCATTGGGATCGTCGACTTTCTGCCCGCCACGAATGGCCTTGATGGCCTTTTCAATTTTTTCCTGGGTGATGTTCAGTGAGCGAAATATTTCACCCAATGGCCCTTTGTCTTCGCATGCAGCAAACACAAATAACTCACTGGAGATGTACTTGTCCTTGCGTTTCTGGGCATATTTATCACATAGGTTAATTAATGAGATGAGGTTATTCGACAGCTGTACGTCACCACCGACCCCCTCTACCTTGAACAATTTCTCAATGGCCTGAGAGAGTTTAGTGTTGAGTTCATCAGCACTCACGCCGGCCTGCGCAAACAGCGCCCGGACACTGGAGCCCGTTTGTTGCAATAAAGCGTACATTAAATGTACGGGTTCAATGAACTGGTGGTCACGACCTAATGCGAGAGACTGCGCATCAGACAGCGCCGCTTGAAATTTACTGGTAAATCTATCAATTCGCATACACGAAATAACCTTATAAATAACTTAGTTATCTATAAAATGGGTATCGGAGGGAGTTTGATCAAGGTGCAGATGACAAAAGAGCGGGATTTATTTGCGCCAAATCAAACTGGCCATGCGGCCACACTGACCATCGCGACGATAAGAAAAGAAATGCGCTGGGTTGGACACAGTACATTGCGCATGTACAGATACAGATTGCACGCCAAGCTGCGTCAACTGCTGTGTTGCCAGGGCATAAATATCAGCCAGATAGCGACCATTTACTTGTGCTTTAAAGGCATTCAGATGCACCTGATGTCGGGCGACAAACTGCTCACGCACTTCTTCGCCCACTTCAAAAGCCTGAGGGCCAATTGCCGGGCCCAGCCAGGCATGTATTCGGGACCTAGGGGCGCTGAAGAGTGCTATTGTCTCGGCAAGAATATCCGCAACCAAAGGACGCCAGCCGCAATGAACCGCGGCGACCTCCTGACCATCGTCGCTGGCCAGCAGCACAGGCAGACAGTCGGCTGTCATAATTGCTAAAGCAATTTGATCAGAGCGGGTATAGATTGCATCTGCCTGCGGTGTATGAGTGATATCGTATTGCTCTCCTGCCAGGATCACGGTATTGCCGTGTACCTGTTCAAGCCATACGATAGGTACCGGGACCTGAGCCTGCAATTGTGCTCTGTTGTGTGCAACAGCTTGCGGATCGTCTCCAACATGACAAGCCAGATTAAAACCATCAAAAGGGGTCGCCGAAACGCCCCCCTCACGCGTTGTCGACAAAGCGCCGACAACCTCCTTTAATGGCCAATCCGGGCGCAGCATATTAGTAATCTATCTGTGGATTAAGCTTAAAGTCTTCACGCAATGCGGCTGTCAGTTGCTGCATATCTTCCGGGATAGGAGCTTCCCAGGTCATGATTTCGCCACTCACCGGGTGTGCTATGCGCAGTTTGACGGCGTGAAGTGCCTGACGCTTAAAGCCACGCAAGGTGTCGAGGAACTCCGGCGAGGCATTGCGCGGTGGGCAAGGACGACCGCCGTAGAGCTGATCACCTATCAGCGGGTGCTTCAGATACGCCATGTGAACACGGATCTGGTGCGTACGGCCCGTTTCAAGACGTAAACGCAATCGGGTGTGTGCGCGGAACTTTTCGGCCACACGATAATGTGTTATCGCAGGTTTGCCCATTTCATGGATAGCCATGTGCGTACGCTTTGTCGCATGACGACCAATGGGCTTCTCTATCATACCACCGGCAGTCATGGTGCCGTTACAGATGGCTTCATATTCACGGGTAAAGTTTTCACGTGCCTGCAGGTTTTTCACCAAGTGGGTTTGTGCCACAATCGTTTTGGCCACCACCATTAACCCTGTGGTGTCTTTATCAAGACGGTGGACGATACCCGCGCGCGGGACATTGATGATCTCCGGGTGGTGATGTAACAACGCATTCAGCACAGTACCATTTGGATTACCCGCTCCGGGGTGCACCACCAGGCCCATCGGTTTATTAATCACCAGGATGTCATCATCCTCATATACGATATCCAACGCGATGTCCTGCGCTTCGTACTCCCGCTCCGCCTCAATTTGTGTTTCCACCGCAACGACTTCACCGCCCAGCAATTTTTCCTTCGGGATCGCCAGCACGTCACCATTGACGGTGACTTTTTCATCCAGGATCCAGGTTTTTATTCGAGAACGTGAAAAATCGGGGAACAATTGCGCCAAAATCTGGTCTAGACGTTTACCGCCCAGTTCCACTGGCACATCGGCTTGTAGAGAAATTTGCTCAGACATGTGTAACTTTACCTAAAATACCAGTGCAAGCCATGCTCGACTGGGTTAGAATCGCATAAATGCATAGTTTACTCGGTTTTGCCGACTTGGCCTAGCCTGATAACGAAGGTAGTAAAATAAAATGATAAAGACGTTGGGAAAACGCGCTTTTGCAATCGTATTGAGCGCATCTGTATTAGGATTAGCCGCTTGCTCATCCGCCCCAGAACAAGAAGAAATAGAACGCGTACCAAATAAATCTGTGCAGGCATTGTACGAAGACGCCAAGCAAACACTCGACTCCGGCCTGTACGCACGTGCCATCGAGCTCTTAAGCGCCATTAATTCCCGTTACCCGTTTGGTCCATACTCCCACCAAGTACAAATGGACCTGGTCTATGCTTTTTATCAAACTGGCAACACCGAGCAGGCACTCGCGACAGTTGACCGCTTTTTGCGCCTGAACCCCAATCATAAGAACCTCGATTACATGTATTACATGCGGGGCTTAATTAATATTAAAGCGGATGAGAATGGCTTTCAGGAATATTTCGGCATCGATCGCGCAGACCGCGACCCAAACCGTACACGTGTTGCGTTTCAGGACTTATCAACCCTGGTTAAAAACTACCCGCAAAGCGCCTATGTGCCGGAAGCTAAGAAGCGTCTGGCCTGGTTGCTCAACAAAATGGCTCGTTACGAGCTGAAAGTGGCCAACTACTACTTTGAACGTGAAGCCTATCTAGCCGCAGCCAACCGAGGTAAATATGTGGTTGAGCATTTCTCACAAAGCAGCTACCTGGTGCCAGCACTTGAAATGATGGAAAAGAGTTACGCTATGTTGGGACTTGATGAACTAAGCGACAACGCGCGCAAAGCAAAAGAGTTAAATCAACAACGCTAACTGCGAAACATTAATACTGAATACAACAACGCCGGATCGCACCAAGCATCCGGCGTTTTTTGTTCTGCGACTCAGCGAGGGAAGATTAGATAGCTTCTTCGTCTTCTTCTCCGGTACGAATACGGACAACCCTCTCCACTTCAGTGACAAAGATTTTACCGTCACCAATCTTACCGGTTTGCGCGGTTTTTAAAATAACGTCGATAGCCCGATCTACGTCTTCTTCAGCAAGCACAATGTCCAGCTTCACTTTTGGCAAAAAGTCGACCATATACTCTGCGCCACGGTATAGCTCGGTGTGCCCTTTTTGTCGGCCAAACCCCTTAACTTCACACACGGTCATGCCGGTAATACCTATGTCGGACAGCGCCTCGCGAACGTCATCCAGCTTAAATGGTTTAATGATGGCTTCTATCTTTTTCATGGTTGATTGTTATCCCTTTGGTAATGCGTCGATTTTAGACAATCACACAAAACAAGGCAAACAAAGCGATTGAATAAATAAACAAAAAGACGCACTATATTAGATAGTAGTTATTCCTGTCTTTGGCTGTATACCATGAAAAAAAATACAGGCTTTACACTGTTTGAGTTAGTTATCACTATTGCTATTTTAGGTGTACTGGCCACGCTGGCCTTTTCGTTCAGCGGCAGCCTGACTACCTCAACCCGCGCTGAGTCCTACCTGAGAGAATTAAAACGCACTGTAACCTTTGCCCGAGCGCAAGCAACGGCGACGGATGAGATCATCATTCTGTGCCCGGCCACCGCAACCCAGGTTGAAACTAACAGTAGCTTTGTCTGTCAGGACAATTGGCAGGCTAACCGCGTTACCGTTTTCCTCGATAGAAACAATAACGGCACCTACAATACAGGTGTCGATGACCTGCTGCGTGTCATGGAACAAGTTCCCAGCAATGATGGTCTGACCTTCCCGGCAGCCAGCTTACGCTTTGACTCAAGTGGCCGTACAGCCATGCTCCAGGCCAGCAGTTTTATTTATTGCCCTGCCGCAACGGACTTTCCTAATCAACAACTCGAGGTGAGCGTTGTTGGTTCTGCACTATATCGGGGTGATACAACCCTGACTTGCGACTAAGCGTGTTTTCCACCCAAAAGTCGCTCTGGCCTGCCCACTATTGCATCAATAGCGTCCGATAATTAAATCTACGGAACCAAAAATGAGTGAGCCTGCGTAAACAGACAGGCTAATGAGGTGATATTTATTCATACACCTTGCTGTCCAAACTATGACGGCTAGGCTAACACTATGACTCATGCACGGATGCATACTCATGACAAGAAGGAAGCTACAAGGGTTTAACCTGTTTGAATTACTCGTTTGCATGGCGCTTTTTAGCGTGCTTTTGCTACTGGCCGCTCCGGCAGTACACTCTATTACCGAAATCGACAGAGCCAAACAAGCACTGGTTGCGCTCGACAGGCATCTCACCTTAACACGGCTGCACGCAGTGACTCATCAGACGCCAGTCACCATTTGCCCCCTGGTCAATAACCGATGTACGCACCTTTGGCATCAAGAGTTAACCGTTTTCACAGACCGTGATGAGCGCGCGGCCTCGGACAAAAAAGATGTGAAACTTATGGTGCTCTCAGGGATCCGTAACAGCGATACCCTGGATTATCCCAGATCGGCTATCACCTTTAAGCACACTGGCACACTGAAAGGATTTGGCAACGGGACCTTTGTGTATTGCACACAACGACTCACTGGTGCACCTATCGGGCTGGCATTGTCGGTCAGTGTGGTTGGGAGAAGTCGACTCAGAGAGACCAAAAAATGTGTCTGAACGACTCTGCTCACACAGGACGCATTAATACGTCCTGAAGGCGCCGGGGTCTAACGGCCCCAGCAACGATCGGCAGCGAAGCTGCCTGTACTGCCGCGAATATTGAGATTATTTATGGTCAATGTAGTGCACTCAGTGTCATCCTCTAACGGTCCACCAGAAGCTGATGCTCTGATAACAAAGGTATTTAAATCATTGCCTAGCTCAATTTCCAGCGAAAAGTAGTCATTTTCCGTAGTTGTTGGTAATCCGAGCGCAGCCAGAGAACTGGCATACTCCCGGTTATCGACAAAATATTGCTCTTGCTTATTAGCAGCATCCAGCAAGGTTGCCGCAGCCTCCGCTCTGGCCGCTCGCCTCACATATTCCGAGTAACTGGGATAAGCGATGCTTGCCAGGATCCCCAGGATCGCTATGGTGATCATCATCTCAACCAGGGTAAACCCCAGCACAGTGTTACTAGTTCTTTTCATCATGCTCTTCTTTTTTGTATATGTACAATAACCGCGTTTGCATTTTGATTTCTACTTCGTTCTCAGCTTTTACGCCCCCGGTAGAGCCATCTGCCTTCTCGTAAGGCGCAGCAGCAGGTGGTTCTTTTAATATCACTTGACCATCAACCACGTCTCCACCAGAACCTCCATCAATAACAATAGGGCTGATCAGCTGCGCTTTAATCGTGGTGCTTCCATCTTCATTGGTGTGTTCACTGTAATGAACTCTCGGTGTATCCGGCACTTCAGCGGTGGTTTGATAGCTGCGCTGATCTAACATCTGCATACCATAATTTAAGTGCAAGACGTACAGCCTGCCCTTACCAGCAGTGATTGAACACTCATTCACCTCCACACTGGCCGGTGTAAAGGTCGTGTAATAGGCTACACCCGCAACAACTGTCGCGGCAGCCATCGACTTCTCTCCGCTACCCAGCTTTAACTTCCAGCCTTTCGCCGCGCCAAGCTCTACCTCTTTTTCAACAAAACTGTCGAAGTCGTCAAGACGAGAGTAAAACGGATCGCTTGTGACATTCAGTAGATCGGACGAGCGAATAACAGCCGGTGCCGTCTCACTATCAAAAGAACGGGTTTTGGTGTTCTCATCCCGAACCATATACAGAAAATCCTGAACAGACGTTGATGTAGGCTTAGCCCGGTTACCACTGCCAATTAACAGGCCCTCGTAGGGAATATCCCGACGTATGGTGATGGTCTGCCCATTCACTGTTTTGGTTGACACCTTAGAAAAGTAGGTACGCGCTACCACGGGACGGTAGAAAAACCGCCGTTTGTTGTTATCCGTGCCGCCACTCAGATTAGCCAGCTGGAAATGCGTCCAAGGATTCTCTCTGTCATTCGGGTTGGTGCCTGGCAGATCAAACCGCCACACACCGCCTCCGGTATCCGTGGCATAAATACGATCCACATACCCATCATAGTCAGAGTCAACCGTGCTCAGATCGGAAGCGATACTGTGTTTACCCTTAAAGCCATTCTCTGCTGTTAAACTCCAAAACGGCTTTCCGGTTTCAATATCAACGATGTATATGCCACGACCTATATTGTCGTTTGAAAATAAAGCATTGTCTTTATTGGTGTCATAACCGGCACCGAATACCAAAACTGGCATATCAGGTTTGGCCTTAATAAAGGTGACCTGAGGCTTAGACCAGCTCTGTGCTAATTGCTCATAAGGTGCCACACCACCGCGAATAGGGCCGCCCCATAGCAACTGGGGGCTATCCGGCGAGGTAATATCGAAACCGTAATACTCGTTGCCGCCACGACGCAAACCCACAATCAGCCAAACGCGCTCTCCACTGCCAACCTTACCGTCATCATCTTTATCCCAAAAATAAACGGTAATGGGGCCATCGACGCCGTAGAGCTTAGTGTCATCCAGTCGATCCATTTGCGGTTTAAGGATATCCAATAAGGACCCGGGCACAAATGCCCAGCTTTCACTCACTGTGTCGCCATTGTCTTTAAACATGTGTAAAAAGCCAGCATTGGTCCCCACAATCACGCGAAGGTCGCCATTGCCATAATCTAGGGTTACAGGTCTGGAGTGCAACGGATCGCCGAAAATGGTTTCACGTCTATCCTGCCTCGAGTTATTGTTATTTTCATCGTTAACATCAATACCTCTGGCCCAGCTAATCACATTAGGTACTACACTCGCATTATCCACAGAAAATAAGGTGCTGAGTTTCGACAAATCCCCACCTGCAGCGATTAGCGCAGTGGCATAGTCAAACGACATTAAGGTGCCTTTGCCATAATCTGAGTAGATTTTGCGAGTTGTCTGTCTGGAAAGCTGATAATTAACACCGCCAACGCCAACCTTAGAGCCGTCTTTTGAGCCAGGCTGAGACCAATACGTCGTCACATTGTCAGCGATGGTGCCTTCTTCGCTGATAGCATGGCTGCTGCTGCCCATACCATGGATCACGGACCCTTTAACTTTGAGTTTTTTCAGATTGCCGCGCCAACGGGTGTGGGTTTCCGGGTAAAACATCGTGTAATAGATTGAATCACCACTGCGGCTCAGATCTGAGCTACTAGTCGATACGGACGGCGACGAAAAGCTGTCGCTTTTCTCGCGGATATTGGTGATTGTGGCTTTCAGCGCCTCTGACAACTGAGAAGCTGTATTTGCATGCTTGTATTCCCCCCCACCATCCAGTGCGGTTTGCTCCAGTAAGGCTTTACCCGCATTCGACATCCCGGTGCCAAACCCAATGGTATAGGTACGGGCAAAATCTTGTTCCTGGGGCGTGTTGGGATACAGGTCAACCTGAGTTTCAGGCGTGCCTCTCATCACCTTAGCCAGTGAATTCAGGTAATTATTAGATACCCGGCTGGGTGCAGAGCCGAATGTAGACACATATTTATTATAGATATCTGTGTTACGTGCAGAGTCACTCGTGGGGTCTCCGTCCGTCATCAAGATAATATTGGTGGAAGTATCGCAGCGTTTAGGAGCAAGCGGGTCCGGCTTAAACGGCGAAATATATACTCCATTACTTTCAATGCTGCGGTCCCGATCACTCTTGTTCTGACCATATAGCACTTTTTTCCCAGTCAGATAGAGGTATGCCTCCCATAAAGTCTCTGACAGAGGTGTATTACCACTGGCAGGCAGGTTGGCAATTTTACTCATCAATGTTGTCTTGCTGGCTCCCAGGCCATTCAGTACATATCCACCTGAGCTGGAATAGAGCCGCATCAGGCCAATATCAAAGTCGTCGTTATCTTCCACTAGCTTGGTAATGGCATCCTGTGCAACTTTTAGTCTGCTATCGCCACAATTTGATTCCCGATACCAGCCATTTCGCACCTTATAACAGCGTTTGCTGGTCTGTGATGAATCAAAGCAGTTGATACTGCGAAACCGGCCACTACGATACTCGTAGCATCGCTGGCCGTCTTTAACATCCCACGCCATGCTGCCCGAGGTATCAAAAACCACTAAAACCCGGGATTTTTCTGAATTCGAAATATCGTGCTTTACAAATAGCTCTATGTCTTCGGCCTGTGTGCTAAATACCAGTAAACTACTCAGGGCCAGTATGATTCTATACCACATTATTGATTCCCCAGGTTACCAATGACTTCCTGCGCAACGCCAATCACAACAGTCACCTGATGTCGGGACTGGTCGCCATACTGGACACTGCTTTCCACTTCGGTGATGACACAGCTAAGCCCCTCGGTAAAATTAAAAACACGGGGACATTCAAGTAATAACTGACCATTGTTGAGGTTTGCCTGCAGACTCTCAAGCTCAAGCTCTTCATCAATATGGATGGTCCTTCGCACCAACTCACCGTTATCGTTTGTGAACTCACCATTGCGTGACTGAAACACACTTTCATTCACGCGCGCCTTCTCCTGAGAGATGATCCGCTGCACTTCCCCCATGAGTAATGCCTCCGCCGCTTCTCGTTCCTGCGCCGCGTTAGTCACCTTTATGTCTATGGTGCTGCTGCTCATTAGTGTCACGGCAACGCTCATTACTGCCACGATCAGTACCATAGAGACGATCAACACCATGCCGCGCTGTTTGTGTGCCATTACCATGTCGAGATCCCCATGTTGTAAAGCTGAATGGTGGTCGAAAACACCGTGCGCCGATAGTTATCATTAAAGGTCAGAGTACGCCTGTCCGGGTCGTTACCAAGGGTATAAGTTTGACTCTTTAACTCCAGACCCGCATCGGCTTCCAGTACCCGAACCAGTGCAATGATTTGCACCGTCAATATCCCTCCTGAGCGTTCCCAATCACCAGCTGTCATATCCTGCGTACTACGATAAGTATCCACGCGACTGTCACCGTTGGTATCTAAGCCAAACAGATAGCGGATATCTTCAACCCCTTCTATTACTGCCTCGGTCGTCATGCCACCGCCCACAGTCAACCGCCTGCGCATTAAAATTGGGGTAGTGATGGTTTGACTATTAATCCTGATTGGTTGCTCTTCGATGTAATAAGCATGGTGACTATAAGGCCACAGAGTCGAGTTATTAGTCGGTTGCCCGCCATAACTATTCCCTGCCACAAACGTGCCCTGCTCCTGCTGGGCGATAAAGTAGTACCGATTATTTTCTACATCGTTATCGTCTGTGATCTGCCGTCCTTCAAGAAACTTAAGTTGTAATACTTCTGTGTTGTTTTTAGCACCTGAGATGCAACTCAAAGCAGCACCACTGGTCCTTTCGGCGTAAATAGAACGAAAATTGGTTTGCACCGCATTCGGGAAACTACCATTGTTCAGACCACCAAAGCAGTCATTGCTTGGGTTTGCTGGGCTCACTGAATTGGCTGTCGTCAGGCCTTTGTCATAAAATGTGCCCCAGAACCCCACCTGCTCAAGATCGCGCCGCAGTAAAGTGAGCGTTAAACGCCCAACTTCCTGAAGCTCGCCAATAGCCATAGTGTCTCGGGTGGTGACTTTCATGCTAACGTACGCCGTGACGACTCCGCCGAGCAACAGCGCGCCAATAAACATGGAGATCAGTAACTCGACTAAGGTGAAACCAGAGCGTATCATTTCAATTCCTCACCAGAATATAGCTATTGATGCTCACTACACGGCGATAATCGTTATTCTCGCCACAATTGATGGCCTGATTCGTCGCATTCATTTCGAAAGCCTGGCGACCAGCCCATGCCACACTCACGGTCACGTTGAAGCCCCGGCCCTGAGTACCTGCAACCGAAGCCGTGGTGATGCATACCGTCGTGTCATCGAGCGAGCCGGTATTTTCTTTGGCCTGGATGGCCATGACCCATTGCTCCAGATCCATAGCCGCAATGTCAGCATTGCTACATATATTACTAAAACAGCTGTTATTACCGTTCACCGTTGCTGTGCTGCTAAACACTTGTTGGTACTGGTCATCCAGATTCAGGGTATCATTACTGCGGATCCGCTGCATGATATCGCCAGCCAGGGCGACTGCTGCTGCGCGTTGCATAGAATCGAAACTGGCTTGCTTGGCTTTTGCCTGAAGTGCCACAGCACCGAGCAGGCCAAAGCTCAGCACCATAAACGCGATGAGCGATTCTAAAAGAGTAAATCCACGATTGGTGTTAATACACACAGTGTTTGCCATCATTTTTCAAAGTCAGTTTGCTCCACTACATAATATAATGAATCACTTCGTCATGAACCTGGTCGTGGGCTCAACGGTCAATCAGTCGGGTTTAATGGTCAGAACAGTGATTTGAAGTTAGCTGCAGCACGTCGGCTGACAGTAATGGGCTCAGCAAAGCCATCCAGCCTGACCCTGTGGGCTCCTTCGACAGACTCCAGGCTAAGTACAGCCTGTTTCTTTACCAGAGTGTTTCTGTGCACCTGCACAAAATGCCGCGGATAAGTGGCCATGAGCTTCTTCAATGGAATATCGATCAGCGCTTCACCATCCTTAAAATAAATGTGTGTGTAGCGATCGTCACTCCTGGCAACCAAAATATCTGATACGGCTACCCAACGAGTGTCATGACCAACCTGATATTGTAAGCGCTGCATCTGATCGCCGTATATATGCTCTAGTAAGGCAACCAAACGTTCTTTATCTATGGGTTTGACCAGGTAACCTTCGGCCAGCAAATCAAATGCCTGCAAAGCATGCTCTGCAAAGGCAGTCACAAACACAATTTTGCATTCAGGCATTTGCTGCCTCAGCACACCAGCAACCTCAAGCCCATCGATACCAGGCATCGCAATATCTAAAAACACCAATTCTGGTGCAGTGCGTTCGCATAGCTCAATTGCCTGTGTACCGTCAGCGGCTTCCGCCACGCAATTGAAATGATCAAACTCCGACATCAAGCGCCGTAATCGCCGTCTGGCGATCGGCTCATCATCCAAAATCAGATAATTCATAAGCTCCGGTGTCAGGTAAAAGGATGGTTGCTACGAATTTATCATTATCTCGCGCAATCCTCAAACTAGCCCGGCGCTGATAATACAGAGACAGTCGTTTATCTATGTTTTTAGTTGCAATCCCATTGCCGTTAGATTGATGTGTAGAGAGAGGCAAAGGATTGGTGACACATAATGATATGGTATCGCCGGTCTGTTCAATTTGGATAGTAATTGTTCCACCCTGGACGCGTTTTTCTATACCATGCAATACCGCATTTTCGACCAGTGGCTGAAGCGTTAATGTTGGGATCGGCACGGCCAATAAAGCATCGTCAATTATCCATTGTGCCTGTAATCTTTGTTCAAAACGAAAACGCTCCAGGTTCAGATAATCTTTTGTCAAAGCCACTTCATCCGCAATGGTGTGCCACTTTTTCTCGGCCAGTGTCACGCGCATCAGACGTGCCAACAACAATGCTGCCTGCTCCGCATCTTGTGGATTCTCGTGTGTCAACTCGGCGAGGGTGTTGAGTGTGTTGTGCAAAAAGTGTGGCCGGATCCTGGCGTGTAATGCGTCGATTTCTGCTCGCGCGGCCAGTTCAAGTGCATTCACATTATCAATATAGATAGACATAAAATACAGCAGGATAACCACAACAAAGCAACAAATTGCGCTATGACTAAACACCGGCCCCCAGTCTACCGGGACGTGAGAAGTGAGAGGAGTAAACTGGATCCCGATACTCAAGCCTATACACACGCTAATGAAAACCACAAAGACAATGCTCAGCTCAAGCACCCCATTGTGCTGCGGTTTAGACACGTTTAACACACTGATAAGGGAGATAATAGCCAAAGACAATAAAGCATTGCTGTGGGTAAATAAACTCACCAAACCCAGGGTCAGCCAGAAGTCATCATAATCAGCGAGGGTATAAATAAAAGAAAGGGACTGCGAGGCGATCAGCATGGCCAATACACCTCGCTCAGACACCATGGCTTTTAACAGTCCCAGGCCTATTGCCTCTGACTTATCCATGGTGAGGAAGTACTACCTAAGCTCAACAGGAACAGCGAAAACCACGTTTTCTTCCTGACCAGGGTTTTCTACAACGGTTTCCCCACCCAATGCTTTAAGCCGATCGATCACTTGCTGCACTAGCACTTCAGGCGCTGATGCGCCAGCAGTCACACCTACTTTACCAACCTCTTCAAACCAACTTGCTTCCAGACACTGGTCATCGTCAATCAAAAAGGCGCGAGTACCCATTTTATCTGCAAGCTCCCGCAAGCGATTTGAATTGGAGCTGTTCTTTGCCCCGACGACAAGCAGCAAATCGACCTTGTTAGCCAAATCTCTGACTGCATCCTGACGATTTTGCGTGGCATAGCAAATATCATCTTTACGGGGGCCGTGGATCTGAGGAAATTTCTCACGCAATGCTTCAATCACGTCTGAAGTATCATCCACTGACAGTGTCGTCTGACTGCAGTAAAACAGGTTACTGGGATCTTTCACTTCAAGCGTTGCGACATCTTCCGGTGTTTCAACCAGATAAATTCCGCCCGCCGAGTTATTGTACTGACCCATAGTGCCTTCAACTTCCGGGTGCCCATGATGTCCGATAAGGATACACTCAGTGCCTTTTCGGCTCGCACGTGTTACTTCCATATGTACCTTGGTCACCAAAGGACACGTGGCATCAAACACTTTCAACTCACGACGCTTGGCTTCCTGGCGCACTTGTTGTGACACGCCATGCGCACTAAAGATCACGATACTGTCATCAGGCACCTGATCCAGCTCTTCGACAAATACCGCCCCACGAGCACGCAATCCGTCAACCACATACTTGTTGTGTACAACTTCATGACGAACATAAATCGGTTTTTCAAAGATATCGAGTGCGCGCTCAACGATACTAATAGCGCGATCAACCCCGGCGCAAAAGCCACGCGGATTGGCGAGTAAGATCTCCATTAGTTTTTTACCTCTAAAATGTCGACTTCAAAGGTCACTTTTTGCCCGGCCAATGGATGGTTAAAGTCAACAGTCACTGAATCACCGGCAACCTCACGTACCAGACCTGGAAGCTCAGTGCCATCAGGTTGAGTAAACGCGATAATACTGCCCACTTCAGCTGGTGTATTAGCACCAAACTTGCTGCGATCAACATAATAAATATTGTCCGGATTTGGCATCCCAAAGGCATCTTGTGGCTCAAGTTCGAATGATTTGCTGTCACCCGCTTGCAGCCCTAATAAACACTTTTCAAAGTTCTCAGTCAGGCTGCCGTCGCCCATAAAGAGCTTTGCGGGCTTGTCGTGCACTTTCGTTGAGTCCGCTGCAGATCCGTCAGCCAGTTTTATCGAAAAATGAAATAAAACTTCAGATTGTGGGCCTATTAGCTGCTCACTCATGCCTTTTTCTCCTGCGTATCCACGTTGTCACCAAAAATGGCGTCAAATAACAATAAACCGGCACCGCCAACAATGGCCATGTCTGCGACATTAAATGCCGGGTAATGCCAGTCCTGATAGTAAAAGTGTAAGAAATCCACCACATAGCCTAGTGTAACCCGATCATACAGGTTCCCTAAGGCACCAGACAGGACAAGCGCATACGCACTACACAACAACCAATTTTTAGCAGGTAACTTCTTCAACCAATAAACTAGTAAGCCACTGATAGCCACGGCAATGGCACTCAAAAACCAACGTTGCCAACCGCCCGCTTCACTTAAAAAGCTAAACGCCGCGCCATAGTTGTGCATATAGGTAAAGTTAAAAAATGGCAGTAATTCAATAGACTCATAGAGCCGCATGTTTTCGACTACCAGTGCTTTCGTGCCGAAGTCTACTGCAAAAAGCAGTAGACTCAGCCACAACCACACCAGACCACTTCTCTCGGTCGATTTGGTCATGTAATACTCCTAGATTAAGCGAACTGACGCTGTTCACCAGCGCCATCAACATTGGTCACACAACGGCCGCACAACTCAGGATGCGCATCATGCTGACCTACATCTTCACAATGGTGCCAACAGCGGTCACACTTAGGTGCCTGTGTTGCTTTCACTGAGATAAACAAGCCGTCAATCTCCGTAGAAACAGCGCCTTCTGGCTTAGCGTTCACCACTTCCACCTGAGCTTTAGATGTCAATAATACAAACCGCAGCTCATCTTTCAGGGTTTGTAGTTTCTCTGCCAGGTCGCCGCCTGTGTACAGCGTCACTTCTGCCTGTAAAGTTGCACCAATGATCTCTTCTTTACGCGCACTTTCCAGCACCTTGTTTACTTCGTCACGCACAGCTAACAGCTCTTGCCAGAAATCATTACTCAGTTGGCCTTCGCTCACTTGTGTCAGTCCATCGTACCAGACATCTGTAAAGACAAACTCACCACGCTCACCTGGCAACACTTCCCAAATTTCTTGCGCAGTAAAGCTCATGATAGGTGCCATCCAGCGTGTCATCGCTTCTGCAATATGATATAGCGCACTTTGACATGAACGACGCGCATGGCTGTCACTCTTAGCGGTGTACTGACGGTCTTTAATAACGTCAAGATAGAACGAGCCGAGTTCACCGGTACAGAAATTCATGAGCTTCTGTGTCACAACCAGCATTTGGTAGTTATCGTACGCTTCTACAATCTCTTGCTGTAGTTGCGCTGCACGGCTGACAATCCAGCGATCCAGTTCAATCATATCTTCAACAGCAACCAGATCCGTCGCCGGGTTAAAGCCACTAAGGTTCGACAACAGGTAACGGCTGGTATTACGGATACGACGATAACGATCTGCGGCACGTTTGAAAATCTGATCTGAGACGGTCATTTCAGCCGTGTAATCAGTTGAAGCGACCCACAGGCGAAGAATATCGGCACCCAGCTTATTCATGATGTCCTGAGGCGAAATCACGTTACCCAGCGACTTTGACATTTTGTGGCCTTTCTCATCCACCGTGAAGCCATGTGTCAGAACCTGACGGTAAGGTGCATGGCCGTTGATGGCTACTGATGTCATCATCGATGACATAAACCAACCACGGTGCTGATCCGAGCCTTCCAGATAAAGGTCAGCAGGACCGCTCAGCTCTTCGCGCGCGTCAACAACACAGGCGTGTGTCACGCCTGAATCGAACCATACGTCCAGCGTATCCTGTACTTTGACATACTGTTGCGCATCAGCCTCATTCAGCAAAGTCGCAGGCTCGAGATCATACCAGGCTTGAATGCCTTTTTGCTCAACCAGCTTAGCGACTTCTTCAATCAAAGTCTCAGTTTGCGGATGCAGTGCGCCTGTATCTTTGTCAACGAACAGCGCGATTGGAACACCCCAGGTACGCTGACGTGAGATACACCAGTCCGGACGCCCTTCAACCATGTTTGCGATACGGTTTTCACCCCACTCAGGGATCCACTGAGTTTTGCCAATTTCTGCCATAGAATCCTGACGCAGGTTTGCCTGATCCATACTCACGAACCATTGTGGTGTCGCGCGGAAGATAATCGGCGTTTTGTGACGCCAGCAGTGTGGGTAGCTGTGAGTCATCGCATGATGATGAACCAAAGCGCCCTTTTCTTTTAAGTGTTCAATGATGGCATCGTTTGCCTTAAACACATGCTGACCGGCAAACACAGGCGTGTCTGGCAGGAATACACCATTTGCACCCACCGGATTTGCCACTTCCAGATCATAAGCCTGACCTGCTGCGAAATCCTCCGGGCCGTGGCCAGGTGCTGTGTGAACAATACCAGTACCTGAATCAGTTGTGACATGCTCACCCAGGATCACAGGTACATCAAAGTCATAGAAAGGATGCGCAACACGCAAGTTTTCCAGTACCGCGCCTTTGGCATAACCCAGCACGTGATAACGATTAAAACCAAACCGGTCCATCGCATCTTTGACTAGCTCGGAGCCCAATACCATACGTTGTTCATGGCCTTCATCTTCGATTTGTACCAGCGCGTACTCCAGCCCGCCATGCACAGCAACCGCGCGGTTGGCAGGCAGGGTCCAAGGTGTCGTTGTCCAGATCACAGTGCTGACAGCACCGCTACCCTGATGTTCATCAGCCAATGCAAACGCGCTTACCAACGCCTGTTCATCAACAAAGTCGAACTTAACATCAATCGCAGGAGATTGTTTGTCCTGATACTCTACTTCCGCTTCCGCCAAAGCCGAGCCACAGTCTGTACACCAATGAACCGGCTTAGCCCCTTTATGTAGATGACCATTTTTAATGATGCGACCTAATACACGTAGCGCATTGGCTTCAAAGTCGAAGTTCATTGTCAGATACGGGCGATCCCAGTCACCCAAAACGCCCAGGCGTTTAAAGTCTGTCTTCTGTCCGTCAACCTGTTTGCGCGCGTAGTCACGACACTTTTCACGAAATTCAGCAACAGATACTTTTTTACCTGGCTTGCCAACTTTCTTCTCAACCTGTAGCTCAATTGGCAATCCATGACAATCCCAGCCTGGCACGTACGGTGCGTCGAAGTCGGAAAGTGTCTTTGACTTAATAATAATATCTTTAAGGATTTTATTTACAGAGTGACCTAAGTGAATATTACCGTTGGCATAAGGAGGACCATCGTGCAAAATAAATGGCTTTTTACCTTTTTTGGCATTGCGGATCTGACCATACAGATCTTGTTCGTACCATTTTTTAAGCATTTTGGGCTCGCGTTGTGCCAAATTGCCACGCATTGGAAACTCAGTTTCCGGTAGATTTAACGTATGCTTGTAGTCGCTCATTTACTTTACTTTCCGTATCGGCTACTTAAAATTATTGAAAAAAGTGTTTTGCAGCAATGACGTCCTGAGCGATTTGCTCAGTTAACTGCTGCAATGACTCAAATTTTTGTTCATCACGGAGCTTATGAAGCAGCTCCACTTTTATAAATTGACCATAGATTTCCTGGTCAAAATCGAAAATATGTACCTCTAGTAAGGCTCGCTTACCATTCAAGGTGGGCTTTGTACCAACGTTTGCAACACCGCAATAGTCAGTGTCGTGTACTCTGGCACGCACTGCAAATACGCCCTGAACGGGGCTGACCTGGCGTTTAAGCGCAACATTGGCAGTTTTAAACCCCAACTCACGACCTTTTTTCCAACCATGGATCACCCGTCCTGAAATCGCATAGGTGTGGCCAAGCATTTCATGAGCCAGCCCAACATCGCCTTCGGCCAGTGCAGCACGGATCAGTGTACTACTGACCCGACTATTCCGTTGTCTGAAGCTTTGCGTATCCGTCACTTTCATGTTCAACTCGCGCCCCAGTCGCTGCAACATCGAGAAGTCCCCGACCCGGCCTTTACCAAAGCGGAAATCATCACCAACGGTCAGGGCTCTGGCACCCAGTTTTGCACTCAGTACTTCACGAACAAAGTCTTCGGCCTGAAAGTTGGCAAATCGCGCGTTAAAACTGACACAGATCACACGCTCAATACCAATATCAGCCAACAGCGCAAGTTTATCTCGAAGTCGGGTCAATCGAGCTGGCGCTTGTTGTTTGGCAAAAAACTCTTGTGGTTGTGGCTCAAACAACATAACTGTACTTGGCAAGTTATGCACCCGAGCATCTTCCACTAAGCCCTTCAGTACTTCGGTGTGCCCCAGATGTACGCCATCAAAGTTCCCTATCGTCAACACACAGCCATAGTGGTGGGGTCGAATATTATGGATCCCTCTGATCAATTGCATACAACTAACACCTGTGATTACTAAAGCAGTATAAAAGCCCGATTATACCCAAGTTCCCGGCAAATGCGAATAATGCCTATGCAGTGCTTGCAGGAACCGCTGAACTGTCCCTAATCGTACTCAGCCTAACCCCTGTAAGGTACATCACAACGAAGTACGTCAGTATTGCGGCCACCAATTGCAGGCCCAATATGCCGACTTGCTCCAGAAACGCTAGTCCCTGCCACGGCAACATCCGATCAAGCCACATCAGCACGCCCGACATCACCAAACTTGCAAGCAAACATTTGGCAGCAAATGCCAGAGTAAAGCCTGACACTCGATATACACCTGCCTGATTGAGGTACCGGTATAATAAGGCAGCATTGCAGGTGGCTGATAATGCCGTTGCCAGTGCTAGTCCAAGATAGCCAATAAACGGCGCAAGCATCAGGTTAAAAAGCATGTTGAGCGACATCGCTATAATACCGATTTTAACGGGGGTTTTGGTGTCCTGGCGGGCAAAAAAGCCGGGGGCCAATACTTTTATTAGCATGAAGCTGACCAGACCGACAGAATAGGCAGTAACGGCGCCACTTACAGCACCAACGTTGTCCTGCCCGCTCTCAACAAAGGCACCATGACCAAACAGAACAGAAATAATGATCGGGCTGATAAGTATCAAGCCGGCCATTGCGGGGATCCCTAAAAAGAGCACAAACCGGACACCCCAGTCTAGCGTTTGCTGAAACTCCTGAATGCTATCTTTTGCGTGGAGCTTAGACAATGCGGGTAAAATCACTGTGGCAATGCCAATGCCAAACAACCCGAGTGGAAACTCAATTAGTCTGTCTGCATAATACAACCAGGCAATAGAGCCGGTTGCCAGTGCCGCAGCAATAATAGTGTCAAGCAATAAATTGATCTGACTGACCGATACCCCAAACATTGCCGGAAGCATCAGTTTACGAACTTTCACTACCTCGGGTGCATGCCAGGCAAATGTAGGCCTCGACAACATACCGAGCCTAGCCAGGAAAGGCAGTTGAAATAAAAACTGTATCAGTCCACCCAGAAATACGCCGATAGCCAAAGCATATGCGCCCTGTTCAAACTGGTCGTGGAGCAACAGTGCACTGGCAATGATAGAGATATTCAATAACACAGGTGTAAATGCAGCCACCGAAAAGCGATTATACACATTCAGTACTGCGCCACTCAGTGCAACCAAAGAAATAAAGAACAAATATGGAAAGGTCAGCTTTAACAGTGCACTGGCTAATACAAACTTCTCTGCATTCTCGCCACCCTGCCACCAGTCAATAAACCAGCTCGTGCCAAACAGCCCAGCTATTACAGGAGAGCCAATGACGCCAATTAAGGTCACCAGCATGAGAATGGTACCCAAAGTGCCTGCGGCTTGCGCAACAAACAACCGGACCTTGTCATCCCCATGCTGCTCTTTTATCTCGGCGAGCACAGGCACAAATGCCTGAGCAAAAGCGCCTTCGGCAAAAAGGCGACGCATAAAATTCGGAATACGATTAGCAAACAAAAACACATCGGCAGCAAGCCCAGCCCCCAACAAATTTGCTACTACAGCGTCTCTGACCAGTCCCATCACCCGGGATATCATGGTCATGGCACTCACGATCATGCCCGATTTAAACAACCCCTTCGCCACTCGATTTCCTCACAGTATTATTTGCGCGGAATTATGCCATAAGCCAGTCCAGATAAATACTCATACACCTGTTAGACATAGCTCACGTTAATGCTCGAAGATAAGCACAGATATAGGTCTAAAGAGATACCATCAAAGTAAGCCAGTCTGAAGGAACAACACAAACACTCTAGTAGAGCGGTAGGGGATTTGCTACAATGACGGCAGTGTGCCAAGTGGTGTGCCCTAACAGGCGCTAACTTGGTATAAGATCTGAGATTGCGGTTGCCCCAATCATTTCAGACTCGCTGTCGTGCAACCCAACTAGCCGCTTATGGCTGCGAGGGGCTAGGGACAAGCACGATATGCAAACAAATTGACCAGCCGAGGGGAATTTTTATTGACTTTAAAGAATAAAAAGGGCATATTCCTCGGCCTTTAAACTAAGCTTATTTTAAGATTGTTAGGAGCATACCTTGGCTAACATCAAGTCTGCAAAAAAACGCGCTATCACTAGCGAAAAACGTCGTCAGCACAACGCAAGCCGTCGTTCAATGATGCGTACTTACTTCAAAAAAGTAATCGCTGCAATTGAAGCTGGTGACAAAGAAGCTGCACAGCAAGCTTTCGCTGTTGCTACACCTATCCTGGACCGTTACGCAACTAAAGGTCTTATCCACAAAAACAAAGCTGCTCGTCATAAGAGCCGCCTAGCTGCTAAAATCAAAGCACTATAATTGTGGTATTGGATATGAAAAAGCCGACGTAAGTCGGTTTTTTTATGCCTGCGTATTAACGCCATAGTGTGAAACGCACAAACACGTCTGTAGAAATTGCCTATCGGCAGCGTCACAGGGTGAATGATATACACCACCCTGTTATCAACATAGGCTAAGCTAATTCAAGTTTGGGATAGAACTTTTTCAACATTGCGGCAATTTTCTTGGGTGAAAATGGTTTAACCACAAATCCTTTAGCTCCGCGCTCTATCGCATCTTTCACGTTATCGACCGTTGAATGTGCCGACACCATAACCACATTAATATCCGGATTAATTTCTGCCAGTTCTGCGATCAGCTCTTTACCATCTCCATCAGGAAGTTCGATATCCAAAAACACGATATCGAAGTGCTGCTCTTCACATGCAGCAATACATTGTTTTGCCGTTGACGCTTCTTTTACGTTATCGATGCCCAAGTGCATCAGAGTCTGATGCAAGAAACTGCGAACAGTGCCTACGTCATCAACAATTAATATAGAGATTTGTTGTTCCATATCCTTTCCCGTGGGCTAGTCAATTGAAATGCGCTATTATTAGCATAGAACTATTATAGAGTCCTGCAAACAAAAGGCTATAGCAAAGCATGGCACAAAGACCAAAAAAACAGGCATTGCTCAATCAGGTAGATGCCAGGTCCAAGAGCAAGCGACCGAAACAAAAAAAACGCTTATCACCTCAACAACAAAGAGCATTACAACAACAGCAACTTCAACAACAAGCACAACTTGCCGCTGCACAACAAGAAGAGGCCAAACCAAACAAAACCCGCTGGATTATCACCGCTGTGGTCTTACTCCTAATGATTGTTTTCCCCAAGCCTAAACTTATTACCTATGAAAAGCTCGGGCTGGTCGCGCAAAGTGTCTATTGGCCCGGTTTACCGGGGGTAGATCCTGTTTTGTTTGACTCAAACCTACACATCCGACCGGCCCTGGAACGAAACACACTTTATTTGTGTCAGGATGAGCGCGACCCGGATTCTTGTCAGAAATACCAAATCATCGAACAACAAGGTTTTATCTCTGCCCTCATGAAGCTGATTTTTGATTAGAAAAACTAATCCGAAAAATATAAAAATACTCGTTTGAAGAGACTGAGGTTGGGGCGCATAATGGCGCCCCTTTATTGAACAACCTGGAGTACTTTGACGATCATGCCGAACGAATTTGACTGGCTACTTAATTTATTACTGCTAGTGCTAGGATTTGGTGCCTTTTTTATTAACCATAAAACCTTGCTGCGTGGCGCGGCATTGGCGACCTGCAGCATCCTGTTTATTTTGTTCAGCCTCGATCTGATGAACACGTCAGTGATCTCCAACTTGGGCTTGATTTTGATTAACTCATTTTATCTGTTTAAGCTCTTTACTCACGAGCAGTATAATACGCCCTAGTGTGAGCAGTCCTGTCACACCACTTTAGTGACAGGACGTAAACTGCGCAACGAGACTTAAAGATATTTTCTAATTTCTGAGCCTGCGCTACAATCTGGCCACACCCATTGGTTTTGGAGACGTAGTATGGCCATGACAGATGAAGAACTTTTTCTCGCCTCAATGGGGGACGTGGTCCCCTTAGCACAAGACAAAAAAGCAGAGCTCAGACGTCAACAAAACGAGCCTACACTGGCGCAGCTTGCACGCCGGGAAGCCGCTGAGCAGGAACAAGACTTCGATCCAAATTTTCTCTCCACCGAGTATGTAGACTTGCTCGACCCACACGACCTGCTTAGTTACAAGAAAGATGGCGTGCAACAAGGGGTATTTAAAAACCTCAGGCTCGGCAAGTATCAAATTGACGCAACCCTGGATTTGCATGGCAAGCCTTTCCGTGAAGCCAGAAAGTCTCTCTTTGATTTCATCATCGACTGTCACCAACGCAGTATTCGAGTCTTATTGATACGTCATGGCATTGGTCTGAAGAGCAAACCCTTTCCAGCTATACTGAAAAGCTACTGCAATAAATGGCTACAGGAAATGCCGCAAACACTCGCCTTTCATTCGGCGCTGAGTTGTCATGGAGGAAACGGTGCGACCTATGTGCTGCTGAAAAAAAGTGATGAAAAGAAAGTAGAAAACCGAGAACGACATGCAAAACGATGATAGCAGCCAGCGCTGCTATCTTTTATTAGTTTTCTGAGGACGTGATGACTGCTTCTTCATTATTTTGGTGAGTCGCCTCAGGAGACTCTGCATTGGCCTGATTAAACCACGCCATTACACCTAATATAATAACCGTAAACAGAACAACGGAGAGCTTGACGCCACCTTGATTACCATTCATGAAAAGCGACTCTTTATTATTTTTTTTCATAACTTACTGAATGTAATCAGATGTCACAAGATGTTTTTTTATACAGTGTTTTGTATCACGCCAATCCCGCACTCAGTAAACCCGGAAAATGAAGCGCGTCATGCTCCGGGTTACATAATAATTGATGCCACACGACTGGCCTCAGAGTAGCACTCACTTGCATTTGTAAGTAGTAGCAAGTGTGAATCAATAACCCAGGCTAATATCCACACAATGCGACAAAGGCTCACCTTTTTGCATCGCCTGCATGTTCGACACTATCTGGGCCATAGCCGTTCTCAGGCTTGTCAGCGCAGCCACATGGGGTGTCATCGTAATTTTGGGGTGCTGCCAAAACGCATGCTCGGGTTCGACCGGCTCTGATGCAAAAACATCCAGCGTAGCCGCTGCAATTTGCTCAGTATCCAGCGCATGGAGCAGATCGGCCTCATTGAGATGCGCGCCTCTGGCCACATTTATCAGTACTCCCTGCGTTGGCATCGCCTCAAACAACGAACCATCTAAAATGCCGCGAGTTTGAGCCGTCAGCGGTAACAAACAGATGAGATAATCACATTGCGAGGCAAATCGAGTCAGCTGCGCCTGCCCCCAAAACGTGTTGATACCCGGTATCTTTTTTTCACTCCTTGACCAACCCAGTACCTCAAAGCCATTTTGCCTCAGCTTTGTGGCAGCCACTTGTCCAAGCTGGCCAAGCCCCAGTATACCCACACGACGACCACTGCAGGCCCGCTTAGGACGCCAAACCTGATGCTGCTGTTGCTGATAATACAGACTCAAACGTAGCTTATGCGCGAGCACATGCCCCAATACATACTCAGCCATATCATCCGCAAGCGCAGGGTCCACAATTCGACACACCTGGACGCCTGATGGCAATGCAGCTAAAGGTATGCCATCTACACCTGCGCCAAACGATTGAACCACTTTCAGATTGGGCAGTTGTTGCCATAAAGACTCAGGCGCATTCCAGGCCAACACAAACTCAATCTCAGCCAGATCACCCGTTTGTGGCCACTCTCTGATATCTGTATCAGGCAGGCTTTCTCGTAATCCAGCAATCAGTTTACTGTTGTCTCTGCCCGTTACACAGACTAATAATGCCATGCGATCCCCTTTGTTCTGTTTTTATCTGACGCCACTGTATCAAAATTCTCGCCTATACGTGTACTTACGCGATGGCCATCAAACTGACATACAGTTGCAACTTGCTTGTCATAGAGAGTTTTTAATCTTGACGGAAGCGGTTATAGAACTTGAGAATGAATATATGATCAGTGTTGATAAGGTCATTGAAGCAAACCTGCCTCAATTAGAGAACTCACCTAAAGTAAAAGGCCTGGTAAAGAAAGGCCTGGGCTACCTGCTCCATGAACAAGAATTTGTGGCATTTGCTGATACCTACCCACACCTGCAAGGGATTGAATTTGTCGAGCAGGTGCTGGAAGAGCTGGATTTCGATGCCCGTTTTAAGCCCAAACAAATAGAGCATATCCCCAGCGAAGGCAGTGTGGTGATAGTCGCCAATCATCCCATCGGCTCATTGGATGCACTTGCACTGATTAAGGTACTGGCTCAGGTACGCCCTGATCTCAAAGTCGTTGCCAACAGAATGTTGATGTCCCTCACGCCCATGCACTCCTTGCTGTTGCCGGTGGATAACCTGTCTGGCGCGAGTCGCAAGCAGGAGCTGGCCAATATTCATCATCACCTCAAACAAGAGGGTGCCTTGCTGATCTTTCCTGCCGGAGAGGTGTCCAGACTTGGACCAACCGGTATCAAAGATTGTAAGTGGAATTCAGGCTTTTTGCGCATGGCCAAGAAAGCGAATTGCCCTATTCTGCCTATTTTCATTAAAGCGAAAAACAGCCCGCTGTTTTACGGTACGTCAATGATCTACAAACCCTTAGCCAGTCTGTTGCTGGTCAAGGAAATGTTTAAACAACGCCAAAAATCGCTGGAATTTGAGATTGGTGCCAGTATTCCACCGGCTTCCTATTTGCTGGAAAACCTCAAAGATAAAGAAATCGTCGCGCTGATCCGAAAACAGCTTTATCGTCTGGCTTCGAAAAAGTCTTTACCACTGAAAACTCAGTCTCCCATTGCCGTGCCTGAATGTAAAAAAGAGCTGAAACAAGCGATTGAAACGTGTGAGCGACTCGGTGAAACTCAGGATGGTATGCAAATCTACCTCTATCAATATCAGGGCAGTTCACCTATTTTTCGCGAACTAGGTCGGCTCAGAGAAATTGCCTTTCGCGCGGTAGGAGAAGGCAGCGGCAAGCGCCGTGATATTGACAAGTACGACATGTACTACCAACATCTGGTGTTGTGGGATGCAAAACACCTTGAACTGGTCGGTGCTTATCGACTGGCCAGTGCGCAATCAGTTATTAATGAACAGGGTACAGACGGTTTATACACCACCAGTTTGTTCAATTATGCTGAGCATATGCAACCCTACTTCGAGCATGGTCTTGAGCTGGGCCGAAGCTTTGTACAGCCAAAATACTGGGGACGCAAGAGCCTGGATTACCTCTGGTATGGGATTGGTGCTTTTGTGAAACGCTACCCACAGCATCGCTACCTTTTTGGCGCTGTCAGTTTATCTAATGCATTGCCAGATAAAGCCAAAGCCATGCTCATTTACCACTATCAGCATTACTTCTCAAACCTGGCATCTCTGGCAACCCCAAAAAACGAATTTAAATTTACGCCATCGCAGCAACAAGACTTTGCCCAGCTTTTTTGTGGTAATGATATTAAAGAAGACTTTGCGGAGCTCAAGCATATCATGGCCAATATGGGTGCCCAGGTCCCAACTTTGTTTAAACAATACACTGAGTTATGCGAACCTGATGGGGTTAACTTCCTGAGTTTCAGCATCGATCCGGACTTCAACAACTGTATCGATGGTTTGGTATTGGTTGATCTGACCCGGATCAAGCCACAAAAAGCCAAACGATATCTGGGAGAGAATATCTACGACTGATTGTGTTGTTGCTATTTTTTTATTTATACTCGCGCTCGGAGATCAAAATTTGCGAGCGCGCATGATAAAAACTATTCTACAACTCATTATTTTTGCCATTGTTTTTTTGGCTATCACTGCCTACCAGGAACTGGGCATGCTGGCTGACGATGGCAAAGCCCCTGCTCCTTATTTCTCTTTGCCTCTACTCGAACAACCCACGCAACGAGTCACCATCAAGTCTCTGCAAGGACAGCAATCTGTGGTGTACTTTTTCGCCCCCTGGTGCAGTATTTGCCGCTACAGTATGCCGAACCTCAACAAATTACATGAGCAAGGCAAAGTGAACGCCGTCGCCATTGCACTGGATTTTGACAGTGCAGATGCAGTCAGCAGCTTTGTTGAAGATTTATCACTGAGCATGCCTGTACTGCTCGGCAACAGTCATACCGCTTCAGATTATAAGGTCAAGGCTTACCCCACCTACTATGTGTTATCTGATGATCTGAAAGTAGTCGAACGCTCTGTCGGTTACTCCAGTGAACTGGGAATACGTGCCAGACTTTAACATCCACTAACTGCGAAGCTAAGTGTAAGAAAATGTAGGGGTAATCGACAATTTCTTACCCTTAGGTAAAACAAAGGTACGATTTATTTTCATACACTAGTCCCCATTCTTATTCAGCTTAGATTCAATAAGGGACTACCATGACGCGCTCGTCATTCAACAAATCGTTTGCACTGTCGCCTATCATGCTATGCATCGCACTGCAGGCACACGCAAACACCAGCACAGACATGGAACACATCGAAGTGCATTATAAACGCAGTTCAATCACCTCTGAGATCACAGAAGACACAGAAAAGCTCATCGAAATGCCAGGTGCTATGGGCGACCCGCTACGGGCTGTGTATGCACTACCGGGGGTGGTTGCGGCTGGCGGCTCAATGAGTGAACCGGCCGTACGTGGCTCAAGCCCCAGTGATAATATGTTCGAAGTGGACTTTATGCCTGCGGGCTATATTTTCCATGATTTTGGCAGCTCGATATTTAACCGCTATATCATTCAGGATTTCCAGCTTTACTCTGCGGGCTACGGCAGCAGCTACAGTAATGCAACGGGCGCAGTCTTTGACGTAACGCTGCGTAACCCCAAATATCAGCCGATCACCACGACACTGGACCTGACCATGTTCAACGCTGGCGTGTTTGTGGAAGGCCAGCTCAGCGACAGTACGGCTTTTTATGTATCGGGCAGAAAAAGTACCCTCCCCCTGTTCTTTGAAGAAGGCGAAGAACTCGAAGATGAAGATGGCGAGCCTACGGGCGTCACCATCAATGATGCCCCGGATGACCATGATTATCAGGGTAAATTCCTGTGGGACATCAATGCCAACAATACGCTAACTTTTAACTTTACGGGTGCGGAAGACTCAGCCGCCGCAGGTTTCAATGAACGTTCTGAATTAGCGCAAAAAACACCTGAGTTCCAGGGCGATGCACGTTTTATCAGGGAGTTCAATAGCCAGAACGTATTGTGGGACCATTACAATGACAAGTTTCATCTTCGTGTTGGCGTTGGCGCGCTCGACCATTCAGGCCGACTAGAGTATGGCCGCCGTGCGACCATTTCCAACGGTTATTTTGAAGAAGAATCGGAAAAACAGTACACCTACAAGACTCGTCTGAACTATCGTATTAATCCAGCCCACCAACTGGTTATGGATGCGGCCTATTTTGACAACGAAACGCAATACAGTTACGACACCTTCCAATACTTATGTACTGAGCTGGACCCCGATTGCGATCTTAAAAAAGGTGAACGGATCAGCGGCAAACGGACGATTGATATCGACAGCGGCTTTGTCGGCCTGGCACACATCTGGCAACTGAACAATGACTGGCAAACAGAGCTGGGCGTGCAGAGCCAACACAACAAATACACGGATGAAACCTTCACCTCACCTCGTCTGGCGGTGAGCTACTTTGTAACTGAAAACAGTATCATTTCAGTCAAGGCAGGACGCTACAATCGCATGCAAAATGTAGAATATATCCTGCCAGAAATAGGTAATCCTAAACTAAAATCTCAGGTTGCGGACCACTTTACACTTGGTTTTAGTCAGGAGCTGGATGACGAATGGAGCTGGTCAGTCGAAGGCTATTACAAAACCATGGACGACCTTCCTCTGGCCATAGATGACGGACCTAATGCGGAAGATTTGTATAATAATGACGTTGAAGGGCGCGCCTACGGCGTGGATCTGCTGATCAACAAGAATAAGACCGATAACTGGTATGGCTGGGTGGCTTTAAGCTATGCCAAGAGTGAACGCACCGACCTTAGTCGCAATATCACCCGAGATTATTACGCTGATACGCCTTTGGTATTTAATGCAGTATTTCACTACGAAATCAATGAAAAATGGCAAGGTGGCTTTAACTTTACAGCGCGCAGTGGTCAGGCCTACACCCCGATTGTCGGGGTCAGAGAAAACCCCGACCACGATGGTCGTTTCTTACCTGTGTATGGCGAACCCTTCTCAGAGCGGTTCAAAGTCTACCACCGTCTGGATATTCGTTTCGAGCGAAAAACCAAAATATTTGGCAACGATGGCCAGTTAATTTTCGAATTGATGAATGCTTATGGCCAGAAGAACATTGCCTATATCGACCTGGATTACGACAGAGTCAAATCTGTTAACGACCTCTACATAGAAGAAGAGGAAGACGATTTCTCTATCCGCCCTTCTATTGGTTTTAGCGTGACTTTCTAAACTATTCCCCTGAAAGGCCGGACGCAGACAAATGAGACTTGCGTTTTCGGCCTTCTCCTTGCATGATCTGCGCCTTTGATTGTCCGGAGATCCTATCCATGCCAAAAGCCTGCGCTTACCACATTTTAGTTAAAACCGAAAAAGAGTGCCTGGCTATTAAAGCCAAACTTGCCAAAGGCGGCGATTTTAACAAGCTGGCCAAACAACACTCATTATGTCCTTCGAAAAAACGGGGCGGTGATTTAGGCGAGTTCAATAAAGGCGACATGGTGAAAGCATTCGATGACGTGGTCTTTAAAAAACCTCTGTATGAGGTGCACGGTCCGGTCAAGACCAAGTTTGGTTACCACCTAATTAAAACCGTGTATCGCTCCTGAGGCATCATCGGTTTTCTCAATCACTGCCATCGGTTTTTGGCGGTTTCATTTTGTACACAGGCCGATATACTGATTATCAAACAAAATGATTTGGAGAAACCGATGTTTACTGTAATTTTTGGCCGTGAAGGCTGCCCATACTGTGTCCGTGCTAAAGACCTGGCCGAACGCCTGACGAATGAGCGTGACGATTTTAAATTTCGCTATATTGACATCATTAAAGAAGGCGTAAGCAAGGCCGATCTGGAAAAGTCCGCTGGCAAGCCTTGCCCGACGGTACCACAAATTTTTGTTGACCAAAGCCATATTGGTGGATTTACCGAGTTTGAAGCGTATGCCAAAGAAAACCTGGGTCTGTATCAGTAACACAGCCCCTTTTCCTGTGCCTGAATCACCTTTAAGCCGCCATTCAGGCATGATTTCCTCCTAAAAATAGCCACTTACCAGCCAATTTAACGAGCAAAAAAATAAATAAGTTTATTTTTTGACCAATATCAAACACCTACAAAATTAGTGCCAATTTATGCAAGCAATTGTTTTTTCTTTGCTGTACAATGCCGCCTCTTTTAACTTGTTGAGGCGCATTAATGTCAGAACCAGTCACGTTTGAATCTTTAGATCTTTCTCCTGCAATTTTGAAGGCAGTCGAAGAGCTGGGATATCAATCACCTTCTGAGATCCAGGCTCAATGTATACCGTTATTGCTAGAAAGAAAGGACGTGCTGGGACTAGCGCAGACGGGTACGGGCAAAACGGCGGCGTTCGCGTTGCCGCTATTAAACAATGTTGACGCATCCGTTAAGCAACCACAGATATTAGTATTGACTCCAACACGCGAACTGGCTTTACAGGTCGCGGAAGCCTTCAACCAATACGCTAAATACACCAAAGGTGTTGAAGTATTGGCTCTGTATGGCGGACAAAGCTATGGCGTGCAGCTAAGCGCACTACGTCGTGGCGCACAAATCATTGTGGCAACACCGGGTCGTTTGATTGACCATATTAACCGTAAGACCATTGATTTGTCGGATCTGAAAGCCTTAGTGCTGGACGAAGCCGATGAGATGCTACGCATGGGCTTTATCGATGATGTTGAAAGCATCATGGAAAAAACACCAGTAGAGAAACAAACCTGTTTGTTCTCAGCAACCATGCCAAAGCAGATCCAATCTATTTGTTCTAAGTATTTAGATAACGCTGAGCAAGTAAAAATCACACCACGTAACTCAACGGTTGACACCATTGAGCAAGTTTACTGGCGTGCAACGACACATAAAAACAAAGCCATCGTACGTTTCTTAGAAGCGGAAGATTACGATGCGTCTATCGTGTTTGTTCGTACTCGTAACGATACTGTTCAGCTGGCTGAGCTACTTGAGCGCGAAGGTTTCTCTGCGGCACCACTTAATGGTGACATGAACCAGCAAGCCCGTGAGCGCACGGTAGAGCGTCTGAAAAGCGGTCTGTTAGACATCGTTATCGCAACTGACGTTGCGGCACGTGGTCTGGACGTAGATCGTCTGAGCCTGGTTATCAACTATGATATCCCGCAAGACAGCGAAGCCTATGTTCACCGCATCGGCCGTACAGGTCGTGCTGGTCGTAAAGGTAAAGCTATCCTGTTTGTTAAAGGTAATGAGCGTTACCTGCTACGTAACATCATGCGTCATACTCGCTCTGATATCGAGCAGGTTGAACTGCCTAACGCGAAAGTTGTTGAGCAAAAGCGCATTGAAGCACTACAAAGCAAACTAAGCCTGGCGCTGGATCACAAAGACATTGAGTTCTTCAGTGAAGTGGCACAAGGCATGGCTGAAAAGCTAGAACTAACTCAGACAGAGCTGTCCGCTGCACTACTGTGCCTGGCACAGCAGCAGTCTCCGCTGAAAGTTCAAGAGATCCAGATACAACGTGAACGTCGCGAGCGCGATGGTAATCGTGACGGTAACCGCGAACGTCGTGGTGAGCGTGGCGAACGTAAAGGCAATGCACGTCGCAACACCGGTCCTATGGATACCTATCGTATCGAAGTAGGTCGTGAGCACGGCGTTCAGGTCAAGAACATCGTTGGTGCGATTGCTAACGAAGCGGATATCTCAAGCAAGTTTATCGGTGAAATCCGTTTGTTTGATGAGCACAGCACAGTGCAGCTGCCTCAGGATATGCCTGCAGATACTCTGTCTCACTTCCAGAGCGTTTACATTTGTCAGCGCCCAATGAAGATGACCAAGAGCACACACCCAGCCGATCAGGGCAATGGTGGTGAGCGTCGTGGTGGCGAACGTCGTTCGGGCGGTCGTGATGAGCGTCGCTTTGAAGGCCGCAACGAAGGCCGTGGCGATCGCAAGCGCAGCTTCAAAGACCCGCGTGGTGACAAGCGTGATAACAGACGCAAAGAGCGTGGTGAGATTAGCTTTTCCTAATCTGATTTAGATGAAAAACCGCTTCATTTGAAGCGGTTTTTTTATGCCTGAGCTTTGGTGCATTTCAGCCAGATGACACACACCACTATTTGATCCAATCACGCGGGTCAAAGCGGTAGTAATCGCTTAGCAAATAGAATAACTCCGGATTTTCCTGCTTAAGTTGCAATGGCTTCTCAATAAACGTCTCAGTTATCACCGCAAAGAACTCAGCTTCATTAGTTGCTCCATATTCGTGTACGACATGTGGCATGTGATAAGCCAATTGCGTTTTTAACTGCTGATACGCCCGCGATAATACCTCTCCCCACTTTTTGTAACTCATTCCTTTTGGTAACCGGGGTGTGCCATTTGTTTGGCCTGTCTGTTGATCGAGTTGATGCGCAAATTCATGAAATACCAGATTATGACCATCTTCAGGTAATCGATTACCCTCAAGGACATCATGCCAGCTCAAGACCAGCGTGCCACCAGGCCAGGACTCGCCCTGACGCACTACCGTGTGAAAACTCACCAGCCCCGCACTATCACGATTATTCTGTCCGGCATAATAACTGCTGGGGTACAGCAAGATCTCTTTGACATTGGGATACAGCGGCCAGCGTTGATTAAGCACCAGCAGGCACGCATCTGCCGCGATGATCAGTGCCATAGCCCGGTTGGTTTTCAATCCATCACGACCGAGCAGTCGCTTTTCACCTAAAAACCACACGATGTGCCGCTCCAGACGAGCCCGATCATCATCGGTCATATTGCGATAAATCGGCATATATCGCAGCAGCACCTGCCTGTCCAGCTCATTCAAAGTTTGCGTGCTATATTTACGCTGCCAGTAAGCGCGCCTGATATCGTCGAGTCGCCAGTAAATGATACAAAATACCACCAAAGCGACGAGTAAACTGATTTCTGTCATTGATTATTACGCGTTGATATTTTATTCAGAGATGCGCACCACAGGCAGTCTTTTCAAGCAAGATTTGTTAAAATCCTCAACACTTTAAAAAATATCTAACAGTATCAAGCCCGTATGTCCTTGCCCATCGAACAGATTAAAACCCAATTTTGTGATCATTTAGCCGCTGGCAACGTGATTGTTGCTGCTGCCACCGGCTCGGGAAAATCAACCCAGCTTCCCGTCTGGGCCGCTCAGCAAGGTCGGGTCCTGGTGATCCAACCGCGACGTATTGCCTGCACTTCACTGGCCGAATACGTCGCCCGGCAACAAGGCTGTAAACTCGGTGAGCAAGTTGGATATGCCATTCGTTTCGAAGGCGTGTTTAGTGATAACTCGCAAATCGTATTTGCCACACCCGGTGTGGCGTTACGCTGGTACTTCGAAAATAAGTTAACCGACTTTGATACGGTCATGTTGGATGAATTCCATGAGCGACGCTGGGATATGGACCTGCTACTTGCCATGTTGAAACAACAAGAGACGCATCACCTGATTGTGACCTCTGCCACTTTGTCAACGCAGCGGCTGGTGCGCTACCTGGATGCCCCCTTGCTGACTTCCGAAGGCAAGATGTTCGACGTGCAAGAGCAGTTTCTTGCCAAAGATATGCGCACTATGCCAAGTAAAGACAATCTCAGTGAAAGAGTTACGGCTGCATGCGATTATGCCCTGCAACATACCAGTGGCGACATCCTGGTGTTCTTGCCCGGCAAAGGAGAAATAATACAGTGTGCTGCGCAGTGTAAATCGCTTGATGCGCTGGTAGTCCCGTTATTTAGTGGCTGTGCGCCGGACGATCAGCAACGCGCTTTGCAACAACAACCCCGGCAAAGGATCATTCTGGCAACCAATGTGGCAGAAACCTCACTGACCATACCCAATATTACCTGCGTGATTGACTCGGGCCTGGAACGACGCACCCACTTAAGAAATGGCAAAACAGTACTCGGCCTGGATGCAATCGGTAAAGATTCGGCTAAACAACGCCTGGGTCGGGCCGGACGCACTCAGGAAGGCCTCTGCCTGCGCCTGTATGGGCAATATGCGCCACTAATAGACAGTACCCCACCAGAAATACACAGAGAGGCCCTCACAGAGCTGGTATTGGCAGCAGGCTGTGCCACCAAGGGGATAGACACACTCAGTTTTATCGACCCCCTGCCTGCCACCTCCGGGCAACGTGCGCTCGACCTGCTCAGAAAAATAGGTGCTCTTGACGAATCTAGCCGTGCAACCGACCTTGGCAGACAACTTTACCCCCTACCCATCGATGTCGAGCTGGGCCACCTCATAACCTGTATGCCGGATAACCGTCTGCGCCAGGCGATGATCGATGCTGTGGCCGTTATGTCGGTGCCGGCGCGCGTATATCGGTTGCCGGGGTCAACGGAGCAACTTGAGGCACTCAGTAAAGCACTGCCCCACAACTGCGACCTGGAGCTGGTCATTGCATTACTGCGCGGAAAAGCCCCTGGCGTGCCGACTGAAGACGAAGCCATTCGTGAAGCCAGACAATTCAGTCAGCAACTCAGAGAAGCCTTTGCGTTACCACCACTGGATAAAGCCGCCAGTTATGACCGGGATGCGTTACTTAGCGCCATTGCATCTGTGCGCCCGGACTGGTTGTTCATTAAAAAGGACAACCGTCGCGGTGGCTTTGGTAATGGTCACAGTGAAGTGGTACCTGCAAAAGAATCCCGCATTTGTGACGCAAGTGACGCCATCCTGGTGCTGGATACCTATGCACTGGCCGGCAAAGGCGTTAAACAGGCAACCACCTTGGCCACGTTAGCCGCCCCCGTCACGCGCTCGTTACTGATACAGCATGCGCAAACAGACACCATGCTGGAGCGGGCTTACCTGGAAGGAGACACCATCTGGGTTGAGCTTATTCGTCACTATGCTGGCGTTGCTTTAGAGCGACAAAATCACATCGCATCAGGCCCCCAGCTGATCCCGGCTTGTGTCAAGTTAATTGAACAAAACCAACTGTTTGATGGTCTCTGGCAGCAGAACAATCGCATGCTGGAATATCAAAAGCTATATCATCAACACGAGCAAAGTGAAATGCCAGCAGTGCTGAGTGCAGCTCAGTGGTTAGCACATGCGCTCGAGGATTTGGGTGTTGAAGCACAGGAAGATCTGATGCTGATAGAGGCACAGGATCTTTTTTATCTACCCATAGAGGACTGGGTGATCGCACCCTTTATAGAAAAGTTTCCACTTGAGATTGTCTTACCTGAATTAACCATGAGTGTGGCTTATAGCTTTACCGCCAAACGCATTACCCTAGAATATTTACAAGGCAATCGCAAAGATGCGCCAAAACGCTGGGAACTCCCTGCCTGGGGGGGATTTAAAATACGCTATAAAAAGGCCAGTAAAGTGGTAGATGTTAAATAGCTGGGACAAGCCGTACAAGGTGCCTATGCCAATTAAAATACGATATGGCAGCGAGTTGCATTGTGCCTCAAAATTATATAGGCAGGTCAATACCTGCCTATATATGGGAAGTGTTTAATTATCAACGGTCGTTATTTGTTAGACCCCGTTGATTCTCTCGCAATGCATCTTGCGCATTTTTACGGGCTTCTTTTCTTTGCTTTGACGTAGAGCAACTTGTTTTGGGAATATTTGACCCAAGAGAACGAACTTGCTTACAACGATACCCGTTATTTGCTTGGCTACCATCGTCTTTCGAACTGCTGGTGCTATTACATCCAGTCAAAAGTAAACCCAATGTAGAAACGAGAATTAGTGCTTTAGTTTTCATGACTTCTCCTTGCTTTAAGCAATCTTTTATAATTTCATAACAAGGTATATAACAAGTACCCAAAAAAGTCAAACCGTATAAAGGTTATTAATATATTAATGTTTTTTGATGACTTTCATTACATGATAAGCTATTTTTTCGCAACCCCCCATATGTATAACATTAAACCAAGCATTAACTCTCAGCATTGAGGGTTTTAAAAAATAGAATTTATAATATTTAATATCATTATAAATATAATAACTTTATAGGATTAAAAAGCCATAAAATGGCCAAAGCCAAGTTATAAAAACCAGGAAAACAAAAATAAAATATTAAAAATAGTCTAAATATTAGAAGCGTTAAAAGCTAGAAATGTTTCCTTATTATTAGAGATAAAAGCTATCAAACATAAGTACATTCAAAGAAATAACCCGGTAAATGGTCACTATCCTCGCAAGCAGAGGATAAGAACTAGCAATAAAAAAGGCCGCAAAAGCGGCCTTTTTTAATCTCTATGCTACTTAGAAGCTGTAATCTACGCTCAGGTAGTATGTACGTAGTAGCTGGTCATAGTAGCGGCCTTCGTAGCCAACTAAGTGACCTTCTGGATCACCCAGTGAGAAAGGCGGCTCTTTGTCGAACAGGTTGTTGATACCGAATGTGATGACAGTATTCTCGAAACCAAAGTAATCAACTTTGTAGTCCGTCTTAACATATGAAGGGATCTTCAACTGAACATGCTCTGTAACAAATGCCTGTGAGGCTACACCTTCGTCGTTGTACACAGTTTCCATAACTGGATTAGCAATCGTGCCACGAACTACTTCTACACGGTCATCCGAGTAGCTAGACTTGTAGCTGAAACGAAGCGTGTGCGAGAAGTCACCATGCGTCAGAGTGTTCTGAATTTGGGCAACATTACGGAATACAACTTCTTCGTCAGTACCGAACTTACCTAGGCTAGATTCCCACTCAAATGGTACAACACCCGGCGCAGTATACTGCGAGTCAATGATATGGGTACCCTGAAGTGTTGTCTTCAACTGACCGAAGCTCAGCTCATTATTGAAAGAGAATTTCCAGTCAATACCTGATGTTTCGGTTTTACCCAAGTTCATGTACTCACGCTCAACAGACAGAAGTCTCTGAGTGTCATCCGCACGACTTGTGTGGACCTGGAAGCTGTCATTGAACAGGTTGACATTATCGAACATGTAGTCGAAGTCTGGTGCTTCTACTTTACCTTCGATTTCGATGCTCCAGTAGTCAAGTTGAATCGTTGTATCTGTTGTAGGTGAGTAAACAAAACCTGCTGACATTTGCTCTGACTCTTCCGGCGCCAGTGTTGGGCTACCTTTCAGGAACGCCTGGTACTGAATGCTACCCGGAGGACAGAATGCTTCACGATTTGCATCGCCCAAATCTGGACAAGTGTAGGCAGAACCAGTTACACCGTTATTAGCCAATGGCTGAGCGTAGCTACGTAGAGAAGCAACTTTGAAGCCCGTTCCGTATGAAGCACGCAGAACCAGGTTGTCTGTCGCGTTATAACGTAAGCTCAGCTTGTAAGTGGTGTCGCTGTTTGACTCATAGTTTTGAGTATCAGAAGGATCGCTGTTTTTAACTTTACCGATGTTATCGTAACGTAACGCCAGGTTTGCACTCAGATCTTCCAGAATTGGTACCTGGAATTCAGTAAACACACCGTATTGACTACGTTCAAGGTCATACCCAGTATCGTTAGCTGGCGCATTTGCTTCACGATTTTTCTGTGCGTCAGTCAGGATAAGTGCGTAGCTGTTCTCACGGTAATCAACACCGTAACCTACGTATACTTCACCCGCTGGTAATTCAAACAGCGGCTGAGACGCGCGGATATCAAAAGACAACATTTCTGTTTCTACTGTATCCCAAAGGCCACGCCATTGTACACTTTCAATTGCATCTTGTGACGCTTGGTCACCAGCAAACTCGTCTGCCGTAGCAAAAACGTCGATTGCGCCCGATGCAATGGTTGGTGCGAAAGTAGCACGGTTGTAGTAACCATTTTTGATGTTGTCTTTACGCTCATTCTTTGAGTAAACAACAGCGGTGTTGAAATCGATATCGTTCAATACCGTACCTTCAAGACCTAAAATAACGTTAATAGCGGTGTTGTCATACTGGTTAGTACGGTTACCACCAGGTAGTGCACGCCATGCAGCACGGAACTCTGTTGCATTAGCTTTCTCTTCTTCTGTCAGGTGTTGCTCAACGTACTTAGTATAAAGAACACTGTTTGCAGAATCACCGTTAACCGCACCCAGGTTCAGCTGACCAGTTGGGTTTGGAGCAATACGAGAAGTCAAAGTGAAATCGGTATATGACAGCGTTGAGAATGCCTGAATATCGTCAGTGATTGCAAAATCACCCTGAAGAAGAAGTGCTGTTCGTTCATTTTCAGGATAAATTTCTAGTGTACTGGTGAAGTCAAATACACAGTCCTCACCACCGGCGTTAGCAAATGGAGATACCGCTGTATTTGGTGCACAAGAACCGTTTTGTGCATAGTATGGGCTGAAGCTCTTCGTGTAAGCACCTTCGAGTGGACGACCTTCTTCATCACGCTCACCAATGAATACGTGTGCGATTGCAGGAATTGCGTTACCTGAACCATTTAACTGAAAGTAAGAGTTACCATCAACTTCAAACTCAAGGAAACCTGTTTTTGCAAAATCGCGATTTTTCGAACGAAGTGTTTCAGTTTTTTCATGGCTAAGAGATGCAACAATGCTAAAGCCGTCTCGGTCGAAGTCACCAAAACCAGTTGTAATTCCAAGGCTGTAAGACTCAGCACCGTCTTTCGGACGGTCCATACGTGCAGACACAGTAGTCTCATCAGCTTGGTCTTTCAGGATGAAGTTGATTACACCAGCGATCGCGTCAGAACCGTAAAGCGCTGATGCACCATCAGTTAGTACTTCAACACGCTCGATTGCAGCAAGCGGAATAGAGTTTAGGTCAACCGCGTTACCTGAGTCAAGAGGCGCAAGACGACGACCATTCAATAGTACCAGTGTATAGTCTTCACCGATACCACGAAGTGATGCAGTCGCCTGACCAGTACCGCCACCACCGACAGAAGATACAGGTGTTGTGAAACCCTGCATCGAAGGAATTTGAGCTACCAGATCACCAACGTTGGTAACACCAGTATTTTTGATATCTTCTGCTGAGATAATGTTCACAGGAAGTGCACCCGCAAGGTCTGTACCTTTGATGCTTGAACCTGTTACTTCAATTTTTTCGATATTCTCTTCTGATTCTTCTGCGTTTACTGCAAAAGCTGTAGCAGATACTGCACCATACATCAGTGCTAAGCGGACCGCTTTCGAGATCTTGCTATTTAACATTTGTTTTCTCCCTGGCTTTAAATAAATCTTTTAAAGCATTGTTTTTATGTATTTTCTTGATTTTATATGGGTAACAAGTGCGTACACTTTTAGCCATATTGGTGAAACATACTAATCGCATGAAAAACAAAAGGTCAACAACCTTTTTTAAAACAGAAACAAAAAACCCAAAAAAGAAACAAAAAAACACCTTAAAAACAAAGGGTTACAACAATTAAATTATCTGACTCATATGCGTAGCCGTTTCAGGGCCTTTTTTTACGTAAATTTGATGGATATTTAATCACTTTGATAACATCAAGGTGACCCATTCAGAGAGTGAATAACAATATTTGATTAAGGTAGGATTTAGACGAGTGTAAGCATTTTGTAAAAAGCTAATTGATGCACAAAACACAATAATTGAGATTGTGAATTTTTGCAACAAAAAAGCCCCTGCTTGTTGCAGGGGCTCGTTAGAAGATTCTACTTAGTCAGGCAGAATTAGAATGTGTAATCTGCTTGTAGGTAGAAAGTACGACCATACGGGTCAGCGTAGCGCGGGTCGTAACCAACCTGGTGACCAGCTGCTGCGTTCAGAGTGAACGGAGGCTCTTTGTCGAACAGGTTCTTAATACCGAATGCAAAGTTTGCATTGTCGCCCCAAGCGTAAGCAAGACGATAGTCGAACGTCATGTAAACAGGGATGTGTTTCTGGATAACACTACCGTCTACTGCTGAATCCCAATCGTCTGCCTGAGCAACATAGAAGCTAACGTCTGCGCTTGCATCTGTGTAACCGCTACGCGCCTTAAGGTTCAGGCTGTGCGTGAAGTCACCATGTGTAAACGTGTTGTTGAAGTTAATGATGTTGCGGAAAGCAACTTCTTCATCTGTACCTACTTTACCAAGGCTAGTATCCCAAACATCTGTAGTACCTACACGCAGACTCTCATCTTCGATTAGGTATGTACCCATCAGGCTAGACTTCAGTTCACCAAACGAGAAGTTAGTTGTGAAATCAACATGCCAGTCGATACCTGAAGTGCGAGACTCACCAACGTTACGCGCAGGCTGGATGATAGCAAGTACTGTATCGCCTGTACCTCTGTCAACTTTAGTTGTGAACAGATCATCGTAAGTTACCGGGTCACCGAAGATTTGGTTCTGAGTCAGACGGCGAACTTCGTTCTCCATCTTGATGTTCCAATAGTCGATACCAAAGCTTGTACCTGTGTCACCAGCCCATACGAAACCGAAGGTGTACTGCTTAGATGTTTCAGGTTGAAGGTCTTTTTCACCTTCACGGAATACATCATATTGCAGTTTATCCTGGTGACAGTATTGTGCCTTTTCAGGAGCTAAGCCAGCCGGACAATCATATGGAGATGAAGTTACACCAAACTCAAGACGAGGTGCTGCGATTTGACGCATGGTCGCAGCCTTAAAGCCTGTACCGTAGCTTGCACGTAGCAACAATTCGTCAGTAGGACGGTATGAAAGACTGATCTTGTAAGTAGTATCGTCAACGCTGTCGTTAACAGTCTGGTTACCTGTACGTTTCGAATCAGTGATTTCACCGATTTCGTCATAACGTAGTGAACCAGTTACTTCCAAGTTTTCCAATACTGGCACGATAACTTCTGCAAACGCACCGTAGCTGTCACGCTCAAGGTCGAACTCAGTACCTGCAGATTCAAACAGAACGATCTCTGCATTTTGACCTGCACCATTGGTTAGTGAGTAGCTTGACTGGCGATAGTCGAAACCAACACCCAGGTATACAGTACCTGCATCCAGTTCAGCGATTGCGCCTGAAGTCTTACCTTCAATAGCAAGCAAATCAGTGTCTGTGGTATCCCAAAGGCCGTTAAACATAGTGTTTGCAACCATTTGGTTTTGCTCGTCAGACAGGTTTTCCGGTGCGTCAAAGATGTTAACTTGACCAGAAGTTACCAGTTCCATGAACTCTTTCTCTAACGGGTAACCAGTAAGGCGAACTTGTTCACGCTCTGCACCTGAGCTGGTGATGGCGAAGTCATAAGACCACTCGTTTAATTCACCACGCAGACCAGCAACGATGTGAGACGTCGTTGCAGTCCACTCATCAGTACGGTTACCACCTGGAAGTACACGCCAGCGTGCTGACACGCCACCTTCAACCATATCAGCTTTAACAGCATCAGGTAGGTGCGTAATTACGTTGTCTTGTACAAACTGGCTGTTTTCATCAAGAGAGAAACCACCAGTTGGGTACGGAGCAATACGTGTAATCATTTCGAACTTAGACGCAGACGCAGTTACATATGCTTCCATGTCGTCGTTAATTGCCGCAGTAGCTTGCAGGAACAAGTTATCACGCGTACTTTCTGGCTGAATTTCTAGCGTGCTGGTGTAGTCAAATTGACACGCATTACCAGAAGGCGCACTTGTTGTGTGACATGAACCGTTTACTTCTTTGTACGGGTTCAGAGAGTACGTTGATGTTTTACGGTTGCCGTTGTCATCCAGTACAAACTCACCAGCATCATCGCGCTGGTAGTATTTAACATATGCGTTACCTGGGATCGCGTTTGAAGAACCCGCGATTGCAACTAGGTTTTGGCCTGCGTGCTCAAACTCAACGAAGCCTGTTTTTGCGAAATCACGGTCAATTGAACGCAGGTTATCCTGCTCATCACGGCTATAGCTCACCATGACATTGAAGCCATCACTGTCCAGGTCACCGAAACCTGTTGTGATAGAGAAGTTTGAGCTAGATGTATCTGAAGGCTTATCGTAACGTGCACTTACAGTTGTAGATTGAACGTCATCTTTCAGAATGAAGTTAACAACACCCGCGATAGCGTCTGAACCGTACAATGCAGAAGCACCATCTTTCAGAATTTCTACGCGCTTAATCGCAGATAGAGGAATTGAGTTAATGTCGATGCTCGAACCTGAATCTGAAGAAGCCATACGACGACCGTTAACCAGAACCAGCGTGTATTCAGCACCAAGGTTACGAAGTGACGCAGTTTGAATACCGGCACCGCCACCACCTACTGACTCACCAGCAGCAGTGAAACCCTGCATCGCAGGCAGGTTAGCAATTAGGTCTGGTACACTTGTCACACCAGATTTTGCGATATCAGAAGCGTCGATTACATCGATAGGCAAAGCACCTTCCAGGTCTGTACGCTTGATAGCAGAACCGGTTACTTCAATCTTCTCGATTTTCTCTTCGCCTTGTTCAGCATTGGCTGCGAACGCAGTTGCTGACACAGCACCAAACGCGATCGCTAAGCGAACCGCTTTTGTTACTTTGTTATTTAACATTGGATTCTCCCTGGACCATACAAGATGGTTATATTTATTTTTTGCGTTAACAAACGCTTTGTATTTTTACCAAAACGGTAACTTAGTGATGCATCTTAAACAACAACTAGACACTAGGTCAACATAGTCTGATGTGTTTTTTGCAATTACCCTTATGAGGAACGATAAATATTAACAGTTTTTATATTATTTGATGATCTTTAGTACACAGACAACCACATATTAAACATGAGGTTGTGAACAAAATGTATGAAATGGGTACAATTTTTCCAACCCATCACACCGGACTTAGAAACGATAGATTTCAGGGCAACAATGGGACTTATTGGTCGGCCAGAGGTCACTTTATAGTCAGAAGAGATACGAACGAGAAATGTTCAAAGAAGGTAAGGCTTGAATATCAGACCCGCAATGGGCTTAGGAATGAGGCCAAAAAAAAGCCCCTAACGGGGCTTTTTACTGAATTAGTTCATCTGCAAATTAGAAGCTGATGTTATAACCTGCAAAGATTTCACGACCAATGTGGCCTGTGTTATAGATTGCATAGTCTTCATAGAAACCTTGGCTATCGTACACCACACCTTTGTCAAACAGGTTACGTGCACCCAGCGTGAATGTACCATAGCCATCGCTGTAGTACTTCATGTTCAGGTTATGGGTTACGTAGGTCGGAAGCGAGCCATCGTATACATTGAACGGTTCTTTACCATCTACTTTAACAACAGACTGCGTCTCGTAAGTATCAGCAATGATGTCTGTAGTCCAGTTCACAGTATAGTTATCAACTGCGTAGTTAATAGTGAACTGAGAACGCCACTCAGGTGTTTCCGGCGCACCCTTCTCATCTTCACGAGGACCAGTGAAGTAGACATCTTCACCTACTTCTGTCAGCAATGTGGTTACATTTCTGAACTTAAAGTCACCAAACGAAGTTTCTAGCTTGTAAGACAAGTCAATGTCAAACCCTTTACGAGACATAGAAGCGCCGTTAGCATACTGAGTATATGCCTTCGAGATAACCCCATCAGCGTCGCGCTCGATGCCAACATATGAGTATCTTGCCTTAACTTCGTCAAGCTTGCCGGCGTTTTCAATATGAACCAGATCCTGAGCAGTAATGATTGAAATGACATTGTCAATTTCAAGCTCAAAGTAATCAACTTTGATTGAGACATCTTCAAAGCCAGAGTAAACCACGCCCAGGTTCATATAGGTCGACTCTTCCGGACCAAGCTGGTCATTACCCTTACGCACCTCACTGACTGCAACCGTGCTACATTCGATAGCTGGTGTACCTTGCGCAGCGCAGTTTACATAGTCAGTAACACGCGGGCTACCTTTAGAATCTTTAGCATTCAGCTCTTTTAGAGATGGTGCACGGAAACCTTCTGAGTATGATGCACGAAGTAACAGATCATCCATTGGACGATAGTCCAGTTTCACACTTGGGTTACCTTCACCACCGAAGTCACTGTAATCGTCGTAGCGATATGCAGCGCTTAGTGTCAGATTATCAAGTAGAGGGAAAGCCACCTCATAGAATACCGCCGTTACATCACGCTCACCAGCACCTGAGCCGCCAGCGTCACCGCCTATCAGGCCAGCTTCGTTTTGCGCGTCGTAACGCTGATCCAAAGTCATATCGAAATATTCTGCGCCCACATAATGTGAAATCGCACCGGCTTCTAGTTCACCCAACTCAAAGCCCAGGCCAGCAAATAGGTGATCCAGCTCACTCTGGCTTTCAGTGTAAGTGGTGGCACGCATATTCGCTTTACCCTCTTCAGAGTCAAGTGAAATGTCGTTCAGAATATTGTGCGACAAACCAGCCACACTCAGGTAGTAACGACCAGCTGTACGGTAATCAAGCTTGGCTTTGTGGTAAGAAACTTCCCACTCAGCGGTATCACCAAACATACCCTTCAGGCCAAGTGTATAGTCTTGTTGATAATCCGTAACCTCACCATCGCGATTACCAGTCTGGTACCAGCGGAAATAACCGTTTGCAACTTCACCAGTTGGGTTTAACGGAGAGTCCGCAGCCATATCTTCAAAATAGTCAGCAGGCGGTGCATAACGGCCAAATGAGTCGTTACGACTGAACATTGCTCGTGCATACAACTCTAACTCATCAGTCAGTTCATAGTTAACACTGGCCATCGCAGAATCGCGCTTGGTCGATGCCATGTTGGCTGAAACATCTGCATGAGCATACGCACAGACTTCACCGCCACCAACACCACCTAGGTTGCTGCCCTGGTCAAGCACACCAACAAAGCCTGGTACGGTTTTTGTTAGCTCATCACATTTAGGTGAGGCGATATAACCACCACCTGATTTCTTTTTAAATGTTTCACCAAAGTAGCTAATACCCACAGTCTCGTCGTAAATAGAGATTAGGCCGTCACCATTTTTATCTTCCATAGATGCTGCTGTGTAGCTGCGGTCACGAGAGAAGATTGGGTTACGCTGCTGGTGATCATATACAAACGTAATGTTACCCTTATCAGAGCTTACACCAAATGCCATTGACATTTGCTTTGTGTCAGCACCTTCTGCTTCAGGGCGTCCGACTTGAATATCGAACGACACACCTTCAAAATCTTTTTTCAGGATAACGTTGATAACACCGGCAATGGCGTCAGAACCATAGATAGCTGAAGCGCCATCTTTTAAAATTTCAATACGCTCTACCGCCGCCATCGGGATTGAGCTCAGGTTAGCACCACCACCATTCAGTGAAGGTGAGCTACCCATACGCTTACCGTCAATCAATACCAGAGTACGACCTGCGCCAGCACCCAGCAGGCTCACAGTTGACTGTGACTGACCACTGTTACCAGAGCTTGGGATAACAGAACCAAAGCTGTTAGACGTCACACTTTGTAGTGCTTCGGCCACAGAGACACGACCCTGACCTTCGAATTCAGCGGTTGAGATTACTTCAACCGGGCTTGCACCTTCCATGTCGACACGCTTGATACGCGAGCCTGTGATTTCAATGCGTTCTACTTTTTCAGCACCTTCCTGAGCAGTTGCAGACTGTGCTATCACAGCCGTAGACGCAGCACCAAATGCCAGTGCTAAACGCACGGCCTTAGTTACTTTAGTGTTCAACATGTGTTTTCTCCCTGGGCTTACACGTGGCGGTAAGCATGAGTATTGTTGGTATTTATAACGAGCTTGCCGAGTATATTTCTGCAGTCTCTGAATTTTCGCGACGGATACTAATCGCGACCTGTGTTAAGCGTCAAACCGACCAGACTTAACAGACAAGCACACCAATAAAACAATGAAAACCCAAGCTTTTAACAGGGCTTTAAAGTTAATTACCACTCACTTCAAAATAAATGTATTTTTTAATTGAATTCACATGGTGATTGTTCATAAAGAACACAGGAACCAATATAGGGAATGAAATGCAAGTCGCATTTAAGTTAAAAAAAATATTTTTAAATTTGGTTTGTTTGCTGCTTTTTTATGCGAAAAATAGTACCCAAACAAACCGTTACCAATTTTGTTAGTATGTATTTACATTCAAATAAAGCTTTGTTTCACTTGATTTTCTGTGATGAGCGCCAAATAAACGGAAAATAAATTTTGCTTACAAGCAGCTAAAAAACCGCTTGCACGCTATTACAAATCTGAGGACCAATCCAGCGTTCGTTGACCATTTAAGGTAATGGCATCCAGGTCAACATCCGGTAGCATCTGGTAAATAGGTAAAATCTGTTTTTCTATATAGTGGCTGTAATCTGGGCTAGATAACACGCCCTGAACCAGCTTCGGACCTGTTGTACTTATATAGTAGGCAACCTGGCTCCCCTTACCCAGATTTCTCGCAGACCCACGACTGTGTGCTTCTTTCGCAGCCCTGACATGAGGTGGGATATTCTTAACATAGGCATTCAGCGGTTTGCCCAGGCGTTTCTTGTAGACCAACTTATCATCAATCTGACCGCTGTTAATCAACGCAATGTATTGCTCCGTTACCGCAACCACATCTTTGTTATCAAATAAAGCCCGGATCACTGCCTGCTGATACTCTTTGGCAATCTCGGTCCAGTCACTACGCACCGTTTCCAACCCTTTAAACACTAATTCGACCCCCTGCTCCGTTTGGACCTGACCGACATAACGCTTTTTTGATCCCGTTTCCTGACCACGGATAGTCGGCATAAAGAACGGGCTGTAGTGGGTTTCAAACTCAATTTCCAGATAGCTGGGCAAGCTAAACTGGCTGTCAACCTGCTGTGCCCAGCGTTGGTTAATTTCTTTCATCAGGCGCTCACCAAGCTGCTGGCACTGTGCGGGAGACAAAGACTCTGGCACACATACAAAGGTTGAATCTGTATCACCATAGATCACCTCGTAGCCCATTTCTTCAATCCAGCGACGTGTGGTCTGCATAATTTCGTGGCCACGCAGCGTTATTGAACTGGACAATCGCGGGTCATAAAATCGGCACCCCCGAGACCCCAGTACCCCGTACAGGCTATTCATAATGATCTTGATGGCCTGTTGCAGCATTTTTTCGCCCCGATCTTTGGCTTCCTGTCGGGCTTGAGCCAGCTGGGCTACCAACTTAGGTAAATGATGATAGGTTCTGGAAAAAGCGCCTTCATTGAATCCGCTAATTGCATTGTCAGGGGCAATAAGCCCTTCGATGAGTCCCATAGGATCGATGTGGAAAGTACGTATAATAGAGGGATAAAGGCTTTTGAAGTCCAGCACCAGCACATTTTGATATAACCCGGGCCGCGAGTCCATCACATACCCTCCGGGACTGTCGAATGTCAGGCCATGTTCCCCCAGGTTCGGCGCGATATAACCGCTGCGATGCAATAACGGCAGATACAAGTTTGTAAATGCAGCCACTGAGCCACCCATACGCTCGAGCTCAAGACCGGTTAACTGAGTTCGGGCAATAGCAAACTCAAGCAAAGATAACTGAGTAAAAATATCCCAGACTAATACGCAATCTTGCAGGTTATAGGCCGCAAGTGCGGGCTTATCATGGTGAAAAAGGCGGATGATCTCCTCCAGCCTGTCATCCTGAGTAAGTAATTTGCTTTCCCCCAGTACCTGCTGGGCCACATAGCTCAGCTTAAAAGTTTCAAAATGGTAAGTGGCATTCTTCATCGTATCTATGCCATCCAGCACCACCCGACCAGCTACCAGCACACGGGTAAAATTTCCTTTGGATACCTGTATTGGGGTGCCATCCCGGCCAATACTCAATGAGACGCCTAATGCTTCTGAACGCTCATGAAGCACAACACAATCGAACTCAATCACGTTCCAGCCTATGATCACGTCAGGATCGAGGCGGTTAACTTCCTCGACTAATGCCTGCAACAGAGCCAATTCATCATCAACCCAGCGAACATCCACATTACTTGCCTGAGGGTCTCCAATCATGATGACGCGCCGCTGTGTTTGCGTCACCAGTCCAACTGAAAACAACACCCCTTCTCCACTACATTCTATATCCAGCGACAACATAGACAACTCAGGCACATAATGCGGTGCAGGTTTCAGCCGAGCTTGCTGGATCTCGATATAGCCGGCTTTTTTCACTGCATGACCGGATACCCAGGCACCACCGCGTATAAAGCGCTCCATCAAATAGCGATCCGCATGACGAATGTCAGCTTCATATAAGGTAACCTGATCGCTCAGATGCTCCTTGCACTGGTAGTAGCTACTCAATGTACGGCAATAAAGGCCCGTCACAGCGGATTGATCAAAGTGTTTAAGTGCAAGCGGTCGGAACTCCACCCCCTTGACTTGTCCCGCCAGGAGAGTCTGCGCTTTTTCAGCGTCCTCAGTGCGAGTAAACAGCACCGCTTGTTGTGCCTCGGTGATCACCTTTAACAAGCCTGCGGCAGATTTCAGCCAATAACAGAGGTGCAACCGGTTGTTAAGGTGGATTTGCTGCCGTGAAAGGATAAAGCCCTGATATACCGCTTGTGCCAAAGGGGATCCCCGCCTAGAATAGAATACCTGTAATTATATCCATACTTTTTTGCTTAAGCGATCCTACATGCTGTCAGATTCTTTAAAAAAAACCATCCGCCAGGCACACACCAATATTGCTGAACAACTGGAAGGCTATCGCCCTCGCGCCGGGCAAAATTATCTGGTCGCAGAAATCGCTAAAACGCTGGGAGGCGACTATCACAAGTCTCAGCGTGTTTGCGTCATTGAGGCAGGGACCGGCACCGGTAAATCGCTGGCTTACTGCCTAGGTGCACTTCCCATGGCATTGGCAAAAAAGAAAAAGCTGATCATCTCCACTGCCACCGTGGCTCTGCAGGAACAGTTGCTGAATAAAGAGCTGCCCTTTTTTAGAGAGCATTCAGGGCTCGATTTCAAATTTGACCTGGTTAAAGGGCGTCAGCGCTACATCTGCGTACAAAAACTGCTGGCTGCCGTGAGCGGCGAAGAGACACAAATGTCTCTTATGCCCACCACCAGTGCGCCTTTATCTGCCATGGAGCAGCGCTGTTTACAGGAACTGGCGAAAGCCTATCAGGATAAACGCTGGCAGGGTGACAGAGATAGTTGGGCAGACACCATTCCCGACAAAGTCTGGAATCTCATTGCCTGTGATAAGCATGCCTGCCAACGACAATTGAAATCTCATAATCTGTGCCCTTTTCACCTCGCCAGACAAAAAATTGCCCAAATGGATGTATTGGTGATCAATCACGCCTTGTTACTGGCTGATCTGGAACTCGGGGGCGGAACGATTTTAAGCGACCCCGAAGATACCTTTTACGTCATCGATGAAGCTCACCATTTACCGCATATTACCCGCGACTTTTCTTCGGCTGCCGCAACCATTAAAGGCACCATAGATTGGCTCGATAAGCTACTCAAATTCAGCGGTAAAATGGCCAATGTCGTAGTCTCTCAAAAAGCCATCGGACAAAACTTTAAGCTTAACGATACCGCTAATGACGCCAACAAGGTATTACGCCAGGTCAGAGACATGCTGGATCAGTCTGACTACAGCTATAATGATGATGACACGCACCGCTTCTTACATGGTGAAGTGCCAGAGCAACTCAAAGCTCGGGCCAAAGACATTGCCGATGCAACTCAGGATGCACTTCGGGCACTGAGCAAGATGCATGATGCGCTGACACTGGACGTGAATGACGGTGACGTGCAAGGATTTATTGCCGATCCCATCTTGGCCGAAAGCGGCCAGTATATTAATCGTCTGGAGCAGCTCAATAAGCTGTGGTTCAGCTATGCAACAAAGGGCGAAGGCACACCTCATGCTCGCTGGATCAAACGTCTCGATTACAAACATCACCATGACTATTTGTTGTGCGACTGCCCGATAGAAGTTGGCTTTTACCTCAAAGATCACCTCTGGCGTGAGTGCGCCGGTGCTGTGCTGTGTTCTGCTACCCTTAGTGCCATGGGCAACTTTGATCACTTCGCGCGCGAAAGTGGGCTCAGTAATGAACCCGGCGTCAAATACATCAAAGCCGACTCGCCATTTGATTATGCGAAACAGGCGCAGCTGCATATTCCCCAAACAAAAACCGATCCCACAGATAAAGCGTTTAGCGACTATCTGGCCGAGGCTTTGCCTGATTACATGGACAAGAAGAAAGCCAATCTGGTTCTGTTTGCCTCCTACTGGCAGATGGATCACGTGGTTGCTAAGCTGCGAAAACAAGACTGGCAGATCCTGGTACAAGGTGAGCTATCTCGTGAAGAGCTATTGAAACGCCACCAGGCGGCCATCGACCTGGGTGCGGGCAGTATTTTATTTGGTACTCAGAGCTTATCAGAAGGACTCGATTTGCCAGGCAAATATCTCGAAAACCTGGTGATCACCAAAATCCCCTTTGCCGTTCCCACCTCTCCGGTAGAGGAAGCACAAGCTGAATTTATTCAGTCAAAGGGCGGCAACCCGTTTTTATCTATCACTGTGCCGGATGCTGCCAAGAAATTAGTGCAAAGCTGTGGTAGACTGCTGCGCAAAGAAACGGATTCTGGCCGCATCACCATACTTGACAGACGCCTGGTTACTAAACGATACGGCAAGGCGATGCTGGATACGCTGCCACCCTTTGCAAAACAAATAGACTAATCCATGCTCGAATTTGCTTTAGACCCAGCTACCTGGGCTTTACTATGTACAGTTGCACTAGCCGCTGGTTTTATTGATGCGATTGCCGGCGGTGGCGGCATGCTCACTGTACCTGCCTTACTCACCGCAGGCCTGCCACCTCACGTGGCACTGGGCACCAACAAATTGGCAGCCAGCTTCGGATCGTTAACCGCCAGCTTCACCTATTACAAACAAAACCTCTTTAATCCAAGATTTTGGGCTGCCTCAGTTCTGGCCACGGCCATTGGTGCTGCGCTGGGCACTTTGCTGGTTGACTCTCTGAGCATTGAATTTCTCAATAAGCTCATTCCGGTCATCATTTTGTTGGTCGCTTTGTATAGCCTGTTTGGCAAAATGAGTCACAGCGACTCCATCGACTTACCGAAAAAGACTGGCGTGCTGAAAGTTAAACAGTGGCTACAAGGGCTGTCCCTGGGCTTTTTTGATGGTCTGGCTGGTCCCGGCACAGGCACTTTTTGGACAGCATCTAATGACATGCTATACAAAATGAGTCTATTACTTAATTGTGGTCTGGCGCGTTCAATGAACTTTGTCTCGAACTTCATTTCCCTGATCACGTTTGTCGCATTAGGTCATGTCAATTTTATGCTGGGGCTGACCATGGGTGCATTTCTGATGCTGGGCGCCTGGCTTGGTGCGCATTCAGCAATCAAATTTGGCAGCCGACTGATTAAACCCTTATTTAATGCTGTGGTGATCGTATTGACCGCTAAATTAATAGTTGAGGCCTACATGGTATGAGTCAGCCATTGGAGAAACTCAGACAACGCGTTGACGAGTTGCAACATCATGCTGAGCAATTCGATAAAGCAAAATGGTTTGATAAAAATCGCTATATTCAGTCACAACCCAGCCTGTTTGACAGCCACGTGTTTCGTAGCAAAAGTCTGAAGCTCAGTGACTATGTGGATGAAGTGAAAGAAGCAGTCGCAAACTTGCCCCCACAGTCGCAGCGTCATGCTTTGCAATATGCAGTGGAACACATTGGCGAACAAATTGAAGCCATTATTAAGGTGCTTAAATCAACCGGGGTCTGGGCCAAGGAAAACCGCTTTCAGCCACATAAAAAGGCAAAAGTGTACCGTCAGGCCGTGAAAAAGATCATGCAACCGTCTCATGAACTCTATCAGGAATTATCTCAAAATCACGAATTCGAGCGGCGACTGCAAGAAATGATCTCGCTGCGTCAGGACCAACTGATCAAAGCATCGCCCGAGCAGGCAAGCCAGCTAAACAAAGAGATCCTTGCCCTGCACGGCCGACTTGGGCGGTGCCGAAAGGCCATCAGTGCGACCGAGGATAAGATTCAGCAGCAAGAAAAACAGCGTCGTTCCTGAACAGAGGAATAGTACCGCTATGTTGTTTTACCATCCCAGCTACAGTGCGCTATCCTTGCCCCCTAAGCACAGGTTTCCCATTGAGAAATATCGCCTGCTCTATCAACAGCTGTTACAGACCCCGTGTGCCAGCTGGCTGACCCAACCAAATTTAATCGCTTCACCGGCGAAACTCACTTTATGCCATGATCCCGAGTATGTCTCTGCGTTTCTTAATGGCACATTGCCCGACAGCGCAGTCAAACGAATGGGGTTTCCCTGGTCAGAGCAATTAGTTGAGCGTACGTTACGTTCCGTGGGGGCAACATTAGAAGCTGCTCAACAGGCACTCAGCGATGGCTTTGCTGCCAACCTGAGCGGTGGTTATCATCATGCTTTTAGCGACCGGGCTGCCGGCTTTTGTATCTTCAACGATTTGGCCATTGCTGCCAGATACCTTATTCAAACCGGTCAGGCCGATACGGTATTACTGCTAGACTGTGATGTGCACCAAGGTGATGGCAGTGCAGAAATCCTGGCTGACGATACGCAAATAATCACTTGCTCGCTGCATTGTGAGCAGAATTTTCCCAAACTGAAACGTCAATCCGATTACGACTTTGCCTTACCGGTCGATTGCTCAGATGCTACGTATCTGGCAACACTCAGCGACGCCCTGTCTTTGTGCACCCGCCTCCATCAACCAGACATCATCCTTTACAATGCCGGGGCAGATATATATCGCCTTGATGAACTCGGGCATTTAGCGGTTAGCCTGGAAGGTGTACTGGCAAGAGATACACAGGTATTAGGCCATGCCAGGCAGCAGGGTATTCCTTTGATGGCAGCGCTTGGCGGCGGTTATCAGCGTACGGTTAGTCGTTTAGTCAACGTGCATATGCAGCTTTTTATGGCATTGCAGCAGGTCTGGCCGGAACGTTTCACTGTCTCAAAGTCCCTTAAATAACAACACATTTATCCACACACCTGTCGTTAAAAATTGCCGCTGGCATTAACCACTGAGGTGGTTTATGTTGTACAATTACAATAACTTCAAAATGGAGCATGACAATGAAACTTCATGATGATTTGCACAATTATTACGAAAAGATTGTGCTCGAAAATATTGAGCAACGCGGCCTTGACCACAAGTATGATGAAGATGTCATGGCCGACCTGTGTTGTACCGCACTGAACCGGTTACCTGCTCGCTATATTCGCTTCGATGTCGACATGGAGTTTTATCTGCCGACAGACGAAAGAACCGAGATGGAAGCACGGGTTAAGGAAGCCGTTGATTATGCACTTTCACAAATTTCGAAAAAGAAACAATTTCAGCCATGACCCAAAATACCTTAGAACATGCACCTGAGCACATTAAATTGGCCGTAGATCTAATCATGTTGCTGGAAGAAAATAATGTACCGGCAGATCAGGTGCTCGCCGCACTTGAAATCGTTCAGGCAGATTTTGCCAAAAAGCTGGATACAGATAGCTTACTCTAAAACAACAAAAAACTTCACATTATGTTTACCTATATGTCACATTATCGTCTCACAATGACGACAATTTATGATGTAAGGAACAAACATGACAACACTAAACCTACGTGCACTCACCCTAGTAACGACCGCCCTGCTTAGTGGCGGGGCCCTGGCAAATGACTTTGCAGCACTCGATCAAGCCTTACCTTCTGGCTATGCAATCAATGGGACCGAACCTGTATTCGATTTTGATGGTGACGGATGCCTGCCCAGTGCGGGGATCAGCCGTAGCGGACAGCAAAATGCAGGGTTAAAAACCTCTGGCAGTCTGGGTGGCAGTTGCCGTGACAGCCAATTCTTAAACACGTCAAACACGGTTCATCGTCATGCCTGTAAAGAAACCGATCAGGGTCGTTTCTGTGGTCACTTCTATGCAATGTACTTTAAAAAAGATCAGGTATTTCCATACTTCGGCGGTGGGCATCGCCATGACTGGGAATATGCAGCGGTATGGACTAAAGATGGTCAAATAACCCATGGCAGCTACAGCGCCCACGGTGACCTCTATACAAAACCAGCCAATGAATTACCTTTCGAAAACGGCCATCTGAAAATTGTCTACCACAAAGATGGCATTCTGACCCATGCATTTCGTTTCGCCAAATCGAATGAAGTGGCTGAGAACGATTACAACCGCTTTGTGACACCAAATATCATCAGTTGGTATACCATGTCGGGAGATGGCATAGACAATCAGGGTTTGCGTGACAAGCTGAACCAATATGACTACGGCTCAGCAACTTTACCAGTAAAAGACAGCCGTTTCCTGACTAACCTCAACCGATTCAAGCCTTCAGGCTATCCGACCTATAGCACGGCTGACGTATTAGCAGCTCAGTAACCTAAACATCTATCTGGCCCACGGCAAAAGTGGGCCACATTGCTACGCTGTTTTCGCGAGTGCCTCAGCAGAAGTTTGCAATTTATACTGGGCGAAAAAGCGACTGTCTGCTTCTGAGTCACTAGGGCAGGCAAAATACGCAACATCATCGCGCACAGGCTCCGGCTGGGCGTGCTTACCATCTTCCCAATACAATACAGCATGTTTGACCAGCTCTTCCAGGTAAGTGTGATCCCAGCTGTAGTGGCAGTAACCGTGATGGTCAGACAGATAAGGCGCGTAGTCGCCACTGGTTTCAATGCTGGTGACGCCATTTTTATAATCGGCGAACGCTTTTGCGTCTTCCTCGGCAGTGGCAGGGTCGACAAAATAGGCGACATCACGGCGCGGTGGCAGGGCCTGAGGCAAGCCAAACTTCTCTCTTACGGCCGAACATTCAACGACAATCCAGGAAACAAAATGGGCCCCTATCTGGTGATCCCACTTTAACGCAACAAACATCTCAACTCTCCTTCTAAGCTCAATTCATCTTGGTCCGTTCGGTCAATCCCATACTAAATTAGGATTGTACCTAGGAATGCGCGCGAAGCTTACCGGAAATTATTGTCAAAAAGTAGTCAATTCACCGTTTTTTTCATGACATTTTCTGATCTGGATTAGGAAATCAATGACTCACTCAGTACATTTTCACCCTCACTGAGCCAAGCGTACTTAATCTGGTACTCGTTTAAAAAACACTCAGAAAGTACCGGGCTGTGGCAGTCTGAAATGTGTCTAATTTGATGAAATCGTTACAAGGTATTACAGCTTGGTCAATCATCGCTAATATGTTGCTATTTGTCGTGATATTCAAAAAAGCGGGCTTACCTGATGCTAGCAGTTTTTTGTCATTTCATTAAACTGCACAGTGAAGCTCAACACTTGGACGTTGTTATGAACCTGACACGCAATTCACTGAAAAACCCTGCCGCTGTCATCGTGATCCTGGTGCTGCTAATACTGTTTGGCATTCTCAGTATTTTTAAGTTACCGATCCAACTTACGCCGGATATAGAACAACCACAAATAACCATATTTTCTGGCTGGCGGGAAGCGGCTCCCGAAGAAATCGAATCCGTTATCATAGAACCTCTGGAAAACGCGGTTAAAAATACGCCAGGCGCGCTGGAGGTCAACACCACCATCAACCGTGGCAACGGCTTTATCTCCTTAACTTTTGCAGTCGGTACTGACATGCAGCAAGCAATGCTGGATGTCCTGACTAACCTAAATCAGGCGCCGCCACTGCCATTGGACGCCATTGACCCGGTGGTCAGTGCTGGTGGTAATGGTGGTCCTGCCGGACCAAATGCGGCCTCTTTGCTCGTCACCCCGCTAAACTACCAAGGTGATGGCTTAGACCTGGATATGGCACAGTACCAAAAAACCATTGAAGAACTCATTGAGCCACGCCTTGCAAGCATTCCGGGCGTTGCCCGGGTCAACCTTGCCAGTGAGCGGCCAAAAGAGCTGCGCATTACCTTCGATCCTCACAAAGCGGCCGCTCTGGGGCTCACGTTAGGACAGATCAGACAAACTCTGGCCAGCTCCAGAGATACCTCAGGGGGCCTGGTCGATGTCGGGCGACGTCAATACACTGTGCGCTTTACCGGCCAATATGATCTTCAGGATATGCTGCAAATGCGCATTGGCTATTCTCAGGATCGCCCCATCTACCTCGGTGATGTCGCTACCGTTGCCGAAACCTACTCCGACCGCCGGGCGATGAGTGGCCGTAACGGCAAGCCGGCCTATTATATCACCGTCTCCCGAGCTAATGGAGCCAACACAGTGGCCCTGCTTGATGGCATCAACCAGGCGATAGCCGAACTAAACGCAGGCCCGCTGCCTGAAGCAGGCATTGCAATTGAGCTCAGCTACGATGCCTCTATCCATATTAGAAATGCATTATTATTGGTAAAGAGCAATCTCGGACTGGGCGTATTATTGTCCCTTGCCATTCTCTGGCTGTTCTTTAGAGGGATAAAAACCACGCTGATCATCGCAGCGACGATACCGGTCTCTCTGATGGTTGCTTTTTTAGCCCTCAATGCGTTCGAGCGCAGCCTGAACGTGATTTCTCTGGCAGGACTGGCCTTCGCTGTCGGCCTCGTTCTGGATGCGGCCATCATAGTGCAGGAAAATATCGCTCGTCTGAAGTCTAGCGGGTTCGACAACTATAAGGCGGCTTTACGCGGTGCGGGACAGGTTGCCGGTGCCCTGTTTGCCTCTACAGCCACCAGCGTCGCCATCTTTCTGCCCATCTTATTCATGGCAGGTATTGAGGGGCAATTATTTTCCGACCTGGCATTGACCCTCTCCATCGCTGTTGTCGCTTCCTTATTATGTGCCCTGACCATTATTCCAGTCGCCAACCGCTATTTGCCTGATAGCAAAACGCAAACCGACCCTTACAAACACTATTGGCACAAACTGACCGCTCTCATCATGCGTCTGACCAACAGCAAGTTAAAACAACTCAGCTGGGTTTGTGCCTTACTCGGCGGCTCTGCACTCGTCACACTGACCATGCTGCCAAAAACTGACTTCATGCCACGCGCCCCAACAGACGGCTTTTTCTTCAATCTGGTCACGCCCCCCGGTGGCAATATGGCCTATATGGAAGAAGAGCTGTTGAAACGCGTCAGAGCACGGCTGATGCCTTATTATCACGGCGACAAGCAACCCGGGATCAAAGACTTCAACTTTTACATTTTTGGTGCCAATGCCGGTGGGTTTATTTACTCCGCAGATCCGCAGCGGGTTGAGGAGTTAATGCAAGTGGCCCGGGAAGAAATCTTTGTTGACTTGCCAGATACTCAGGTGTTCTTTTTCCGGGGATCGATGATCAACATTGCCAACGGCGGTGACGGTCGCGATATCAACATTGAACTCACCGGGCCAAATATGGACGACCTGGTTGCCGGGGCAGAAGTTGCCCTGCAAGCGGTGCAAACTGCAATGCCTGACGCCACAGCACGCCCTCAGCCTCGTCTGGATATGGCAGAGCCGGAGCTCAGGCTGCATCCCAATGACCGCCGTATTACTCAGGCTGGGCTGACTCGTCAGGATGTCTCGCAGGCAGTACAAGCGTTTACCGGTGGATTATTTATCAATGAATACTTTAACGGCAACGAGCGGATGAACGTTATTTTACGTGGTCAGACGTGGCAAACACCGGAAGAGCTTAAAGCTTTGCCTGTGTTCACGCCAGATGCCGGGATCCAGACACTGGGCGAGCTTGCCCAGGTCACCCGTACCGTGGGGCCCAGCCAGCTCCAAAGGATCAATGGCCGTCGCACAGTCAGCATCATAGTCACGCCACCTGCAGAGATGAGCCTGCAGCAAGCACAGGCAATCCTGACCGAGCAAGTAATGCCTAAGATCAAAGCACAATTACCAGAAACGGCCGGTGTGATCCTCGGCGGAAATGCGCAAAAAATGAATAGCGCGATAGAAGAAATGACCCTCAACTTCTTCCTCGCTCTGTTTATTTTATTTTTACTGATGACTGCATTATTTAAATCGGTCCGCGACAGCGCCTTGGTGCTGCTCGTGATGCCACTGGCCATTGCCGGTGGTGTTGTCGCACTCTATGTGCTCAACCTGTTTGCCTTCCAGTCTTTAGACCTGCTCACCATGATCGGCTTTATCATCTTGCTGGGCCTGGTAGTCAACAACGCGATTTTGCTGGTTGATCAGACCCGCCACGCGCAAGCGCAGGGTATGAGCCGCCGTGATGCCGTCGAGCAGGCCGTCTTAATGCGCGCCCGACCAGTCTATCTCAGTACGCTGACCAGCCTGTTTGGCATGCTACCACTGATGCTGATGCCCGGCGTTGGATCAGAGATTTATCGTGGCCTGGCTACGGTTATCGTCGGCGGCATGGCCATTAGTGCCCTGTTTACGCTGGTCCTGATGCCCAGTCTGTTACAACTTGGTGCGGATAAACAACCAACCTCGAAGGTCAATAACGATAACAACAAACCTCAGTTAAATCTGGTCGCGAATCAGTAGGAGTCCACAATGTTTGCAAGTCAATATAAACACGCTCTGGTCACCGTCCTTTTGACCAGTGCCGTCAGCTTCAGTCAGCTGGTTAACGCAGCCCAGCCTGTGACAGTTGAGCCTGTATCTCAGGGCCAGCTTACCAGTCAGCTGGCCGTCAACGGGACCTTGCATGGCAAGCGTGATATGGTCATCACGGCCGGTGTGTCTGGCCGATTGCACTACGTTGCAGAGCCCGGTTTGGAAGTTGATAAAGGTGATGTGCTGGTACGAATGGATACCCTGCCGCTTGAGCTGGAAAAAGCACGCCAGCTGGAGATGCTCAAACGCGCCCGAGTGAATTTACGATTTCAGAAACAAGAACTCGCACGCCTGACTGAACTGGCTAAAACCAGCAGTGCCGCAGCCAGTCAGGTAGACAAAGTGCAAAATGCCCATGATTTGGTGATCTCAGATATCGCGCTGGCACAGGTTGAGCTCAGAGTGATTGAAGATCAACTCAACCGGGCAACGGTAACAGCTCCATTCTCAGGCATCATTAGCAAACGTTACCATCGCGCCGGTCGAGACGTCAGCCGGGCTGATGAATTACTGAACCTGGTGGACATCCACCAGCTTGAGGCACGCCTGTATGTCCCCGTGAAATACCTCAGCTATGTGCGCACAGGCCAATCCTTACCTGTGAGTGCCGGTAATTTAGATGCCCCGCAAACCACAACCGCGCAGGTCAGTGCCGTGATCCCAGCCACCGATCCGCGCTCGCAAACCTTTGAAGTGCGCGCGATGCTCGACCAGCCGGAAGAGTCAGATAGCCAGCAACACTGGGCAGTGGGACAACTGGTAGATGTATCCGTGCCACTGGCAGCCAGCGACCAGGCATTATTAGTTAATCGTGATGCACTGATCTTGCGCAAACAGGGTATTCATGTAGTGAAAATCGATGCCAGTAATACTGCAACACAAATCCCCGTGACTGTCGGCCAGGGTCAGGGCCAGCAAGTGGCTATTACCCCCAAGCCAAGCCATCAGCTTATCGCAGGAGACAGAGTTGCAGTACGCGGCGCAGAGCGACTGACCGATGGTCAGGAAGTTGAGGTACAAAATTAATACAGCTTACTAGCCCAATGAGCCTGCTTAAGGAAGAGCTAAGGCTCATTTTTAAATTCAATCTAACAAAATCAAAGATTTAATATTTTTTAATAAGCACACTTTTATCAATTTAAGCGTTTTTAACTGGTATATCCTGCTGTTTCGGTCAACGCTGTTGCTGTCCAATAACAACAAGGAATACGCGATGAAAAACCCCGTCTTTTTTTCTTTTTCAGTTTTAAGTGCCAGTATGCTGATTGCCTGTACCAGCCAACCTCTGGGTGCTCAGCCGGTCCAAATCATGTTTGACGATTTCACTTATGCGCGTTTTGAGCAAGCACAAGATAATGGCTGGCAACTACGCTCAGATGTCGGCCACCCCGGCATTAAAAATGCGACCTGGTGGCATGAAGGCGTGAGCTTCCATGCTGATCCACATAACCCGGATAATCGGGTCATGCGGTTAACCTCAAAAACCGATGGTAGTGCCGAAAATACCCGCCATGTACAGGTATGCCATAAACGGAAATACCTTGAAGGGACTTATGCCGCGCGGGTCTTTTTTACCGATAAACCCCAATATGGACCGGATGGTGACGGGGTGATCCAGACTTTTTATGCGATCAGCCCACTGGCCGCTCCTATGGATAAGAACTACAGTGAAATGGATTTTGAGTACCTGCCAAATGGAGGATGGGGCACCGATCGGCATGCCTTGTTCGCAACCTCCTGGGAAACTTTTCAGCTCACGCCCTGGACCAAAGTTAACGCCTATGACTACGACATTAATCCACTGCAAGGCTGGAACACGCTGGTGTTGCAAGTTGGCAATAACACGCTGAAATACTACATAAACGGCAAACTGTACGCGGAACATGGCAGTGAAGTTTACCCGGAAGTGGCGATGTCGATAAACTTCAACCAGTGGTTTGACCCTAATAAAATCGTCAATTCCAAAGAGATGCGACAATATTATCAAGATGTTGATTGGGTTTACTTCGTCAAAGATAAGATTGTCGCAGTCAATGAGGTAGGCAAGCAGGTTGAACAATTACGCAAACAGAATGTGCGTCAAAAAGATACCGTGCCATCCTCTGGGTATGATGACTATTGCAGCCTGTAAAAGCACGGCGCTGTGCCTTTAGTTAACCGTGTAAATGGGAGCTTTGGCAAACCAGGCCTCAACACGTTCAATCAACACCGGATCATCTGCACTTTTGGCCAAGGCTTTGGCACGTAATGCAAGCTGATTTGCCTGCTCAACCTGACGAGCCTGGCGCAGCAAATCAGCCTGCGCCAGCCAGATCCAAATCTGGTTAGGAACAGCGTTACTGGCCTCAGCCACCCGATGTGCCTGTGCAAACAAATGCGTCGCTTCCTGCTCCTCTCCCTGCTCAGTTGCGATCCGCGCCAGCTCAATCAATGCATTGGTCTGGCCATAAATCGCATCAAAGCGCTGATGATAGCTCAGCGCTGAGTGCAATAAACGAGAAGCCTCGCTATAACGACCCTGCATGCGTTTTATCTTACCCAGCTCTTCCAGCGCGTAAGCAATAAACAAATGATCCGAATTATCACTGGCCTGCTCACGCGCAGTCGCTATGTACTTTTCCGCCCTGCTCAGTTCGTGCTCACGATCTGTTTGTTGAGGCCAGTTAATGAGCAAATAACCCATCATCAGATTGGCACGCATACGCTCACGCCGAGTCACGACGTCACCGCCCCTCGCCACAATATTTTGCTGCAGCAGAGATAGCGCTGCCGCTACATCGCCATTATTTGCCAGACTTGCGGCAAGATAACGTCTGACCGTTAAGGGATCGGCAGCGTGCCTGAGCGCAGAGCGCAACAAAGCAATCGCTTCCTGATAGTTGCGCGATAAATACATCTGCAAGCCCCGGGCAAAGGCTTCATTACTGAAATCCAGATTGCTTTGTATGTCTAATCTCTGGTCATGTTCGCCGTATCGCGTCACGAGTCGCGCTATCAATGCCTGATAGGCCAACTCAGGACCTGACGCAAAGACCACCCCTTGTTCAGCCCCGCGATTAAAGTGCAGCGTGTATTGCAACTGCATATCTTGAGGAAAGCCACTGAGGCGAGTTTCGACCAGTAAATCCGCCCCCAATCGCTCCTGGAGTTGCAACACATCCTGGCGTCGAGACAACCGGATCTGCGCAGTATCGTTAGAATACCAGGGACTGTGAGACAAAGTTGTTAACACATGCTCTGCCGCGACGACGGGCAACCCCCCTTCTGCCTGAGTGTATTCACTTAAATAGGCAAGGCCATGTAAAGGCACAGCAGCATGCACATCATCGAGCATGGCATTCTCTACCGGCAGAAACGCAACGGTGGGGTATCGAGTCTCAGGCTGATTGACTGTGCGCATCCAAGTTAGCCACAATCCGCTGATAATAAGCATAAGCACGACTGACACCATAGCAAAACGCCACTTTCCGGTCACTTTAGCTCCCTGGATGGGGATTGGCGCCACAACCAGTTGATAACCGATTCTGGGATGTGTTTTGATGCAATCTGCGCCCAGAATTTCACGCAGTTCGCGGATAGACTGAACCAACACTTGTTCCTGAACCACCACGCCCTGCCAAACAGTTTCCAGCAGCTGTGTTTTGGTCACCACCTGATCTGAATGTTGGATCAATATTTTCAGCACTGCCAACGTCTTAGCTCGAATATCCTGCGATGCTTCGCGTGTGGTTGCGGTGCCTTTAAGTAAGTCTATTTCAACCTGGTTGAGCAGATAACGCATCGTTCCTTCTCTTGCAAAAGCAGTAATGGCACCGAATAGCACGGTGTTCCCGTCATGAGTGTGCAATATTTCTTTAACGGGCTCAAGTCCCCTAAAGGCAGACATCGTGGATAGGATTAGTGAGGTGACAAATTTAACTGTTTTGTATTCAGCGACCTAGTGTAATTACTGTGATTTTTTGGACACAAACCATATAAAAATTAACCCCTGTGCTACATTTTATGTGGATTATGTCTTTTTGGTGTCAGCGTTGTAATAAGGCTGCTCTCTATTTTTGGCTCATGCCTGTCAGGCCTTCACCAAAAGACAGCGATAACAAGCCCACACAACTGAACAGAAGTCGTCGTAAAGATTGTTGCCGTCGTTTGTGACAAAAAACGGTAAATAACGAATTAAGGAACTACTATGACGCATTATTCTTTTGGCAATGAGATCAGCGACAAAAGCCTCCCTAAGCATCTGAAAGTGGCCATTGTAGGAGCTGGTATGGCCGGATTATACAGTGCATGGCGGCTGCAAAATGAATCGGGCTGTGACAACCTGGCAATCTTTGAGCGCTCCAATCGCACTGGCGGTCGACTGGATTCAGATTTAATTCAATTCAAAAATCAACGCAGTGATACGCCCCCCACGATTACAGTAAAAGAAGAACAAGGTGGCATGCGATTTTTATTCGATGGCATGGATGACTTGATGGCGCTGTTCCTTAACCTTGACCTCCAGGATCAGATAGTGCCTTTTCCCATGAACAGCGGCGGCGATAACCGATTATTTTTCCGCGGTAAAAGCTTCAGCGTTAACACCGCAGCGCAAGATAACTATCAGATTTGGTCTGAGCTTTATAATCTGGCACCATCTGAGCAGGGCGTTAACCCAAAGGACATTGTGAATGTGGTCTTCAATCGCATTCTTCAGGCTAATCCTCAATTTAAGGCCCGCCCAGAAGTAAGGGGCCCGGAATTCTGGCAGGCATTCAGACTGGAATGCCAATGGCAAGGCAAAACGCTCAATGAGTGGACGTTATGGGACCTTTACACGGCCATGGGTTACTCTCAGGAATGCATAAACATGCTGTACCGTGTACTTGGCTTCAATGGCACTTTTCTGTCACAGATGAATGCCGGGGTGGCTTATCAGTTGCTGGAAGACTTTCCGGCAGGTGTGCAATTTAAAACCTTTAAAGACGGATTCAGCACATTGCCCAATGCATTAGTTGATAAAGTAGGCACTGACAACATTCACCTGCAAACCAGTATTGAAGAAATCTCTTTTGTAGAAGAGAACAACCACTACGAACTGCACTACCTCCACACAGACGACAACGGACGCAGCCACAAAGGTAAAGTCACCGCCGAAAAAGTCATTCTTGCCCTGCCCAGATTAGCACTGGAGAAACTTTTTGTTCGCTCCAACGCGTTTAACACGCTGGATAAAGAGCGCTCAGAACAACTGTGGAACACGTTGCAATCCACCTCAAACCAGCCACTGTTGAAGATTAACCTCTATTACGACACTGCCTGGTGGGGACGCGGCACCACCGGACGTCCTGCCGTCGAGTTTGGACCTAACTTTGCCGATTTACCGACCGGCTCGGTATACCCATTTTATGCGGTAAACGAAGAGTTGGTTGCGGCCCTGATGTATCAGGAGCGTAAAACCGAACCTTCACAAAGCACTCAGGCAAAACTGGACCATATCAGCAGTGAAAAATACGAGCGCCCCGCTGCATTGACGATATATTGTGACTACCTGAACATTAATTTCTGGAGCGCGCTGCAGAACATTGGAGAGATCTATCATCACCCACATCAGGACGACTATGTCACCGACGTACCGGGTGATATCTATCCAGCATCAACCGCGGTGGTAGAGCAAGCCACTCGGTTCTTCAAAGACATTTTCAATACACACTACGTCCCAGAGCCAATCCTGACCAGTGCGCGGATCTGGCAAGGTAGCGTCCGTTTTGATGTGCCGCCAAGCCAACAATTTGGCTTTGGTGTACACCAGTGGGCGGTGGGTGCCGATGACAAGCAGGTGATGGCTGAACTCACAGAGCCCCTGCCAAACCTGTTTACTTGTGGTGAAGCCTTTTCTGATTACCAGGGGTGGGTAGAGGGTGCATTACGCTCTACCGATCTCGCACTCAAACAAGGATTCGGACTCCAGCCGCTGAGCGAAGTGTATGAGCAGACGACACACATCAGCTCATCTGAAGCCATTAAAGTTGCCTATGAAGAAAACGCCAGCAAGCTTATCAATCAATATATTGAGCCAAACTTCTCAACGGGTAGCGCTCCGATTGAGAAGCCATCAGAGGTCGAAAACGTGCTGGGTGTGAACCTCAGCTACTTCGACCTTAAATGATCCTGCATTGGGCACCTGTTTCGGGTGCCCTCACTACCTACAGGCAGGAGACACCTGCCAAGCTTGCCCAGGAGAGAATCAATGACTCAAATAACGCACCATTTTACAGTCGCGGACTATTTCAAAGCACGACTAGAGGAAATTGGCGTCGACCAAATGTTTGGTGTCGCCGGCAACTATACCGCGGCTTTACTAGACACTATACTGGCTGACAGTCACTCACCGATTAGAATTAACGGCAATGCCAATGAAATTTGTGCCGGGTTTGCAGCAGATGCATATGCCCGATTAAAAGGCCCAAGTGCTCTGTACGTTACCTATAGCGTAGGTGCATTCAGCCTGCTCAACACCATTGCCGGTTCGTTCGTTGAGCAGGTCCCAGTGATCTTGATCAACGGCGCCCCCACCAACAAAGAAGATCAGATTTCAAAGAATGCCGGACTGCTCTACTCACACACGACCGGCTATGAATTTGTCGATATTCACATGTTCAGACCAGTCACCGTCGCAGCTGAACGTATCACCAATGCCAATCAGGCACCTTATCAGATTGATTCAGCCCTGGCGGCTCTGCTGTCAGAGCGCCGACCCGTGTATTTCGAAGTCAGTGAGGATGTCTGGCGGGCAGACTGCATCAAACCTGGTCAGCCTCTGGCACTGAATAATCCAGCCAGCGTCACCGTCAGCGAAGCACAGCAGGCAGCTAAAGCAACGGTAGAGCTGATGCTTAGCCAACCAAAAAGTATTTTTTGGGCAGGCGTAGAGCTACAACGTTTTGGCCTGCAAAATACCTTCTTGGAATTGCTTGAAGTGATAAATCGCAGTCATACGGTGCCCGAAGGACATATTCACTTTGTCACCTCTGCCTTAAGCAAATCGGTTATTGCTGAAACTCACCCCTGGTTTGAAGGCTGTGTCACCATGAGCCCCTCCGAGGTAGATTCCCTGGTTGGAGACGACGGGGTTTTAGTTGGTGTTGGTGCCTGGACGACCGGCAAAGATACCGGTAATCAGGATATTCGCAGCAGCCGCACTGTGCTCGCTGCGCAAGGAGGGGTATACGTTGGTGCCAACTACTACGCCTCTGCGACCCTTAAAGATTACCTACAGTGTCTGATTGAGGAGTTCACTGCACTGGCAACGCAGCAACCCGCCAGTTTAAGAGGGTTGCGTATGCAAAAACCACTGCTGAAGCGCGCAACAGCAGATATCCAACTGGGCTATGACAGCTTCTTTGCTACCCTCAGCCAATGGCTTGATGAAGATGATGTTCTGGTCGTAGATGCGGGCTTCCCGCTGATTGGCGCACAAAGTGTAAAAATACCAGCGCAAGATGGCTTTGTTGCTCAGGCTGCCTGGCTGTCCATCGGCTACTCTGTACCTGCCGGCACGGGAATTAAATGCGCCTTCCCGGATAAACGTGCGGTTGTTGTCGTTGGTGATGGCGCTTTTCATGAAACTTGCCAAGCCGTTGCTGACCAACATGCTTATGGACAAAATACCGTCGTGTTTGTATTGGCAAACGGTATTTATGGTATCGAGCAATACCTGGTCAACCCTAACCCTTTCAGAACACCGCCGGTTGATTATCAGGACAAGCTGCTCGACACTGTCTACAGCTACAATGATTTACCAGCCTGGAAAATTGCCAATATTACCCAGGCATTTGGTGGTGAAGGACGGCGAGTGAATAACCTGAGTGAGTTAATGGCTGTGATGGAAGAGATCAGAACCGATACACACAACAATTATGTTGTAGAAGTAACCATTCCCAAAACAGATACACCTCACTCTATCAGCCTTGAAGCTAACAGCGCCGTCGGGGAAGACGAAATCGCGAACTCACAGTGGCCACCTGCCAGCAAGTTCTAAGTTATGTAAGCATTGGCCTCCGGATGCGGGGGCCAATATCAGGCCGCAGACATCAAAAAGTCCACTCCCTATGCGGCACTTTATTAACATGGCTTCTGCGAGATACTCCCGAGCACGCACACTAACACTTAGACACATTATCTGAGTCAATTTTTCCCCAATCGTCGCAAATTGTACAATAATAAAGTTAGGCATAGTCAGGCAGGGAAAAGACATGGATATCCAGAGCTTGGATCTCGCGATACTTACCGTAAACAGCCAATGGCAAGTAATTGATTTCAACCAGGCTGCGGAGACACTCCTGCAATTGGGCAATCACAAAGCGCAACCTGTTTGCTTTTTTGATCTGTGCCAAATTGCAGAACCCGGCGAAGCGGACAGTGACTTTCTCAGCCAGACAGCGGGCAGCTCTGCGCTGGCCATCTTACCCTCAGGCATACGACTCAATATTATTGTCAGTAACCACCTCAGCGCTGATACCTGCCTGATCATTAATCCAATCAGCCATCAACACCTGCCACATCTCGGTGAGCTGGCTGAACTGGCACTACAATGTAGTGACATTGGGGTATGGCAGGTTGATACCACCTTCGAAAACCCTTACTTTTCTCAGACTTTTTGCGCACTACTACACTGCCCCTCATTAACCGACTGGCATGATTTTACCAATTTGATTTATGAAGATGACCGTCCACTGGCACTGAGTTTCATTGAGGAGCATATTCAGTCTAACGTCCGGCTAAAATTTGAATTTCGTGTATTAATAGACGCTGTGCCACACTGGTTTGAACTCAGTGGCGACCAGCGCCACGGCTGTGGTGCTCATCTGAGCTTATTTGGTACCTTGCGTGAATGCACCCAGGAAAAACAGATGCTCATCCACCTTAACAGCGCCCATGAAAGCCGTCGTATTGCACTGGAAGCTGGTAAAGTCGGTACCTGGAGTGTGCTCAGAAAAAACGCTCAGTGGTATTGGGACTGGGACCCACAAACCAGTTCCATTTTTGATTTGGCAGCACAAGATACCGGACGCTATGAAAAGTGGCTTGAACGCATTCACCCGCAAGACCGTGAACGTGTCTCCAATGGACTCAAAGAAGCCCTTGAAAGCGGCAATGATTTTGAACAGGTATTTCGGGCTACCCTGCCTAGTAACGAGGAGCTGCACATATTCGCCAAAGGTGTGGTTGCTCAGGATGATTATGGTAACAACTATCGCCTTGACGGTGTCTGTGTCGATCAATCCGAAGTGTATCGTGCCAACATGGAGCTATCCAAATTAAATGCCGAGCTGGAAACGCGCGTCAAAGCCCGCACATCAGATCTGAAATGTGCTGTTACTAAAGCTGAGCGCGCAAGCCGGGCCAAGTCTGACTTTTTGGCGATGATGAGCCATGAGCTGAGAACACCAATGAATGCCATAATCGGCTCACTAGAGCTGCTCTCACTGCAAAAGCATGATCCTGAAGAGATGGAGCTGCTCGAAACCGCATCCGTCTCAGCTAAGAATCTGGTCGACATTCTGAATGATATTCTGGATATCAATAAAATAGAAGCAGGCAAGTTAGAGTTAGAGTTTAGGGAATTTGATATTTCAAAAACGCTGCATAATGTACTGCTGACCTTTGCCTCCAATGCTGAAAAGCGCCATGTCAGTCTCAAGGTCATTGAGTCACAGCAGTTGCCCACTATGCTTTACTGCGACGAAAACCGGATCCGTCAGGTACTCTTCAACCTACTCAGCAATGCCATTAAGTTCAGTGGTCCCCCGGCCAAAGGCAGTGGTAATGTCGTCATTGAAGTGGATTGGCAGATCCAAAGTCACAGTCAGGGCGAGCTCTGTATTTTAGTGAAAGACAATGGTATCGGTATTGATGAAAAGACCCAGAGAAAGCTCTTTCACCCCTTTACCCAGGCCGATAAATCGACCACTCGGGTGTATGGTGGAACAGGCCTGGGGCTGGCCATTTCGAGGCAAATCATCACCCTGATGGGCGGACGCATAGGACTAAAAAGTAAAGTGGATCGCGGCAGTATTTTCAGAGTCAGTATTCCGATCCACCGATTCTCACATCACTGCGACACCGCTTTATTCCAGGACATTTATATCACGCCCGCTCACCTTAATCCGTCAGAGTCATATCCATACTCAGTACTGGAAGGATTAGCGTTACACATGCACCAGGCGGACTTAGAACAACTTCCTCCTCCTGATTCGGACAAGGCATTAATATGTTGCTTTATTCTTTCAGAACAGAACCTTGCGCAATTAAGTGACTATCAGGAAACACTTAAAACACACCGGGTATTAATCTGCCACCAAAGTGGTTTTACCGAACAACTGAAAAACTTGCTACCAGACGCAACGTTTCTGAATATCGACCTGACAACTCGTTATGGCATCACGCGTCAGGCGATGCATCTCCTCACCTATACAGCAGATCAACAACCTGTTTCGAATGTTCCCCTGCCAGCGGTTCCCAGTAGCACACATGCAGGTACTGACGAACCTGGTACGGTAACGGACCTTCGCCCGGGTATTCTGCTGGTTGAAGACAACACTTTTAATCAAAACTTAATGGTCAAACAGCTAGCGAAGTTAGGCTACACCTGCACACTCGCAGAAAACGGCCAACAGGGGTTTGAAAGCTGGCGTCAGGATGATTACAAATTGATCCTCACCGATTGCCACATGCCAGTTGTTGACGGATATGAGATGGCGAAGCGTATTCGCCAGACCGAAAAGCAGCTGGCGCTCAAGGCCATTCCAATTGTGGCAGTGACTGGCGCAGCGATAAAAAATGAATTAGAAAACTGCCACTTATACGGCATTAACGATTGCATTGGCAAACCCGTTCAGCTCGAACGTTTTAAAACCGTCATAGAGAAATGGTATGGAAAGTAACAACGCACAGCTAACCAGACTGAATCAACAAACACTGATAGATTTAATTGGCGAAGACTTGCCCACCATAGAAAAGTTTCAGCGCGATTTTGTCACTCAGGCAGAATCCAGTTGCAAGCTATTTTTAAGCGCCTATAGCAACGCGGCTTATCCAGAGCTAAAGGAACATGCGCATTTTCTTAAAACATCTGCCCGGGCCATAGGCGCAGAGCGGTGCAGTGAATACCTGGCTCAGCTCGAAGAGGCAGCCCTGTCAGCCGACCGTCAACATTGTCGCTCGCTGTTGATCAATATAGCGCAGGAAGTTAAAGCCCTTAACGCGCTGATTAATTAACCCTGATCACACAACACGACAATCGCAATTGATACCTGACAGAGGATCAGGCACATTCCGTGCCTAACAGCTTGTTTACCGCATCCAGAATACTGCGCTTTGTTGATGGCTTCACAATATAGCCTCCAAGACCCAGAGAAGCCCATTTCCGGATCAGGTCTTTGTTGCGGTTACTGGTAAGCGCCACAATGGGTATGCCACGGCAATGTTCAATTGCCCGGACATTTTTTGTGGTATTATAACCATCCAGGCCCGGCATAAATAAGTCCATGAAAATCATATCGTAGCGATGCTTTCTCAGCTCTTTAATTGCGGCCAGTCCGTTTTCCATGCCATCGACCGAAAAACCCTGTTCACGCAGTATACCTGAGATCATCTCGCGATAGATTTCATTGTCTTCAACTATCATGATCCGTTTATCTCTGGGCATCACAGGCTCAGACACCTGCGTAGTATCGAAGGCATGCGCAGCATCGAAGCCATGGCCATGATCTGAGTGGTCGTCATGATGACTCTCAGAACCGAGAGGCCGTGCACCGGACTCATGTACCTGATGCTCATGTGATTCTGGCTCGTGCTCAACACTGGCCTGCTCAGCATGTTCTAGCGCTTCTTTGTGCGCACCACCGTGGTCCAGAACCGACGAAAATACCGATGCCTGTGAGCCACTGAACATGTCGACAAGCTCATTAAGGGTAAAGTGACTGTCATTGAGTTGCTGAGTGATCTGTTGAATGTCTTTGATCAACTGTTGCTGCAACATGTCCAGTAAAGGCAAGACATGTTTTTCTTTTAGCTGCTGTAACATTTGCGCTTTTATTTCATCGTCTTCTTGCGCTTCGTTTAATGATGCTCTGGCTTGCTGGAAAGACTGCTCTGTGTTAACCCGATAGTTAGACGCCTGATCAATCAATTGTTTCAGCCCGTTATCTATTCGGCCAAAGTGCTCTTCTTTTAGTTCAGTGATCTGCTGAGTATCTTCGGCTTGTTGCAAGATATTGTGTAAAATCATCCGGAGCCGATAATTTTCATACATAGGTTTAAAGACAAAGTAGTCATTAAATATGTCTTTGATGCAGCAGCGAAAGGCGACCCCCGATTCTTTATTTTCGCATAACAAGATACTCTTATGCGGGTAATCTAGCACGCCCCTGCGCGCCAAAGCACTGTATGACTCGATGCTCGCCTTAACGTGCAGCATAGCAAAAATAAGCACAGGCGGTTTGCCTGCTTGGATCACTTTATGGGCGTCGTGTGTGCCCTCCAACGTTCTGAACGCCGTAACCTGAGAGCTGATAACTTTGCAAACACCCACCATTTCGTGCGCGTCATCACAAATCATGATTACTTTTGGATGTCGCTCTCCATAATCCACCTCACCTTTATGCATACCTGTCTCCTGAGCCTCGGTGACCATCAATTCATTGACTGCACCTTAAGGATAGTCCAAGCAGAGGTGTTTATGCTAATGCCTCTAAACGCTTAACTGCGCACAGCCGGTGGCATTATTTCAGCTTCGCTCAGCACCAATTTTTTATGCATTTCTCGACGCAACAGCAAATAGCTGATCACGGCCTGACAATACACCGTCGTAACGGAGAATATCCAGACCTGTTCGATTTCAAAGTCTTGCTGCCCTGCCAGCCAGACAACTGGCGCTGCAAACAACACAAATCGACTGGCGGTGCTGTATAACGCGGGCCAGGTATTGCCCAACGCCTGAAACATACCCGAGGCCGTAAAGGTGTAACCCGCAGGAACAAAATTCAAACAGACATATCCCAAAAACGTCGCGGCAACCAAAATGACCTGAGGCTCATCGCTGAATGGAGCGAAAAACCAACTTGCATTAATCAAACATGCCAGGGTAAGTATGGCCATCAATGCACAGGTCAATAAACTGGTATAGCGGTAGGTTTGCTGTACCCGGTCATATTTACCGGCAGCATAGTTTTGAGCAGCGATTGCAGGAGCAGCAAATGCAACAGCCATAACGGGCAAGAAAAGTACTTGCATGATCCGGACACCCAATCCAAACCCTGCCTGAGCGCTTGCGGCAAACTGACTGAGGGCCCAGTAAATCACTGACATGTACATGAAAGTCAGTAAAAACTCGCCGCCTGACGGTAACCCCAGATTAATAACCTGGAGGATCCGCTTGCGATCAGGGCGCAGCGCCATATTTGGCAAAGTAAGGTAATCGACTTTTCTGATGAAGTACCACAGTGTCATCACCATAGCAGCGAACGCAGACAGAGAACTGGCCAACCCTGCTCCTGTCACACCCAGGGCATTGCCTGTACCCCAGCCGGATATCAAAATGGGCGACAAAATAATATTCAGGACCACCGCCAACATCGAAATCAACATAACGGGCTTAACAACACCCGCTCCGCGCAGTGCAGCCGCCATAACGGTAAGCCCAAACTGCAGTAATAAAGCAGGCAGAAACCAGTAAAAATAGTCCGTTGCTGCTTGGCGAGTTGCGGCATCAGGTGCCATAAACTCAAAAAACAAATGCCCAAATACATAGCCAAGTACGCCAAACGCCACCGTGCAAAACACCGCAATCAACATACTCTGATGGAATAAAGCGTTGGCCTCAGCGCGATCCTTTCTGCCAACCGCATGGGCCACTAAAGTACCACACCCAATATTTAAAACCTGAGTCAGGGCCATAATAAAAAAGAACACACTGCCCGCATTACTCACGCCTGCCAGCGCCGTTGCCCCCAGCGCACCAACAAAATACAGGTCAACCAGAAAATACAACGTCTGGATAAACATGCCAATCGCCATCGGAACGGCCATAGTAATAAGGTGTGTAACAATTTTCCCCTGAGTCAGATCCTTCATTAAAGTCATTCCTGTATGATTAATTTACTCATTGTACCGTTTATTTTTAGCTCGTCATCGACTATTTTGTGTTTCACTTGGCACAGCAAAAGACGTAACAGGCAAACAATATCACTGTCATATCTATACACACTATGAGTATGTGGCATACTGAAAGCTCTGTTAATAAAGGTAATATTTATGGCAACGCACACGAGCAAAGGGCACACATCTCCAGATATCACTGTTGCAGTAACGGACATGATCCAGGCGATACGTAGCCATAACCTGGAACGCATTAAACAATGCTATGAGCAAGCCACTGACACACAACGCACAGCGCAGCTCAGACACTGCTTTGAAGCAGCCAGCAGCCACTCATCAAACTACGAACATTACCAAAATATCGCAGCCCACTGTATCAGTCAGCATGGCCTGCCTGCGGGTGTGATTGCGGGGATCAATACCACTGAGCGGGTCGACTTTTTTATGCCTGCACTGCAGGCTGCGAGTGCATTTAACGTAACTAACCATCAGGGCAATACATTTTTGCACTGCCTGTTTGCCAATCCCGCTAACCCGCTGCCGCCGTTTAATTACATTCGCTCTTTGCTCTTATTTGAGCGCAATGAGTCTTTGGCCGAAGCATTAGTCATACGCAATCATCAGGGATTCAATGCACTAGAAGTCTATTTGAGTTTCAACCCACAGCACAACGCGCTCCCCCAGCATGAGCTGACTGCCTGGCTGGCATTATGTGAGGCCCTGCGCACCTTAAACGGGGTAAACAATGATAATCTGACTAAAGTAATGGCTCACCTGAATGGCGCAAACATGGCAGGACTGTCAGGCAATAAGCATCGTCTCACGCTCATCGCCAGTTACTACCAGGTGTCAGTGAGTTCACTATCATCGATGAATTAGGCTTGATTGGCGTACGCACCCAAAGAGCTCGTTCATCATGGCGGTAAGTCATGACCGTGCCCCCACTGGACTTGTCCCGCAGGCAGGCATACTCCACGGCCTCAAATGCCGAGCGGCCAAAGTCCATGGCGGCGATAGCCCAGTTGGCGCCACTGCCAATTGCCCAGTTTAACGACAAAGGCTCCAGAAAACGGCGACCATGGCGGATCTCACCAAAAAACACGGCACCTTCATCATCAACGAACAAGAAGGTACAGGTAACTTTATCAAATTGATTATCATGCCAGTGAGTCAACAAATGTTCAATTTCGGCACAATTGCCCGATGCAAACACAAAGCCGTCTTCTACGCGTCGGCACTTACGTGTTGCCCAGGACACAATAGTTTGGCTGGTCGAAGTGAGACTGTCTGTGCAGATAGTTTTTGAGTCATGATGGTAAGCGATGGTTGTCAAAAGCACTCCTTAGTGACGTTCCTTCAATTCAAAATAACCCAAACTTATTGTCAAGACCGGGCCTTTTTGACCTGATAATCACAATAAATTGCTGAACATCCGGTTTAAACATCAATATAAAGAGTAAAAAGTTAATACAACATTAACAACCAATAAATACTTCATCGAATACGAGCCGCCAGCAATCAACTTCACCAGCTGCGAGCTAAGATGCAGTCTTATCAACCTGGCAACAGCACACTTTCAGGCTTTAATAAACAAGCCCCACCAGCATGAAACGTCACCATGCAGCGCTTATTATCGAAGGTAACAGCGTAAGACTGGCTTAAACCATCAAGGCAAGAACACCAGCACCGATAATCAAAGCAGCCAAAGGCGCTAACCATTTCCAGGGCAAGCTCTGCGCTTCTTCTGATACCTGTTCGGTGCTTGTCGCACTCGGAGCTGCAACAGGTTGAGCTTGCTGTTGCTCTGCTTCGGGTTGGGCTTCAACAGGCTCGGATGGCTGCACTGGCAGTTGCCACTGATAACCTTTCTTGGAGAAAGTCTTAATCGCGTCATCCCCAAACAAGGCCCGCAAGTGACCAATATTCTGGAATACCACTTGCTCAGTGACTGTTCTGCCTGGCCATACATGCTCAAGGATCTCAGCTTTACTATAGATCTTCTGTGGATCAGACAAAAACAACCCCAGTAACATGGCTGGCTTTTCTTTAATACTTATTTTTCGACCTTGTTTTGACAATGCCAGATTCTGGCAGTCAAACTCGAAATCTTGGAATGTTAACTTCATCGTCCTTCAGCTTTATAATTATAATAATTGTCACATTACAGGGAGCACATGACCATCAGATCAACGACATGTCCCTGGTGTTAGTTCAACAAGCTTAACATGTTCCCAACCTCGGATCAGTACTCCAATGTAACGATTTATAACAATTGCCTTCTTAGCTTATTCGTCAGGCTTGTCCAGCCGCTTTCACCAAACTGAAACACGGCCAGACTTACCATGATCACGAATGCCCCAACCAGTAAAGTCAGCGTGATCTGCTCATTGTTGATCCAGGCACCTAACAGCATGGCAAATCCCGGTGTGATCAAGGTGGTTAACGCAACCGTGCTGGCTTTGAGTTTCTGCAACACATGAAAATAAGCGATAAACCCAACCAAAGAACCAAAGACACTCAGGTACACAGTGGCCAACACGGCGCTAACTTGCCAGCTTTGCGAATTCAATTGACCGTCGCTGAACCACCACACCAAACCGAACATAGGTGTTACCAGTAACAGTGCGCCAAAGGTAGAAGCCAGCGGATGGATCGCCAATTGCACGCGTTTTATCATCACACCACTGAGACTAAAACAACTCACGGCCCCAAGCACATATATCAAACCTTGGGGTGCCAGGGCCAACTCATTGAGTTGTGACATGCAGACAAGATACAAACCAACCAAAGACAAAGCTAACCCAAACCACTTAATAATGCTAAAACGGGCCTCTCTCAGTAGTCGCTGTGCCAGCAAGCCGGATAGCACAGGCGCAAGGCCAAATATCAGGGAGATCACACCCGATGGTACAGTTTGTGCGGCGAGGTAACTTAATAACATACCGCCAAAAATACCCAAGCTTGAGTAGCTATATAATGCCCAGGCCTGCCTGGATACGGGAACCCGGTAACGACCAATCAACACGATGATACAACACAGCGCCAGGGCGATGGCCATGCGCAAGAAAACACTCAGTGTTGGTGACATACCCGCGCTGCTGATCACAATGCCCAACGGCGTCGTGGACCAGATGATGATAACCAGAATGTAAGATGCCTGAACTGGCATAATGAACTCCCCAATTCGGGGCAGTACAAGAGGCTGGAAATACACAATGATGACTAACCGCTGATACTGCCGCGGTTAGTAAGTGACCCCTACAAACCGCAGACAACACGCCATACACAGGCCAAATTATTCAGCCAGGTAGTGAGCGATGTAGACACGGTCATCAGAGTCATGAATTTCTTCTTATTTGTTAATGAATAACCTTTGTATCATGCCAAATACCAAAGTCAATGGCTGACACCCGAAAATTATTATCTACCGACTATCTTGCCAATCACGATGACAAAAAATCAGCCTACCACCTTTGTACAAACTCAAAGCCCAGAATAGCCCTACTGAGCAAATTTCACTCGTTTCACTATTGGCACCACAGTTAAAAAAGTACAAAACAAACAATAATTTAACAATAAAAGTTTACAACCCAGGTCTGACCCTGTTATAAACACAGATAACACATTTAGAAAATAACCTTAAAAAACATATTGTTGAACCATTTACCATAAAACCATGTAGAAAATGTGAACCACAAAATTAAAACTTAAATAAAACATTTAAAAAACACAAGTTAACAGGATTGACAGGTACATTAACAAGTCTCCATAATAGCGTTTAATGCAAAAGCAGTATTTCAACCAACTCAAAGTGCAATATTATGGATTTTAAGCTTTCCGACTATCAAACCGAGTTATACGATTCCGCGCTTCGCTTTGCTTCTGAGGTGCTCGACAAGGATGCGCACCAGCGTCAGCGCAATCATCACTTCGCTCCTGAGCTTTGGCAGCAGGCAGCTCAATTTGGCTTCACTGGCCTGGCAGTAGACGAAGCCTATGGCGGTGCAGATCTGGGGGCACTCAACACCATGCTAATGGTAGAGGCACTGGGCAAAGGCAGCCGCGATCTCGGATTATCATTCTCGCTGTGTGCTCATCTGTTTGCCTGCGTGATGCCTCTTGCACGTTTCGCAAGTGACCAATTAAAGCGGGACTTTCTTGAACCGCTGGTTGCGGGGAAATTAATTGCAGCCAATGCGGCTACCGAGCCCGGTGCAGGTTCAGATATCTACAGTATGAAAACGACCGCCGTCAAAGAGGCGGGTGGTTACCGGCTTAATGGTCAGAAAACCTATATCACCAATGCGCCCGTTGCCGACGTATTCGTCGCCTACGCACGAACCAACCCCGATCACGGCTTTATGGGGGTTTCCGCCTTCATCATTCCCAAAGACACGCCTGGGCTATCAACCGGTGCCAGTCAATCCAAAGACTGTCTGGCCAGCTGCCCGATGGGGGACGTGTTTTTTGACAATGTGTTTGTCAGCGAATCACAGCGCATCGGCTTTGAAGGGGCCGGCGGTGCTATCTTTCATGACTCTATGATCTGGGAGAAAGGTTGTTTGTTTGCCCTGTTTGTCGGTGCTCTGGACAGGTTACTTGAGAGCACACTGAGCTATGCCACTGAGCGCAAACAGTTTGGTAAAAAAATCGGTCATTTTCAGTCCGTATCTAACCGAATTATTGACATCAAACTGCGCCTTGAACAGTGTCGCCTGATGCTCTATCGCGCCGGCTGGAAATACGACCAGGGACAAGATGCTGAGATTGACATTGCTATGAGCAAGCTGTTGATTTCGGATTACGCCGTCCAGTCTTCACTGGATGCCATTGCCACTTTTGGTGGCGCTGCAATCGATGCTGATATGGGCATTGTCCAGGTGCTCCTAGATACGCTGCCCAGCCGTATTTTCTCCGGCACCAATGATATTCAACGCGAGATCATCGCCCGAAAACTTGGCTTAAGAGGAGCCTGAACATGCTAGTTCAACGGATCTTTGCAGTACTTTATATGCTGGCCGGACTGGCCAAAGCATTTCCACAATTAGAAAATGTCCCCGACATTCTGCGTCAGGCAGCCGCGGCCAATCAGGGCACTTGGTATGCGGGACTCAGCAATCTGCTCGCGCAGCATGGCGAAATCACCAATGTCGTTGTTGCAGTCGCATTATTTGGTTCAGGTCTGGTGTTATGGCTCAACCCTCGCTGGACGCGCTTTGTGATCTACGGCCAGCTTGCCATGATGGCTGTCTTTATCACCATACTGCACCGCTCTCAGCCACAAGTGATCCCGCTGGATGCCATTTTTATTATTGCCGCACTGGCGATGTTACGTCAGCAATTTCGCCGTACGGGTTCTAAACGTGTCTTTGCCAGCCAGGATTTTGCCAAACCCAAAGCGCAAGCAAAGTCACCCGACAAACCTAAGTTGGCAGATGAGTATGACGTGATCATCATAGGTGCAGGTGTCTCAGGCCTGACCGCTGCCAGCGAATTTACCACGGAGCGTGTACTGGTACTGGAAAAAAGCCCCACCTTCGGCGGCAATGCGCGCTGCAACAGTCATCGCTCACTATCACATCCCATTGCCGGGGTGTGTTTTCAACAGCCCATACCTGGTTCAGATATGGATCAGTTACTGTCTAAACTGGGCCTGCAAAATAAATTTAAAACCAATGCCGAAGATACCTTAGTTTTCTTCGATACTATTTTACTGCTCAAGTGTCTCAATGAGATCACTTTAGGCTTTATAAAATTTCCCAGTTACCTGCTTAAGCCATCCGTATGGGGATTAACAGGCCAGCTACTGCTGAACGCCTTAATTGGTAAGCCTTATGTTGTCGCCGCCAAGCAGTTGGGCGATCCTATCTTCGCTGATCTGTACCAGTTTCTTGACGGGTTTGCTGCCACAACGGAGCGCTTCCCACAGGTGCCCTGGCATGAACAAAGTGGCTGGAAAAAAGAAGAAATGGTACAGCTGGACAACCTTTCTTTATACAGTTATCTGTTCGAGCCGGAAAAAACCGCGTCATTCCCAACGCATTTACAACCGCCTCGCAAACTCGGCAAGCTGGTTGAGAATGCGGTAACCACCACGCTCAGAGTGGAGTGCCTGGATATCCATGAAGTTTCGGCCTACGTAGGCCTGCACTTTCTTGTTGGTTACCTGCGTGGCAATTTGGTTACCCTGCCAGGCGGTAATGGCCATATCAGCGAAGCATTAGTTGCCCACCTGAGCAAACAAACCAATATCACACTGCTAAGCGACGTGGTGCTAAATAACCTGGACAATACCGAAGCGAGCGTACAACTGACCGCCAAAGTGCAACACCATAATATTTCGGTCAAAGCCAAAAAGCTGATTTGGGCCGCGCCCAAGCATCACGTGACAGACTGGCTACCAACGCTACCCGAAACCCAGCTCAAGGCCATCAAAGCCATTCGTCACGAAGATTATTATCTCGCCAATGCACTGTTATCGCGCCCGGTACTCAGCCATTCCTTTGGCGGTTATCTAATTGAACCTGAGCGCCAGGAGCAACCGTATGCCTGGTGCAAAACAGGCACCTGTCTGGTCGCAAACTGGATGGACAGCGATAACCACAGTGAAGGCGGTGTGCTGACCTTACTCAAACCAACAACACGTGAGCAACGTCAAGGACGCACGGCAGAAAACGACTTTACAGGATTGCAGCAGCAGACATACCGCGAAGTCTCACTGATGTTAAACAATATTGGCGTTGATCCTCGCATCGTCGAAGACATTCAGATCTGGTACTGGCCTGACGCCTTGATCACTTCGGTCATTGGACAACAAGCCAGCGGCTTATTTCAAAGTGCCTCACAACCACATTTTAGCGTGCACTTTGCCAACCAGGACAGCGTTGGGATCGGTAACCTTGAGAGTGCCATCTTTGCCGGCAAACAGGCTGCGACACAAATTAAACGCGCATTACAACATACGGAAACAACCGCCATTTCGCGTAATAAGGAGACGGTATCATGAGCCAATCACTCGTCGTCGCCCTCAGTGGCAACGAACAACTGGAACTAGGTCACTTAGGCGGCAAAGGCCACTCACTGAATCACTTGATCCGTGCAGGTCTGCCCGTCCCACCCGCTTTTTGCATTACTGCAGAGGCCTATCAGACCTTTGTTAACACTGCATTGCCGGATGACTTGCTCAGTGCGCCTGAGCTGGATAAAGTGCGAGATACTATCCTCAGTGCCGATATTCCTGAGCAGCTACGTACCGCGATTGCATCAGCCTATCAGGGGCTGGGTGACAATGCCCAAATAGCCGTTCGTTCGTCCGCCCTGGACGAAGATGGTCAGAGCCAGAGTTTTGCTGGTCAGTACGAAACCTACCTGCATGTGCAGGGCAATGACAGTGTGATGGAAAAAGTGCGCGCATGCTGGGCTTCCTTGTGGGCAGAACGTGCAGCCGGATATCGCAACAGCAGTGCAGCAGATACCGCCATTGCCGTGGTGCTGCAAACCATGGTGGATGCCGATGCAGCCGGCGTCATGTTCACTCAGGACCCGCTCAGTGGCGATACCAATAAAGTGGTCATAGATAGCTGCTGGGGCCTGGGCGAAGGGGTGGTATCCGGGCAAGTGAGCACCGACAGCTTTATTCTCGACAAAAACAGCGGAGAACTGCTGCAACAGGAGATCCGTGTTAAGCCCCAGTATTGTCAGCGCAACGCACAAGGTCAGGTCACCTTACTGAATACCCCACAGGCGCAACAGCAGTCAGCCAGTCTGAACGAAGCTCAGCTCGCACAATTGCTCACTTTAGCTAAACAGGCACAGGCACTCTATCAGACCGAACTGGACATTGAGTGGGCCCTGAAGGACGACAAGATCTGGCTACTCCAGGCGCGCCCGGTCACCACTCAGGCGAGTAAAGCAGAACCTATTTATGCGAACCCCTGGGAACAAGACCAGCGTGTTAAAGACGGGGCATTCTTTTCTCGTATGGACACCGGTGAAATCGTCACCGGGCTCATGACCCCACTCGGCTTGTCATTTTGTGAGTTCTATCAAAAGCACATTCATGGTCCGGCCATCAAAACTATGGGTTTGGCTGATATCAGCGACTGGCAAGTTTACATGGGCTACATTCAGGGTCAGGTATATCTGAATATCTCCGGCTCCGCGCACATGCTGCGCCAGTGTCCTCCCACCCGGGATGAGATGAAGTTCACCACTCGCTATGCCACGTCAGATATCGATTTCAGCAACTACCGTAACCCTTATGGGCCAGGTGTAGAAGGCTGGGATTATGCGAAAAGTGCCTGGCACTGGTTAAAACAGCAAGTTCACAATATGCGTAATGCCGGTAAAATTGTGGATGAGATGATTGCGCTGCGCGAAAGCGAAACGAAGCGCTTTTTGGCCCTGGATCTGCCCAGTATGTCACTCAGTGAGCTGGACCAAGAGCTGACCCGTATCGACAACTACTTTTTAGACTCCTGTGCCGCCTACATGCCTTTCTTTTTACAGTCATTTGCACTGTACGATGCGCTGGCCGAAACCTGTGAAGAACACTTCAAAGATCAAGGCGAAGGGCTTCAGAATCGCATCAAAGCCTCGATGAACAATCTGCGGACCATAGAAGTGACACGGGGGATCCTGGATCTCGTCGAACAGGTTGAAGGTAACCCTGAACTAAAAGCCGTATTTGAGCGATTTGAGGCTGAAGAACTGGTAAGCATCCTCCCCGCACACCCGCTGGGACAACCATTCTGGCAGGGGCCCTTTGAAGCCTTTTTGCTCGAATTTGGCGCCCGAGGCCGTCAGGAGTTTGAATTAAGTATTCCACGCTGGCGCGACGACCCCAGTTATTTGTTACAGGTCATGAAAATGTATCTGAAACACCCGGTCGATCTGGAGAAAAAGCTCAAAGAGACTGAAAGTTTGCGCGAAGCCGACAGCGAGCAACTCTTTAAGGCTTTACCCGCCGGCGCGCGTTTTAAACTCAAGACCATTATCAAACTGTATGGGGTGATGGCAGAACGCCGTGAAGCGACTCGCCCGACCTTTATTACAGAGACCTGGTTCTATCGCTGCATCATTCTTGAAGTGCTGTCGCGCCTTGAGCGAGACAATCTGGCAAAAGTAGCCGACTTGCCCTATATCGATTTCAACCGCCTGCGTGACTATGTCGCCGGACGCATGGGTGCTGCTGAAGCGTTCAGCGAATCCCTGCTCAATGCCAACCGCCACAGTCACTTATTCAACTTGCATGCTGAAGAGCCCCCCATGGCAATCATTGGCCCGTACACGCCAAAAATGAAGGCCACGACACAAACACACAGCGATTCAATGAGTGGCCTGGCCGCCAGTCCCGGCAAGATAGTCGCCAAGGCACGGGTTATCACCGATCTGCAAGCACAAGCTGGTGAGCTGGAGCCTGGAGAAATTTTGGTCGCACGCTTTACCGACGCAAGCTGGACGCCTTTATTTGCACTCGCCAGCGGGGTTGTCACGGACATCGGCTCCACGCTATCGCATAGCTGTATTGTGGCGCGTGAATTTGGCATCCCGGCTGTTGTGAACTTACACAGTGCAACCCAGGCGATTAAAAGCGGCGACACGCTGATCCTCGACGGAGATCAGGGCACAGTGATCATTCAGCGGGAATAATCTAATCCATCGCGGGCCACAGGCCCGCATCCAAACATTCAACTTAACAATACAACGGCAAGTAGCGTGCTGCCACCGTTGCGGGTCGTTGCGTGCAGTTTTCAAGCGAACCGAGTTTTATCAGGCAGCAGAAGGAATAAATTATGACAAGCATTACAGGATTAAGCACTCAGTCGAGCGCATCCGGCTTTGAGCATATTTGGCAAGCCGAGACGCAACGCAGTGGTGCAAAGCAGGATACCATCACAGTGGGTGTGATTGTCGTAACCCGAGATGAGCAATTTTTCCATACCGGGTTAAGTGTACTCAGCGACATTCGGGAGTACGTCTTTAACCGGGTACATATCCAATCAGAGCTGGCGTTGAAAAACCCGTCTTTGGTGCCTTGCTCGCTGTATGACGAAGTGAGAGACAAAGCCATCCACTTTTTAAAGGGACAAAAGAAAGCCATCAATATCCAGGTGATCCAATGTGCCAGCCTGGCAGAGGCCACCGGTAAGGTTATTCACAGCAACGCGCTCAATGAGCAGCCCGATTTTCAGGTCGGTATGCTGTTTTATGATCAAACCTCAATGGGGTTCCAGGACGACAGCATAGATCAGATCGATCGGGACCTGGATGCCTTTTACCGGGCGATGCAGAAAATCGGCATTCCCGCTTTTTATACCAGCTTCTCGACCGTGACTTTTATTCGCGCACTGCGCACGCCCTACAGCTACCTCCCTCAGCAATATCGCGAGATAGTGCGCAGTACCGATCCGGCGACATTCCAGACCGAACTATTGCGTCTGTGGATGGATTTTTTCGAAATGAACTATGCCAATCGGCGGGTCAAGCCTGTCGGCTCGCTGGCGCTACACAATACCCTTGGCGACCAGCTCATTAACTTCTTTGCCCGCACAGCGCCAGAGCACTGGCTGATGTCTTATTATACCGGCTCAGTCGTATCTAACCTGATCGGTCACCTGGACCGCCATGCCGAACAACAAGGCGCACTGGTACTACGTGGCCCAAATGAACATGCGATTGCCTGTGGTGCCATGGCGAACTGGCAACTCTACCGCATGCCATTCTTGGCAGTCGTCACCTCAGGCATGATGGACGAATTCAAAGGCACGCTGGCGAATCTGAAAGAAACCGCCGCGCAGGGGATCATCGTCGTTGCAGAAAATCGCCTGAGTCAATGGTACAGCTTCCAGGGCACCATCACGGCCAGCGAAGATATGCGCGACGTATTGGCAGCTAAGCGCATTCCCTATGTATACATGGATGAAATCGAGCAGATCGGTGAAAACCTCGCTGAGGTATATCGTCTCTATCACCAGGGTCAGGGGCCGGTAGTGATACTGGCAACGCAAAATGTACTGGAATCTTCGATAGAGCTCGACCTGCCAGCACTTGAGGCTCTGCCAGCCAGCCCAAGCGATGAGCCCGTTGAAATCATGACCGATGAACTCCGTCAGGCCATCGACCTCATCAATCACGGGCCTGAAAAATTGGTCTGGCAACTCGGCCCCGTCAGCGATGACGAATATGCCCTGATCCATGACATTGCCCAGCAGGCAGGTATTGCCCTGGTAGACAGCCTCGCCCACCCAGGTACAGCCCCTAAATACTATCAGGGTAAGCGCAACGACAATTATCTCGGTACCCTGGCGATTTATGGTTATACCCCCAGGGTTTACAACTATTTTCATACCAATGACAAGCTTAACAGCACCGATGAACAGTGTTTGTTTATGCTCAAAAGCCGTGTCGCACAGATAGCCACACCATTTTCTGATGGTCGCCTGGAGCGTAAGGTTCATCTGGTCCAGTTGACCCAGGAACAAAGCCACCTGTCACCCTTCGCCGACCTGCATTTACATATGCGCTGTCGCGATTTTCTGCAGGCGGTCAAAAAGCACCTGAATGTCAGTGAGTCATTACGCGCCAGGCGCATGGCCAAGATCATGGCTTACCCGGATACGCAATCTGATGTACTCAGTAAACTGCCCAGTCTACCCATGTCGCCTAACTATTTCTTCTGCCAACTTAACCGCGTGATAGAAGACTTAATTGAGCACGAGGACTATGACTACACCGGGGTTTACGATGTCGGCCGCTGTGGCATTTCAGCTGTACGCAATGTGGCAAAAACACGTCGCGGCTTTTCCGGCTGGTATGGCCGAGCTTTAATGGGCGATGCCCTGCTCGCCAGCGGTTATCTGGCATACACCAGCCCAACCAATGTCATTGCCTTTATCGGCGACGGAGCCAAAGGCATAGTGCCGGATATTCTCCCGGCGTTTATCGACAATATTCTGACCCACCCGCAGCTACTCGATAAGAGCATCAGCGTGTTCTATTTCTGTAATGGTGGGCTGTCAGTCATTAACACCTATCAGGAGCGGATCCTGTTTAATCGCACCTCGCGCCAGATGCGCCTGGTCAACCTGGCGCAGTCACAGTTTGAACAACAAATTGGCGACTTTGATATTTCTGCGCAAACCCTGACTCAGTTCGATGAAACCGCAGTTCGTGCAGCGCTCACGGCACAAAAACGCCTGACCCTGTTCTCTGTGGTCCTTGGCCACAACAATGAAGGGGATGGCATTTCTCTGGCCACAGCCAAAGGCTGGCAACGCGACAGTGCCGATCCCGTTACCCACAACACAGACTCAGATACGCCACCAGCACAGGAAGTTAACTCATGAAGTTTGGATTTATCGCCCACCCGACCTCAGTCGGCCTGAAACGTTACGTGAAAATGCTCGATCTACTGCAACGTAACACCCAAGATCAGCATACCGGCTATAACCGCGAACTGTGGGGCAAGGCAAACCTGGTGCCCTTTATGAACTTTGCCAAAATCACGTCTGCCAGCGGCGCAACCTGTGAAGGCATGATCAAATATATGCCACTGATCGCCGAGGAGATGATTGCCGATCCCAGAGCCATTGCTGAACGTGTTGTTGCGGGCGTAGAAGAGTTTGTCGCCGACGGTGCAGAGTTGGTTGGCCTGGGTGGATTTACCTCCATAGTTGGTCGTCGTGGTGAAGCCACGGCCGCCAAATCCCCCATTCCCATCACCTCAGGAAACTCTCTGACCACCTATGCCGGCTACAAAGCCCTGATGCAAATTAAAGAGTGGCTGGACATCAATCCGGAAAAAGAAACTGTCGCCATCGTGGGCTATCCAGGTTCCATTTGCCTGGCTCTCAGCCGGTTATTGCTCGCCGAGGGCTTTAATCTGAAACTGCTGCACCGCGCCGGTCACAAAGACAAAGCGGAAATGCTCAGTCACCTGCCCGAGCAGTATCACCAGCGGGTTTCCCTGACTGGCAACCCGGACGACCTGTACGACGAGTGCAAACTATTTGCCGGTGCCACCTCAGCCGGTGGCGTGATTGATGTGGCCAAGCTACAACCTGGCTCCATTTTCATCGATGTGGCACTGCCACGCGACGTCAATGTGGATGCCCGCCCTGCCCGTGACGACATTTTGATCATCGATGGTGGCTGTGTCACAGCCACCGATGCAGTCAAATTGGGAGGCGAGTCACTGAATGTCACCATTAAACAGCAACTCAATGGGTGTATGGCCGAGACCATTGTCCTGGCCCTGGAGCGGCGCCGGGAGAATTACTCTCTGGGCCGTTACCTGGAACCGGTCAAAGTGCTTGAAATTGGTGAGCTGGCTGAAAAACATGGTTTTTATGCCTATCCACTGGCCTCATTTGGGGAACGTATTGACCGTCAGCACGTCACCAATCTGAAGCGCTATTATCATCAGGACATCTATGCCATCGACAAGGGCGACACCAGTCAGCGCCTGACCTTTATCGATAACATCATTGCCCAGGATCCGGCCAAAGAAGACACGCTGGACCGCCACCACCAGTTTATTAACCCAATGATGGTAGAGTTTTTAAAACAACAACGCTGCGACAATGTATTCCGCAAGGCACAAGGCACCATGTTGTACGATAACGACGGCACAGGCTATCTCGATATGGTCGCGGGCTACGGCTGCCTTAATCTGGGTCACAACCCCAGTGCCGTCAGCCAGGCAGTCAAAACCTTCCTGGATGAGCAAGGTCCCAACTTCATTCAATATATTTCCGTACCGGAGCACACCGCCAAACTGGCTGAAGTCCTCTGCCACCTGGCACCTGGCAATATGGGCCGCGTGTTTTTCAGTAACTCGGGAACAGAAGCCGTTGAAGCCGCTATTAAACTGGCCAAAGCCGCTACCGGCAAGCCTGGCATTGCTTATCTGAAAAACAGCTACCATGGTAAAACGCTCGGCGCCTTGTCTATCACCGGGCGGGAAAAACACCGTAAGTACTTCCAGCCGCTGATCCAGGCCATGGTCGAAGTGCCCTTTGCCGACCTCGACGCTTTACGCGAAGCCCTGCAAAGAGATGATGTAGGTGCACTCATGCTGGAACCCATTCAGGGGGAAGGCGGTGTCCACGTGCCACCAGCCGGATACCTGAGCGCAGTACAACAGATCTGTCGCGATACCGGCACCTTGCTGATGGTCGATGAGATCCAGACTGGTCTTGCCCGCACCGGCAAACTCTTTGCCTGTGAATGGGAAGGCATCGAGCCTGACGTGCTGATGCTGTCCAAGTCACTGTCCGGTGGTTTATTGCCCATTGGCGCCACTTTATGCCGCAGCGATGTCTGGCAACGAGCTTACGGTACCTCTGATCGCTTCTTAGTACACACCTCCACCTTTGGCGGCGGTAACCTGGCGTCTGTCGCCGCGCTCACTGCACTGCGAGAAATTGTCGCACAAGATTTGGCAGCCCGTGCTGATGAGCTGGGCAGCTATTTTAAATCTGAGCTACAAGCCATTGCGGACCAGTACCCCTTTATCGCCGAAATTCGGGGTCAGGGCCTGATGCTGGGGATCCAGTTTGAACAAACCTTTGACGGCGCAGTTGCGGCTTCTGCCAGAGAGTTTGCCACCCGTCTGCCGGGTGACTGGCATAGCACCTGGAAATTCTTACCCGATCCGGTGCGCGAACATCTGCAAGCCGCCATGACACGCATGGAGCAAACGCTGGGAGAAATGTTCTGCCTGAAGTTTGTCACTAAGTTCTGCCTGGATCATCAGATCCTCACCTTTGTTACTGCCAACAGTTCAACGGTGATCCGGATCCAGCCGCCATTGGTGATCAGCAAACCCGAGATTGACCGCTTTGTCAGCGCTTTCGCCAGTGTCTGCGAAGAACTTTCAACCTTTTTAGACTAAGGAAAACGGGTCGCGCAGCCGAGCAGGTCCGACCCTAAACGTACTACATAATTGATAAGGATTACTTATGACTCTCAACAAACAAGATGTCGTTAACCATATGATGGGCTTCTTTCAGGCCAAAGCGGTAACCGCTGCATTATCACTAAAACTGTTTGATCATTTTCGCGACACCGACCTGAACGCAGCGCAACTGGCCGACAAAATCGATGCGCCACTGCGCTCAACAGAGCAAATGCTGATTGCGCTGCACGCCATGGGGTATCTCACCAAACAAGATGACCTGTATCAATTACCGGCGGAGCATCATACCTTTTTGTTAAGTGATGAACCCATGTGGCTGGGCTGGTTGGGTCGTCATATCGACACCTTCTTGTATCCGCTGTGGGGCGAACTAAGCAGCGCCGTGAAGAGTGACACCAATCAACGTGAAGCCGTCTTTGGTGACAACCGCAGCTGGTTCGACATCTTGTATCAAAACCCGGATGACGTCGCTGATTTTCAGGAGTTTTTGGGTAAATTTGCCGCGCCGTTCATCGAAGGCTTCGTTAAAGACTACGACTTCTCGCAGCATCACTCCTTTTTAGATATTGGCAGTGGGATTGGCACCTTACCCATTGCCGTAGCCGATGCACACCCGGGCGTGTCGCTGGCGATCTGTGAACTGCCGCAAGCGTCGGCATTTTTGAGAGATAAGCTGGGTGAGCAAGGCTATGGCGACCGCATTGAGGTGGTTGAAGGCGACGTTATTGCCGGCAACCTGCCAATTGGCAACTATGATCTCATCCACCTTGGCTGGATGTTGCATGACTATGCGCCAGAAACCCAGGTCACCATCCTCAAAAATATCTATAACGCCATGCCTGTCGGTGGCCGCTTTATTGCCTCAGAAACCCCGCTGAATGATGACAAATCAGGCCCTGAGTTTACCGCTTTGCTGTCACTGAACATGCTGGTATCCACAGACGGCGGCATTGAAAGCAGCAGTGAAGAATACCTGGCGCGTTTCCATGAAGCCGGATTCAGCAATGCCCGTATTCTAGAAATCCCCGGGCCACGGACCCTGATTGTCGGCGAAAAAGCCTGATCAGACACGAACAAAAGGAGTAGCAGGATGTTAGTCACTAAATTACTAGAGCATATCGCCGAACAGTTTCTCGACGGCGAGCAAGACGGCCTTGAGTCGCAAACCCCCTTGTTTGAGCTGAATATCGTTGATTCGGCGGCCATTTTTGACCTGGTCGATTACCTCAAACAAGAAACCCAGTTAAACATAGGTATGCAGGAGATCCACCCAGGCAACTTTGCATCAGTCGATGCCATGGTCACCCTGGTTGAACGCCTTCAGACAGAGCAAGCATAAGGAGGCTTGATATGAGTGCCACAAACCCAAAAGTAAACCCGGATATTATGGAAACTCTGCAACAGGAAGTTCTGAAGACCTTTACTGAGCTGACTGAGTACCCTGCTAATACACTGGACCTGACCAGCCACCTGGAGAACGATTTCGGGATAGACTCTATCGCGCTGGCTGAAGTCACCGCAGCATTGACCAAGCAGTTGCAACTCAAAACCCCCCTGTCTATTCAGAACATTCACTGTATCGCTGACGCGGTGAAGCAAATCGCCGCACAGGAATTTCACCTCAGTGAAGCCAAAACAACAGGAAGCAGTGATGGTAAGCAAAATGCACACAGCTGGTTGCGCGAGCAAGTGATTACTGTGTTTGCCAGCTTCAGTGGCTACAATGCCACAGAGCTGAGTATGGATGCCGAGATTGAAAGTGACCTGGGGATAGATTCAGTCACCGTGGTTTCAGCACAAGGCGAGCTGCTAAAAGCGCTGGGACTGAGAGACAACCTGAGCATCCCCAGTTGTAAAACCCTGGCGGAACTGGAACAGGCATTTGCTAAGCTACTGGTTGAAGAAAAAGGCGCACAATGGGCCGATGAGCTGGTCACCAAAAACCCCTTGATTGACGAACTGCTCAACCCTGCGACCCGCGGCGACGACGTGCAACATCAAATCGACAGTGATGATGGCGATAACCGCACCATGCGTGACTTTGTCGGGATCCAGCACGGCGATCTTTTTCACAAAGCCCGCGAGTTCAAATCCTTCTACGACAAGAAAAAAGCGCAGCAACTATACTGGTACGGTATGCCACTGGAAACGCCCTGTAAAAATCGCGCCGTGATGTTCGATGAAGTCACTGGCACCAGTCGCGAGTTTCTGATGTTTGGCTCCAACAGTTATCTGGGCCTGTCGAATCATCCCGAGGTGATCCAGGCGATCCAGGACGCTGCTGCCCAATATGGCGCAACCAATACCGGTTGTCGGATCATTGCAGGCAGTAACGTTCTGCACCTGGAGCTGGAGCGTAAGCTGGCCAAACTAAAAGGCCGTGAAGCCTGCATCGTTTACCCTTCTGGTTACTCAGCTAACCTGGGTTGTATTTCTGCACTGACCTCTAAACATGACCTGATCTTTACCGATGCCATTAACCATATGAGTATCACCGATGGCTGTAAACTGGCAGGTGCCCAGCGCAAGATTTACAATCACTCACTGAACAGTCTGGAAAAATCGCTGGCCAAGTATGCCGACCACCCCGGTGGCAAGCTGATCGTCACCGATGGCGTCTTCAGTATGCACGGAGATATTGTCGATTTGCCGCGTCTGACTAAGCTTGCTAAGCGCTATGGCGCACGCGTACTGGTTGATGATGCCCACTCCACTGGCGTACTGGGTAAAACTGGTTCCGGTACCACAGAACATTTCAATATGAAAGGCGAAGTCGATCTGGAGTTAGGTACCATGAGTAAGGCCTTGTCCGGTCTCGGCGGATTTGTCTGTGGTGACGGTGATGTAGTGGAATTCCTGCGCTTCTATTCTAACTCTTATGTCTTTGCCGCAACCATTCCAGCCCATGTTGCAGCCGGCGTTATTGCCTCAATCGATGTGATGTTGCGCGAACCAGAGCGGTTAACCAAGCTGTGGGACAATATCTATTACTTCCGCAACCTGTTATTGCAGGCAGGCTTTGATCTGGAAAACTCCGATTCTGCCATTGTGCCAGTGGTTGTCGGTGATGATGCTAAAACCCTGGCGCTTGGCCGTGCTGTACGTGCCCGAGGCCTGTACTGTCAGACCGTGGTCTTCCCGGGCGTGGCAGTTGGCGATGCTCGATTGCGTCTGAGCATCACCAGCGAACACACTCAGGCCGACCTGGATGAGGCCTATCGTATTTTGGTTGAAGGCGCACTGGAAGTAGGCGTCCCACTCAACCAGGATGTTAAAGCAGGACTGGCGGAGGCCTGAGTATGACGAAAATTCCGTCATCAGCCCGTTTTGCACTGAACCTGCTGAGCCATGCTCAGCAGACCCCGCATAAAACGGCGCTGATCTGTGCCGATCAGCAATGGGATTATGCCCGACTCGCTGCACGCGCCTGCCAGATAGCCAATGCATTGTGCGCACTGGGACTGGATCAGGCACCGGTGCTGTTAAACCTGCCAAAGCACCCAGACACCGTTGCCGCCATTTACGCCTGCTGGCTCAGTGGTAACCACTATATTCCCATTGACTACAGCCAGCCTGAAGCCCGGGTTGAACGTATTATCTCTGCAGCAAAACCTGCATTGGTACTCGACCAGGATTGGCTGAATACACTCGATAGCCTGAGCCATAACAGCGACTACGAGCAAGACCTGAGCGCTTACATGTCACGATTACGTCAGTACCGGGATACCACTGTTGCCGCAATCCTTTATACCTCGGGCTCAACTGGCACACCCAAAGGGGTGCAGATAAGTCATGACATGTTGGACTTTTTCATTGACTGGGCGGTGCACACGACTTGCATTGACAGCGAAGACATCCTGGCCAACCATGCCAGCTTTGCCTTTGACTTAAGTACTTTCGACCTCTTTGCCACCGTGCGCGCCGGTGCCTGTGTGTGGTTGATCACCGAGCAGGAACAAAAAGATCCCCTGGCCCTGATCAGAGGGATCAAGAAGCACCAGGTGAGTATCTGGTACAGTGTGCCTTCAATCCTGTCTATGATGGTACGCAGTGGTGAGTTGAACAGTCATAGTACCGCGACCCTGAAGCAGGTCATTTTTGCCGGTGAACCATTTGCCGTGGCGGCATTACAACGCTTGATCACTTGCCTGCCCGCCTGTACCGCGCTGCATAACTGGTACGGCCCGACCGAAACCAATGTCTGCGTAGCCTGGCAAGTTAACCGCCCCCAGCTGAACGGATTACGTCATCTGCCTATCGGGTCCTTACTACCCGAATTACAAGGCTGGCTGGAAGATGATACAGGCAAGCGAACACCACTGTCTGAAAGCCTGGGGCAATGTGGCGAGCTGATTATTGGCGGGCGCTGTGTTACACCTGGCTATGCCAATGTGGACCTGCCCAGAGCCACGGCTCTGCACCAACAAAACTGTCATGCAACAGGCGACCTGGTTGAACTGACCGAGGCCGGGCTCATCTATCGTGGCCGTATCGACGATATGGTTAAGCTAAACGGTTATCGGGTTGAGCTGGGCGAAATCGAATCCCTGCTACATCAGCACCCGGCCATAGAGCAGTCTGCATTACATCTCTCGCTGGGCGAACAACAGCATCAGCTTATTGCCGTGATCGTTCTCAAAGATGGGGCAGAAAAACCCTCGCTACTGGCATTAAAGCAATTTTTAAAACAGCAACTGCCAGCCTATATGTTGCCACACAAAGTGATAGTTACAGCACAGCTACCACTCAATGCCAATGGCAAAGTTGACCGTAAACAACTGGCAGAGCTGATGTAATTATGAGAGGCGTATTATGAGCAGACCCCCAACTTCCCCTTTAGCCATAGTCGGGATCGGCTGTGCCTTGCCCAACGGCATGAACTTTGCCGACCTGGCAAAACAGGGGACACTCAATCCGAGTCAGTTTACCCACCCATTTGGCTGGTCGGTCGCTGCTGAGCCACTCAGAGGTGGGCAAGTGCACACCGATAACTTTGATTACAAGAAGTTTTCTATTCCCCCTTTGTTTCGCAAAGCGGTCAGTCGAGAAACCCGAATGGCGCTGCTAGCTGCTGAAGAAGCACTCAACCAGCTAAACCTCAGTGAGACACTGCGCGACCATTGCGACCAACTCTGTGCAACACATATGGCCAGCGACGCGGCGTATCGTAATGCCACCAAAGTGACTGCGTTACGAACCCTGGGTGAACAATTGGCTGATACTGACAGTGCGCAAATGCGCATCGATGAGTACAAGCAGGCGCTGGCAGGTACCTTTGGGGCCACCTCTCACGATCGGGTTGGGGAAATGGCCTCAACCATACCCGCCCGGATCGCACATTTTGCCCACACCCGGGGGAAATGTCAGACCCTCGATGGCGGCGATCTTGGCGGTTTGCGTCTGTTACAGGCTGCGCAGGACAACTTCCGCTATGCCGACAGCCAGCTTGCAGTCCTCACCAGTATTCAGTGCTTTCACCACCAGCCACAAGCCGAAATCCTGCATCATCAGGGCATTTCAACTCAGCAACCCTGGCTCGAAGGTGCCATCTCTCTGGTGGTCTGCCCTGTCACCATGGCCGAACAACAAGGCTGGCCGGTACTGATGCAGCTAGGGACTGTCACCACCACAGCCACAGAGCAGGAAGCCGCGCGCTATTTCGCCGGTGCAAGCCAGGTCTTTTATCAGTTACTTGAAATGCATCTGAACCAGGCAACTCGCTGTGCCGGCGCCGCAACTTTTGGGCCACACTGGCAGATAAGCCAAGCTGTATCAGACGGTGACACCAACGCGAGCGACGACCAGGTGGCCATTACTCAGTATTGCCCCATCACTGCACTGGGTGAGGACAAAGCCCGTTTCTGGCATACACTGGCCAATGGTGACGACCTGTTACGTTCGCAATCGGCACAGCAGCTCAATGCCTCAGCATTTGTCAGGGCAACACCGCAGAAACTGAGCACCTACATAGACCAAGCAATGAGCTTTGACAGCCATAACCCGTGCGACCAGGCCCTGAATAAACCTATGATGCCGGCCAAAAAAGCGCGCCTGGATGTGTCCCAGCTGCGGCTGTTGAACGCCACAGAGTCCGTCGAGATTGGGGAATTCAAACGCCCGGCAGTGATCCTGGCATGTAACCTGTCTCTGAATGCCGATCGTCAGTTAGGCGCGTGTGCACTGTGGGATCAGTTACCAGCAGCTCCGACGCATTTGCCTAAGCCTACGCCACCGCCAATCAATCGCTGGAGCTGGTATGGCGCAACGGGGTTAGGGGGTGCCCGATTGTTGGCGGAACACCTGAAGATCCCACATGCCGACTGTATCGCCATTGAGGCGGCCTGTGCCAGTTCCATCGCCGCACTGCACAATGCTGTCAGAGGACTGCAATCCGGACGTTATGACGGCATTGTGCTGGCAGGGATTGAAACCGCGACGCTAGAGCGAGACCTGGTGCTGTGTGGCGCACAAATGATGTTGTCAGCTACCCGCATTCGGCCTTTTGCCAAGGGGGCTGATGGCTTTACCCCAGGGGATGGCGGCGGTCTGTTTGTCCTGCAGGCAAAATCGGACGTAACCCATGCCATTGCCCATATTGATGCCATTTCAGGTTCCTGCGACAGTCGCTCTATGACCGCGCCCGATCCACAAGGGCAGGCACTGGCCATGTACAAAACCTTACAGCTGGCATCGGTCAACCCGGAACAAGTGCAATACCTTGAAACCCATGGCACAGGCACCACGCTTGGCGATCAGGCTGAGCTGGAATCACTGTGTGCAGCCTATCGTCGTGAACACACACAACCCCTTTATCTGGGGTCCGGCAAATATAACTTTGGTCACTGCTTTGCCGGCGCTGGCGCCATTAGCCTGGCAAAAATGCTGGCAGCGCTGGAACATGGCTGCATGCCACCGACCCCAATTCTGGGGGAGCTCAATGATGCACTGCCATTCGAAAACATTCCGGCTGAGGTGCCACAACAGGCGCAACCCTGGCCCTTGCTGGACACCCAACAGCGCATTGGAGCCATCAATGCCTTTGGGACCGGTGGTATTAATTATCACCTGACTTTAATACACGCTCATTCACAGGAATCATTATGAAACTTATCGTACACAAAATTCGCCTTAAGCACATTCAGCACCTCGGCGCCTTTCGCGACTGGGTCGAAACCACGGACTACAAGGCCTGCGAACAGCTTGATTCAGTCAAAGCCTTTGCGGTGTTTGAAGCGTCCGCCGAGGCCGATGCCCCGTTCCACTTTGTAGAAACCATCTACTTAGAGTCTGAGCAGGCGTTTGAGCAAGATATGACCACCCCGCTGTTCCAAAGTCTGGTTAGTCGCTTTGATGAGATGGCTGAAGTCGTCGAGGAGTTTAAAGGCGAGCGTATCGCACAGGGTTATCAACAGTGATCACTGAGCACGGTATGACGCCTGCGGGAGAGACACTTGTCTCGCCCGTTTTGTACATCAGGCAGTATACTGACGCTTTATTACCCGCCCGCGCTCGTTTGAACCAGGGACTTGCCGTCAAGCAGCAGTGCCGGGCACTGGCCAATGTCGCACTACAAAGGGCCTGTGCCAACCCCTCAGTCAGGCTCAATCATACCAGGTATGGGCAGCCTTTTGGCGATCAGGGCCAGGAGAAGCCTGCTCAGCCTGTATCCACCAGCCACAGCCAGAACTGGTATGCTGTTGCCACAGCCCCGGCTCCCCTTGGCATCGACATTCAGGTCTATCGACGCTTTTCTGTCTCCAACCAGCAGCGTTTGTTTGATCATAACGCAGTGTCGGCTGACACAATCACCCAGACCGCGCAATGGTCTTTGTGCGAGGCCTATCTCAAATCCCATGGCCGGGGCCTGCCATTTGATTTGCGCACAATCCGCATCCAGCAACATGCAAGCCTGGGTGCCACCTCATGCGGACGCATAACAAGCAAAAATAACACGCTGACACCTGCCAGCTATTGGCTCTGGCAAACACTCTATTTTTGCTGTGCCGTCTGTATTGCCGGCCACCAGGAGATAGTCCCCACACTCTCTATACACACAATGGAAAACAATCATGACACACACTGCATTTGAACAAACACTGGCAGAGGCTGTCGCACTGGCACGGCTTGCGCCGTCTTCACACAACTGTCAGCCCTGGGCCGTTCACTTCGATCCCGTTATCCACTGTGGCTACCTGGCCATAGACAACCGCCGTAAACTGACCGGCCTGCCATCATTAGAACGGGAAATGCTGCTCAGCTGTGGTATTTTCTTCCACTTTCTTGAGCAGCTAATATGCCTGCGCGGGTATCAGCTGCACTGGCGCTGGTGCGATGAGCAAGAGCAACAAGTATTGGCCGGCGAAGACCGAGCACTTATCCGTTTTATGCCGGGACCGGAGCAGGCGCACCAGGCAACCGCATTTGCGACTTTGTCTGAGCAGCTTCAACAACGCCATACGGTACGTTCAGCGTACCGTAACACGCAGCTCAGTGAGCAACAGCGTAACGAGCTGAGCACGGTGCTCAAACCTTACCCGGTGACGCTTGGGATATATTATCAGCAGACGCATGGCAAAACGCTGGCCCATCTGACGCAAACTTATGCCGGACTGGATTTTGCCAACAAAGCTGCATGGCGCGAAACCTATAGCTATATTCGCTTTGATGAACGGCGTCAGTACGAAGATGGTTTTTACCTGCACAACCTGTTCGGCCCGGTTTCTGGCGGTTTCAAAACCTTTTTTAAAGTCGCCTTTCATCCTCACCTGAGTGGTCTGAATAAATTGCTCAGATTGCCAACCAAAATGGCCCAGGGCCTTGCTGAGTTGGTTGAAACCGGGCCGCACTACCTGGCGCTGAATGTCAGTAAAGAAGGCGATGAAGCCCTGTTTCGTGCAGGCTTAGGGCTAGGTGCTTTATGGCTCAGACTACAGCAATGGGGATGGGCAATGCACCCAATCAGTGTACTTGTGCAACACGATTCTGCCAGAGAGGCCTTAGCAGCCAGCCTCAGCCAGTCTGAGTTACCCGTTTTTTTCGCCCGATTCGGCGAACCCGAGCAATCCGGTAGCCCGGCACCAAGGCGGCACTGGCAGAGCATTCTGGTCTCAGACACCCACAGTCTGACTAAGTCCACGCCGACTCAACGTGGATAACAAACAAAAAAGAATAAAAAATAAACCATTGCGTAGTTGTAAATTATGAGATAAAACAAATAGGTAATAAAAAAACAACTAACACTATAAGGAAAATAAAATGAAGCTCATCAAAAAACAAATCAAAATGCTTTCTAAGGACACAACGCGCCTGCCTGTACTTATGACTGCCAATATCGCGGGTGGCAGACGTACCCGTGGCAATGAGATTGAAAACACAGAAGAAAGCATTTGCACCGCGAATGCCCTCGCTTCAGCAAACGAAATCGAAAACTCTGCCCACAGCATTTGTACGGCCTAAATCTCATTACCCTGATACTTTTCAACAAATATGCCGACTCAAGAGTCGGCTTTTTAATGTCTCCTGGCAATAAAAAATTCTAATCCCGGCGCTTTGTCCTGTCTTTTTTTCTTAGGATCCCTACAATACCCGCCATAAGGAGACAGCATGCAGCAAAAAACCAGCAAACTATTGATTTTTATACTCGCTCTACTGGTGGTGTTTTGTCCACTGGGGATCGATCTGTACTTACCCGCATTTGTTAATATGCAGCAAGACCTGGCCGTCAGTGAAGCGCACATTCAGCAAACGGTGGGCATCTATATGTTGGCTGTAGGCCTTGGACAACTACTTGCCGGCCCGCTTGCCGACAAATATGGCAGACGCCCGGTTGCTTTGTCCGGCATACTGTTATTTGGCGTTGGGGCACTGCTGGCCACCTTGCTGGACGAATGGCACTGGATCATGCTTGCGCGTGTATTACAGGGCTTGGGAGCTTGTGCCACCTTTGTCAGCGCCTTCGCAATTGTACGGGATAGTTTCGGTCACAAAGGCAGTGGTCAGATGATCACCTATCTTAACGGCATTGTCTGCTTTATTCCGGCACTGGCCCCTATTCTGGGTGCCTGGCTGACCATAGAGTTTGGCTGGCGCAGTAACTTTACCTTTCTGACGGGCTTTGCCGCTGTTGGCCTGGTATTGGTGCTGGCACTGTACCGGGAAACGAAACCCGACACCACCGTTTACTCTGGCCATTTACTTGATTTTCGCCGTTTCCGTCCCATGCTGAGTAGCCCCCAATTCATGTTCAACGCCAGCATTACGATGGTGTGTATGGCGGCTATGTTGGTATTTGTCGTCGGCGCTCCGGGCTGGATCATGACCGGGCTTAATCGTCCCGTTGAGGAATTTACCATGTGGTTTACCATCAACGCCGCGATTAGCATTGCAGCCAGTTTTACTGCGCCCCACTTTATTAAACGCAACTCGCAGCAAGCACTGAGGTTTGGCCTGAGTTTATTTACCCTCGGTGGGATCTTGTTGCTAATCACACCGCAAACTCACCCGCTGGCGTATCTGTTACCTATGTACATCGCCTCAATCGGTTTTGCCTTTACACTGGGTGCTGCCGCAGGCAATGCCCTGGCTCCTTTTGCCAATCAGGCCGGGACAGCTTCCGCCCTGATCGGGGTTATGCAAATGAGTGGCGCCGGACTATTAGCGATGATCAGCCAGCCGCTGGCGTTACCCGCTCCGCAACAGTTAGCCATGCATATGCTCATCGGACTGCCTTTCTTATGTTTACTGTTCAGTCGTTGCAAAGATAATTTGCATACTCCCACCTGATCAACAACCTCACCAACATGGTATCATTATCTTCATATTAGGCACAAAATAGATAATGATACCAATTTTCATTACTATAAAAGAATAAAAATTCTACATATCCAGACTTCTGCTAATATTATTTAATTATAGATAAAGAATAATTAATTCCTATAAATTCCAAAAACGTGGATAATTCCTCTTTACGTTAGCGCAATATTACGTCTATCTTAATAAGCGTTAACCAATGGTTAGCAATGTAACCAAGTTAAAATAATTAAAACCAAGAGATAATAATAATGAAATTCAACAAGTCTACGATGTCACTCCTACTTGCAGGTTTATGTGCCACAGCAACAGCTCAGGCAACCGATGACAGATTCATCATCCAGGTTGATAACAATAAAAAGGGCATAGTCAAAGCACTGGCACAGAAAATGGGTGCACAGCTGCACATAGACGGTGATGGCTTCCTCGCCGCCACATTTAGCGGCAAAGAGCTCAGTGAGGTTAAGGGATTGCTTAACAACCCGCATATCAAATTGATAGAAGTGGACCAAAAGCGTCAACTGATGGGTTTATATAATGATGATGCCGGCGACCCAATGCAGCAACAGGTTGCCCCATACGCATATTATCAGTCGCAGGCAAACCAGGTGACCTTTGATGCTAATGCCGGCATGAAAGTCTGCGTCATCGACTCAGGTCTGGATATGTCCAATCCGGATTTCATCTGGGGCAACATCACAGGAGATAATGACTCAGGTACTGGCAACTGGTATGAGCATGGTGGTCCACATGGCACCCACGTGGCGGGGACCGTGGGCGCTGCGGACAATAACATCGGTGTGATTGGTATGGCACCGGGTGTGGACATGCACATTATCAAAGTGTTCAATGCGGAAGGCTGGGGTTATTCCTCAGATCTGGCACACGCAGCAAACTTGTGTAGTCAGGCAGGTGCCAATATCATCAGCATGAGCCTGGGTGGTGGTGGTGCAAACAGCACCGAAGAAAATGCTTTCGAAAGTTTTAACAATGCTGGCGGCCTGGTCGTTGCGGCAGCTGGTAATGATGGTAACAATGTCCGCTCCTACCCTGCTGGCTACTCATCTGTCATGATGGTAGGTGCAAATGACGCTGACAATAACATTGCAGATTTTTCTCAGTTCCCAAGCTGTCAAAGTGGCAAAGGTAAAAATGCTGGTCAAGATGAAACTATCTGTGTTGAAGTTACCGCTGGTGGCGTTGACACTCTGTCTACGTACCCTGCAGGTCTTGCAACATCGTCCAGCCTGAGCGTTGATGGTGCAGCGTTTGCTTCATCTGCGATGGAAAACAGTGGCAGCGTTTCTTCGTCAGTATATTTCATGGGCACAGCAGAAGCGACCGACAGCTCGGCAAATGGCAAAGTGTGCCTAATCGATCGGGGCAACATTTCTTTCCATGACAAAGTCGCCAACTGTGAAAACTCAGGTGGTGTCGGTGCTATTATCATCAATAATGAAGCGGGTATGCTCTACGGTACGCTGGGCGATACCAATACCACCAGCATCCCGGCAATTGGCGCAGCACTGGAGGACCGTACAGCTCTGTTAGCCGCCACTAACGCAAACATTGTAATTGGTACTTCAGATTACGGCCTGATGAGCGGCACCTCAATGGCAACCCCGGCCGTGTCAGGTATCGCCGCCTTGGTTTGGTCAAACCACCCTGACTGTACTGGCCAGGAAATTCGTGCTGCGCTCAAAGCAACGGCACAGGATAGTGGCGCCGCAGGTAAAGACGTGTACTTTGGCTACGGCATTGTTAAAGCGGCAGATGCAGATGCTTATCTGACTGCTAATGGCTGTGCTGGTGGCGGTAATGGCGGCGACCTGCAGCTCAGCGCCTCAGGATACAAATCAAAAGGCAGCAAGTATGTCGACCTGAACTGGCAAGGCGCTTCTACCTCTCAGGTCGATATTTTCCGAAATGGTAGCAAGATTGTCACAACCAGCAACGATAATAGCTACACAGATAGCATCAGTGGTAAAGGTGGCGGTAGCTACACTTATCAGGTTTGCGAGCAAGGCAGCACATCTGCTTGCTCTGCAACTCAGACTGTTGTGTTCTGATACTGACCTGCTGGTGTTATGACGAGACACACAGGCACCGTGCGTGCCCACCTATCTCGCTGCACTGAGCCTGGTTGGTATCCCCCAACCAATTGATAACCAGTTTTTATGCGGGCGTATGCCCGCATTTTTTATAGGTTTTTTTATTTAAGCTGGTTACACTAAGTGCAATTATGTTGAACAGAGCCCGTCATGCTAAACCCGGAATTACTCGCCTCTTTTTTATTTGCCAGCTTTATTATTGCCATTGCCCCAGGCCCTTCCAATGCCTTTTTAATGGCTCAGACCTTTACCAACGGCCGCACAGCCGGAATGCAAAGTGCTTTTGGCTTTGCGCTGGGCGGAGTGGTCCATACACTGTTTGCAGTGATTGGCTTGTCGGCTATCCTTAAAGCCTCAGAAACCGCCTATACCACAGTACAATACCTGGGTGCGGCCTACCTTGCCTATCTGGGGGTACGCACTTTCAAAGACACTCTGTCTCGGCCAGAAAACAACGACGAAGAAAAGCCCCATGTCAGCAATAAGAAGCAACAAAATGTCATGTTCCAGGCTATGATGACAGAAGTGCTCAACCCCAAGGTTGCGTTATTCTTTATCGCCTTCATTCCTCAGTTTGTTGATCAAAGCCTGACAACGTCTACCACAGTGCAACTTGCCATGTTCGGGTTGCTCTATCCAATTCTGGCCTTTCCTATTGATTGTGTGTATGTTTACAGCGGCGATAAAATCGCCGGCTATTTTCGCGCTCATCCCAGTGCACCGATTTGGATAGACAGGATCTCTGCTTTTATCTTCGTCGCACTGGCAATTAACTTATTATTATGAGGTAAGTATGGATACCAAGTCGCAGGTCATTCCGGCTAAAAAACGCATCGCACTGGTCGCGCATGATGGCAAAAAACAGGCTATGGTCAGCTGGTGTCAGGGGCACCTGGATAAGCTCGCAATGCACCAACTCTATGCCACGGGAACAACCGGTCACCTCATTGAAAAGACCTCTGGGTTGGAAGTCACTAAGTTACTCAGCGGCCCGATGGGAGGCGACCAGCAACTCGGCGCTAAAATCGCCGAGAACGAAATTCACATGTTGATTTTCTTCTGGGATCCACTTGCATCACAGCCGCATGATCCGGATGTCAAAGCGTTGTTGAGGCTTGCGGCAGTATGGAATATCCCGGTAGCCTGTAATGAAACCACCGCAGATATGTTGCTGTCATCCATGATGATGACCACTCCGATTGAGCGCCAGCTCCCCGATTATGAGCAGTACCTGGCACATCGTGTGGCGCTATAGCGCCCCATATACTAGCGGTATAATTGACTCGCCCACTTGGTCAGACCGGCGGTAACACTACCAAAATTATCGCCATTAACCATAGGGATATCGCCCAGGCGTTGCTGTAGCGCCAATTTTAACAGCGGAGACTGAGCACTCCCGCCTGTCAGATAAATCACATCGGGACGCGTGCCTGCCTCAGCTATTGCCTGCTCAGCCAGCACCGCGGCTTGCTCTAGACAGCTTGCCACCGACTCAGCCATAGTCTGCGCACCAATATCGACACTCAGCTCGCTATCCAAAAAGTCCAGTATTGCCGTATGTGAATCCTGATCAGACAGAGCAATTTTTGCCAGCTCGCCCTGACGCACGAATTGATGCGTCATCTTGCTGCGCTGGATCTTTAACAATCGCTTGAGTTTTTCCGGCTCACAGACATCTCTCAACATACCGGTCAGCTCGCGCGCCATTTGCGCACTGTAGAAGTCACTTTGCATCTGAATGTCATTAATTTTACATGCCTGCCAGAACAAAGGGTTGGGCAAGGGCAGACCAGATGTAAACTGGCTGCCCAGCCCACATACTGGCATCAAGGTGTGAAATGCCAGTGCGATATCGAGATCATTCCCGCCTATTCGCTTACCGGTGTGAGCCAGAAAGTCCTCACTGCGATCCGCCTTAGCACGAAACCCCGGTCCCATCTGTACAAAAGAGCAGTCACTGGTACCACCGCCAATATCCACCACCAGCACTTTCTGATCCTGGGTCAGGCGAGACTCATAATCAATGCCCGCTGCCAGAGGCTCATACAAAAAGGCCACGTCTTTAAACCCGGCGCGCTTCGCGGCGGTCGTCAAAATATCTATCGCCTGGCGGTTGCTGTCCTCACCCCCAATGGCCTGGAAGTTGACCGGTCGACCAATGACCGTTTGGCTGAGCGGCTGATCCAGATGACGTTCGGCACGGCTTTTTAGCTCCATGATCATGGTCGTTGCAATGTCTTCGAAAAATGCCAGCTGAGCCGGTTTCAGGCCGACCGCACCAAAAAAGGACTTGGGCGACTTCACGAAGTACCCTTCTTCCGGAAACGCGATGTATTCTTCTATGGCTTGCTGGCCAACAAACACCCCTTGCTCGTCAGGCGCCAGGTCAAGCTCACGCCGTGCCATAGCTGCACTGCCTAACAAAGGCTTACGCGCTGCCTGATAGTCCGCAGCAAATGCTGAGCCCGCCAGATTGTGCGCGACATACTCACTCACCAGGCTGTTGTGTAACGCGTATAGTGTCGATGGCAGGTAAGGTTTGCCCTGTTCCAGAGGCACCAGTGTTACATCGCCTTGGTGCATCACACCAATTGCGCAATTAGAACTACCGTAATCAAATCCTGCTATCATTTGTCACCTCACAACCATAAAAAGGTCGCGCACTGTATCACAGCAAAGTGGCAAGTAAAAGCCTCAGCATGCGTCTGCCACACAATCCTTAAAGAGGTTGCCTGACACGTAAAAAGCGGGCAAATCGCGGTTTACCAAATTTTGTGACGCCCTGGTATCGGTAGGTCACCTGACTGCCAATTGGGGGAGGCTCGCGACGCTGGTCATCCGTGAATCCCGAACCAATTTTAAAGACAATGCCCTGCGGCGTTTTAACCCGGATTGCACCCATCATGCCCTGATATTTACCTTTACCGGGCAAATGTGCCAAGACCTCAGCTTCGGCGTCGAAATAAGGTTTGTACTTTAGAATGGCCGAACTGCGACCCGCCAGATGCTGTGCCTGATGTTCATGCAGCATAACCCCTTCACCACCGCGTGCCAGTACTTGCTCAAAAAATTCATCCAGCTCAGCCTTGGTTGTAAACCGATACTGAGGTACCGCGCGAACATGGGGCTGTACCAGCTGATTGATAAGCTGAGAATAGAGGTCATACCGCTGTGCAAAGGGCATGGCTACGCTGGGCGCATCAAAGATCAGATAGTGTATTTGCCGCCAGTCCTGCTCGGATGCCTGATGACGCCGCACCACAGCACTGACAAACTCAAAGTTGTGATAGCCAGCCCACAGCTCTCCGTCCAGTAACATATCTGGCAATTCAGAGGTAAACCAGGCGGGTGCATGGATCACCTGACCCGTTCGGGTAAGCAGCTGCTTACCATTCCACACCGCTCTGACGCCATCAAATTTTTCGCTTACCAGATAATGAGAGACCGGCCGCTGTGCCTGATACACTTTGGCCAATTGCACACCGGGGGCTGAACTTGCACAGGCTATTTGCAGATAACACAGGCAGGCCAACAGCCAACCTGTCAGTTGAATGTTCATCGCTACGCTCCTTGTAGGCAGATTTAAGATATCCTCCCTCAGAGCTTAGCGCGGCGTCAGGAAATCGCCAGTCGCAATTTGGTACTAACCTAGTGCGAGCAGCTCGTCAATAACAGCCTGCGCCGAGCGCAGCGATTGCACTTGCCAGGCAGCCTGAGAAAAGTCCTGTTTTGCTGAATGCTCGTTGGGGATCACCAGTACCTTCAAACCTGCGGCGCTACCTGAACTCAGCCCGGTTGTACTGTCTTCCAGCGCAACGGCGTTTTCTGGCTCAACCTGCAATGCAGACAGTGCCTGCTGATATGGTTCAGGATGGGGTTTTGGCTGAGTCACGTCATCTTTAGTGACAATACAATCGAAAAAATGCTGCAACCCGTAGTGATTCAACACCGGGATCGCTTCGGCGCGGGTGCTCCCCGTCACCAGTGCTAACTTACAGTGCGCTGACGCATAATTTAAGATCTCACGTGCATAAGGCATAAGCTTTGGCTGCATCGTCGCTGCGGTGTCAACAAAAAACCGGTTTTTATCGTCGCATAACGCCTGCGCTGTGCTGGACAGTTTATGACGTTCTAGGAGTATCTCAGCAGTTTTTAGCGTGGGTACGCCAGAAAATTCATCACAAAAAGCCAGCTCGCTATACTCAACACCAAACGGTGCCAGCACACGCAGCCAGCTGTGATAATGGAGCGCTTCAGAATCCACCAGCGTCCCATCAAAATCAAACAAGATTGCCTTTAAACTCATCATCGCTCCTTCTTTATAAGTAAAATGTTATCAGGCTTTGGCAGGTGGCTCTGCGTGTGCAGGTTCACCGCTGTCTTTTTCTACCAGCTCATAACCACGCGGTTTACGTACCACTTTCAAAACAGGCTTATCAAATGCCGTCTGCAAACGGGTAAAATCGGCTTTAAGATCATCAATGCTCTGACCATAAGGTGACTCACCCGTTTCAGACCAGTTGACTGCTTTGCCATTCTCATTGTACTCAACCGCATGTACCTGATACTGCTCTGGCGCATCTTTATTTGCTTCACAATAGATAACGCGATAATTCCAAAATGCGGACATAGTTTCTTCCTCTAAAATTCTGTATTTACCCGGGTACTTTACCAGTACTGGGGTCTGCTTGCATGACAGTATTAATAAAAAAACCCGTGGATGGTAACCATCCACGGGTTTTTACTTTAATTTAAGGTGAAATTAAAAGAATTTCACTTTGAACTCAGCACCCACAAAGCGCTCTTCGTTCAACATACCTGTGTTGTTGTTGAAGTCTACACCACCGATAACCACCTGTTCATCAAACAGGTTACGTACGAAGGCAGAAACTTCATAGTCGTTGTCGCCTGAGTTCCACGCGTAACCCGCACGCACACCAGCTTCAAACAGTGCTTCACCAGTGAACTCTACTGACTCATACAGGAAGAAGTCGATTTCACTGCGGTATGACAAGTCGGTGTATACAAAGAACTCACCATTTTCCAGTTCTGTGGTGTAACGCAATGTCGCGTTAGAGATCCACTCTGGCGCGTGCGGCAGGCTATTGCCATCCAAAATTGCGCGCGCTTCAGGACCATTTGGCCCGTCAACCATGTAGGTTGGATCAGTCACGGTACATTGCGCACACACTGCAACAGCAAGCGTATCGTCGTCTAGCTCGGTTTTGTTATAACTCAGGTTAAACGTCGCATTCAACTCATCCGTCAGTACCCACTCAGTATCTAACTCAAAGCCATAGCCAGTTGTTTTATCAGCGTTGATAAGACGGTTAAAGTTAGAGCCACCACCTACAGCAGTCAGCTGTTGGTCATCCATTTGGAAGTAAAACACGGTTGCGTTAACACGACCCTGGCCATCCAGAACGTCTGACTTAACACCGAATTCAATCGAGTTCGTGGTTTCTGACTCAGCAACTGTCACAACGTCACCGAACAAAATACGACCCTGAACACTCGGTGCACGGAAACCATTTGCCAAACGACCAAACAGGTTAACGTCATCAGTCAGTTTATAAGTTGCACTCAGGTCCCAGCTCACGTGGCTGTCACTTGGATTCGCACGACCTTCCAGGAAGTCAGGAGAGCCGTTCCAAGGTGTTGGGTTGTCCGTTCTTTTTGCGTAAAAATCTTTTTCGTCATCTGAGTAACGTAAGCCCAGAGTCACGTCCAGCTGCTCAGACACACTGTAATCGAAAGAACCGAACACAGCCCATGCAGATGTCTCTTGTTCCTGCACAGCGTAACCATTTTGCAGGCCATAGCTACCAGCTGCTTCATCGTAAACACCAGTGTCAAAACTGAAACTCTCGATGGTCAAATCTTCTTCAAACAGGAACAAACCAACCTGATAGTTGAAGTCACCAGAGAAGTTGCTTGAAAGGCGAAGCTCTTGCGTGTACTGGTCATGCTCTGGAATGGCGTCAGCCGTTTCAGAAGAGAATGGAATGAAGCCAGGACCCATGGTCGGTGCAAAGTTATTACCGTATCCACCATCAACGTCGGCACGCGAGTAAATCTCAGCGCTTTCCCAACCGGTGATTGAAGTAATGGTGTGCTCTTTAAGGTCCCATTCCAGCTTCAGGCTCAGACCCTGTGTGTCTACTTGTTGAGTAGCACGAGATGCAGCATCCTGATAAACCACATCGTTATCGTACAATGGGTTAATGTTGTTCGAACCTTTTTCAATCAGGTTCGCACGGAACGGGATCGGACGACCTTCCAAATCACGTACGTGGTAATTCAGCAAACCGGTGAAGTCATCACCTTCATATAAAAACTGTACACGTGCCGCTTTTTCATTGTAGCCACCCAGAGAATCTTCTTTCTCGAATCCTGGTGCTTTTACATCAATGTAGTCCGGCTTATCTTGTACCAGTAAAGATACACGTGTAGAAATTTTGTCCGTTAAACCTGTACCGGCCGCACCTTCAAAGTCAATTGAGCTGTTGCTACCGTAAGAAACCGCGGCATACCCGTCGAATTCCTGGCTTGGCTTAACGCTGTCGAACTTAACCAGACCCGCTGGCGTGTTACGACCGAACAGGGTTCCCTGAGGACCACGCAATACTTCGATGCGCTCGATATCAAATACAGGGAAGCCTTTAAGAATAGGGTTTTCCTGAACAACTTCGTCAACAACCAGAGACACCGGCTGAGACGCGTTCAGATCGAAGTCTGTGTTACCCAGACCACGAACATAAAAGCGTGGGAATGTACGTCCGAATGAAGATTCTACCGAAAGGCTCGGGATCTTCGCATTCATAAAGCGGATATCCATACCAGCTGAGCTGTATGCGTCCAAGTTATCGCCTTGCAAAGCAGACACAGAAACTGGCACTTCTTGTGCGTTTTCAACACGCTTACGCGCGGTGATTTGGATCACTTCCAGTTGATTACTTTTGGCTTGCGCTTCTTCTGCAAGCGTAGTGAATGAAGTACCTGCTACAGCAGAGAACAACGTCGCATTGATTAAAGTTGCTAACGTAGATCTTTTCATTGCTTTCATGTTTGGATTTAACCTTTTGTATGCACTCTTAAGTTCAACGGTTTTGATTTGGGCGCCGTATCACAATGGCTGGTTCGCTCAATTTTACGCGCAAATGACAAGCAGCGCGGACCTCACTAGCGAGAGTGCAAAACGACTATATGAGGCTGAACGAGACGGCCGTAATTATAGCAGCAAATTTTCAAATTGCTGCAATTATGCATATAAATTTTCCACATTTTTGTAAATATCGTGAAAGTTAGCTAAGAGTTAACAACTTTTCGCAACAAAAAGCCTCAATATAAGGACAATTGTCCTTACCAAACTCTTGCCTATATGATGGCAGGAAAAGGATTTACCGAATTGAAATACAGGTGTCATTATCTCGCTCTTATCAACAGCCTGTTCTTCACACAGCTAATCGATACACTTTAATCACGAGATCTGCACACAAGCACATTGTTTTTGGAGTGCATAGCAAAACCAACCAGCCACATGCAGTGCCGTGCATTTTATGACAAACATAAGGTAGCACCGAAAACCATCCGCCCATTGATGGTAACCGGTGTCATGAAAGCGATGCTATTGTATTAAAGCATCGTAGTGAAAAGGAGGACATTAGACCGCACCGGGCCAACTAATCCTAAAATCGTTCTCAATTCAGGTCGCTGGTGTGGCGAGCTTGACCAGTTCGCTTTTCAGCGTTTCGGGGTCATACTGGATCACCGCAACGGCAGCCGTTGCAAATATCGGCATTTCACCCGGCACCAATTGGTCAACTAAATAACTGACTATCGGCATATGCGCAACAACCAGCCAGGTGTCTAAGCTGTCATGCATACTGATTAAGGTTTCAAGGTAATCGATAGCGACAGCAGCATTACCACTGGGCACAATATCCTGGCATGTCTCTTCAAATGATACAGGGTTGCTTTGCAGGACCGCCTGAGCAGTCTGTTGCGCTCTGATATAGGGACTCACTAGTACAGCCTGTGGCGGATAATGTTCAGCTAACCATTGACCCATTTCAGCAGCCTGAGCGTGCCCGCGTGAAGTCAGTATTCTGGCCGCATCGTTGGCCTGCATAGGACCCGCTTCGCCATGGCGCATGATCAGAATTGTTTTCATAGCACTCCGAAAGTTGGCAAGAAAATTAGGAGCAAGCAGTAGCTATTGCCCCAAATTGTCCGCTATATTAAAACAAAAGCACCTAAACCTTAAGTTTAAATACAGGCTAATTCAGAGGTGACCGGCTATCACAACCGTCCTGATGGACGCTTGCCAGCAGTAGCCCGGAAACAGCAGCCACGTCTCTAACTAATATATCGGCGGCACACAATTGAAACTGAGCAATAATGATAAAAGAAATTATCGTCACCTGACACTGGACAATGGTCTAAAAGTGCTTCTTGTCGAAGATACATCAAGTAATAAGGCAGCAGCCTCGCTCGCAATTAACGTCGGCCATTTTGACGATCCGCAAAGCCGTCAGGGCATGGCACACTTTGTTGAACATATGCTGTTTCTCGGTACTCAGGGCTTTCCTGTGCGCGGTGAATTTTCTCAGTTTGTCAGTCACGCCGGTGGACAAAGTAATGCCTGGACAGGCACCGAACACAGTTGCTACTTTTTTGATTGCCGTGCAGCACTGTTTGCTGAGGCTTTGCAACGATTCAGTGAGTTCTTTTACGCGCCGCTGTTTAGTGAAGAGGCATTACAGGACGAACGTAACGCCATTGACTCAGAATTTAATCTGAAGGTCAAAGATGATAACCGCAGAATCATTCAGGTACACAAAGAAACCGTTAATCCGGCCCACCCTTTTGCCAAATTTTCAGTCGGAAATCACAACACCCTGGCCGATCACAGCGGGGATTTTAAACAAGAAATTGAAGCCTTTTTTGCCACCCATTATCAGGCACAATGGATGACACTCGTGCTGGCCGGGCCGCACCCTTTAGATGAGCTGGCTGAGCTGGCACGTCGCAACTTTGCGCCAGTAACCGGTCACAATATTCCCAAACCGGCTATTCAGGTTCCTTTATATCGTCAGCAGGACCTGGGGTTGTTGCTCCACATTGAACCACGCAAGCACATGCAAAAGCTGATTGTCAGCTTTGCTATGCCCGATGTAGAGCGACTTTATAAGTTCAAAAGCCTGAGCTTTCTGGCACACCTGTTGGGCTATGAAGGCGACGGCTCGCTCTATGCAATCTTAAAGAAAAATGGTTGGATCAACGCCCTGTCCGCAGGCGGTGGCGCAGACGGCAGTAATTTTAAAGACTTTAATATCAGTTTCGCGCTGACTGACGAGGGCATTGAATACTACGAGGATATCGTAGAAATGCTGTTCGAGTACATCAGTCTCATCCGTGAACAAATTGCTGCTTTACCTGCACTCTATGAAGACAAAAAGCGCCTGCTTGAACTGGCATTCGAAAATCAGGAACCCAGCAAACTACTCGACTGGGTTAGCGCGCTGAGCATCAATATGCACCATTACGACGACGAAGACACACTCTATGGTGACTATTGCATGAGTGCCTTCAATCATGCGCTGCATGAAGAACTTATGGAGCTGTTATCGCCGCACAACATGCGCCTGATCCTGATCCACCCCGATATTACTTGCGAGAGCGATGCCACCCGCAAGGTAGCGCAATGGTACAATACCCCCTACCAGGTAGAGCGTATCAATACGGAGTGGTTACAAACGCTCGAACACATAACAACGCCCCTGCCCGAAATGCGCTTACCTGCTGCGAACCCTTACCTGGCGTTCGAAAACCGCCTGTATGACATAGAGCCTGGGCGTAAAACGCCCACCCTGCTCACAGACAGACCTGGATTTGCCTTTTGGTTCAAACAGGATACCCGCTTTCGGGTTACCAAAGGTCACTTTTACTTAGAGATAGACTCTCTTTGTTCGGTCGAAAACCATAAGAGTATGGCCATGACCCGGCTGTTCGCTGATTTGTTTATGGACAGCGTTGCTGAGCAATTTTACGCAGCGGAGCTGGCCGGATTGAGCTATCACCTCAGCTCCCATCAGGGTGGTTTGACCTTACAAACCGCAGGTCTGTCTGCCAGCCAGCTCAAACTGGTGCTGCAACTGGTCGAAGCGCTGCTTAAACAACCGATCAGCGCCACCCGCTTTGCGGAATATAAAAAACAACTGATCCGGCACTGGAAAAACCACAACAAGAGTAAGCCGGTTAGCGAGTTGTTCAGTTTATTAGGGGCCCACTTAATGCCCTGGAACCCAACACCAGAACAACTGGCCAAAGCGCTCAAAAATATTAGCTTCAATGAGTTTTGCCTGTTTCGGGATAACTTTTTCAAGGAAATCCACATTAAGGCCTTTATGCACGGTAACTGGCAGCTGGATCATGCGCTCGATATGCAAAAACAACTGCATGCCTTATTTGCCTACAGCGAAATTCTGGACGACCTGAAAAAGCCACTCAACCTTGTCACGTCAAATCAGCACGTGCAAATCGAAAAATCCGGTGCGGAACATGCGTTCGTTGAATACATTCAAGCACCGACAAGCAGCGTGGATGACAAAGTCAAAGTCATGGCCTTTAACCAGTTAATCAGTCAGGATTACTTTGAGTCTTTGCGCACACAACAACAGCTTGGTTATCTGGTTGGTGCCGGTTATGCACCCTTTAATACCCGCGCCGGTATCGCGTTTTATGTACAGTCGTCCGGTTATGACAGCGCCACTTTGCTGCAACGCCATCACCAATACCTGGCAGATTTAATTGTCCAGCTGGATAGCTATGAGGCCACCCAATGGACACAAGTAAAAGCTGCATTGCACGCCCAAATTGCGGAAAAGGACAAGAACCTGAGGTTGCGCTCTCAACGTTTGTGGATAGCCATTGGCACTGACGATCACGCCTTTTCGATGCAGGAAAAACTCATTGCAGCACTTGAGGCGCTCACGTTTGATGACCTGAAACAGTATATCGTTAAGCTGATTTCTGAAGACTTTGCGAAAATTACGCTCAGGTGTAATTAACCCCCCCGATATATCAGTGGCGCATCTTTGCCAATGCGCACCACTGAATAAGACTTTCGCAGCTGTGTAATGATCCCCCGTCAATCTTACATTTTCATGTAACAATTGCGGCCTCAATGCGCAAAATACGTGCAGATGCACGTATCAGGTCCGAAATTAGGGATTTTTTCTGACTTTCTTTTTGACTCTGCCTGGGGCATAGATTAGATTAGCAAATGTAATTGAATCTTTAAGCCTTATGACGAAAACAACAATTATAAAAACAATTACATCTGTTTTGTTGCTTCTGGCCTGGCCGACAATAAGTGCGCCCCTGCCAGCAGGCATTATGCAAAATCATTCTTCGACACTGCTCGTTTTGGTGGGCTTTGTCACAGCCGCCACTTTGCTCTACCTGGTCATCTTAAATCGCCGAACCAAACACTCACTGAGGGCCCTCAGGCATTCAGAGCAACGCCTCAAAAGCACCGTAGAAGGCAGTGGGGACACACTTTGGGACTGGAATATCCGCAGTGGTGAGATCACTCGTATTAACGATAAGTTTATGTTGGATACAACACCTGGCACTCACCTGATCCCCAACGCCAGCCAGATACACCCCCAGGATCTTCCCCTGGTAGAAAAACAACTGAAACTCCACTTTGCAGAGAAAACCGCTTTTTTTGAAGCCACTTATCGGGTCAAAAACAGCCTGGAACAGTATCACTGGGTGCTGGACAAAGGCAAAATAATAGAAAAAGATGACAATCTCAATCCACTGAGGATGACAGGCACTATTCGCGATATTAACCACCTAAAGAGTACCGAAGAGCGCCTGAACCTGTTTGCTAAATGTGTCGAGTCTCTGACCGATGCCATTGCTATCTACGATCATACCTTCCGTCTGGTTGACCTGAATCCGAGCTATATTCGAATCTTTGGTGGTGTGCGTGAACAGTATATCAATACCGAGTTTAAGCTCCCCGGATATGATGGCCAGTTCATCAATCAAATCAAAGCCGCTTTAAGAAAAAGTGAACACTGGCAGGAAGAGCTGAAACTCTATGATCAGACTGGCACTATGCTGCCAATCGAAATTTCTATTGATGAGATTAAAAATAACCATGGCCATATTACCAATTACGTAGTGGTATTCTCCGATCTGACCGAACGCAAAAAAGCAGAATCACAACTGCACAACTTGTCAAATCGAGACCGCACTACGGGCCTGCCCAATCGAAATCTCTTCTTTACCAATCTGAAAAAGCTCGTCGATCAAAAACGCGATCACGCTTTGCTGGTCTTTGACCTCGATAACTTTAAGAAAATTAATGACTCTCTTGGCCACCAGCTGGGAGACAGCCTGCTTGCTAAGCTCGCCATGCGCCTCAATAAACTGTGTCGTCAGCAAGATACATTTTACCGTCTGGGTGGCGATGAGTTTGCTCTGGTGATGTCGGGTACAAACGACATTCACACCATTAGTAAAGCCGCGAAACAGTTTCTGGCAGTTATTGCGACGCCCTTTAAAATGGCCAACCACGAACTGGTGATCACCTCATCCGTAGGCATTGTGCTATTCCCGGAAGATGGCAGCACACCGGAGATTTTGCTGAAAAATGCAGACACGGCCATGTATCATGCTAAGCAAAAAGGCAACCACTACCTGTTCTTCAATGACTCGATGAATGAACAAGCGGTTAAGCGTCTGCAAATTGAAAACCTGATGCGGTTTGGCTTAAAAGAAGATCACTTTGTCGTTTATTATCAACCCAAAATGGACATCGCCAGTGGCGCATTGGTTGGTATGGAAGCCCTTGTCCGCTTCATCACACCGAAAAAAGGCGTGATCAGCCCGGGCTTGTTTATTCCCATCGCAGAAGAGACAGGTCAGATTGTCGAAATCGGTGAAGTGGTGCTGGACAAGGCCTGTAAAGACGTTAAACGCTGGGTTGATATGGGACTATTTAACGGCCGGGTTGCCGTTAACCTGTCTGCCCGACAGTTTAGCTTACCCGACCTCACCGCACGCATAGATCTCATCTTGCAAAAGAATCAACTTCCTTCTTATTTTCTCGAACTGGAAATTACAGAAGGCACTGTTATGGATGATCCACAAGAAGCAATTTCAATTATGCGCTCTTTAAGTTCTCGCGGGATCCACCTGGCCATGGATGATTTTGGGACCGGCTACTCCTCGCTCGCTTACCTGAAACAGTTTCCACTAAATACCCTCAAGGTAGACAAAGCATTTGTGGACGATATGAATACAGAGCGTGGCTGTAATATGGTGGACTCCATTGTCACGATCGCACATAACCTGGGTCTGCACGTTGTCGCTGAAGGCGTTGAGCAGGAGCAACAGCTGCATCAGTTACAGCGCCTGAACTGCCAGACCATTCAGGGCTATTACTACGCTAAACCGCTCTCGGCTGAAGAGTTCGAGCAATTCCTGCGTGCACAGCAGTCTGACAAGCCCACACTGCAGCTGGTAAACTAACAGCCTTAACGACCCTAAACAGCAAAACATGCCTATCTGGGCCCATTGAACCTCTCCTGACCTACTAACACGTTTTTCTTCCAAACTGATGGTTTGAGAGGCGAGCAGCTATTTTGCCCTTACATCACGTACTTTGCGCTTCCAGAGCAGGCTAAGGACATAGCGCATAGAAGCGGTTTATTTACGCACGCAAGACACAATACGGCTGCCCCACCTGTTTGAGCCAGGCAAGCCGGTAGTGCGCACGAAACAGGATCCACACCACAGGTCCAGCAAACGCAGCCAACAACACCCAGGAGCGTCGTGTGACGCCCGTACAGCGCAATTCATTAAGCATCAGCAATCCACCCAGGCACATTAAAACAGCATACAACACCAACACATCGCCTCCGTATTCGAGATCCAAACGTGAACGCAAGGTCAGACTGGGCGACACGTTAAGTAAATGGGTAACTTTTTTCCCGCGCAGTGTACATTAAGTCTAAAAAGCACGCAAAAACACTTAAATTGTTGCAAAATATTGCATTATTTAATTTAATACGTCCCCAGAAACGATTGGTTTCTCACTCAGGTACCCGTGACATCGGGCACCTGAAATCGCAAATAACTACTAACTTATTATTTTAACTAGGTATTATTTGCACTGACTTAGAAATAAGCGCAGCAAAGTGCACCGTCAGATCATGGGCCGGTCTGAACACAACTCACTTTCGCTGGCGATCCTGTTTGATTTTCCTACACTTAGGTTAAGCCGAACGGGATTGAAAGCTTATGCGTGCCAATTTGATTGCACTTTCACCGCATCTGGCGAGGTTCCTGTCTCACCCAGAAGCACGTGAATGTTTAATGAAGTGGGCATTTGTCATTTGGTCATGGTGTGGTTAGCAGTCAAAGAGCGGGAGGAGACTCCTCCTTGAGCAGATTTGAAATTGGAACTGTAAAGATAAATGGACTGGTTAACCTCTGTGCGTTTTATTACGTATTTTTCTCAGTAGGGTGAAATATACTTATATTGTTGCGCAGCTTAGATAAGGTTATTCAGTTATATTCTTATTTGGTCTTAACTGACTGATAATTTTTACTTATTCCCAATTACAGAATTCTCACAAAAGCTGCTAAAATCAGCCCCATGTTGTTTTAATTTAATTTGTTATTTCAAGGACACGGGCGATGGATCAGAAATTCGTACATGAGTATTTACAGGCTAAGCCTGGGACCTTTATCACAAAACCGTTTGCACAGGACGTGGACGTTTACAAGGTGCAGCACAAGATGTTTGCCACCTTATATGAAGGGAAAGAGGGTCAATTGGGTGAAAATGGTGAGCCGGTTTGGTGGCTTAACCTAAAATGTGATCCAGATGAAGCACTTTTGTTACGCGACAAGTACGCTGCAATTGTGCCTGGTTACCACATGAATAAACGATTATGGAACACCATCGTACTTGATGGCAGCATCCCGGAAGAAGAAATCAAACGCATGATTGATGATTCGTATCAGATTGTGGTTGATAACTTACCCAGCGCGCAACGCGCAGAGCTTGATCGCCTCACTCAGTCATAGAGTGACCGTCATCATTGGCTTCCCTCGCACCAAGTGCGAGGGCCATTTTATTTTTCCTTTTCTCAAAACCCCTCCTTTGTCATTCTGATGTCAATTATCCCTGTTTTAATGACAGCGATTTTCTCAACTTAGAATAAAGACAATGAAAAAAACACTGATCTCTTTAACGCTACTGGGCTTACTCAGTGGCTGCAGCCTGGATGGCGACGATGGACAAGCTGGTGAGCAAGGCCTGCAAGGTGAAACGGGCCAGGCGGGCACAGCGGGTGAAAAAGGCGATAAAGGAGACGCTGGCGCACAAGGTGAAACAGGCGCACAAGGCGAAACAGGCGCTCGCATGACGGGTGATCTGTCTGCACAACTAGTAGGCCGTGCCGTATTAAACGTAGCAAGCCCGGAAGGCGCTGCTGAAATCGTCGCTTATCACGCGACCAGTCAGCGTATTTTTGCACTGGACAGCTCCGGAGACAGACCGCAAATCGCCGTGATTTCAGCCGCACAACTTGATGCCGATAAGCTCAACAAAGACAACCAGGGTGTGATCACTAACACCAACCTCACTGTTACCGAAACGATTGCGGTCAGCGATGTGGTTGCCGCTGATGCAAACAGCCTGGCGATTCATGGCGACCTGCTCGCCGTTGCAATGGCGCGCGAAACTGGTGAAACCGGATTTGTGCTGGTCTATGATATTGCCGCGCAAACGCCTCAACTGCTGAAATCAGTCGAAGTAGGTTACTTGCCTGATATGGTGACATTTAACCAAGATGGCAGCAAAATTTTGGTAGCCAATGAAGGTGAACCAGCGGGCGACTATAGCGTTGACCCGCAAGGCAGTATTGCCATTATAGAGGTCAATAACGGTCAGGTTGCCGATCAGGCTACTCTGTTAGGATTTGAAGCCTTTAATGATCAACAAGCCGAGTTACAGGCCCAGGGCGTCGTGTTCGCCAACCCGACCGGGCGCACCATCAAGGGGCAAGCCATCAATACCAGTGTTGCGATGGATCTTGAACCTGAATACGTTACTGTCAGTAAAGATAATCGCTATGCCTATGTCTCATTACAAGAGAACAATGCATTGGCCATCGTTGATTTAAGTGATAACTCACTAACAATAAAGGGCCTGGGTTATAAAGACTGGGGAATGTGGACTTTGGATGCATCCGACAAAGATGGTGGCATCAATCTGCGTAGCTATCCGGGCTTGTATGGCATGTACCAACCAGACACCATCGCCAGCTATCAGTGGCAAGGCGCGAACTTCATCGTCACAGCTAACGAAGGAGACGGTCGGGAATATTTCTTCCCAGCTGCCGACGAAGCAGAGTGTACCGCGAATGGCGGACTAGACTTCGATGAGGACGATGGCTGTCTGGCATATACTGACGAGATCCGAGCTAAAGACCTGACTCTGGCAGATAACTTTGCCTATATCAACAATGACAACGACGACTTGGGTCGCCTGAAAGTGTCCACTGTAATGGGCGATCAGGACAATGATGGCCAGTATGAAAAACTCTACACTTATGGTGCACGCTCATTCTCGATCTGGGATCAACGTGGTGCCCGGGTGTTTGACTCTGGAGACGAGATCGTACGTATCACCACCGCGCTACACGGTGAACAGTTTAATAACGATGAAGACACCAACGAAGGCGATACCCGCTCAGACGCCAAAGGCGCGGAGCCTGAAGCACTCACCTTGGGCCAGATAGGTGAACGTACCTACGCCTTTGTCGGACTGGAGCGCATGGGCAGTATTTTAATCTATGATGTCACCAACCCATTCAATGTCACCTTTACCACTTACCTCATCAACCGTGGTCTGGAAGAAGGGGCTGACATTTCGGGAGATCTGGCACCTGAAGGGATGACCTTTGTAAGTGCTGAGCATAGCCCAACCAACACTCCATTGTTGATTGTTGGCAATGAAATTTCCGGCAGCATTGCCGTCTGGTCGCTGACTCAGAAGTAATACGCCCTGTCTTGTACTGTGGCTGCTCTGTGCTGTACATTAATCTAGGTGTATAGCTCAGCCACAGTACAGGGAATTGAATGACCAAAATTGCAATACTCACCAGCGGGGGCGATGCGCCCGGGATGAATGCCGCTATCCGTGCAATCGTGCACAGCGCTCAGCACAACCAGTATGATTGCATCGGTTTTTTCCATGGCTATAACGGCCTGTTAAACGATGAGTGGCAAACCCTGACACATCGGGATGTAGCCAATGTGCTGCAATTTGGCGGGACTATTTTAAAAAGTGCCCGTTGCCGCGCAATGTGCGAACCGCAAGGCCCAAAACAAGCCGTCAATACACTCAGAAAGCACCAGATTGACGCTTTGATTGTAATTGGAGGAGATGGCTCATTTAGGGGACTTGAAGCGATTAAGGCCCACTGGGAAGGTCAGGTTATTGGCCTGCCCGGGACCATAGACAATGACCTGGCTGGCACAGACAACACCATAGGTTTTGCCACCGCGGTCACGACTGCCACCCATGCCATAGATAAGATCCGCGACACCGCAAACGCTTTTGAGCGCGTGTTTATTGTCGAAGTGATGGGCAGACACAGCGGCCATATAGCCTTTCATGTCGGACTGGCGACCGGCGCTGAGGCAATTCTGTCATTCGAAAATTGTGATTCCGCAGATACCAAACAACAATTGGATCGGCTGATAAACCAGATCCAGGTGCAACAGCAATACAACCACGACAGCTTTGTGATTGTGTTAGCTGAAAACCTCTGGCCCGGCGGGCCTCAGGCCCTTAAAGCACAATTGGCTGAACAGGCCGATATAGAAAGCGCAGTGTGTGTGCTTGGTCATATCCAACGCGGTGGCAGCCCGGCACCAGAAGACCGGCTACTGGCCACAGAGTTGGGACTGGAAGCTGTCAATGCGGTAACGGACAACCGAACTGGAATTATGATAGGCAAACAGGGCACAGCATTACACGATGTGCCTCTGTCACATGCGATCAACGCCGCCAAGCCGGTCGACGCACGTTGGATTAAGGCACAACATGACGTGCTCACCGAGTACTTAGTCAAACACCGTAAATAACTCGGCGTTTAACCACAAGTGCACCAGGATACTGGCGGCGTAGCCCAAAGCTATCACAGGCGTCCATTTGAGGTGACCAAAGAAGGTATAATAGCCTCTGGCTTGTCCCATTAATGCCACGCCCGCCGCCGAGCCAATGGAAAGCAGACTGCCCCCCACCCCGGCGGTCAGCGTGATCAATAACCACTGGCCATGGGACATCTCAGGCTGCATTGACAGTACGGCAAACATCACCGGAATATTATCAACCACGGCCGAAACCACACCTAAGAACACATTGGCGGCCGTCGCAGACCAGTCACCATACAACACTTCTGACATCAGGCTCAGATATCCCAGAAAACCCAGCCCGCCGACACACATCACGATACCGTAGAAAAACAGCAAAGTATCCCACTCAGCGCGTGACACTTTCGCAAACACATCAAAAGGCACCACATTGCCCAGCGCCTTCAGACGTTCTTGATCGCCGGCCTGCTCTGCCTCAGCGCGCTTTCTGTCCAATGAATTGGGTAAAGTGGTCCGTAAAAAATAGCCAAAAAACTGCAAATACCCTAGCCCCATCATCATACCCAGAACCGGTGGCAGGTGTAACAAACTATGGCAAGAGACCGCTGTGGCAATGGTCACTAAAAACAACACCATGATACGCCGCGCACCGCGCTTAAGCTCAATGTGCTCATCACTGGCCGCAGGCTTCTTATTCTTTACGAACAAGCTCATGATCAAAGCGGGCACCAGGTAATTGGCCAGTGCCGGGAAAAACAAAGAGAAAAACTCAGCAAAATGCACGATACCGGCCTGCCACACCATCAGCGTGGTAATATCACCGAATGGGCTGAATGCCCCACCCGCGTTCGCCGCAACAACAATATTAATACAGCTGATGTTAATAAATTCTTTGTCACCCTGACCTACTTTCATGGCGACCGCACACATTAACAAGGCCGTCGTCAGATTATCCGCTATCGGCGAGATGACGAACGCCAGAAAGCCGCTGAGCCAAAACAACGTTCTGAAGTTAAACCCACGACGTACCATCCATACCCGTAAGGCATCAAATAAGCGCCGCTCTTCCATGGCATTGATATAGGTCATCGCCACCAGCAAAAATAACATCAGCTCTGAAAACTCGAGTAAATTATGCCGAAAAGCATGCTCAGTCAGCTCAGGAATATCATGCATCACATAGTAGCCGCCGATCAGCATCCAGATCAGTCCGGCCGCCACCAGCACAGGTTTGGATTTACGCATGTGAAGCTTCTCTTCTAGCATGACCAGAATATAAGCCAGTACAAAGATAGCGATACAGATCCAGCCAAGGGCGGCCGAGGTGAGATCGATGGGTGTTGCAACGTGGTTGGCCGCAGCCGACATTGCTGCCGGGTGCCAGAGCATAAAGATTAAGGCGAGCAAAACGTAAAGCGAGTTTTTCATGTGTTATCAGGTCCGAAACAGGGTTAAAACGTGGTTAACTTGAGCGCGGCTACTTGATAGCACACTTTTCGCTCCATCTGCATTCGACACAAGTCTAAGCCCACCGCCTTACTTAGAGTTGCTCTCACCCGCCAGACAACAAAAAACGGGTGTGTAACCACTGTCACACACCCGTATGATAAGATGATGAAATTTTATCAGTTGACCACAGTTCAGTGCCAACTAAGGGTCTTTACGACTGATCCGCTCAATCATCAGGATCAGGGCTAAGCCCGCCACAGCCAATAAAGCGCAACTCAGAACATAAGGTTCCTGGCCAGATAGACGAGCAAATTCTCCCGGCAACACATTGGCCTGCGTTAACGGCTTCTCTATCCCCTTGGAGTTAGTGTAGGTGGTTAACACTTGCTTCCAGGGCCATAATAAGTTCAGTGAACCAAGCAAAAACCCACATAGCAAGGCAAAGGTGACCTGCTCGAAGCGACTAAGTAACCATGACAACAGACGTGAAAATGCCATCAGACCAACCACACATCCCCCCAAGAACAAAGCGATCAACATCACCTGCATCTCATTGACCGCACTGAGTACATGGCCATACATTCCCAGTAATAATAAGATAAAGCTACCGGAAATACCGGGTAAAATCATGGCACAAATTGCGATTGCACCAGCGGCAAAATAATACCAGGTCTGTGGCACCGCTTCGGCAGGCGCCAAAGAAGTGATCACATAGGCAATGACCGCACCTGCCAGACACGCACTGATGGTTGGCAGGCCCCAGCGAGAGACTTGCTTGCCAACATGAATAAACGAGGCGATGATCAGGCCAAAAAAGAACGACCAAACAAACAGCTGATGATGCTCAAGTAAATAAGTAATAAGTTTGGCCAAAGAAGCAGCACTGGTCAGCAACCCCGCAAATAACACCACCAAAAAAGTGCCGTCTATATGTTGCCACGCAGCCTTTAAACCATTGCTTCTGAGTGTTTTAATGGCGTCCAGATTGACACTTTTAATTGCCCCAAGCAGACGGGCATAAATACCAGTAATAAACGCAATGGTACCACCAGACACACCCGGTACTACGTCGGCGGCGCCCATACCTGCCCCTTTAAAAAACAACCAGATAAAGTCACGTTTGGTGTCAGTTTTATTGCTCAAAGCACTCTCCATCGATTTCTTCGGCACGAGTTTACCGAAATTTTGTGGCGCTGCACATAGTGGCAACCAGAATGTCCTCAAGCTTTGCGGTAAATTGCCGATACAAGGGCATTAGCAAGGTAAGGTGCGCAAACATGCTTAATTATTCCCGGTTTTTTCTGACAGTCAGTCTGATGATAAGCCTGGTCGTGATAACACCGACTCAGGCCGCTGAGCACCAGAGTCCACCGAGTAAGTCCTCACAATTTGACAGCGATCTACGCTACTGGCTGAGCAGCGAAAAGCTACTAACGATTAAAGATGAAGAGCAGGAAATCTCCGTTTTATTCTCAGAATATATGGCCGCACCAAAACGTGGCATCATTGTTTTGTTGCCCGGGCTGGAGCAAAGCCAACTCTACAATAATGGCTTAAGTTACTTACATCAGGCGCTAACGGATGATGGCTACGACACATATACCTTGCCGGTACCCGACCTCACAAGCAACGGTGACCTTGCAGCGGGTATCATTGACGCCCAGCCCAATGAAGTAACAAGTTCGGCGATCCCGGTGCTCAGTGAACTGGCACTGGACAATTATAAGGCCGCTTTGATTGCCCGATTTGAAGCCCTCTACAAAACGCTGGCGCTGCGTCAGCAGGAGCACATTGCCATAGTGGCATTTGGCAACAGTGCAGGTCTGTTTGCGGAGTATCTGGCCACTTTGCCCAGCGTTCGGGTTGATGCGCTGATCACTGTGAGTGCTCAGCTGGCCAATGCACAACGAAACAGCCATTTGCCAGCCAGTTTGTCGCTGGTCGCACCAGCCCTGCTGGATGTCTTTTACACATTCGACAGCCCCCTGGTTCTAGAAACCATAGACGATCGTCGCCGCTGGGCCAGACGCAACAGCAAGCTCGATTATCGCCAAAGAGAGCTTTTTGGAGAGCAGCATCAGCCTTTACAACATCAACGACTGCGTAAAGAATTAACCGGGTTTTTGCGCCGGCTTTAGTCTGAATTAGAGGCTGGCTTAACTGCTGCGTTTTTGTTTTAGCAGTTCATACGCGGACTGAATACTCTGGCTTTTTCGCTTGGCAATTTCCATCATGTGCTCGGGCAGACCCTGAGAAACCAACTTGTCAGGATGGTGCTGTGCCATCAGTTTGCGATACGCGCGTTTGATGTCTTTGTCCGATGCGCCATCACTGAGACCCAATACCGCAAGCGCTTCGCTCCGCGATACGGCTGATGACTGAGGTTCACGTGCCGAATCACGCTGTTGTCTTTGCTGACCCCCACTCTGACGTTGCTGAGATTGCTGTGATTGCCATTGAGCACGCTGCTGACGAAAACGAAACTCAGCCTGGTAGCGCCGCAGCAAGAAATTAAATTGAGTCTGAGAAATCCCCAGATACTTACTCACTTCGCGCAGCAGTGTCTGCTCCTGCTGTGATACATGGCCATCCGAAAACGCCATCTGAATTTGAATTTCCAGAAACAACTGCAATAAGTCATAACGCCTGGCAAAAGCTTCTCTGACTTCCCGTACCGCATCTTTCACCGAAAAATCCGCTTCTTTGCCCGCTCTGAAGGCATGTTGTGCTTCGCGTCGATCATCACCCGCCAATGCCATTTCATCCATAAAGGCCGTTGCCGCGCGGATATGTACCTCGCTGACTCTGCCATTTGATTTGGCGATATGGCCCATCACAGAAAAGCAGCTGGAGAAAAACAGCGCCTGGCGTTCACTGAGATCGTCACCATTTAAAAAGCCCTGGAATCCGCCCACTTTGTCAAAATCCTGTTTCAGGCTTTTATCAAACAAGTGACCCAGATAAAACCCGAGAATAGCGCCCAGCCACTTGCCAAACATAAATCCGAAACCCGCCCCCAGCAACTTACCCCACATATATGTGCTCCACTGCGTTGTTGATCTCAACTAACCGCTCAGGCGTGCCAATATCGTGCCATTGCCCCAAATAAAGCTCCGTTGAAATGCTCCCTTGTGCCAGACCCGCTCTGAGCATAGGACCCAGAGCAACAAATTGTTCCTTCACTTGGTTAAAGAAGTTTTTGTGATACAAACCAATACCTGCAAACGTATAAGCCTGAGTAGAGGCACTCTGATGTGCCAGTGGAAAATCTCCGTCCGGATTATGAGGTGGGTTTTCTACCAATACCAGATGGGCCTCACCAGGTAACAGGTGCAAACGCACCAAGTCGTGCACAGCATAATCCGTATAAATGTCGCCGTTGATCACAATAAAGGTGTCTGCATCATCACACAACAAAGGCAAAGCCCGGACGATGCCTCCAGCTGTTTCCAGCCCCCCTTCAGGTTCATCACTGTATAGAATTGACACACCAAACGCACTGCCATCAGCGAAGTAATCACGTATTTTTTCGCCTTGCCACGCCAGGTTAATGACGATGTCGGTGATGCCTGCATCTGCCAATCGTTTTATGTGGTATTCCAGTAAGGGCTTACCAGCAACCTCAAGCAAGGGCTTTGGCATAGTCGCCGTCAGCGGCATCATGCGCTTGCCTCGCCCTGCGGCCAAAATCATTGCTTTCATTTTTGTTGTTCCAGCTTAGCCTGTACCAGGGGTATTATCTCGGATTGCAAACTGGTTGCAAGCCATTGAAATGCATCAACACACTTTGCTGTCTCATAAATGTACTGCAAAGTTGGCAGAATGTTATGTAAATAACCTGGCTTGCCATCTCGTAAATATAAACGCGCAAAGATCCCAGTCGCCTTGAGGTGGCGCTGTAACCCGGTCAGTGCCAGCTGCTGCTGATATTCCGCAAAGTGACTGTGCGGTGGCAGCAGCCCGGCTTCACGCAATACCTCAAAACTATAACGTTGCAAATGGGCCAGTTGCGCCTCAGGTAATCTGTAGTAACAATCTTTAAGCAAGGACACCACGTCATACGTTACCGGACCCTGTACCGCATCCTGATAATCTATTACTACCCACTGCTGGTTATGCCACATGAGGTTGCGACTGTGAAAATCCCGGTGCATCGTCACCTGCGTCTGTGCCAGCATATTACTGATCAGCGCCTGCTTCAGCTCAGTCCATTGTTGGCACCAGACCTTTGCAGGTTCAAAACCCAACCACTTAGTAAGTAGCCACTCACTGAATATATCCAATTCCATTTCAATGAAAGCCGCATCATAGGGCTTCATATGTGGGCTGGCTGGTAGACGAGCAATGTCAGGCAACATATCAATCAAGGATTCATAGTACCCCTGCACCTCAGACAGCTTAGCCAGCCGGTCGGCCAGATGCTCAGCGCCCAAATCTTCTAACAACACAAACCCAAGCGCACAATCCGCAGCAATAATATGTGGTACCCTAATTTTACCCTGACTAAACATCGTGTTCAGCTCAACGAATGCCGTGACGTCACCTACTTCAGGGGCCACATCAAGCAAAATAAACGACTGACCCTGGTGTATAATACGAAAATAGCGACGAAAACTGGCGTCTCCGTCAAGGGCAGTTACCTGCTCCGGTAAGGCATGATAATGATTGTGCAAAAAGGCCGCGCGGGCCTGCGCTCTTAGCGCAACCTCTGGTGACTGGCTTGGGGTCATTTTTCTTACTATTTCCTATTCTTAACTACTGTAATTAACACGCTTTTCATTTATCATGTCTGGCTTGAAAATGAATTTCGGCAAACAAGGTTGATAAATGAGCAAAGCTTGGGGCCTCTTCGTGCTTCCCCTAATCAGTACAGCGACTTTTGCTAATTCGAACATTGATGGCCTTCAGTGTAAAGACTACTTTCAGCCTAAAAACTGGCAACCCATCGCTGATTTGCCCAATGGCGCTATCGATATTCAGTCAGATAATGTTGAATTACAGGGCGTCGACAGTGCTGAATTCAGTGGCAATGTCGTGATAAGCTCCAATATCATGAGCTTATCAGCTCAAGCTGCCCTGATAGACAAACAGCAAGGGCTACTCAATGCCACTGGCCCACTCGTTTTTCAGGATAGATACACCCTGGTTAACAGTACCGGTATGTTTGCTAATCTCAAAGAGTACGAATTCAGCCTGCTCGGTGCAGATTATTGGCTGACTCAACAAAATGGCCATGGCAGCGCCGAAAAACTGCATGCCACCGCCAATCAGGTTGATTTGCTCAACTCCAGCTTTACCACATGTCCCGGAGAAACCCCATTCTGGTCAATTGAGGCCAGTAATATCGTCATGAATCGTGACAGTGGCTGGGGAGAAACGCACCATACTATCCTTAAAATCTTAGATACGCCGGTTGTCTATGTGCCCTATTTTACCTTCCCCATTGATAATCGCCGTAAATCCGGCGTGCTCACGCCGACGATTAGCAGCTCCAGTCGTCGAGGGTTAGGGATTGCAGTGCCATACTATTTAAATCTGGCACCGAATTATGACGCAACCATCACACCGCGCTACATGTCTAAAAAAGGCACTCAGCTGATTTCGGAATTTCGTTACCTGACCAAACATCATCAGGGCCAGCTGGCCGTAGAGTTTTTGGAACAGGACGATTCTGCCAAACAACTGGATGAGCGGTATTTGGTCAACTGGACACAAAACAGCTATTTTGACGAAAACTGGCGCGCCAGTGTTGACATCACCAATGTCAGTGACGATGCCTATGTTTCAGATTTAGACTCCCAATACGCCAATGAAACAGACACTCAGCTTTACCGTACCGGCCAGCTCAGCTATCTGGGAGAGGAATGGGCCGTTGACCTGAAGATCCAAAACTTCGAAGTTTTGGGTAACCATACAGAGTCCTATGCGGTATTGCCCCAGCTCACTGTCAATCACGTGACACAAAACTATCAAGGGTTTAATTGGGGGCTCACGGGCCAAATCAGCCACTTTACTAACGATGAACTAACCGTCACAGACGCAACCCGAATTCACTTCGAGCCAAGTGTGTCTTATGACTACAACGCCTATGCCTGGTCATTTGCATCTAACCTGAGCCTGATGCATACCTATTACGAGCAAGACGGAGATGAAGCGTTCTCACAATCTCAATATAAAAAGTCAGTTTCCCGTACGCTCCCTAAACTGCGCTTGCATGGTCAGCTAAACCTGGAGCGACCAACTAACTTTATTTTGCAACAAGGTACACAAACGCTGGAACCACAGATCCAGTATTTGTATACACCCAAAAAAGACCAGTCCGGTATCGCTTTGTATGACACCATCAAAATGCAGGACGACTTTTTTGGTCTGTTCCGCGAACAGCGCTTTTCTGGCGTTGACTTTATCGCACAGGCAAACCAATTTACACTGGGCGCAACGACCCGAATGTTCGACAGTAACAACAGCGAACGCTTTAACTTCAGCATGGGTCAGATCCTCTACCTGAGTGACTCGGCCAAGCCCACAGAACAATCTCTGGAAACCAATTTACTGACACAGAACAATCAGGAATTTGGCAGTAAAAACTACAACGCCTTGTTTGCAGCCGAAAGTATGCTGCACTGGCACCGTCGTTGGTACTTCTCAGCCGGTTTACAGTATGATGCCGATGAGAAAGAGCTGATCCAGTCTCACATGACGCTCGATTATCGAGGCAGCAATAAAAAGCTCGTTCAATTGAACCATCACTACGCCAGTGATGTCTCAGGATACGAAATTGATCAAATCGGTCTGTTCAGTAGTTTACCCATTAACGAGAACTGGCAGCTGGTTGCCAGCTATCATCGTGATATGACGGCAAACCGCAGCGTTGAAGTATTTGCAGGTCTGCAATACGAATCATGCTGCTGGGCAGTGCGCATAACAGGTAAACGTCAAATACAAACTGATCTTAACCAAACGATTTCGCGTGATGACGCAATTTTTGACACAAGCTTTGGTATCAATTTTGTGTTAAAAGGGTTAGGCAGCAAATCAAGATATGATGCTAGCCAGTTACTACGTTCGGGTATCTTTGGTTACCGCAGACCGTTCTTTTTAAATAATTAACAACAAAGACTCTTATGAATTTAAAAAAGCTATTATTAGTTCCAATTTTAAGTATGACGCTGGCACAACCCGTTTGGGCTGAGCGTGTCCAGCTGGACAAAGTAGTCGCAACGGTTAACGACGGTGTGGTACTGAAAAGTGAAGTGGACAAGATCCTTAATCGCGTGAAAGAACAAGCAGAGCAGCAAAACACTGAGCTGCCGTCAGATAACGTATTGCGCATCCAGGCCATTGAAAAACTCATTGATCAGGTGCTGATGGAACAAATGGCCGCGCGCATGGGCATGGAAATTTCAGATGCTCAGCTTGATCAGACCCTGGCCAGTATGGCCAAAGATCAAGGTGGCAACATTGCTGATTTACGTAATTCGATAGAAGCCACGGGCGAGAGTTTCCAGGCATATCGAGAAGAAATTCGTACTGAAATCATGGTTTCGCAAGTACAGCGCGCTGCGGTTGACCGCCGTATCTATATCAGCCCGCAGGAAATTGCCAATTTACAACAAATTTTGGCACAACAAACTGGCCAGTCGGAAGAATATGATATCGGCCACATCCTGATCAAAGTTGAAAGCAAAGCGAATCCGGAAGACATCGAAGATGCCCGTGAACGTGCTGAAAAAGTCATCGAATTTCTCAATGAGGGCCGCGAATTCAAACGTATCGCTATCGCCTCATCGAGTGGTGCTAAAGCACTGGATGGAGGTCAGCTAGGCTGGATGGGCATCAATGAAATGCCAACACTGTTTGCAGAAGCGGTAAAAGGCAAGAAAAAAGATGACATCATCGGCCCGCTGCGCTCTGGTGCCGGTTTCCATATTCTGAAAGTACAAGATATTCGCGGACGCCAGGTGGTTGAGCGGGTAGAAATGCGCTCTCGTCATATCCTGGTGAAGCCGTCTATCATCCTCAGCGAAGAAAAAGCACGAGATATGTTAGCAGGCTTTGTGACAGATCTGCGTAATGGCAATGCAGACTTTGCTGAGCTGGCTAAAGCGCATTCAGAAGATCCAGGTTCGGCGCTAAAAGGCGGTGAATATGACTGGACAGACCCGACTACTTACGTACCCGCATTTCGTGATGCCTTAATGTCACTGGAACAAAACGAAATCAGTGAGCCATTCAGAAGCACCTTCGGCTGGCACATCGTTCAGTTGCTTGATAAGCGCGTTGCTGATAAAACAGAACAAGCAAAAGCAAACCGTGCCCACCAACTTCTGTTTCGTCGTAAGTTTAAAGAAGAAAGCTTTAAGTGGATGCGTGAAATGCGCGAACAGGCGCACATAGAAGTAATCGACTAATAGAAGAGCTAAGATGAGTTTAAGAATCGCAATCACCCCCGGCGAACCGGCAGGGATAGGGCCTGATTTGGTCATCAAACTTGCACAACACGACTGGCCAGCACAGCTGGTCGCGGTTGTGGACAAAGACATCATGCTACAGCGTGCCAGGGAGCTGAATACGACCATTAAGCTCATCCCATTCGACCCTGATGCACCCGCTGTAGCTGCACCACCTGGCAGTATTTATTACCTTCAGGTAGACCGCGGTTGTGACGTCACGGCAGGAGAGCTGGACGAGCGCAACGGTCAGTACGTCTTAGATACCTTACGTATCGCCTCTGAAAAAAATATGGACGGCACATTCGATGCTGTTGTAACAGGACCCGTGCACAAAGGGATTATTAACCGTGCTGGTATTTCCTTCAGTGGTCACACTGAATATTTTGCGCAGCAGTCCAACACCCCCGATGTGGTGATGATGCTGGCCACCGAAGGGCTTCGTGTGGCGCTGGTCACAACCCATATTCCGCTGGCTTACGTGTCTAAAGCCATTACCCACGAGCGACTCACGAAAGTAGCGCATATTCTTTATCAGGACTTGCAAACCAAGTTTGGCATTGAGCAGCCAAATGTCCTGGTATGCGGGCTAAACCCACATGCTGGTGAAGGTGGTCATCTGGGCAATGAAGAAATTGATACCATAGAGCCGGTATTGGCCGAGCTCAATGCACAGGGCATGCATTTTGTTGGCCCGCTCCCCGCTGACACGCTATTTCAGGCGAAATATCTCGAAAATACCGATGCCGTATTGGCAATGTATCACGATCAGGGTTTACCTGTGTTAAAATACAAAGGATTTGGCAATTCGGTAAATATTACACTCGGATTGCCCTTCATCCGCACTTCTGTTGACCATGGCACGGCACTCGATCTCGCCGCCAGTGGCAACGCAGAAGTCGGTAGTTTCGAATTAGCGATCCGCGAAGCAATTAAGCTCGCCACCGAGAAAACACAGAGTTCATGACAGATAAAGTACATTTGGGCCACCGAGCCCGTAAACGCTTCGGCCAAAACTTCCTTAACGACAGCAACATCATCGATAAGATTGTGACGGCCATCGATCCTAAGCCCACAGACAATCTGGTAGAGATAGGTCCAGGTTTAGGTGCCATCACTGAGCCCGTGGTAGAGCTGAGTGACCAGCTAACTGTTGTGGAACTGGATCGCGACCTGGCAGAACGCCTGATCCACCACCCTTTTATGGGACCTAAGCTCACGGTACATCAGGGCGACGCTATGAAGTTTGACTTTTCTACGCTTCTGAAAGGCGACGAAAAGCTCAAGATTTTTGGTAACCTGCCCTATAACGTCTCTACGCCACTGCTGTTTCATTTATTTGAATTTGCAGATCAGGTTGAGCACATGCATTTCATGCTACAAAAAGAGGTGGTAAACCGTATGGTTGCGGGACCAGGCAGTAAAGCCTATGGTCGCCTGAGTGTCATGACACAATACTATTGCCATGCCATTCCAGTGATCCAGGTTCCTCCTACGTGCTTTAAACCAGCACCCAAAGTTGACTCTGCGGTTGTGAGATTGATCCCTAAAGATGCGCAACAACGCAGTGCTAAGAGTACCAAAGTGCTTAATACTGTATGTCTTGAAGCTTTTAACCAAAGACGTAAAACATTGCGCAACAGTTTATCGAACCTGATGACTGCCGAGCAACTGAGTAACCTTGGGATCGACCCGGGTTTACGTGCTGAAAATATTTCCCTTTCGCAATTTATTGAGATAGCAAACTGGATCTATGACAACAAAGAGTGAGATCGGCTCACCGATCAAAGTATCTGTAGAAGCCTTCTATGTTGAAGGCCAATCTCAGCCAGAAAAAGACAAATATGTCTTTGCCTATACCATAACCATTAAAAATCACAGCTTGTGCAATGCCAAGCTGGAAAGCCGCTATTGGCTGATCACCGACGCCAACGGTAAAGAAACCGAAGTCGAAGGTGATGGTGTCGTTGGTGAGCAACCGACTATTCGTCCGGGAGAAAGCTACCAATACACCAGCGGTGCAGTGTTAGATACGCCAGTTGGCACAATGGAAGGCTACTATGTGATGCGCAATGAATTTGGCACTGAATTTCGCGCTCCAATCCAGGTATTCAGACTGAGCCGTCCGGATATCCTGCACTAATGGCCAACTATGTGGTCGGCGATCTGCAAGGCTGCTTTACACCGCTAAAGCAGCTGCTGCAGGAAGTTGCCTTCAACCCAGCCCGTGACCACCTTTATCTGGTAGGCGATATTGTAGCCCGGGGTCCGGATTCACTCGGCTGTCTCGACTTTGTGTTTCGCCATCAGGATTGCGTCACTATCACCCTCGGCAATCACGACTTGCACCTTATCTGCAATGTATTGCTTGGCAAAACGCCCAACCCTAAAGATAAACTCGACGCCCTATACCAGCACCCGCAATTACCAGATTACCTGACCTTTTTGCGCCGTCAGCCATTGTGCGTGTATCTTGATAACTATCGCACCTTTATTTCTCATGCCGGTATCCACCCTGATTGGGAGATTGAACAAGCCCTACTATTGGGTCGCTGGGCTCAACAAAAATATCAGGACGATGAGGCGAGCCAGTTTCTACCCGCTATGTACGGTAAAGAGCCTCGCCTGCTACTTGATACAGACGAGCAAAGCCGGTTTAATACCATAGTCAATGTATTTACCCGGATGCGCTTCCTGACTTCGCAGTGGCATCTCGATTTTGACAATAAAGGCACGCTCGATGATGCCGGCGAATTACGTCCCTGGTTTACGCATCCGCGCTTCCAAAATGACACCACTCGTTACCTTTTTGGGCACTGGGCAGCCTTGCAAGGGATCACAAAAGTCCCCAATGTCACTGCTTTAGATACAGGGTGTGTGTGGGGAGGACCGATGACCCTGCTTGATTTAGACGCAAATGAGCAAATTTCGAGCAATTAACTGTTTCTCAGCCGATTTTACTGAATTTTGAATTCACATCTGCTATAAAATACTTAACTATCGCGCAATAAATCCGATAAGCATTCATTCAGCTTTAATTTGATGGTACCCGTATGAATTTGACTGTAAGCCAACGTATCTGGGGTGGTTTTATAATAATCACTCTACTCCTGTTGATGATCGGAGGAAACTCGCTGCTAAGGATCGCCAATATAGATAATTCCACAAGACTGGTTAATTCGCTTTCATTGCCCGCTCTGGACAGCAGTGCTGCGTTACAAATTGAGTTCACTCAGATGAGTAAGCTCGCCCAGGGGAGTTACTTTACGCAATCACCCGACGAACTGAACTCACTCAAGGCAAAATTCAATGAACGTCAGCAGGCGTTCAATAAAACCTTTTCTGAGTTAGGTGCTGTGGTTGATCAAGACCCAGGTCTGGCACAGAGCAAACGCCAGGTCGAATCAAGCTTCAACCAATTTTCGACCTCTGTGCAGGACTTGTTGAGTAACAAGGCCCGTGAGCTCATGTTGGTAAAGACACTTAAGCAACAACTTGAAGACACAGAAATGGCCGCCGAAGATGCCACCACAGTGGTGCTGGATATTCTTGATTTAGACGGCTTGCAGGATACTGACAGTCGCGCCTATCAGGCAGCAACAAAATTAGAAAACCTGTTTAGTTCTGCGGTGACAACCAGTACAGATATGATGACCATCAAAGAGCGCAACACGCTGGACATCGTTGATAAGGAACAGGCCTATGTATTGGAAGAGCTGGAACGCAATATGTCTTTAATGACGGCTACAGTGGCGCAGCTCGACAGCACATTGGTAGACGACTTACAACAATACTATGATGACCTGTTAACGCAGCTAAAGGGTTCTGATAGCATTTCCGGCAATGTGGGTCAGCTAATCGCGGCACGACAAACAACTCGTACAGAGTTAGACACCGCAGAAGCGACCACCAATACCGCCCTGAAACAGCTTGGTGAACTGGTTGCACAGTCAAAGCAACTGGCGTTTGATATTCAGGATGAAGTACGCGCAGACGTCACCTCTGCAAATATGTGGACCTGGGTAGGTATGATCATGGCTGCCTTGTTAGCGATTGCGATCGCTTACCTGACTGTCAGTCGTATTACTAAGCCATTGTCTGAAGTTAACCGCGTCTTAAATATCGTCGCTCGTGGCGACATGACCCAGACACTGGATGACTCAGCAAAAGATGAATTTGGTGAACTGGCGCGCAGCTGTAACAGCCTCATAGCCAGCTTACGAGAGTTGATCACCGGTATCGTGTCACGTTCAACTCAGCTTGCTGCTGCTTCGGAAGAGACCTCAGCCATTACCATTGAGTCCAGCCAGGCAATTAAGAGCCAGCAGTCTCAGGTTGAACAGGCCGCGACGGCAACCACTGAGATGAGCAGCACAGCCCATGGCGTGAGCAACAGTGCCCATCAGGCATTGCAGGAAATCAAGAATGCCGATAAAGAGGCCGAGCGCGTTAAGGGCATTTCTCAGGATAACAAACACACCATTGAACAGCTGGCTCATGAAGTCGAAGCGGTGTCTGAAGTAATCAACAAGCTACATCAGGACAGTTCAGCGATTGGTGGCATCCTGGATGTAATTCGCGGTATTGCGGAACAAACTAACTTGCTTGCCCTGAATGCCGCCATCGAAGCAGCTCGTGCTGGTGAACAAGGTCGTGGATTTGCGGTTGTTGCTGACGAAGTGCGCTCCCTGGCCAGCAAAACACAGGAGTCGACTCAAGAGATCCAGGCGATGATCGAGTCGTTGCAAAGTGGTGCAGAAGAGGCCGTCAGCGCGATGTCGAAAGGTCAGCAACAAGCTGAATCTTGTGTCCACCAAAGCGATGTGGCCAATGAGGCACTGAATTCAATCACGGACGCTGTGTCTCGTGCACATGACGTGAGTGAAGAAATTGCCAACGCGGCCAATGAACAGCAACAAGTCTCTCAGGAGATCAGTGAACGTCTTGAGTCCATTGTGACCATCGCCGAACAAACGGCTGAAGGCGCGAACCAGACATCGATTTCGAGCTCAGAAGTGGCTAAGCTAGCCGAAGAGCTCAGACTGTCTGTTGACCAGTTCAGAGTCTGATTACCAGAGATAACCAATGCCAAAGGCCCGCTCAACGAGCGGGCCTTGCTTTTTACCCCAGACAATATTTTGCTCCCAAACATACCCACCCCGTGATGCTTTTATACCTATCAGTGTAATAATGCGGATTGTTATAAATCATAATCCCACGAAAAATACTGTGATAATGGTTATTCAACCGCCATGGTACTCGTTAGCCTGTTCGTAGCAACCGCCCAGCTTTAATGCTTAAGATTAATAAATCTTTGTTATGCAAGCCCACGCTACTGTCGTATCCATCGCCGAGCTTAAAAGTTGTAATTTAAGGGACAATCCTGCACACTAACGCGGTTTTTAATGGAGTAAAAAAATAATGAAAAAAACACTCTCTCTTATTGCTTTATCGGGTTTGCTTGGTGGCTGCTACTCCAGTCCTGAATCTCTAAACAGCATGGCGCGCTTTGATAGCCCGGAAGTGAATAAAGCCCCATTTAAGCTTAGTATGTCGCTAGGCACCGATACCTCCAATGTAGTTGCGTTGAAAACAAACGATGAAGCGACTGAAGATTCACATTTACGCGCTGCTGCAGAACTGTCTTTGGGTCACGGCTTCGAGTTGGGCTGGGCAGCCGGGGGAGAAGGCAAGTATAGCCTGAAATACCAGTTCTACGGCAAAGGCCGGGAACAGGCCAGTAGCGGCGATATCTCTCTTGCAATGAGTATTGGTTATGTCAGTGGCGATGACTCCGGGGTAGAAGCAGGCAACTATGTCGGCCTTCAGGAGTATAATAAGTCCCATTGGGAATTTGATAAAAACGCCATCGATGTGGCACTGATCAGTGGCTATCGATTCACCCCCGACCTCTTATTATATGGCAGCGTGTTTTATCAGGATGGCGAGATTGATGGTCGCTATTACATCAAAGACCCTAGTCTTTGCACAACCGGGTGCAAAACGGATCCCATCCACAGTGATGGTAAAAACTATGGCGTCAGTGTCGCACTGGAATATGCTTTCACACGCAACGTATTTGGTACCCTTGAAGCAACCTTACACCAGGCCGACTGGTTTGACAGAACCAAGTCTGAATCTTCTGCAAACTTGAATGTGGGCTATCGATTTTAATAACACAGTATGAAAAAAATAACATCCTCATTTGCGCTCATTGCCAGCGCGTTACTAAGTGCCTGTTCCACACCACCGGCAGTACATTCTCATCTGGCGCGCTTTGATGCGCCAGAGGTTGCTAATACACCATTTATTATCAACTATAAGCTTGGAACAAACAAAACCAATGTGATCCCCAGAGACACAGGTGAACCAATTCATGACGAAGAAGATCTATACCTTGGGGCTGATATCTCACTAAGTCACGGATTTGAGTTTAATGCTGAAGTCAGCCCATCGTCTCCGACATTCGGTTATGGCCTGAAATATCAGTTGTCAGGGGAATCGCGCGAAGAGGCCAAACCTGGCAATGTCTCTCATGCGATTTCAGTGGCTTACCATGCCTCGGGGAATGGCGAAGGAAACGATGACCAGGGCAACCATTACTCACAGAGTTTAACCCTCTACGATATTGCCTGGATCAGTGGATATCGACTGACGCCACAATGGCTGCTGTATGGCAGCTTATTCTACCAACACGGTAACCTGGCAGTCAGTTACAACCCAGATGACCATCGCAGTCACTGTCAGCAGAACTGCCTGAGCGGTACCCTGTACGAACAAACCAGCAGTAATTATGGGCTGAGCCTGAGTACAGAGTATCAGCCATTTCAGTATGTCTTTGTGACGCTCGAAGGCACTTATCTACATGCCGACTGGTACAACCGGGACGAAAGCGAACTGGCGCTCAACGCCGCAGTAACCATTCAATTTACCCCTGAAGATGTATTAAAGGGACTTTTTTAAGCCATACAAAAAAGCCGTTTAAGTCTCCTTAAACGGCTTTTTCAATGCTAGCGTTTGAGCTTAGTTGAACAAGGCATTTGCCTTAGCAACCACATTCTCAACCGTAAAGCCAAAGTGCTTGAAAAGCTCAGCCGCAGGTGCTGACTCACCAAAAGTGCTCATGCCTACTACAGCGCCATTCAGGCCTACATACTTATACCAGTAGTCTTCAATACCCGCTTCAATCGCAACACGACGTGTCACGGCCGCTGGCAATACTGACTCTTTGTACTCAGCAGATTGTGCATCGAACGCATCGGTAGATGGCATAGATACAACACGTACACGCTTACCACTGTCGCGAAGCTGAGCAGCCGCTTCTACAGCCAGCTGAACTTCAGAACCTGTTGCAATCAGGATAAGCTCTGGCTCACCGTCACAGCTCAGCACGTAACCACCTTGCTTAATAGCTGCTACCTGCTCGTCACTACGCGCCTGTTGCTCAAGCCCCTGACGGGTAAATACCAGTGACGTAGGACCATCTTTACGTTCAATCGCCTGCTGCCAGGCAACCGCAGATTCAACCTGGTCACACGGACGCCAGTTAACCAGGTTTGGTGTCATGCGCATGCTTGCAAGCTGCTCTACCGGCTGGTGTGTCGGGCCATCTTCACCCAGACCGATTGAATCGTGGGTGTAAACAAAAATACTGGGTTGCTTCATCAATGCAGCCATACGTACCGCGTTACGCGCGTATTCCATAAACATCAGGAAGGTCGCACCGTAAGGAATGAAGCCTTTGTGCAGTGCAATACCATTCATGATGGCTGACATGCCGAATTCACGTACACCATAGAAAATGTAGTTACCTGACGCATCGTCAGCGGTCAGACCTTTAGAGCCTTCCCATAACGTCAGGTTTGAACCTGCCAGATCCGCAGAGCCACCCATAAATTCAGGTAGCAATGGACCAAACGCGTTCAATGCATTTTGTGACGCTTTACGAGTTGCCGGATTGGCTGGGTTCGCCTGTAACTGTGCGATGTACTCTGCACTTTTCTGTGCCCAGTCAGCAGGTAACTCACCTTTGGTACGACGTTCAAACTCTGCCGCCAGTTCAGGGTAATGCATCTGGTACTCAGTGAATTTAACCAGCCATTCGCTCTGAATTTGTTGACCGTGCGCCGCAGCATCCCACTTTGCGTAAACAGACTCAGGAATGTCAAACGCTTCGTGCTCCCAACCCAGGAATTCGCGAGCCGCTTTGATCTCGTCATCCCCCAGAGGGGCACCGTGACAATCATGGCTACCCGACTTGTTTGGTGAGCCGTAACCAATGACTGTCTTACAGCAGATCAAAGTTGGCTTATCTGATTCAGCACGTGCTGCTTCGATAGCAGCAGTGATCGCCTCGCTGTCATGACCGTCTACATCCGCAATCACATGCCAGCCATATGCTTCGAAACGCTTTGGTGTATCGTCGCTAAACCAGCCTTCTACTTCACCGTCAATAGAGATGCCGTTGTCATCCCAAAATGCGATGAGCTTGCCCAAGCCCAGAGTACCAGCCAAAGAACACGCTTCGTGCGAAATACCTTCCATCAAACAGCCATCGCCTAAAAAGGCATACGTGTAGTGATTCACGATGTCGTATTCATCACGGTTAAACTGTGCTGCCAGTGCTTTTTCGGCAATCGCCATACCTACCGCATTGGTGATGCCCTGGCCCAGTGGTCCAGTCGTGGTTTCGATACCTGGAGCATAACCATACTCAGGGTGGCCAGGTGTTTTGGAATGCATTTGGCGGAAGTTTTTCAGTTCATCGATCGACAGATCATAACCAGACAAATGCAACAGAGAATAAATGAGCATGGAGCCATGGCCATTTGATAATACAAAGCGGTCACGATCGACCCAATCTGGGTTATTTGGGTTGTGCTTTAAATAATCGCGCCACAATACCTCTGCGATATCGGCCATACCCATAGGGGCACCCGGGTGACCGGATTTGGCCTTTTGAACTGCGTCCATGGACAGAACGCGTATGGCATTTGCAAGTTCTTTGCGAGATGGCATGAAGTCTCCTACTTTTTTTGTCATTTGAGTGGCAAATCTGTACCTAATATACCCGTGTGGCGACGTTGTCACGTTTACCTTTATGTGTGGCAATTCAATGCATGACACGCCGAAATGCAGGTAACTCGATTATAAAATTGGTCCCCATTCTTACCTATTAGGGTAACCACTGCAATTAAAAATCAATGAAATCTTAGCGTCATTGGGGACTTTTTTACTGCGTTTTTCGCAAAGGTTTAAAATTAGACGTCTAGGCGTAAAAAAGCTATGCAGCCGTGCGCGTTTTCGATAATATATCGCTCTGATTTTTTCGCGCTATTCCTGTTGTTTGTGAAGCGCAATATTTGTGAGCATAAATACAATGGCAAAACATTTATTTACTTCTGAATCTGTTTCTGAGGGTCATCCGGATAAAATCGCCGATCAGATCTCTGATGCGGTACTAGATGCTATCCTTGAGCAAGATCCAAAAGCACGTGTTGCGTGTGAAACTTACGTAAAAACCGGCATGGTGATGGTCGGTGGTGAAATCACCACTAGCGCCTGGGTTGATATTGAAGAATTAACGCGTAAAACGGTACGCGAAATTGGCTACACTCATTCAGATATGGGTTTTGACGCCGACTCGTGTGCAATTCTGAACACCATTGGTAAACAATCACCTGATATCAACCAGGGTGTTGACCGTACTCGTCCTGAAGAGCAAGGCGCGGGCGACCAGGGCCTCATGTTTGGTTATGCCTGTAACGAAACTGACGTACTAATGCCGGCACCAATCACTTACTCACACCGTCTGGTTCAACGTCAGGCACAGGTGCGTAAAGATGGTACTCTGCCTTGGTTGCGTCCAGACGCTAAGTCACAGGTAACATTTGCCTATGAAAACGGCAAAGCAGTGGGCATTGACGCGGTTGTTCTGTCAACGCAGCACTGTGATTCAGTTTCTCAGGATGATCTGGTTGAAGCTGTGATGGAAACCATCATCAAGCCAGTACTACCCGCTGAGCTTATCACTGAAGCAACTAAGTTCTTCATCAACCCAACTGGCCGTTTCGTTATCGGTGGTCCAATGGGTGACTGTGGTCTGACTGGCCGTAAAATCATCGTAGATACATACGGTGGTATGGCACGTCACGGTGGTGGTGCATTCTCAGGTAAAGATCCATCAAAAGTTGACCGTTCAGCCGCTTACGCAGCACGTTATGTTGCTAAGAACATTGTCGCAGCAGGCCTTGCAGACAAATGTGAAATCCAGGTGTCTTACGCAATTGGTGTTGCTGAGCCAACATCTATCAGTGTTGAAACCTTCGGCACAGGTAAACTAGAAGAAGCACGTCTGATCGAATTGATCCGCGACCACTTCGACCTGCGTCCTTATGGCCTGATCACTATGCTGGACCTTGAACGTCCAATCTATCAGCCAACTGCGGCGTACGGTCACTTCGGCCGTAATGAATTCCCGTGGGAAGCAACAGACAAAGCAGAAGCGCTTAAAGCAGCTGCTGGTCTATAATTGTAAACTCAGATTTACAGATAAGGCGCCTTAGGGCGCCTTTTGTTTTGCAATTCTAAATAATTAATTCCCAGAGATCAGAAACTCTTCAATATCTTCTTTAATATCCACATAATCATCATCATGAATATTTAAGACAATCATTATCTTATCTTTAAATGCATGCCAGTCGGCACAATTGCGAAAATACTTACCTTCGAACGCGAGGTTTTCTGCCAGTTTAAGAATGGCAAAGGCCTGTTGTTCGCTCTCATCACGCTCTTCTTCCAGGTACTGCGGATCATGATGGCGTAAGATAATCTGACACATAGATTTGGGAATATTCCAGGAGCTCGCGAGATAGTAACCCACCACTGCGTGATTGGTCGGATACAGCTCCTCCTCATAGTTCGCCAGAGTATATTCGGGCCGCTGAATAGCGCGTGTCATAACCTCTTTGTAGTTGTCATAACGCATCGCCATGGCCGGTATGCCGGCATCATGAAACAAACCGAGTAACTGTAAGTTCTCAATGGGGACGTTCGCGCGCACCCGTTTACCAATTAGCATCGCTATCTGAGAAATATCAATGGCATTGTCCCAGAAGCGCTCTAAGGAAATACAACACAGGCTTTGGTCAAATGCTTCTTTCAATAAGTACCCGGTAACAATCTGTGTGATGCTATTGAGGCCCAGAAACATCACAGCCTGTTTAATGTCAGACACCGTCCTGGACATCCCATAGGCCGGAGAATTAATCACTTTTAGCACCGCTGCCGAGGTTGCGACATCTTGTGAAATGATATTCGCAACGCGATTTAATTCAGGCTCTTCACTATTGAGCTCATTCTGAATGTGTTCCAGAACCTCAGGCTTTGCAGGCAGATTAAAACCGGAGCGTAACTCCGCCAGCGTTTTTTCATCGATATTAAGCATAACAGCAAACAAGTCAGACTAGTTTGATTTTAGTGTAGACGATGATTGAGTGATGATCATTCGAACGGGCAGGTATTTGCAGGCGTAATGGCCCAGGCTTCAGCGTTGTGTATCGGTGCCTGCAACAAAGCATGCAGTGCGTTAAAAGACATGCGTGTATTGCGCAGTGCCACTTTATCGACAAACCACTGCGGCGCATCGCCCTGAATATCTGCCGAGATCTGATAGTCTATCTCAACGGCATTGTCTTGTTCCGTCAGAACCCATTGCACTATGACAGGTTGAATGCGGGTCATTCCTGGCTCAGCCGGGTACTCGGGGACTGAGCGTATCGCCAACACGTAGCTGTTGGGGGACTTTTGCAATAAACAGGCATGCGTCACCATATCCCGCTTGCGCAGTGGCCAGGGCAAATCAAAGTGAGTCAAAACCAACGTCTGATTTGGCGCAGGACGAGACAAAATTGTGACCGCGCTGACGTGCTTAACCCACTGGGAAACGCGGGTGGTATCGTGTAGCAGGTTGATCACCGATTTTGCACTGACGCCCAGCCATTTTCCGGTGACACGGATCCTCAAAGGGTGATCGGGTGGCTTCTGATAGTTGATTGAAAACAAAGAAGAGTGATACCAGGACTGCCAGTGTGCCTGGCTCTGTGCACTGTGGCCAGAAGCCGCAAAGCAGACCAGCCACAGCAGCATGCCGTAACATGCCAGGCGAAGTGTATTACCAGTAGGGTTCACTGTTTAATGAAGCCTGACGGCTTTGCTCCATCGCACTGACCAGGAAATCGGCCTTTTGTTGTAGCCACACCAGGATATCCTGCAATGCCTCATTGGGCTGGCCTTCACACAACTTGCGAAGATAAAACAGCGTTTCTAACTCATAAATACCATAGACAATATCAACCCACGGGGCTCTGAACGCCTGACGGGTTTCTTTGTCGTATAATTTCCCCAGACAGTGACCACTTAGCAGCATGTTTTCCAGCGGCTGACGGCACTCCAGGTACTCTTTCACTATCATTGCCCGATCAGCCGGGTAAAGCGTCGTTAACTTGTTCCAATCATGGTCGTAGGCGCGCTTGGCCAAGGTCTCGACCGGACTTTGGGCAGCCGTGATAGCGTTCTGGTCCCAGTTTTTACGCCACGATTTATCCAGCAACCAGCGAGTCAGTGCCAAAATCAAACGATTGTACCGGGAACAGTGGAACAGATCTTCTATGTCTGTTACGGTTGGCTGTACATCTTTCATATCGGCAATGACCTGAGCCAGCTCAGGGGCATTGGAGATCCGCTTGTAATAAGCATGTCGCTTTGAAGTATAAGTTTTCAGGTGAATCGCATTTTCCACCCAACCGAGCTCTGACAATAGCCACTTCAGTTCTTTGCGCAACGATTCTGTTGATGACTTATCAACAAATTCCTCAAACAACCAGAATGCATGGCGGATCAGACTGACGCCATCAATGACGCGCTTCAGCGTTTTGAGACTCGGCGCATCCAGGTAGCACTGCTCGTGCTTCTGAACAAACTGAATACCATGGTTTACGGTTGCGACTAGTGCTTGCTCTTGTGAGCAGCCACGAGGCAACTTAATCACCCCCAGGGTTTTATTTGCCTTGAGCGGTTTATCATCGGCGATACGATAGCCCCTTGCCGCCTTGGAGTATAATCCGAGTCTGAGCCCAATATGCTGTAACAAATGATCGGCCAGCAGAAATAAATCATCTCTGTCGCCGTCAATCAATTCAATTTCAAGCTCAGAGATAGGCTCAACAGCCCCTTGAGCACTGATCTCACCTTTGTCCAGTACCACCTCAATCTCACTACCAGCTTCAGTTTCAATCAGCCAGGTGCGGCGAATAAAATTGGTACTAAAGATCGGAAACAAGTTACTGGCGATTGATTCCAGCTGCACACCCATAGGCCAAATGTTGCTGTCAAAAGCATGAATATCAGGTCGACTGCCCTGAATGGGTAGATTGTATTCTGGACGCTGATGCAACCCACCAACCACTTCTCCCGCAAGCTTAATCGTCTGCTCGCAGTCGTCATCGTTGCAGCGAGTGCGTAAACCTATGTCTAATGCACGTAACTCCCGGCTGGGGGTATCGAAGTAGGCATTTTTCAGATTTTTAGCGGGCTTGTTGCTGACTTTTTTAGCAAACTGGGTAATAAGGGCTGGGATCAGCGGAACTTCATTGTCTGAAACCAAAAATTTCAGTTCTATCTCAGTGTCCATCAGGAGTGTGATTTACCTATGTAATTTTCGAACCTCCAAAATATACAAAGGGTCCGCACTTTGCAAACCTTTTAGTAATTATTAGCGCATTATCACCACCGATCCCAACCGGTTTCGTCAATTACACGTGTAAACCTGTACATCTATCTTCACCATAAACCCCTCACAAGGGACCTAAAAACCAACGGCTCACTATTTTCCAGCAATACCTGCCCCTTGCCTTTGCGCCGGGAAATCCCTACTATTTTGTTAACTTTATAACGATATCAATATTTAAGGCCTGCAAATGCTGAAAAATATCGCTTTGCCGCTGCTGCTGTCTGTGCTCTCATTGAGCGCAATGGCGGAGCAAACCGAGCTGCAAAATGACCCCACAGAGGCGCAGTCAGCAACTGACAATAATGGCTATATTGTCGACGATTTATACTTATTCATGCACACCGGACCGGGCAAGAATTATCGCATTTTGGGCTCTGTTGAAGCCGGAAGCCCAATCACCATCCTCAATGCAGAGCAAGACAACTTTATTCAGATCAGAGATGACAAAGCACGCGAAGGGTGGGTAGAAAGCCAATTCGTCACATCCGAGCCGGGATTGCGCCAACGACTCGACAGTGCCAACCTGGCACTCAGCGATAGCAGCAATGAACTCAATACATTGCAAAGCCAAATTCCACAACTGGAGCAAGCTAATCTGCAGCTACAACAAGATAATGAGGCGCTGAAAAACAACATCGCTGAATTAGAGCAGGCACTTGAAGCTCAGGTAGAGGCAAGTAAAAACAAAGCACAAACAGAACAACATATGCTATTGAGCTATGGTGGCGGTATTGCCATTGCGGGCATTCTGATTGGCGTGATATTAACCCTGGTATTGTCGCGACGTAAGCGCTACGACGGCTGGGCGTAAAACAGTAAAAAATGCGTGAGCCGCTGCGGCCCACGCATTTTTTTATTTATGAATTTTAATGGCACCTAGTACACATGCCCATCCACCATTATTCACATAAACGCGTACAGGTTTATTGGCAGCTACCGCTGTCAGCGACAGTGATAACAAAGAACTGACACCCAGCTCACTCGCTGATTTGCCATTTATTTTGGTTTGCGTAGATATACTAGCCACCTTTCGAGCTCTTCCATCATCCGTGGAGGTACACAAATTAGCCGGTGTTTCAATATAAAAGCCACCATCATACGTTGAAGTAACCTTAGATATTGTGGTGTCTATTGTACTGTCCCATGCCATCGCAGCGGGTTGGCTCAAAAGCCCACTAAATAATGCGAATGTGCACACTTTTAAAGCTTTCATCTTAAAGTCCCTATTTATTATAGTACTTAATAAAGGGACATTTTATTATTCAATTGCAAGCAACTCAACTTCAAAAATCAACAGTGACCCTGGTGCTATTTTCCCGGCTGCTCTGTCACCATAACCAAGGTCAGGCCCGATGAAGAAACGGTACTTATCGCCCACCGTCATGAGCTGAACACCTTCTGTCCAGCCTGCTATCACCTGATTCAGACCAAAGCTAATTGACTCTCCGCGCACCACTGAGCTGTCAAACACGGAACCATCCAGTAAAGTGCCATGATAATGCACAGTCACTTTATCTGTCGGGCCCGGATGAACGTCCCCGTCCCCTTTGCTCATTACTTCATATTGCAGGCCTGACTGAGTGGTTGTGATCCCCGACTTTTGGCCGTTTTGCGCCAAAAACTCAGCGGCTTCTATACGATTACCTGCCGCCGCCTGTTTTTGCTGTTTACCGTTTTTAAAAATGAGCCATCCCAGCACGACGATGACCAGGACAAGAACAATATTAGTTGTTGACATAGTGACTACCTAAATTATGAATGATCTTTTTCTTGTTCAGTTGACGGGTCGCTCTCAGCGTCTTTATCATCGCCGTTAACCACATCGGCAATTTGCACAAGGCGGGCCAATGCCAATGCATTGATACTTTGCTCCGGATACTGGCCATTCACCAGCGCTCCCGCTTCTCGTTGCATCAGCAAAGACAGCGCCTCGTCGACTGTCGCGACCGCGAAAATATGGAACCGGCCTTGCTGTGCCGCGGCCAGCACTTCGTCATCCAGTACCAGGTTGATCAGGTTGGAACGCGGAATGATCACCCCCTGACGCCCGGTCAGACCGCGCATTTTACACAGCTTAAAGAAGCCTTCGATCTTTTCATTTACCCCGCCAACGGCTTGCACCTCACCATGCTGGTTAATCGACCCCGTCAGGGCAAGAGACTGATCGATAGGCAGCTGAGTAATGGCAGACAGTAAGCCACATAGCTCGGCCAGAGACGCACTGTCGCCGTCAATAAAGCCATAACTTTGTTCAATGGCAATGTTAGCACTGAGTGTCAGGCTAAAGCTCTGCGCATACTTGTTACCCAGGTAACCGGTCAACAACATCACCCCTTTAGAGTGAATAGACTTACCCAGCTCCGCTTCACGCTCAACATCTATCACCCCATCAGCGCCTGCATACACAGTTGCAGTAATGCGTGCTGGTGTACCAAAAGCCGTATCACCAATGTGCAGCACCGTCAGGCCGTTCACTTTACCCACGGCTTCACCATCTGTGGCGATGAGCGTGTGACCCTCTTCAATGTCGCTGAGCATGTTCTCACTCAGCTGGCCGGTGCGATACTGTTTGCCGACAATAGCTTCATCAATATGTGGCGCATCGATTTCGCTAAGCCCGTCCTGTTTTGCGTAATAGCTTGCCTCTGCCACCAGCTCCAGCACGTCCGCAAACCGCGCCGACAGCTTGTTCTGATGCTCAGCCTGACGATAACTAAACTTCAATAAACGCGCCAGCGCCTCACCAGTTAACGCGCACTTCAGAGTCTGTTCACAGTACTCCTGCACCTTAGTGACAAACTGATATTGTAGTCGGTCACTGTCCGGCAGATAGTAATCAAAATCGGCCAGTACCCGGAACAATTCACCAAATTCTTCATCGTACTCACCAATGGTGTAATACAAATCACGCGAGCCCAGCAGGATGATCTTCACATCCAGCGGGATAAGCTGAGGTTTCAGGGTAAAGCTGCTCCCCACCGAGCTGTCCTGATAGGGCAAATCATTTTTAATCTGGTGCGTTTTTAAAGACAGTTTAAGTCCATCCCAGACCTGCGCATTGGCCAGCACTTTGTCAGCGTCCATGATCAGGTAACCGCCGTTGGCCCGGTGCAACGCACCCGGCTGAATAGAGCGATAACTGGTGATCAAAGTACCATGAGCATTGGCATACTCAATTTTGCCAAAAATGTTGCCAAAGGTCGGGTTGGGCTCATATACCACAGGCGCGGCCTGCCCTTCTTTAAACTCCACCAGAATATTAGGTGCGAAGAAGTCGCTCAGCATGCCCTTGGCGTCAAAATCGTCTTTGCTCTCTTCTGACGAGCTGTCGTCATCGAGCCAGTCGAGCACGGCATCGACAATTTCTACCCGTAAGTCTTTGAGGTAGCGGATCACGCCAATGTGGCTGGCATACTTGTGCTCCAGTGCCTTCAGCAGAGGCTTGGTCGCTAACTCAATGGTGGTTTTCTTTAGCTCTCGGAGCTTTTCTGACGATTCCCGCTTCCAGCGAGGTAGTTCAATAAGGGCTTCAATCAGACAATCTTCAAGCTTTTCAATGGCATCAAAAAAGTGCTCCTGAACCGCCTCTTCCAGTGCCATGAACTCAGCATCATCAAGCGCTTTGCCATCCACCACAGGGGCAAAACTCACCACCCCTTTTTCTTCCATCATCGCGACGCTTTTCTTTGCGGCCAGTTCTTCTACCGCACTCAGGGCCGCGTTGTATTTGTTGTCAAAGTCCCTGTCGAGCGACTTTTTCTTGCGCTGATAACCTGGGTTATCAAATGCTGCCGGAAACGTATCCACAACTTCATCAAGGAAAGAATCAATGTCGTCAGCCAGTACCTTGCTTTCACCTGCCTGCATAAACAAGGCAATGGGCTCTCTGTGGTCGTCGTAATTATTGACATACAACCACTCTTTGGGGGTCGGGCGAGTTTTACAATGTGCTTCGAGTTTATCCTTCACCATAGTGAATCGACCCGTCGCCGCTTCGCCCATGACAAACACGTTGTAGCCGGGCAACTCCATACCCAGAGCAAAATCCAGCGCACTTTGCGCCCGATTCTGACCGATAAAAGGTAAAGGATCCGGATAGGGGTTTTGCATGCACGTGGAGATGTGTGGCAAAGACACACTGGGAGCCAGCTGTTCGCTGCTCAAAGGCTTAATGGTTTTCGTCATTCCTAACTTCTTTCTCTTGGCCGGCCGCACGACATCCGCGCGCAGGGCTGTGATTAAGGGGTAAGTGCCTTACGAGCAAACTCACCGTGCCCACATTCGCTGCACGACGGAATTTCCAACGCATAATAGACATTCGTTTTATGGCCGCAATTTTTACACACTAATTGCCCCAATGCTATCCATTCCCCTTGTTTGTAAATGCCATCGTGTTGAAAGTCCTGCACTAATGCCTGCCATTCGAGCTGAGTGCGATCTTCCAATTGGGCCAATTCATACATTACGCTGGCTTTAAGCTCTTCCCAGGCCACATCATCGTAATGGTCTTTGTGTTCACTCAGATGCGCCAGGTCACGCTTGAGAAAATAACGATAATCCGCCAGCTTGTCTTTTGACAGCTGCTTAACCGCCTCCTGGGCATCCATAAACTCCCTGAGCAATTTTTTTAGCTCGTGCTCTTTGACGTCTTTCAGCCATAATGAAAAGTCATCCAGCCAGCGCTTGTAATCCGCCATGTTTGCCTCCCGACTCACGCTATTTCGCAGCCTGTTTTCAGTGTCTACTAGTCAGTATAGTTCAGCTAACGTCACAGTCCTGAAACAAATCATCATCACTGCACCAATTTGCGCTCATAAATCCGCTTTGAAGCGCTGTGATCAGCGCGTTTTTTCGGGTATGCTATCGGCAATTTTCTAATTAGTTTGCAAGAAGTCTGGAAACGTCAATGCAAGAGCAATACAACCCGCAAGAAATCGAACCTAAAGTTCAGTCCCATTGGGAACAAAATAACAGCTTCAAAGTTGTTGAAGACGAATCAAAAGAAAAATACTACTGTCTGTCCATGTTCCCTTACCCAAGTGGTCGTCTCCACATGGGTCACGTTCGTAACTACACCATCGGTGATGTGGTCTCACGTTTCCAACGACTCCAGGGCAAAAATGTGATGCAACCTATGGGTTGGGACGCATTCGGCCTGCCTGCGGAAAATGCCGCCATCAAGAACAACACGGCACCAGCTAAGTGGACTTACGAGAACATTGATTACATGCGTAATCAATTAAAGCTGCTTGGCTTCGGTTATGACTGGGATCGCGAAATCGCTACCTGTCACCCTGATTACTACAAGTGGGAACAATGGTTCTTCACAAAACTGTACGAAAAGGGCTTAGTTTACAAAAAAATGTCAACTGTAAACTGGGATCCGGTTGACCAGACAGTACTGGCCAACGAGCAGGTTATCGATGGTCGCGGCTGGCGTTCAGGTGCCATCGTTGAGCAAAAAGAAATTCCACAGTGGTTTATTAAAATCACCGACTACGCGCAGGAACTACTGGACGATCTGGACCAGCTTGAACACTGGCCTGAGCAGGTAAAAACCATGCAGCGCAACTGGATCGGTCGCTCAGAAGGTCTGGAAATTGACTTTAAACGCGCCGACAACGACGAGCAATTCACTGTTTACACCACACGCCCAGATACCTTTATGGGCGTGACTTACGTTGCTGTGGCTGCCGGACACCCGATTGCCCAGGAAGCAGCGCAAAACAACGCTGATATCGCCGCGTTTGTTGAAGAATGCAAAAATACCAAAGTTGCTGAAGCCGACATGGCCACCATGGATAAAAAAGGCATCGCGACCGGTTTCTACGCTATCCACCCGCTCACCGGTAAGCAAGTGCCTATCTGGGTTGCTAACTTTGTTCTGATGGATTACGGCTCAGGTGCCGTGATGGCCGTACCAGGTCACGATCAGCGCGACTACGAATTTGCCAGCGCCTACGGCCTGGAAATCAAACAAGTCATTGCCCCGGCTGCCGACAGCGACCTACAAGCGGATTTAAGTGAAGCCGCGTTTACCGAAAAAGGCGTGTTGATCAACTCTGGTGAGCTCGATGGTCTGAGCTTTGAAGAAGCCTTCAATGCCATTGCCGACAAACTAGAAGGTATGAATGCGGGTAAGCGCAAAGTGAACTTCCGTCTGCGCGACTGGGGTGTAAGCCGTCAGCGTTACTGGGGTTCACCAATCCCAATGCTGAACAAAGCTGATGGCAGCGAACTGGCTGCCAGTGAAGACATGCTGCCAGTGCGTCTGCCAGAAGACGTAGTGATGGACGGGGTGACTTCACCGATTAAATCAGACCCTGAATGGGCCAAGGCAACCGTTAATGGTGAGCAGGTATTCCACGAAACGGATACCTTTGACACCTTTATGGAGTCATCCTGGTACTACGCGCGCTACTGTAGTCCTCGTTACGACGAAGGCATGCTGGAGCCCGGCGCTGCTAACTACTGGCTGCCGGTAAACCAATACATTGGCGGTATTGAGCACGCGATCCTGCACCTGTTGTATGCGCGCTTCTTCCACAAACTATTGCGTGATTTTGGTCTGGTGAATTCAAGTGAGCCATTCGAGCGTCTGCTGTGTCAGGGCATGGTATTGGCTGAAACTTACTACCGCAAAGATGAAAAAGGCGGAGACATCTGGATTTCTCCAACCGACGTAGAAACCGAGACCGACGACAAAGGCCGTATCACTAAAGCCTGGCATAAAGACGATGGTGAGCCGGTATTCTCTGCGGGCATGAGCAAGATGTCGAAGTCAAAGAACAATGGTATCGACCCGCAAATCGTTATCAAGCAATACGGTGCCGATACCGTACGCTTGTTTATGATGTTCACGGCACCACCAGAGCAGACGCTGGAATGGTCTGACTCAGGTGTAGAAGGTGCACATCGCTTCTTGCGCCGGGTCTGGAAATTTGCCGTAGACGTAAAAGCTGCAGGCACTGCTGAGCTGGATCTGAATGCACTGAGCAGTGCGCAAAAGACATTACGTCGTGAGATCCACAAAGCAATTGCTAAAGTTACGGATGATGTTGAGCGCCGTCAGACTTTCAACACCGCCATCGCTGCCATCATGGAGCTGTCAAATAAGCTGGCCAAAGCGCCACTAAAAGACGCCCAGGACATTGCACTGGCCAACGAAGCACTGGAAGCCATGATCATCATGCTGGCCCCTATCACACCTCACCTGTCACACGAGCTGTGGGAACGACTTGGTAAGCAAGGCGACATTCTGGATGCACGCTGGCCTCAGGTTGACGCCGCAGCCCTGGTAGAAGACGAGAAGCTGATCGTGGTACAAGTCAATGGTAAACTGCGTACTAAGCTGACAGTGGCGGCAGACGCAACCCAGGAACAAATTGAAGCACTGGCATTTGCCGATGAAAACGTGCTGAAGTTTACCGAGGGTAAAACCATACGTAAGAAAATCTACGTACCAGGTAAACTGTTCAATGTGGTAGCCAACTAATGGCTGCCCTGCTGAATACCCCTTTATTCAGTATGACAAGGCGCTGGCAGGGTTTCCTGCTGGCGTTGTTTGCCTGTGTGGCGCTGTCAGGATGTGGCTTTGCGCTTAAGAAAGCCTCCTACCTGCCTGATGACCTCAGGGTGCTGTACCTGAGCGGCGCCGATAGTAAGTCCGCGCTTTACTCAAACCTGAAACAGGCACTGAGACGCGCCCAGGTTGAGCTGTTGCCCTCCCCTAAACTGGCTAATGGCGAGGATGCCGTGGAACTACACCTGTATCGTGACTCGCTTGAACGCCAGACACTGAGCCTGTTCAAAAACGGTCAGGTGGCGCAATATGAGCTGGCCTATAGCGTTCGCTATCGCCTCACGCGCCCTGGGTTCGAACCTGTCGAACAGGAATTTGAACTGTACCGCAACTATCAGGATGATCCTGACAATGCCCTGGGTAAAGCACAGGAGCGTGATATCATCCTCAGCGAGTTACGTGAACTTGCCAGTCGTCGTATTATTCGCGAATTATCTCAACTCTGATGCGTTGTTATGCCAATCAATTAGCAGGCCAGCTTAAACAGGGCCTGCATCCGTTTTATCTGATCTTTGGTGAAGAACCTTTCCAGGAAGCCCAGTGCGTTACCTCCGTGCGCCAGGTCGCTAAACGCCAGGGGTTTGATGAAGTGATAAAATTCAGCCTGCTGCCCGGCTTTGACTGGCAGGAGCTGGTCAATCAGTACAACAGTATGTCGCTGTTCAGCGCCCAGACACTGATTGAATTCGATCTTAATCAGCAGAAACCACCCACCCAGGCCGTGGCCATCTTAAAAGAGCTGGCAGCAAACCCGAATCCGGATGTGATTTTAATCCTCAAAGGAGCTAAGGCCTCGCAGGATATTCAGCGCAGCGCCTGGTTTAAAGCGCTGGATAAGCAAGGTTTGTTTGTCCCCTGTTATGCCCTCACCGGCTACCATTTGCAACGCTGGCTCGACGATGAGTGCAAACGGCTCAAACTGAACCTCAACAATGATGCCAAACGCAGCCTGCTGCAGGCGACTGAAGGCAACCTGCTGGCAACCCATCAGGAGCTGGAAAAGCTATCTCTGCTGTATAAAAACGCGCCTATCGATCAGGAAAAGCTGCTTAGCGGCCTGCTCAATCAGGCTAAGTTTGACATCTTTGACTTAAACGAAGGGCTATTGCGTGGCAACCCACGTACTTTAATTAAAGTGTTGAATAAACTGGCACATGATAATGTTGAGCCCGCCAGCATTGCCTGGACGCTACACAACCAGGCTCAGCTGTTGCTCAACCTTAAACACTTAATACAAGCGGGCACACCGACGCCGGATGCGTTCAAAAAACACAATGTGTGGAAAAATCAGCAGCAGAGCACCCAGCAAGCCCTGGATCGACTGAATACCTCGCAGCTCGAACAGTTACTCGTGCTGCTGGCCGAATTCGATTCCGCTTATAAACGCAACATTCTGGTTGCGCCGTACCAGGCGTTGGCACACATTGCACTGAGCTTTTGCCAGTCCCTGCCTTTTTCTCTGCCTTACGAGGAACTGGCATGATAGCAGTGTTCGGCGGTACCTTTGATCCGGTGCATCTGGGTCATATCAACATGGCCACACAGTGCATGGCAGCACTCAAACTGTCCGAGCTGCGGTTTATCCCCAATGCTGTACCGGTGCACAAACAAGGCCCAGCCATCACTACCGAAGACAGGCTGGCCATGTTACAGCTGGCCACCGCGCATGACTCCAGATTCACCATCGACCAAAGAGAACTCGAACGGGATACCCCCTCGTATTCGTTGCTCACACTGGAAGAACTCAAAGCTGAGCATCCTGATCAGGCCCTGGTGTTTTTAATGGGCATGGACTCGTTTAATAGCCTGGACAAATGGTATCGCTGGCAGGATATCGTGTCGTTATGTCATATTGTGGTGTATCAGCGCCCGGGCGATGCCTTCGCCCCGTCAGCGGCGTTACAGACTTACCTAAAACAAGCACACTGTACTGAGCCTGAGCATCTCAGCACACAGCCCGGTGGCCTGTGTTATTTTTTGCCCGGTCAACCATTTGAGGCTGCGTCCAGTACCATCAGAAATGCGATAAAACAGCGTCAAGCTGTTGAACCTTGGCTGAATAATACAGTCCTAGAGTATATTCAGGCACATCAATTGTACCTAAGCAGTAGCGACAACACTTAACCCGGACAGCAGTGGATAGACAACCTCAGTCACAGACTTGAGTTTCCCCCTGCTAACCGTGTTACAATTGCCGCTTATTTGTAGCAAAGAGACAGAGATTTGGATTCAAAACAATTACTAGATTTTGCACTAGACAAAGTCGACGACATGAAAGCCCGCGATATCGTTCACCTCGATGTAAGAAATACCTCTTCCGTCACCGATTACATGGTTATCTGCTCTGGTAACTCCAAGCGCCATGTGCAGTCGATTGCCGACCATGTGGCCAAAGAAGCCCGTCATGCTGGTGAAACCCCGTTAGGCCATGAAGGTCAGGATACAGGTGAATGGGTACTGGTTGATTTGGGCGATGTAATTGTTCACGTCATGCAAGACCAGACACGTGACTTCTATGACCTAGAGAAGCTCTGGGGTTAATGTGAAGATCCAGCTAATCGCAGTCGGTACAAAAATGCCTGGTTGGGTAGAGACTGGCTTCAAAGAATATCAGCGGCGTTTCCCCAAGGATATGCCGCTGGAGCTTATCGAAATTTCTGCGGGAAAACGCGGCAAAAACGCCGACATCAAGCGTATTTTGCAACAAGAAGGTGAAAAAACCTTGGCAGCCATTCCCAAAGGTAATCGTATCGTGACGCTGGAAGTAACGGGTAAGCCCTGGGACACACACCAGCTCGCCAGCAATATGGAAAAGTGGCAACTTGATGGCCGCGATGTCAGTTTGTTAATTGGCGGACCAGAAGGCTTAGCGCCGGAATGTATCGCCGCCGCAGAGCAAAAATGGTCACTGTCCAACCTGACACTGCCTCACCCACTGGTGCGCATTGTGGTAGCAGAAAGCCTCTATCGAGGCTGGAGTTTGAATAACAACCATCCTTACCACAGGGAATAATCGCCATTATGCTCAATCACAGGCCGACGATCCGCGATCACAGCGCAGAAGCAAACCTGTTTGCGCGTCGCGCCTTTATTGGCTTTGTCTTCGTGGTTACTCTGATAGGTATGCTGCTACACAACGTGTATAAGTTACAGGTCACGGAGCACGAAACCTACCAGACCCGCTCCAACGATAACCGCATCAAAGTCATTCCGGTCGCGCCAAACCGAGGACTGATCTACGACCGCAACGGCATCATTCTGGCCGAAAACCGCCCGGTTTATAACCTGGAAGTCATCCCAGAAGACGTGGACGATCTCGAAATCGCGCTCACACAGGTACGTAAGCTTATCGACATCAGCGACCAGCAGGTCGAAGAATTTCGTAAAGACATTCGCCATAATCGTCGCTTTAAAAGCCAGATCCTGAAAGGCCGTCTGAACGAACAAGAAGTGGCCACGTTTTCCGTAAATCAGCACAAATTTCCCGGCTTCAGCATTGAGGCCCGACTGGCACGCTATTACCCTTATGGCGATACCCTCACCCACGCGCTGGGGTATGTCGCCAAACTGAATAAAAAAGAACTCGCCGAGCTGGAGTCAGAAGGCAATGCCAGCAACTATCGCGCAACCCGGGATATCGGCAAACTGGGCATTGAGAAATTTTATGAATCTCGTCTGCACGGTGTGGTCGGCTCACAACGCGTCGAAGTCAACAATCGCGGCCGTATCATTCGTACCCTGGGCGTGGAGCCACCACAACCCGGTGACGATCTAATCCTGACCATGGATATTGGCCTGCAGCAAATCGCCCAAAAAGAACTCGAAGGTGTGCGTGGCGCCATTGTTGTGCTTGACCCCAAAGATGGCGGCGTACTGGCCATGTACTCTAACCCCAGCTATGACCCTAACTTATTTGTCCACGGGATCAGCAGTAAAAAATATCGTGAATTACTCAACCCCGACAGGCCCCTGATCAACCGAGTCACGCAGGGTCGCTATGCACCGGCATCGACAGTTAAACCACATTTAGCCGTTCTCGCTCTGGAAGAAGGGCTGGTCACAGAACAAACTAAACTCTGGGATCCTGGATTTTTTCAGATCCCCAATGTCGACCATCGCTGGCGTGACTGGAAACGCTGGGGACATGGTCACGTTGACGTCTATAAAGCCATCGAAGAATCGTGTGATACCTATTTTTATCATACTGCTTACCAGCTTGGGATCACCAAGATCAGTAACTTTATGAGCCAATTTGGCTTTGGTGATTTATCTGGCATAGATATCCATGAAGAGACCTCTGCCATTATGCCCACCACTGACTGGAAGCGTCAGCGTTTCAGGGAAAACTGGTGGCCAGGCGACACCATTTCGGTTGGTATCGGTCAGGGCTACTGGACCGCGACCCCAATCCAAATCGCCAACGCAGTATCTATTTTGGTTAACAAGGGGGCACACAGACCGCCGCATTTGGCACAGGTTGCCCGTCATGACAATGAAGTTACCCAAATGTACATCGATGAGAAACCTCCCGTGGTGTTAGAGAACCCGGATCACTGGCGTATTGCCCTGGAGGCGATGCACAACACAGTATACAAAACCACAGGCACGGCGCACAAAGCATTCAAGGGCGCAACCTACGATCCAGCCGGTAAAACCGGCACTGCGCAAATCGTCAGTATCGCACAGGGCGAAGAATACGATGCTGAGAAGTTACAGGAAAGACACCGGGACAACGCCATTTATACAGGCTTTGCCCCTTACAACGACCCACGTATTGTGGTGGCCATTGTGGTCGAAAACCAGGGCGGTGGTTCAGCCATTGCAGCCCCGATTGCCCGGCGTCTGATGGACTATTATTTTGCCACCTATCCCAGTGACACGGAGGGACAATGAGCCCGTTGAATCAACAACGTACTATCTGGCAACGGTTGCATATCGACCTGCCGCTGCTGCTCGCCATGCTGGCGATGATGCTCGGCAGTATCACCATAGTCTACAGTGCCAGCGGCCAGGACATGGACATGGTGGTGCGCCACAGCAAGCGTATGTTTGCTGCCTTTGCTGCTATGCTCATTGTCGCACAACTATCTCCCAACACTTTAAAAAGGCTGGTGTTTCCCATGTATACCATCGGCCTGCTGATGCTCATTGCGGTGTTGTTTGTCGGGGTCAGTAGTAAAGGTGCGCAGCGCTGGCTGGATCTGGGCATTACCCGCTTTCAGCCGTCCGAAATCATGAAAGTCGCTGTGCCTATGATGGTTGCCTGGTATATTGGCCGCCACCATATGCCGCCGCGCTTTATCCATATTATTGTTGGCTTTGCCATGGTGCTGGTGCCGACTTTGCTGATCAAAGAGCAGCCCGACCTGGGCACCTCAATCCTGATCGCCAGCTCGGGGATTTTTGTGCTGTTTCTCGGCGGACTCAGCTGGAAGCTGATAGGTTCAGGTGTTCTGCTGGCCATTCCGGGCGGGTTTGCCCTGTGGCATTTTGGTATGCATGCTTATCAAAAGCAGCGAGTGCTGACCTTTTTGGACCCTGAAAGTGACCCGCTGGGCTCAGGCTATCACATCATACAGTCTAAAATTGCCATTGGCTCAGGCGGCATTGAGGGTAAGGGCTGGCTGCAAGGTACACAGTCCCAGCTGGAGTTTCTGCCCGAGCGTCATACTGACTTCATTTTTTCCGTGTTAAGTGAAGAATTCGGGCTGACGGGTGTGGTGATTTTACTCTCCCTGTACCTGTTTATTATTGGCCGCGGATTGTACGTTGCCGTGAATGCGCAAGATGCCTTTAGTAAACTACTGGCCGGCGCACTGACACTGACCTTTTTCGTATATATTTTTGTTAATATCGGCATGGTTTCGGGCCTGCTTCCTGTCGTCGGGGTGCCATTGCCACTGATCAGTTACGGCGGCACCTCCATGGTGACCCTGATGGCCGGGTTTGGCATTATCATGTCGATAGCCACAGATAAGAGGATGTTATTGAAGTGATCAAGAGGACGTTTAAACAAGCCGCACTATTGGGTTTTGTTGTTGTATTAAGCGCCTGTAGCAGTCGCTATCATGTGAAACAGGACAAAGCCCCCGTGCGTGCGCCTACCGAGCTGGAAATGCAAGATGCGCTGGTGACCGACGAAGCCAAAAGTGTCAGCGCAGGTCGCCCCTACGAGGTTTTGGGCAAGCACTACACGCCTATGTCGGATGAAAAAGGCTATCAGGCCGAAGGCACCGCATCTTGGTACGGAAGGAAATTTCATGGCTACTACACTTCGAATGGTGAAGTATTCAATATGTTCGATATGACAGCCGCGCACAAAACGCTGCCGTTACCAAGCTTTGTGCGGGTCACCAATATTGAAAATGGTAAAAGCGCGGTGGTACGTGTCAATGACCGTGGACCTTTTCACGAGGACCGCCTGATTGACTTATCCTATGCTGCCGCCTATAAACTGGGCTTTCATCATCAGGGTACAGCACAGGTTAAGATTGAGGCCATTACCATAGCGCGCGATACGCCCAGGCTAACCTATGTGCAGGTGGCCGCTGCCAGCAACATCGAAAATGTACAGGCGCTGGCAAGTACTTTGTCGCAGCAATTTAAGCTCGACACGCCCATTGCCTTTGAGGACAACTTATACAAGCTAAGATTAGGCCCGATCACCGACGATAACACGGCGCAGCAGCTCTTAGAGACATTGCGCCAGGGGGAATTTAATCGCGCCTTCTTGCTTTACACAGAACATGAACTTTAAAATGTTCAGTAATGACTTTAAACATGCCGATCAACAACCAAAAAGCGAGCATAATGACAGTTTTCAAACCTAAATTTATTAAACACTTAGTGGGTGCCGTGTGTTCGTTCACCCTGTTTTCGGCCAGCGCGCAGATCTTACCGTCGCCGCCTCAGGTCAGTGCTAAGGGCTATTTCCTGGTCGACTTTACCACAGGTAAGGTCATTGCCGAGGGTAACCCGGATACCAAACTGGCACCAGCCAGTCTGACCAAAATGATGACCAGCTATGTGATTGGTACTGAACTATTGGCAGGTAATATCTCCAACGATGATATGGTTACCGTAAGTGAAAAAGCGTGGGCAAAGAACTTCCCGGAATCTTCTAAGATGTTCATCGAAGTGGGTAAACAGGTCAGCGTTAAAGATTTGAACTATGGCGTAATCATCCAATCGGGTAACGATGCCTGTGTGGCGATGGCCGAACATATCGCGGGCAGTGAAAGTGCCTTCACCGATCTGATGAACGCCCATGCCGAAAAACTGGGGATGAGCAATTCGCACTTTGCCAATAGTCATGGTCTGGACAGCACGGAGCAGTTCACCACTCCACGAGATATGGCAACCCTGGGTGCCGCACTGATCCGTGACGTGCCGGAAGAGTACGCCATCTACAAAGAGAAATCGTTCACCTTTAATGGTATCAAGCAATACAACCGTAACTCGCTACTGTGGGATGCCAGCCTGGACGTCGACGGGATTAAAACCGGTCACACCTCAGAAGCCGGCTACAGCCTGGTGACTTCTGCGACCAAAGGCGACATGCGCCTGATCGCCGTTGTCATGGGTACAGCCAGCGAACGTGCCCGTAAGGTCGAGAGTAAAAAGCTCCTGAACTATGGTTTCCGTTTCTTCGAAACCATCACGCCTTATAAAGCAGGTGACAGCTTTGCCGACCAGCGTATCTGGATGGGTAACAAAGAAACCGTTTCTCTGGGTATTGCCCAGGATACACCGATCACCATTCCACGTGGTCAGCGTAAAAACCTCAAAGCCCACTTCGAGCTGGACAAAACCCTCGAAGCGCCACTAGCGAAAGGCAGCAAGGTCGGTACTTTATTCTTGCAACTGGAAGGGGAAGACATCGCTCAGTACCCACTGGTTACACTTGAAGAAGTGGAAGAAGGCAGCTTCTTCAGTAAGATTTACGACTACTTACGTTTACAGATCATGCAATAACCCCGGTTTTAGTGGGTTTATAATCCAGGACGCCTCCCACCGGAGGCGTTTTTTTTTGCCGCAAAAATGCTAGAATGCCCGCCAAGATATGTAGTGTGCCAGGGTCTGTTCAGACCCAGCCAAGTAGTGAGGATACCATTGTGGTAACACCTGTAAAAAATACTAAGTTTGACGAGTACTTAGAGTTCCCTTGCCCGTTTACCTTCAAGATCATGGGTCTAGCAAACGTCAACCTGACCGATCAGGTTGTGGCAAAGATGCAAACTTTGGCACCCGGTGACTATGCGCCAAAAACCAAGCCTAGCAGCAAAGGTAACTACGAATCCGTCACGTTAGTTGCCACTGTCACGTCAAAAGAGCACATTGAGCAAATCTATACCGAGATAGGCTCGCTGCCAGACGTCAGATACGTGCTATAAGGCGCAAATGAGATATGAGCAACCGCAGTATCATAGTTCGTCAACTGGGCCGTCAGGCTTATGAGCCTATCTGGCAGAAAATGCAGTCGTTTACCGACACCCGTGATGATAACAGCCCGGATGAGATCTGGCTGGTTGAGCACGAGCCGGTATTTACTCAGGGCCAGGCTGGCAAAGCCGAGCACCTGTTAGCACCCGGTGACATTCCTGTCGTCAAGGTAGATCGGGGTGGTCAGGTAACCTACCATGGCCCGGGCCAGCAGATGATGTATGTGCTGTTTAATCTGCGCCGGCTAAAAATTGGTGTACGCGAGCTGGTGACCTGGCTTGAAGAAACCATCATAGACATGCTTCAGGAACACGGCATTGAGGCCTATGCCAAGCCGGATGCACCGGGCGTCTATGTCAATGATGCCAAAATCGCATCGTTAGGACTGCGAGTCCGTCGGGGTTGCTCGTTTCATGGTCTGGCGCTAAACGTCAACATGGATATGAGTCCATTTTTACGCATCAACCCGTGCGGCTATGCCGGCATGGAAATGGTGCAAACCAGTCAACTTAATGGCCCTGCTACGCTTATCGAAGCGGGCAATGGCCTGGTAGAACATATGCTCAAGCGCCTCGCGGCCGAGCAGGTTATACACACCCAGGGGTTTGAAAACGAATGAGTAAACCAGTGAAAATTGAGCCAGGGGTAAAGCTCCGCGACGCAGAAAAAATGGCGTTGATCCCGGTTAAAGTAATGCCGACCGAGCGTGATGAAATGCTCCGTAAACCGGACTGGCTGAAGATCCGTCTGCCTAAATCCAGCGAGCGTATCGATGGCATTAAACAGGCAATGCGTAAACATGGCCTGCACTCCGTCTGTGAAGAAGCCTCGTGCCCTAACCTGTCTGAGTGTTTTAACCATGGTACTGCCACCTTTATGATCTTGGGTGCCATCTGTACCCGTCGTTGTCCATTCTGTGACGTCGCACATGGTCGCCCGCTGAAGCCAGATGCCGCAGAGCCGGAAAAACTGGCGCTGACTATCAAAGACATGAAGTTGAAATACGTGGTGATCACCTCGGTTGACCGTGATGATTTGCGTGACGGCGGTGCACAGCACTTTGCAGACTGTATTCGTGAAATCCGCAAACACAACCCGGGTATTACCATTGAGATCCTGGTACCGGATTTCCGCGGCCGGATGGACCGCGCACTGGAGATCCTAACCGAAACGCCGCCGGATGTGTTTAACCACAACCTGGAAACCGCACCACGCCTGTACAAAATGGCGCGCCCGGGTGCTGACTACAAATGGTCACTGGAACTGTTGCGTCGCTTTAAAGAAGCGCACCCGGAAGTCAAAACCAAGTCTGGCCTGATGGTCGGTCTGGGCGAAGAAATGCCAGAAATCGAAGAAGTACTACGCGACCTGCGTGAGCACAACGTCGACATGCTGACCGTTGGTCAATACCTGGCACCATCTAAGCACCACCTGCCGGTCAAGCGCTATGTACCACCCGCAGAGTTTGATGCGCTGAAAGAATACGCCGACGAAATTGGCTTCAGCCACGCAGCCTGTGGTCCGTTCGTTCGCTCCAGCTATCACGCAGATCAGCAAGCTGCGGGTAAAGAGGTAAAGTAGCAACACCTCACACAGTAAAAAACGCGACCAGGGTGTCGCGTTTTTTATGCCTGCCTCATTAAGATTTATCTCTGGCTCTTGGACCAGCTCCACACCCCATACTCGACGATTTTAAAACAATCATGACCGGTGAAGCCCTGAATGAGTTTTTGCGTTTGTTTTCGCACCCGGATAAAGCACAACGTATCAAAACAGTGTCAACGTTTGCGGCAGTGCAAATCAAGTACACGCATAATGAACAAAGTGGTTACCCTAAAAAAAGAAACCAATTCATGGCAGATAAAAGTTTAACGCCTCACTTCCCTACGGTCCGAAACGCACTTGCCGAAGCGCTCATCGCCACAACCAGGGAGGGTATCCCTACGCGTATTCCTTATACGCCGGCGTGGTTGACCGGACAGGGCCAGGAGATCATTGAATTATTTAGCTGGTCTGTGCAGCATCACCCGGACCATGACGTCAGGCGCTCGTCAATTTATTACATATCAATCCTAGAAGGCGAAGAAGAGGTTGCTGCTTTAGTTTTGTACAGCCGCACCCATAATCCTGTGTACAGTGTTTGAGAACTGGCGCTGGAGCTGCGCTTCAAAAGACTCATCGGAGAAATTTAACTGATCTAGCCACTTGATTAATTATGTGATTGATCAGCATGCGTTATTAAAGCCATATTTATCACCACCAACCATCAAATAAAAATTATTTTATTATTTTTCAATGTCTTGAACAATATTATGGAGTTCACATCTGTAAGCTTTCCGGCCATAGCCCAAAACATTGCTCAGCCAGCATTAAATCAACAAAAAGTCAGTGCAAAATCAGGCACTACACAACAAACGCGTTACTGTAGAGACCACTTTATCATATTCCAACCAAATAAAATCAGAAACATAAGGACCCTCAATGCACTCTGTTAATCAATTATTGCCGTTATTGCTTGCAGTATTCACAGCCAGCTACAGTAGCAACGCACACGAAGACACGCCTCTATTCAAAGGTCCTTACCTCGGTCAGCCCTCTCCGGGGCTGATGCCTAAAGCATTTGCACCTGGCGTGATTGCAACAGAAGAGCACCTTGAAAGTGAAGTCTTGTTTTTACCCAATATGACAGAACTTTCATTTACCCGCTCTGGTGGCAAGTATGGCCAGAGTACACTGCTGGCAATGCAATACGCGAATGACAGCTGGTACTGGAAGACTATCCCTGCTGGTGAAGCGAGCACCTATCAGTCTCGATATAGCCCACCCGTTTCAGAGCTCAGAGAGATAGCACCGCTCAAAGATATTCCCATCATTGGCTACACCCGCTCAGCTGCCGATACCATTTACTTTTACGTATTAGATTTTGACGATGGCAGCGGGCATTTGAGCTATTCACGCCGGGTTGACGGCAAGTATGAAACGCCGATAAAAATGAGCAAAGCAATAAACAAAGGCAAGTACATCGCCCACCCCTTTGTAGCGCCAGACGAATCATACCTTATGTGGGATGCGGAACAAGACGGCGAAGATACACCCGACATCTACATTAGCTTCCGGCAGCCAGATGGCAGCTGGGGAGAAGCGATTGATATGGGCAACAAGATCAACACACCGCTCTACGAACAACGTCCCAAAGTAACGCCGGATGGCAGATATCTGTTCTTCTGGCGCGGAGATGTTAAAACAAGAGAAGACGGCAGCCGCTATGTTGTTGGCAGCCCCTATTGGGTGGATGCTCAGATCATTGAACAACTCAGACCAAAGTTATAATTACTATCTGTACCATCTATCATAAATTGAACTGGACCCATGCATCATTTTTTAACCTGTTAGTATCGGCTCCTGGCGCATATACCATGTTAACCTGAATTCGTCACCTCGCGTATAGCGAGGTGCAAGCAGGCACGATGAACTTTATTATGGTGCACCGTTCAGTCTACTCAAACCTTAATAAAAACCTAACCAACTAATAAGTATAAATAAAATATAATTACACCTTGTTGTTCGGCTGGCAAACCGATTGAGTAGCTCTATGTTTATACCCGGAATCACCAAAAAACCACCGCTGTTCCCTCATCCAGCCGTGTAATTTACCTCCCATTGTAAACCCATCCCAAATTACCAGGCGTTTAACTCAAATCTCATCTTTTGGTCAAAAAACATTCTTGACATATTCACAATTCGTTAATAGTGTGGAAATGCGAGTTCTTATTCGCAACAACAAACAATAGAAGGAATTAGTTATGAAAACGATTAAAGCCAAGCTACTACGTGCACTCGGCGTTCGCAGTGCTAAGCCATCAGCTTCAACGAAGTATATATGGCCTTACTACAACAACATCTAATCAACAAGTTAGAAGGAATTAGTTATGAAAACGATTAAAGCTAAGCTATTGCGTGCACTCGGCGTTCGCAGTGCAAAACCATCCACCTCCGCGAAGTACTTCTGGCATCACTACAACAACATCTGATCATTGAGATAGAAGGAATTGACTATGAAAACACTGAAAACTAAGGTGCTTCGCGCACTGGGCGTTCGCGCAACATCCCCTTCTCAGTCCAAGCGTTACCTATGGATAATGTACAACAATATCTGATTGATATTGCCTGACTGAACACAACTTAGAAGGAATTGATTATGAAAACACTGAAAACTAAGGTGCTACGCGCACTTGGCGTTCGCGCTACATCAGCCTCTCAGTCCAAGCGTTATTTATGGATTATGTACAATAATATCTGATTGATATGACCTAAATAACCCGCAATCTAGAAGGAATTTAACTATGAAAGCACTTAAAACAAAAGTAATGCGCGCATTGGGCCTTCGCACCGCCACTCAGTCAAAGCGCTATCTGTGGAAGTTGTATAACAACATCTAATTCCGCTCTTCAGCCCATGACCTAACCCATGGGCTGTTTCACCACCTCTCCCCAGAATGGCAACCCACAGAGCGAATAATAACAATGATGATACCCAAAGAGCGCCCTGACATTACGGCAATGAGAGAAGATTGCAGTAAGGGAAAAGAAGATTATCAGGTTGACGACCAAAGCTATGCCTTTTTTAGCCCGCAAAGTGCCCGGCTGGCGAATCAGCTGAACTTTGCAGACATGACCCTGCCAGAGTCCCTGTTTGGTACCCAAGATAACGGCCAGCGGGTAATGAGCTGGCAGCATATTCGCAGCGGCTGGCTTAAAACCCTCAAAGAATTAGACACTCAGACCGCGCTCAGTCGGGTCAAACAGACAATGAAAGCGCATTTACTAAGTACCGCTGGCAAGCCTGCTAACCTGGACCTGCTAATCCAGGAATGTATAGCATTTTCTGTCCTGGATGTGATGATCTGCGATCTCACCGCACAACAGCGGGCACTGATAACCCGCCACATGCGTGCCCAGATCCAGGTGTTACTGAAACCCGAAACGCACACTCGAATGAGACAATATTCCTTGCTCTGGTATAATCTGCGTGCGGCTCAGGTGATCCGCAAGGCGATCCATAAACGCCGCAAAAGCAAGGAGCCCAGGCTCGACCTGCTGCAAAGTGTTGTCGATAACTATGCTGCGCTGGGTATCGACAGAGCACTGGACGCCATGATGACCCTGGTCACCGCGATTTCGGGTCCGCCCGGCGCGGTCGCCAGTTGTATGGCTGCGCAGCTCCTGCAATCTCCCCAATGGCAAGACAGGCTTCGTGCAGAATTTAACGCAGCCCCCACTCAGGTACCCGCTCTGCCCTTTAAACACACACCGCAGTTACACTGGTTTATCAAAGAATCGCTGCGCATGTGGAGTGTTCCAATTGTATTTCGTGAGGCACGCTGTCCGTTTAGCGTGGGTAAATTGACCGTGCAGGCTGGCGATACCTTTTTTAACAGCAGCTACTTTGTGCACCGTAACGAACAGTACTGGCCCGAGCCTCATGTGTTCAACCCGCTGCGCTGGCAGCAGGCAAACGTGCAACCCAACACCTATGTGCCATTCGGCTGGAATCCTCGCGCCTGTGTTGGTGCGCAGCTGGGCACAAACCAGCTGGCCATCTTGTGTCAGCTGTTATTGTGTGATCTCAACATCACCCTCACGAGTTCGTCGGCGCTCGCGTTTGAAAATATGAACATCCCCTCTGTAGCCGGTTTTGAGGGCACCATTAGCGAGCAGCAGGCATGAGATTAGAAGACACCGAAGAAAAATTTAACAAGCCTTTTCAGGCACTGGACCAGGCTCTGTCCAAATGTCCCGCACACATTGAGTTTGAGCAGGATAATTACTATGTGACTGACTTTGACTCCGCGAAACAGGCGATGGGAAATCCCGACGGCAATTATGTCGAACAATCCGATTTTTTTAACGTTAACGGCGCGATGTTTTCGACCCGGGATGTACAAATTGCCATCGGCAAAGACGCCATTCTCAGTCTCAAACGTTACTATGAACAGCGTCGGAGCAAGATAATTGAGCAATTCAAACATCAGATAAACCTTGGCCAGCGCTGGCCGGATAGTGCCAATGACCTGATGTACAATGCATTTTATGACTTTCTGGTCGATAACCAGCGCAGTCCCCAGCTACGTAAACTGCTCGATCAGGTGCTCATTTATTCTCTCTACAGTGGTCAAAAAACCCACGGGGCCGGATGGCGACGCGCCTTTATCCGCATGCGGGTGCACCGGGCGCTGCGTGCAGTATTTAAGGCACGCCGCCAGCAAAACCCGTATCAGGGCAATAACCGCGATGTGATTGACATCTTGCTGGCATCAAGTCCGGAAAACGAGTCACCCAAAGCGTTGGCACAAATTTTTTTGTCCTTCTTTTTTGCCATTAACAGCTCCATGGCGTTTACCCTGGCCTGGTCTTTGTATTTTTGTGCCAAAGAGGGCGGCGTTTTACACCCGGCCCCCTGGATTGTCAAAGAAGCTTTGAGGCTCTGGCCTGTCGCCTGGAACCTGCCCCGCACGCCCAGTAAAGCCCATACCCTGGGGGAACTGGACATCAAGCAGACGGACACCGTTACAGTCTGCCCATACGTGCTGCATCGCCACCCGGACAACTGGCCGCAACCCGAGCGCTTTTATCCGCCACGCTGGGAAAATGCCTCTGCTGACGCGCCCTATATGCCGTTTGGCTGGGGCACCCATAAATGCATTGCCTCTGCCTTTGCACTGACCTTTACCGCAGATCTGATTGGCGCGATACAAGGCCAGCAACTGACATTTGAGCAGCTGTCGGACGAGCTGCATCCGGAGCCTGCCATCGCGCCGCCCGCCTTTAGAGTCACGGCACACAACCCAGCCTGATCCTGTCCTGAAAAAGCCCGCTCTGCGGGCCTGTTCGGGGACCTTACTCCCTCACGTAACCTGTTGTAATAGTTATTACACGACTTTGCATCTAGAGTTTCATCAGATACCGATCGGCACAGCGCAGCTATACTCTCAGTGGGTTGGCGTGAATCGTCATGCCCGGTCGGGACAGGTAAACGGCGTATCTGTGACTCACGCGTTAACTCCGGAGTGACATGTGCGCTATTGCAGTTACCTGACAAGGAAACAAGATAAGCGGAAACCGTTATGAGCGATAAGAAAAAACGTAGTAAGCAACAAGGTGAACTGGTTAACCCCAAGTATCTGGATAAAAACATCAAACATGCCCCAACCGCCAACAAGGTACAGTGCTGGAGCGGTGGCGATGACTATCAGCCTATTGAGCTGGCCACCCAACGCCTCAAAGAAATGTTTGTTGAAATGGGACAAAAAACCCGTATTGAGCGCGGTCAAAAACCCGCAGAGCGGGCTGTATTTCGTAAGCAACATGGCATCGTCTATGGCACCTTCGAAGTACACGGAAAGCTCGATAAAGCCCTCCAGAAAGGGGTGTTTGCCAAGCCCGAGAGTTACGACTGTGTGGTACGCTTTTCCAGTGATACAACACCAGAGAGCCCGGATCTGCACACCACCTTAGGTGTCGGGATCAAACTGTTTGGCGTGAAAGGCCAGAAACTGCTGGGCGACAGCGACAATGTTGATTTTATCATGCAAAACATCGATCGCTTTTTTGCCCGCGATGCTTCACAAATGTGTGCCTTTACCACCGCCGGTGTCATCAACCGCGATTATCCGGCTTATCTTAAAAAACACCCAAAAACGGCCGCCGTGCTTGATGCCATGACCAAGGTCGAAGCCAGCTGCCTGAGTGCGCATTATTGGGCAATACTGCCCTTTAAGCTTGGCGAGCAGAATGCCGTGAAATACCGTATTCGCCCAGTGGATACCTATCGCGGTGCGCCGGCACAGGGCAATAATTACCTGGCTGATGATCTACAGATCCGTCTGCGTCAGGGTGAAGCCAAATTTGTATTTGAAATCCAACGTCGTCCAGCCAATGCCTCAGAAGAAGACTTTCCCATCGACAACGCCATGGTGGTGTGGCCGGAAGATCAGGCACCTTTTGAGCCCGTTGCAACACTAACGCTGCCACAACAAGATGTTTGTGCCATTGGCCAGGCCGAGTTTGGTCGCAACCTCGCCTTCAATATTTGGCGGACACTGGCCGACAATGAGCCTCTGGGTTCCATCGCTCAGGCGCGAAAAGTGGTGTATCAAGCCAGTGCCGATACCCGCCACCAGGCCAATGGTCAGCAAATGAATGAGCCCGATGCCATTGACCCAAAGTTCACTGGTAATACAGACGAAGACAGCACCTGTATTGTGCGTGCCGGTATTTATCCCCCCATTGGGGTGATGCGGGTTGGCGGTAGTAACGAGTACTTTATCGGCCCGCAAGTGCCTAACCCTAAACCCCGGCTGGAAAAAGATGCCTATCGTGATGGCAAAGGGCTGCTTAAACGTCAGGCAGCCGAATTCCGGATCTATGGCTTCAATGCCGCAGGTAAGGCCGTCAAAGAGCTGACCATGGACAATGCCAAAATCAGCTGGCAGGTGCATTTGGCCAATCAAAAGTCATCCTGGTATGAATTTCAGCTGGCCCTGGATGTACCGGAAGCAGCCGATGCGCCACCCAGCCTGCTGCGTAACGCCAATGTTGCCGATCGCAACCGCTTGCTAATCGATGGCGGCAGCCACACGCTCGATAAGCCCAAAGTGAAAAAAGGCCCGCAATTCCAGGGCGAGTTTATGGGCGAAGAAGTCTATCTGGGTGAGCTCAAATCCGATAAACAGGGCCGTTTGGTTGTGCTGGGCGGCAATGGTGTATCACGTAATATCAATGGCGATATTGCGATCACCTTTGCCAACAATGAAGGCTGGCACGACGACATTTCCGACGGTCCGGTCACTGCCGAGGTAGAATATGAGGGCGTTAAGCTGCAAGTTGACCCGGCCTGGGTGGTGTGTGCCCCACCTGACTATGCGCCAATGCAAAAATCCGTGCGTACCATGTGGGACTTAATGCGCTCAGTGGCCGTCAATGCCGGTATGCTCACCCGCCCGGCTCGCCCTTCTTTCAGGCAGGATATTTTGCCCATTTTCGAGCGTATGACCGACTTACAATGGGTCAATGCCGGTTTTGCCGCCGGATTTGGATTTAAAGCCCCCTTTAACTACACCAGCGAAGAATGGAAAGCTAAACTCGGCAACCCTTCCCCGGCTTATAAAGAGCTGCGTCGCACCCTGTCGAACAATTTCCGTCGCTACGGACAACCAGGCGCTCAGGCTGCACAACTGTGGCCCTGGCTTTATGGCGATGCGTTGTCGATCCCACCAGCGGGTTCTGAGCGACAGCACTCCACGTTATCAGCACTGCAATTGTCTTTCTTAGAACAGTGGGTTGAGGGCGACTTTACGGCCGATTATGTCGATCCCACAATTTGTCCGCATGCGGCTGAGCCCGATGACATAGACAAAGTGCCGGTTGCCGAGCAACCCGATATGCTAACCCGTGGCGCACTGGATTTTTGTCTTGCTGATGCCTTCCACCCGGGGTGTGAAATGACCTGGCCTATGCGTACGGCCGGTATGTATTCAGCGCCGTTCCGTATTAAGCATGCTGACAAAGCGATTTGTAAAGACACCACTTATTATGGCGCGCAGATCAATGGCGATACCATTACACTGGCACAAGGCCCCATTCTGGGTGGTCAGGTTGCCGGTGGTATTACGCGCTGGATGGCGATCCCCTGGCAAACCGACACAGCCAGTTGCCGGGATGGTTACACACCAGAATACGACCCGTATCTACCGACCTTCTGGCCAGCGCGGGTACCCAATAATATTCTGGATGTCGCGCGCTACGAAGAAGCAATTAACCCGGCACTGGATGCTCAAACCCGCGTTGAGGCTTTCAATTATCGCAGTGACTGGCTGGATGCCCTACCGCTCTATGGTCAGCCGGCCACCTACACCGCACAGATCAACAGCATGATCAAAAACTTCGACAAGCTCGCAGTAGTACAGGGCCGTCCGGGCGCAAGCGACGACGTCGACCTGCCCACCAGCATGCAAGTCGGTATCACGGCTGAAGATCATCGCGAAGGATTGGCCAGCGAGGCCGAAATCACCGAACTGGGCAAGCTACAAACCATTGCTGAGATTGCTGCTAATCTGGTACCCAGCCCGGATGGCCGCGATCCGGCTCAACCGGTGATGGCAACCTCGCGTTCTCGGGTCGATCTCGGGGTCATCGAAAAGGTCAGCCGTTTTGCGGTGAACTTCCCCAAAGACTTAAAGTAAGGTCGAACGCAATGACACAGGTAAAACACTGTCAAATTGCGATTATAGGTGCCGGGGTGGCGGGCTGTATCGCCGCCCTGGCACTGAGTCGCCACTTTCAGGTACTCTTGATTGATAAGCAAGCTGCCTGCCCTGACAAGGTTGGAGAGTGCCTGCCGCCTGCTGCGGCGCGGATACTTCGCAGCCTGGATCTGTTGCATGCTTTTGAACAGCGCCAGGATCTGCATATGCCAAACTATGGCATTAGAAGCCATTGGGGCAGTGAACATGGCCTTATCAACGATACCCTCAGCAACCCGGATGGAACAGGCTGGCAGCTTAACCGGGCCGGATTTGAAAACTGGTTACGCGAGCAGGTGACTGCGCGGGGCATAGAGACGCTCTGGCCTGCTAAGTTGCAGGATGCTCAGCCTGGCAGCGATGGTTGGCTACTGCATCTGACTACGCAAACACAAGTTCAGGCCAGAGCGCAAAGTATCGCGGTACCTTGTCACTTTGTGATTGATGCAACCGGACGTCACAGTGCGTTCGCCACCAAACTCGGGCTCAAACGCAAAGTGCTGGATAAGCAAATTGCGCTGTGGGCCAGCCTGGATTGCGCTTCAGAAAATCAACTGGCATGCATCAATACGAGCCCACAAGGGTGGTGGTATAGCGCCAAGTTACCCGCAAAGCGTCGCGTACTGGCATTGCAAACAGACAGCGACTTACTCGAAAAAGGGCTGCAACATGACCTGAGTCAGTTTTGCCACCTGGCACGCTCACAGGCAGGATTAAAAGCCCTGCTGCCAAAGGGGATTGAACAATCAGGGAACATGCAGCTGCATGGTGTGGTATCAGCCAACAGCACCTGTCTGACCCAAACCGCAGGACATCGCTGGGCCGCTTTGGGCGATGCAGCATGTAGCTTCGACCCTTTGTCTTCGCAGGGAATGTTCAATGCCATGGCAACCGCCATGCAGCTGACCAATAGCCTGACAGGCCATGGCCTGACTGACCCCAGTGCCACAATTGAGATTGCCCGCTTGCATCAGACGCAAATCGGCGCAATCTGGCAGCACTATCTGTCTCATCGGGCGCATTATTATGGCCAGGAGCAACGCTGGCCCGATGCCCTCTACTGGCAACGTCGCCATACGCAAAAAAACGCCGAGTTCAGTTGAGCCCGGCGTGAGGTTCGCAATTCAAGTCCTTTTTAGATACCTGTCCATTTTTATATTTGCTCATTTGGGGGGAGCAAAGTGGTATTATTTTACAATCAGCTGATCTTCATAGGTGTAGATGCCGTTTGGATCTGTCAGGTTAAAGACTTTCACCGCCATGGTCTTACCTACCGCGTTTTCACACTCAAGGATCTGATATAGCACTGGATTCTTAGCCTTGTTATCTACCACAGTGTCCAGAGTGAAAACGTCTGAATGGAATGGACCCTTGCGATCTTCACCATGGAATAAGCCCAAAGACACACCACGGTCTGCAACTATGCTACAACGCGCGTCATTGTTTTGGTTATCAATGACCAGACGGCTGCTGATGTGGTAAGCCGTGTGATAGCCATATGAGTATGGCTGATTCACAAAGTCACCAGCAGGTGTCAGCTCGATTTGCCAATCGACTACAGGCGCGCCCGGTACGTTAACCAGCACTTTGTACCAGTCACCCGCCGCATCATAACAGCTGACATGCAGTACTTTCTTTTCAGTCAGCGTCGCTTCAGGAATAGCAACACCCATTTCAACTGTATTGCGATCTGCAATCGTCTTCACACCCAGGTTAACAATATGACGACCGTCATTTGCAGAGTACAGGTTTGCAGATTCACAGTAAGCACCTTCACCACGCAGGACCAGTTGCGCTTCAAAGTTATGCGCAAACTCACCGGTTAGTAATGCTGAGCTTACCGGGCCTGAGGTGTAGTTAGTCAAACGCTCGTATCCATCAGTATCAAACACATTTTGATAAGCCGTAGCCTGGCTACCAAATGCACTGAACAAAGCGACTGCAGCAAATGACAAAGTTAAGGTTTTCATGGTTATGTCCTTTTAGAAAGTAACGAGTAAAAAATGTTAATGGTTAAACAGTGCAGCGCAGGTCAACGATTGACCATCATGTCTGACCCTTGCTGGCTAACTGAGGTCACCATAGCAAGAGAAATTCGCCCCGGACAAATTTCAAAAACAAGTAGGATTACTCATCTAAAAATGAAAAATATCCAATATAATCATAGCAATAAAAATCAAATTCCTTACTCTCCTAAGCATTACACAGCATTGCTCAGGGTTTCAAAAGCCACTCCTAATAGACCCTGTTTTATTCTGTTCAAAAAATAATGAAACTTCATCTGAGTCACTTTATTCCCATTTCTATAAGCTGATAAAGCTTGATCTACGACAAAAAAATTTATCACTCAGCAGCAAAATTTCTCGTCGAAGTAAAGCTTGCGCGCCCACCCCATGCGCCCTACTATTTGCGTGTTTTCTGAAGATAGCCAATCCGAGTACATCGCGGTGGTGTGTTTAGCATGACGTGTCAATGAGCCCGTTATGACGTGGTCACCCTGTGGCAAGGCGATAGAGCAACTATCCAGGATCTATCACTGGTTCAGGTAAAGGTAATACGCTGATGCGTCGCCCATACCCGAGTCGCTTTGCTCAAGACCTGAGGCGTTGATCGTGCGCACCACAAACAAGCACAGATCACACTGACAGCTTACAGGTCGTTATTCGCTGATACTATTTGGAGTCGCTATGCCTATTCAGCCGCAAGTACAAAATTTTGATATCGACGCAACGCTGGTCACCGACTTAGTTGCTCAGTACGGATCACCCTTATTGATGCTCGATTGTGCGCAAGTGCGTGAACACTATCTGGCCCTTGCTGATGCATTGCCCGGAGTACGTTTACACTATGCACTAAAGCCTTTGCCACACCCATCGGTGGTGCGCACTTTACTTCAGCTTGGTGCCTGCTTTGATCTGGCAACCAGTGGCGAAGTCAGTTTGGCTCGTGAGCAAGGTGTGCCGGCTGAGTGCACAATCCATACGCACCCGATCAAGCGTCGCAGTGACATTGTTGATGCACTGGACTACGGGTGTCAGGTGTTCGTGGTTGATAACCTGAACGAACTGGCCAAGTTTCGCGAGTTCACCGAACAAGCTGAAGTACTAATCCGATTGAGTTTTCGCAATAGCGAAGCCTTTGCTGATCTGTCGAAAAAGTTCGGTTGTAGCCCGGCCGATGCAATGACGCTCATACGCCAGGCACAACAATGGGGTATTCGGGTGAAAGGTCTGTCGTTTCATGTCGGCTCACAAACGGCCAATGCTGACAAATATATCGCGGCTATTGAAGCGTGCAAACAGCTGATGGACGAGGTGGTGGCTGCCGGATTGCCGGCGCTAAGCTGCCTGGACATAGGCGGTGGATTTCCGGTCTCTTACGCGAGCAACAAGGTGGATATTCATGCCTTTTGTGCACCGATCAATACGGCTCTGGCACAGCTGCCGGACACGGTACAGCGCATTGCTGAGCCAGGTCGCTTTATTGTTGCCGGTGCCATGACCTGTGTTGCTTCGGTCATGGGCCAGGCTCAGCGTGAAGGTCGCACCTGGTATTACCTCGATGATGGGATTTATGGCTCTTTCAGTGGGCTGATGTTTGATATGGCCTGTTACCCGTTACGCACCTTAAAAGCCGCAGATGTGGTCTACCCCAGTGTGCTGGCGGGGCCGACCTGTGACAGCATAGATGTGATCTGTGACGCCGTTGAACTGCCCAAACTGGAAGATGGCGATCTCGTGGTCACCCGCATGATGGGTGCATATACCAGTGCAACAGCAACCGACTTCAATTTCTTCAAACGTGCCACCACAGTGGTACTCAATGAAGTGATCCAACTTCACCAGGCCGAATTCGGCAGCTAAACGCCCACCCTTCAGAGGCCCTTTCGGGCCTCTACGCTTTATTTATTTACGCACACACAGCTGCTGTGCACTCAAAACCGTATTTTATCGGGAGAGTGCAATAATTTACGCAACGATATTCCATAAAAAGTAAGGTAACTCAGGTACACGTACCTTAATTTTACACCGAAAAAGAAAGAACAATCACTTCCATAAATACTAACACTTGACATTATATAGACCACAAATCCGACCAGATAAGATTTTTTATTCAATTAGTTTGACTTTCGTTCATTTAAACCTAACTTTTAAAACAACTCGACACACTGAGTTAACCAAATAAAAACAATTACCTTTATGACAACAGGAAAAACGAATGAAACATTCTTTAATTTGCTTATCGATTGTAAGTGCTCTATCCAGTGCCGCTGCGGCTGCGTCAGAACCCGACTACCAGGGTGCAGCCGCTGAGCTGACGATTAACAACACCTGCATAGTCAGATTCGACGACAAGACAGAAAAGCTGGATGTTGAGGGCAAGGCCAGAGGGTTGCTGGCACGCGCAAACGCACAAGCAAAACACATCTATAAACATGCAATGAAAGGCATGGCAGTTAATATGAGCTGCGAGCAGGCACGCACCATGTTTGCCGCAGAATCGGCCACAATGCGCTTTACGCCTGACGGTGCTGTGTATGCCAGCCCAGCAAAAAAACTTGGTAAACCCGGCGGCGGCACGCAAAACCAAACCATTCCATGGAGTGTCAGCCGTGTTGGTGGCCCGGTTGATGGCAGCGGTTATACAGCCTGGGTTATAGATACCGGCATTGATGTTGACCATGCCGACCTGAATGTGGACAGCAGCCGGGGCTTCAGTGCCTTTAACAAAGGCAAGAATGCCGGCGTTGATGATGCTAATGGTCACGGTACCCATGTTGCAGGCACCATTGCAGCGCTGGATAATAGCCTGGATGTGGTTGGTGTCGCAGCTGGAGCCACCGTTATTCCGGTGAAAGTACTCGACTCCCGCGGCTCTGGCAGCTGGTCGGGCGTATTGGCTGGCATTGACCATGTCGCAGCCAATGCGTCACCGGGAGATTGTGTCAATATGAGCCTCGGCGGTGGCTTTAACCAGGAGCTGAATGATGCCGTTGAAAGCGCAGCACAGCAATCTGGTGCTTTCTTTGTGATTGCAGCAGGTAATGAAAGCCAGCATGCCAGCAACGTCTCACCTGCCAGCGCTTCGCATCCACGCGTATATACCATCTCAGCGACGGATGCCAATGACCGCTTCGCCAGCTTCTCGAATTATGGTAACCCACCTGTTGACTACGCGGCTCCGGGCGTCAGCATTTTGTCAACACGCAGCGGCGGTGGTACGACAACTATGTCGGGCACATCAATGGCATCACCTGCAGCCTGTGCCGTGATCATGATGAACAATGGCAACCCCAGAACTGATGGACGTGCATCCGGTGATCCAGATGGAAATGCCGACAACATTATTCATTTATAAGTGATTATTAGCAGTTCAGCCTTCGCACTGAACTGCTGTCAACTCAGACATGTTTAATTGGCAATATAGTCCAGGTTGGCCTTACAGATTCAGACCGATATCCCTTGCGCTTGCATCGACCTGACGCCAGCAATCGCCTGCATAATATCCATAAAATACACATCCTCAAGCAGTGAAATCACATCATTCCACCTTGGGTTAAATTCGTTATTTTCCCAGCGCCTCAGGGTACGCTCCTCAATACCATAACTTGCGGCAGATTCTGCCTGAGTAAACCCTCTTAATTTACGCGCATACTTTAATAACTGTGCCCCCCGGGGAGCACGCAACAAATCAAATGCCTGTGCGTTATCTTGTTGCGGTGATGGCACACCTCCTCCCAGAGTGAACGGGTTAATCATAGTGTCTGTTGGGATCTTGCAGTTTGCTGTGCTGGTCATATCCACTTCCTTACTTTTTTACGCAATCTTGTCATGTTACCCATACATATTGGTGTAATTGGGTCATTATCTACTATCAGCAATGGCTGTTAACGCGGACTGAATCCTTAAAACGCCGCCAATGCGTAATTTATGAAAGATAATAGTTTAATTTTTTACGCGGATCAATGCGTAACAATCAAAATTTTGCGTAAAAATTTGAATTGCGTTTTCCCATATAAGTTCCTATAATGCCTTATTGCTTAAAAATGGGACACCAGAGGCGTGGTATCAAACAATGGAAAAACAACATAATACGGAAGCTGACAGCTCAGCATTCGCAGAGCGCGTTGAATATGCAATTAAACCGCATAGCATTCGTGCCTTTGCGTCAAAAATTGATATTTCGGAAGGCACCTTAAGACGCATACTCAAAGGTGAAGATCCAAAACTGAGCATTGTAGAACGCATTGCTCAGGTCGCCAATGTTGACCTGATGTGGCTGATCCAGGGGGAAACCGCAGCAGATTGCCCCCAATCTCCCATCATCACCCAGCCGCTGGTCAAGCTGGATGAATTTAACGAAGCCTTTGTCTTAGTGCCTGGCTATCATGTCTCGGTCAGTACCGGGTATGGTGCCTTTAATGATAATGCCCAGGTTGCGCGCCATCTGGCGTTCAGAAAAAAGTGGATCGACTACAAAAACCTCGATAAAAGTGAACTGGCAGTTGTGTTTGCTAAAGGCGACTCGATGGAACCCACCATCCATAACAACAACACCATTTTGGTCGATCTGAGCGATAAAAAGCTCAGCGAAGGTCTGATCTATGTGGTCCGGCTGGGTGAAGAGTTATATGCCAAACGGTTACAACAGTATCTGGATGGCTCAGTCAGACTGATCAGTGATAATAAAGAGTATGTCGAACAGGTTGTCCGTGCCGACGAGCTGGAGCAACTTGAAATCATCGGTAAAGTTGTGTGGATTGGTAAAGATCTGGCGTAAGCAAAGTGGCTAACGGCCACTGTACACGCTCAATGGCCTTGCCTGAGTATGCACATAGGCCTGTCGGGCTCAGTACCAGCCGCCTCGTTCTTTTTCGCTGGTGACTATGTCTCCCTGATACAGTTGATTACGCCCGGCACCGCCGTTCAGGGTATCGTACCCCGGACCTCCGGCCAGGATATCGTTACCCTCTTTGCCTTCCAGTACATCTTTGTCACCACCGCCGTTCAGGGTATCATCGCCGGGCCCACCCACCAGCTTGTCACGCCCGGCAAAGCCATTTAATTCATCATTACCCGCACCACCAAATAGCCTATCTCCGCTGCGGCCCCCCATGACCTCATCGTCACCGTTACCTGCCCAGATATGCTGCGCTATCGTAATAGTGCGACCATCGTAATTGTCATCACCGTCGCCCAGATAAACCTGAACTTGCTCAACCTGGCTGGCATAAATAAATACACAACTGGCACTGTCAGACGTCGCCCGCATCACTTTAATGCGCCGACCATCTCGTGTCAGGCGATATGTTTCTGCCTCAGCAGTCCCAACAACATTAAGTACAACCAGGTATTTTGCTGATTTCGCCGTTCTCAAAGCCATACGTTTGACCTCGACAACGGCTCCCCCACCGAGGCCGGTGCAGACACCATCTGATGCAATAGCAATGCGTGTCTCAACAAAGCTCAGCGCGCTCAGTAACAGCGCAAACAAACCATACTTATTCATATCCCTATCCCTCTCATAGTGCCACGCACTCGGGCTGTTTGACAGCGCAGCAGCGATATCAGCTCAAGTTGCTGTTATTTTAGCCATGGAGTGTGGACACAATGTGCAGATATCACACTGGGAGCAGGTTTCAGACCCGTTGTGAGTCATCACCATATGGCTAATGCTTGCAGCCTCAGCAATGGCACCATACTGATAAGTAAACAGTTCTAGCATAGCATGCGGTGTGTAATATGGCGTTCACACACAAAGCGCACAGACAAATGGGGCTGTGACAGATCCCGGATAACCCTAGACGGCACGCTTTATCACCATGCAAAATTTTAATTCACAACCTTACAATTAGAAATCCATAAAAATACGCCACGAATTTACGGCTCAATAACAAGAGAAAATTTATAGACCTACTTTATAAGGTAGAGAATCAAAACGAGGGACTTTATTTTTAGCCTGTAGATAATAATGAAAAGATAAAAGCATCAGCAGGAGACAGTAATCAACAAACCAAACCCTTCTGTCTGGGCACGGTCGATAGCAAAGATGAGCCCGGACCGGATTTCACGGGCTCAAATAACATTACGCAATAAGGTGCGTGTTAACACATACACTGCCAGAACTGATTGCCCGTTTCTGACTCAGCCGGGCGACAACGGTAGGTATAAGGCGCACCACCCGCGATGTTTGGCGTTTGTTGCTGTGCAAGCTGTTGTGTTTCTGTCAGACGTTTTAATGCAGACTTCTTAATTTGTAGCTTCATATTCTTTTCCTTGAGTTGAATTTTTTATGATCATAAAGATGATGATCACAAATAAACTGACACCAACAGAACAAAAAATCAACAACACCATTACTTTTTTATGAATCGTCCGTCATCCACTCAGCCATTCTTGCGACAATTTCCTCTTCACTCAAATCTTCCTGATGCGTACCTATCGTCCAAACATGGCCGAACGGGTCCTGTAAAGTACCCGCTCGATCTCCATAAAACTGATCGACCACAGGGCGAAGTTCTGTGGCACCAGCTGCAATCGCCTGGGCAAAGGTACTGTCTACGTCAGGCACATAAAACATCAAACTCACGGGCGTACCACCAAGCTGTTTCGGACTCTTAAAATGGGCATCCGGACACATATCAGACAGCATCAAATGAGAGTCACCAATTTTTAGCTCAGCATGCGCCACCCCTCCATCCGGCATTGGCAATTGCATTATCAGCTCAGCGGCGAAGGCTTTACGGTAAAAGTCTATCGCCTGCGCCGCATTTTCGGTGATCAAATAGGGTGTCAGGGCATGGTAGCCATCCGGTATCGCTGAAACTGTCATGGTGATTTCCTCACAGGTTACGGGCAGTATCACACTTTGTTTGTCGTTACCTATCGCCGATAATCGCGACACTGCTCGTCAGGCAAACGGTACATTTAAAGCTAGCCTAGTTCAGTGAAATGTCGAGTTGTGGCAGCGCTGAGAGAATTCGCTTTGCAGTGTGTTCATCGCTTTTTCAGCAAGACAAAAAGCGCTAAAATAAGCGCCTTTGACGCCTAACAGTGAGAGCATGATGCAACGTAAAAAGCTGGTAAACCACCTCAATGAATATCTTAAGCCGTTCCAGATTAAAGACTATTGCCCAAATGGCTTGCAGGTCGAAGGCAAGCCTGAGATCCGAAAGGTCATCACCGGAGTCACAGCCAGCCAGGCCCTCATCGATGCAGCCATCGAAAAACAAGCGGATGCCATACTGGTTCATCACGGCTACTTCTGGAAGGGCGAAGACCAAACCGTAACCGGCATGAAAAAGCGCCGCCTCCAGGCGCTGCTCGCACATGATATTAACCTGCTGGCTTATCATCTGCCGTTGGATGTACACCCAGAAGTGGGCAACAACGCACAGCTGGGTAAGTTACTTGGCCTGACATTAGAGCGTCCACTGGAACCCTGGAACAGCAACAGTGTTGCGGTAAAAGGAAAACTCAGCGAGCCTATGTCTGCAAGCGACTTCGCAACATTAATTGAGCAAAAGCTGGGACGCAAGCCACTTGTAAATCAGGCGGGTGATCACCTGATCAAAACCATTGCCTGGTGCACGGGGGGTGGGCAGAGCTTTATCGATTTGGCTGCCAGTCAGGGGGTCGATGCCTACCTGACCGGCGAAGCGTCTGAACAAACCATTCACTCATCCAATGAGCAGCAGATCCACTTCTTTGCCGCCGGACATCACGCAACCGAGCGTTATGGTGCAAAGGCACTGGGTGAGTATCTGGCCACCCAGTTTGACGTAGACGTTGAGTTTGTTGATATCGACAACCCTGTGTGATCTATGGCTAAGCACAAACAACGTACCCTCAACCGTGATGAGGACCGCAATTTCGGCGAGCTAACCGGTAAATTTAAAAACAACATTTATGGCACTACAAAGGGCCAGCTAAGAGAAGCCGTGTTGCAGCGCGATCTCACCCAACAAGTGCCCTGGCTCGGTATTGATCTGACTAAAACCGTACTTGATGTAGGCGGCGGCCAGGGTCAACTGGCGCTGTTTCTGGCCCAGCTAGGCCATGCTGTAACACTTGTCGATATCTCTGAGGAGATGCTGGCGCAGGCACAGCGTCAGGCCGACGCGTTGGGCGTGAGTGAGCAGATAACCCTGATCCATGCACCGCTTCAGGCACTCCCGGATCTGGCACTCGGTCAGTTTGATCTCGTGATGTGTCATGCCGTGTTGGAGTGGTTGAGTGAGCAACAACAGGCTTTATCACTGTTGACACAGCGGCTGACGCCAGATGGGTTTTTGTCGCTGATGTATTACAATCGTGCGGCTCAGCGCATGGCCAATATGGTCTATGGTAATTTTGATTATGTACGCAATGGACTCAAGGTAAAGCAAAAAGTCGGTTTGAGCCCGAACCGTCCGCTCGAACCCGCGGATGTCGACCATTGGCTGAGCCAGCTGCCGCTGCAAAAGCGAGTACAATCAGGAGTACGGTGTTTTCATGATTATTTACGCGATCCAAGTAAAGCCAGTGATGGATTTGATGCATTACTGGAGTTGGAGCTGAAGTACAACCAGCAGGAGCCGTATGCCTCACTCGGCAGATACACGCACCTGGTGCTAAAGCACCTCACCACCCCATCAAATACATAAAAAAGACCCTGGCACCGATTACAAGTGCCAGGGCCGAGACATGTGTCCAGGTCGTTAATCCTGTCGTCATATACTCACATTGCTCAGCAAGTATATGTCAATGCCAAAGGTCGGGAGAGCAACAATTTAACCGTGGCACAGCACTGTAAAAAAGTCATCAATTATCCTTTGAATAATTTGGAAAAGTAATTTTATCAATGACTTATGATGATTTATTTCTTAGCAAAGTGCGATAATATCTGGCCATACAACTGCGGCCGTTCAGTGGCAACACCCTGTCCACCACTGGTTTTGATCACCTCAAGCATCTCCTGATTGTCTATCAGAGTATAAAAATAATAAGGCGTATGATCCCCCTCAGACCTGAGATGTTGCAGCAACTTTAATCCCGCCAGAGGCTCCTGCGCCCGGCCCATGTCTGAAATAATCAGATTGTATTCATACATCTGCAACAGCAATAATGCTTCTTCACTGGATTTAACGGTATATACACCAATATGGTGGCGCTCAAAATAGCGTTTTTCCTGCAGATTATTTGCCGGATTGTCATCCACCCACAGTATTCGCCCAATCGCATCACTCGGCTCACCATAATGTAATCCCGCTGTTTGCTCTGTGCTATGTGTCATCAGTCCGACAAAGCACAGACAGGCAATCACCAAAACAGGCAACCAATATCGTGCTGGTAGAACGTTATCGCCCTGGGGAGCAACTGCCGGCAAAGGCTGTCCGGTCGCCAGCGGCACCTGTGCGCTCATTAAGGAGCTGGTCAATGGGTATTCACTAACCGCAATCGCGGGTGCAAACCGGTAACCCTGTCCACGCACAGTGACGATACAATTTTGCTGTAAGCCTGCACGATTTAACTGGCTGCGCAGATCGGAGACCAGCTTTGGCAGCGACCAGTCGGATACGACGGTATTTGGCCACAGCAATTTAACCAGATCGGCATGAGAGCAGACCTGCGGCCGGCGCTGCAATAAGCAGTGGAGAAGCATAAAGGCACGGTCGTCTAATTGTGTCGACCGCTCATCGATAATGACGCACTGCGTCGCAACATTCAAACGCGCGTTGGCGAATTGAAATTCCATAACCCTGACAATATTCTTGTTATTATCGCACCAGCGTAGCGGATTTCTCATTCACATGCTAGTTACATGCACTTGAATTGTTATCAACTTTGGTCTTACAGGCGCGGCGATTTATACTAAAAAATTCAATTTATAATTATAAAAATCATATAATTAAGTGTTTTATTCAAGCCACTCGAAAGCACGTTTCAAAAAAGCAACGGCGTCTTTTTCAATGATCAAACCATGCGCCATGACCAGACGTTCGGGTGCCCAGTCTAGTATGGTGTTCAGATGTGCCCTTGCCGTGTCATGGTGAAATATAAAGCTCAGTCGCCAGTCCAGTGGTGTCTGACCGTCAGGTGCCACTACGCCGGCACCTTTCGCCACAAAACGCTGGAATGTATTCAGGCTGTTCGGATCAAAGTTTTCTATCAGGTCTGTAACCAGCAAAGTGCGACTTTGAGGATGGAAAAACACCGCTTCTTCCATTGCGGGTGAGCCGGTAAAAAGCATTGTTTTCAGAGTATTAGCCCACGGGTAATGCTGCTCATTATCTAGGACCCCATCAAAACTGAGTGTCTTGCATTTCTCTTTGACCTCTTCAGTGCCAAAGGTTTGTGCCTCCGGGTAGGTTTCCTGCCAGGGCGACATGAATAAATGGTGCAGATGATTCGGTGCTAACAGATAGAGCACAGGTCCAAGCGCATCCACTTGCGCTCGTAATTCAGGCGTCAGGCGGATTGGACTGTGCACCCAAAGGCCGCCGCAAGGTAAACGTACTATGGTCATCCGGGTAGTGAATGGCATGGTGAAAAACGATACGGCTTCACCATCGAAGATCCAGATATTCTCGTCCAGCTGTCTCATATTAATCTCCCTGGGGACCTAATTTCCCCTCATCAAACTCATCTAATATAAGAAAAAGTAATGAGATTTGAGACTAACACATTTGCTGATATTTTATCCAATACACACTGTCGCATGACCAAATAACGCGTAAATTTTACTTTACTGACAGACGTCTTTAAGTATCTGTGCACCCAGATCGCGCATGATCTGTGGCTCCGGATGGGTGTGCGCAAAAGTGCGTAGCCCATAAATACTGACAATGAGGCTACGCGCTCTATCCAAAGCGCTGCGCGTACCAGCCAGATCCCCCTGCTCAGCAATGCGCTCAAATACTGCGCAAAGTGCATTGCGCCACATGGCACATTGCTCACTGAGAATAGCCTGCGCCTCTTCATCTTGCTCGGCCAGTTCGTTCAGTGCTTTTTGTGTCAGGCATAACTTTTGTGGATCATAACTCACACATTCCTCCACCACGTGCGTCAAATACGCTGCCAGTCCGGCACTGGCAGAAGGGTGTTGTGAAAACAGTGCCTGTAACTCATCGCTGCGATCTCGGTTATATTGCTCCAGTGCCGCCAACAGCAGGCCGCGCTTGTTTTGAAACGCACAGTAGATGGAACCCGGGTGCAATCCAGTTGCCGCTTTGAGATCCTGCATACTGGTTTTTGCATACCCCTTTTCCATAAAAGCCGTCATCGCGGCTCTGAGTACCTGCTCTTTATCAAATTCAGCACTGCGCATTCATTACTCTCCTCATCAAACGTAATGCATTTTACTCATTTTTGAACATTTGTTCAAAATATACTTGAACGTTCATTCAAACGATCATATCTTGAATAAGCATTCAAAAACTAACTGGGTCCGACTATGACAAGCAAACTGTTTGAAACTTATGCATTAAATGATCAAATTTCACTACAAAATCGTATTTTGATGGCGCCGCTTACCCGTTGTATGGCGGATGATAACTTAGTGCCAACTGAGGCAATGGCCGACTATTATGCACGCCGGGCCGATGCCGGGCTCATTATCTCTGAAGCCACCATCATTCGTCCAGACGCTCAGGGTTATCCGAATACACCAGGCCTGTTTACGAGCGAACAAATTGACGGGTGGCGCAAAGTAACCGATGCGGTGCATGCCAGGGGCGGTAAGATTTTTGCCCAGCTATGGCATACTGGCCGGGTCGCTCACCCGCACTTTTATAATGGTGATAAAGTACTGGCACCCAGTGCTGAGAAAGTGGAAGGTACTGTGCCCCGAATGCGGGATCTGAGCTACATCACACCAACACCGGCCACACTTGATGACATCAATCAGCTTATTGCCGATTATTCGCAAGCCGCCAGCAATGCCATTGATGCGGGTTTTGATGGCATTGAAATTCACGCTGCCAACGGTTATCTGATAGACCAGTTTTTACATTATGAAAGTAACACTCGTACTGATGAGTACGGTGGAACCCCTGAAAATATGAGTCGTTTTGCTCTGCAAGTTATCGACGCTATCGCAGATCGTATTGGTGCAGAGCGCACAGCCGTGCGTCTGACACCAGGCGCTTACTTCAATATGCAGGCTGATCCCCGTGATAGAACTGTTTTTGATTACCTGCTGGCACAACTGGAGCAGCGTACACTGGCATTTGTGCATATAGGTACTTTTGATGACGCCATGGAGTTTGACTTCCTGGGTGGGCGGGTCTCTGATTACGTCAGAGCCAACTATAGTAAAACTCTGGTTGGCGTGGGCGGCTTTACACCTCAATCAGGTGATCAAGCACTCCGTGACGACCGTTTTGACTTACTGGCAATTGGCAGGCCTTTTATTGCCAACCCGGATTACGTCGAAAAAGTCAGACAGGGTGAAACATTGACGCCCTATTCTGAAGAAATGCTGGAGACCTTAGTATAACCAATTGCAGGCAGGAAACAGATGCGGATGATCCCCTTCCGCTCTGTTTACCTTATTAAAGATGATCACTGCTCAGTCTTTACGGGGTCGGGCGTAATCACGGGCAGCTGGGCAGCTTGCCAGTCACGGAAATCGCCACTCAGGTGCAACAGGCTAAAGCCCTGCTCAGCCAACGCTTGTTCAAAAATGGCAGCACGACGCCCGGAGCGACAATAAACCACCAGCGTGTCGGGTTTGAGTGTGTCCAATAAAGATTGATGCTGTGAGATCTGGTCAAATGGAATATTAATGGCCCCTTTGAGATGTCCTGCCTCGAACTCGGCTGCACTTCTGACATCCACTATGACATGCGGCCGGGCTGACATCTGATTGCGCAGCAATGCCTGCTGACTAATGATATCGGTTGCTGCTTGTGCAACTAAACAAAACACACTGAGCAACGCAAAAATACAACTCCTTACCATATAACGCTCTCTACTTCATAGACTTTCCTGTAACTGAAAGCGTAGCAAAAAAGTACATTATTCACCTTAGGAATAATTTAATTTCACAAAGTGAGAATATGGGAATAATACTCTTTCTTGATTTGGACTTACCCACAACAGGCACATTACGCAAGATGGGAATTTTTCATGCTGAAACCTTACCATTTAATTTACAATTACTTAGTTATTTGATCTGGCTCATTGGTAAGACAACTAAGGCTATAGTCTAATACTCATCAGCTTATTTTACTTCTATTACTAATATCTTGAAGCTAGTGATCACTTGGTAAGTCAATGGAAAAGAAACATCTGAGTAAAACTTGAGCTTTTACTCTATTTTGCTATATTTTTTATCACCCCTGATATGACAATGCTTTAACCCCCTATAAGGGACAAAACAAAAATAACGAATAAACCGATGAAAATTTGTCTTGGGAATTAAATATATCGGTTATTAATTCGTCACAATGACGGATAACAATAACGCCAGTTCGTAAACCTTTTCGGTTGTATAAAACCCAACCGGAAACGTGGCTTAGAAGTGCGATAGTTGAGCCGCCTTAAGTTCGGAAGAGCAATATGGAAAGCAAAAAAATCGCAGTCGTCACTGGTGCACTGGGTGGCATCGGTTCAGCTATCGTCAAAGAGCTGGTAAATGCAAACTGTTTTGTAGTGGCTGTTGCCAGCCCACGACGTACCTCAGCGGATATTGACGCATGGCTCAATGAGCAGTCAATCAACCCGGCTGCCGTACATGGCATATTCCTGGATGTGACTGATCACCAGGCGTGCCAGGAACAGCTAGATGACGTAATCGACCAGTTTGGTCGCATTGATATTCTGGTGAACAATGCAGGCATCACTCGGGATACCTCATTTAAAAAGATGACCCTGACACAATGGCAGGAAGTTATCGACACCAACTTTAACTCTATGTTCAACATGACTCACCCGGTCTTTGCACACATGTGTGCAAACAAATCAGGCCGCATCATCAATATTTCCAGCGTGAACGGCCAAAAAGGTCAGTTTGGTCAGGCGAACTATTCGGCTGCCAAGGCCGGTATGATCGGCTTCAGCAAAGCGCTGGCTTACGAAGGCGCCCGCGCAGGCGTAACCGTAAACGTGGTTGCCCCTGGCTATACAGCTACCCCTATGGTTGAAAAAATGCGTGAAGATGTGCTTGAAAGCATCAAGGCACAAGTGCCGATGCAGCGCTTAGCCACGCCACTCGAAGTGGCTCAGTCGGTCGCTTACCTGGCGTCTGATCAGGCAGGCTATATCACAGGTGAAACGCTGGCGATTAACGGCGGACTTTATATGAACTAAGCGGCGTATATCAGGATTGAGCCTACGCTCTGAAGTACCTGGGCAGTAACGCTACCTATACGGACTTTTTTGATAAACAGGAAGCACACCATGTACAACGATCTAATGAAAACTTTTACTGAGCAAAGCGAGCAGTTTTTCTCTCCGGCAATCAAGTTCAACCAACTGGTTGCTAAAAACATTGAGCAACTGGCTCAAATCCAGCTTGATGCAACAGAAAGCTTCACTAAAACTTCTGTTGAGCAGCTTAAAACAGCCGCTGAAGTAAAAGATGTTAAATCTTTCATCGACTTCAACGCAAGCCAGCTCACTGCAATGAACAAGCTAAGCCAGCAAATGATCGACGATGGTCAGAAACTGACTCAACTTGGCAACGAGTTCAAAGAGCACCTAGACGCAATTTCTAAAGACAGTGTTAAAACCACTGCTAAAGCTTAATCGCTGTCGTCTGCCCCTGCCTGTTGCGGGGGCATTTTTTTAGCCTGTTTTTTGTAGTGGCTGATCCGCTATACCAAACACGACACAAGACACGTGCAATCAATTTGCCTATTAGGACACGAGTAATGGATACCGATAACACAGATCTTAATAAAACGCTGACGGCCTGGTGGCAGTACAATCAAGATCTCTACACTATATTCAGTAATAACCTGCTCAAAGAAAACCCCGTTCAACAAGCCCTGAACGAGCAAAGTGCCCGGGATTTTGGTATCTGGTTGAACGAAATAGCGAAGCAGCCAGAAACCTTTGTTCAGCATCAGTTTGACTGGTGGCAGGAACAAATCAAAATTATGCAACAAACCTGGGGTCAGGGATTCGACACCGAACAACCTGATATCATCGAAGCGGAGCGCGGAGACCGCCGTTTCAAGGCCGAAGAATGGCGTGATAACCCCTGGTTTAATTACATCAAACAAAGCTATTTGCTGTTTGGTCAGTCTTTATTGTCATCTATCCGTGAAACACCAGGACTGGATGACAAGCTCAAAGAGCGTCTGGAATTTTTTGCCCGCCAGGTCGTGAACTCTATTTCCCCCAGCAACTTTATTTCCACCAACCCTGAGCTGCTTAAGCTGACGTTAGATTCAAAAGGTGAAAACCTGATCAAAGGGCTGGACATGTTTAAAAAAGACCTGGCCAAAAGTGGTGACATGCTGCGGATCAGCATGACTGACGAACACGCTTTTGAGCTGGGTAAAGACATCGCGACCACCCCTGGGCGCGTGGTATTCCAGAATCATTTATTCGAACTTATTCAGTATGATGCCACCACCAAAGACGTATTCAAAACGCCTCTGCTGATCGTGCCACCTTATGTCAATAAATACTATATCCTGGATCTAAAACAACAGAACTCTCTGGTGAAATGGTCTGTTGATCAGGGCCATACTGTGTTTATGATTTCATGGAAAAACCCGGATGCCAGTATGGCTGATGTGGGTTTTGAAGACTACATCGTAGATGGGGTTATTGCTGCGCTGGATGCCATTGAAAAGCAAACCGGTGAAGCGTATGTCAATGCCGTGGGTTACTGCATTGCGGGTACTCTGGTCACCACAGCGATGGCATACTTTGTCTCGAAACGCATGAAGCACCGTATCAAGAGTGCCACCTTGTTAACGACCCTGTTGGATTTCTCGCAGCCTGGTGAGATTGGCGTATTTGTTAATGAGCCGACGATTTCTGCGCTGGAAAAATACAACCTGCAAAATGGTATCATGCATGGCCATTTGCTGGGCGTCTCATTCAGCATGCTGCGCGAAAACAGCCTGTACTGGAATTACTACGTTAATAACTACCTGAAAGGTGAGGCCCCCATGGATCTGGACCTGCTGTACTGGAACGGCGACAGCACCAACCTCACCGCAAAATGTCATAATTTTATGCTGCGCGACCTGTATCTGGAAAACCGCCTCGTACAACCTCGCGAAATTGAAGTCAGAGGCACTAAGATAGACCTCAGTAAAGTCAAACAACCGGTGTATATGTTATCCACGCGAGACGACCATATCGCCCTGTGGCAGGCTACTTTCCAGGGTATTCAGCACACCAGCGCAAAAACCACGTTTGTATTGGGTGAATCAGGTCACATTGCCGGTGTGATAAACCCACCAGCCGCCGAGAAATATGGTTTCTGGTATGGCCCGGAAGCAACCGGTGAAGCCAATGCCTGGCTGGACAAAGCCAAGCATCAGAGTGGCTCATGGTGGCCACACTGGGGTAAATGGTTAAGCCAGTATACCGACGAGAAAGTGCCCAAGCGCGTTACCAGCAGCAAAACCAATCCAGGCATTTATGCTGCGCCCGGTGAGTACGTTAAAGTTAAAATCTAACCAACTAAGAGGCTGCCAATTGGCAGCCTTTATTTTTGCCGGAGCAGCTCACTGTGTCTGGCTGACATCATATGTAAACCACTCAGTCTGACAGCCTGCTTGCTTAATCTTGGAAAATCCTGGCGCAGCTTATAACTGTGATAAAGATTACTAAATATACTGCTGCGAGAGAGCCTGTCCAGCTGACCCAGAAACACCTTTGCGCTGTCTGGCTGCCCCGCTGGAGCCTGCGTCCTGCAACAGGTCTGATAGCGCTTTAGCAAACTCACCAAAGTCAGCGCCGGATCTTTTTGCCGCAATGCCAGATCTGCTTCTATAAAAAATGCCGCACCACTCCAGTAAACACGAGCATGAGCCCTGAGCCGCCACATATCCTCACTGACCCGGGCAAGTGGACCTGGTGTCTCCCAGGTGCCCAATCGGCCCCGCTCCAGGCCAGCCATGATCCGCTGTACGTACTCATCAGTGGTGATCACACCGCCGTGCAGCATAATGATGTTTTGTAAATAGGTGGCAAGCCCTTCAGCTAACCAGAAATCCGGATAATCGAGCAAAGGATGATATAAGTGGGCCAGCTCATGATACAGGGTCCAGTCGCTGATCAGCTGCTGCTGCGTCGCGAAATAGCTGATATGCAACTCAATTCCATCCACTTCCGAGCGATTTACGGCTCCCCAGGGGACCGGCTCACTGCTCAAATACACGTTTTGTAACTTCACTGGCAGATGAGATTGTGCCAGGGGTCCCAAAGTCTGCTCGGTCGTTTTGAGTCCCTGATTCAGCCAACTTTTAACAATGGCTTGTTGCTTGCCATCGAGCACATGCAAATCCTGGTAAACCACTTCCGTGGCCCAACCCTGCGCGCACAGTAATATCGCCACTATCGATCCACGCATCATGCCTCCCGTTAGCCTCTTTCTCTCACCATAACATACACAAAGTATTTGTGACGTACTGTAATAGTCTATTGTTCAGCGGGCAACACGCCTCATCGCGAGTGAATTAACAATGTTGAGAAATTAATTGTTATTGACAATAGACAAAATTCCACTACGATACGACCATATGTGACGAATCGTCATATATAAAATTGTGAACAGACTATCCAGGTAAACATGGCACCCAAAGTATTAGATGAATTCAGCCTCAGAGCACGAGAGCAAGAAATTATTGACACTACAATCGCGCTGATTGACAAACTCGGCGTGGAGAACATTACCATGGATAAGGTTGTGGCTGCCGTTTCTTATTCGAAAGGTACTGTATATAAACACTTTCTTGGCAAAGAAGACTTGTTTTTGGCAATTGGAAACCAAGCCATTGCCATCATGTACGATTTATTCAGCCGAGCAGCACAACACAAAGGCTGCCCGCGTGAACGTATGTTGTTGTTAAATATATCGTACCTAATTTATGCCATATTACATCCGGCTTTATTTAAAAGTGTTCAATGTGCAAGAAGCCCCAATGTGTATGGTAAATCGAGTGAAAAGCGTCTCCAGGAGCAGGAACGCCTGGAGGCCCAGGTGATGAGTGCCACTATGGGTATAATTGAGGATGCAATAGCGAAAAAGCAACTGATTTTACCTGCGCACATGACAATGCACCAGGTGTGCTTTGCTATCTGGTCGCAGAATTTTGGCACCATTTCACTGCTGTCAAACGAAGTGGAACAATGCAGTGGCGCATCAGGTATGGTTGTGGAGCGCGAATTACTTAACCAGGCAAATCTGCTATTTGATGGCTTGCAATGGCTTCCCGCTACCCGAGAGCATAACTATCGCCAACAAATTGAACTGGCGTTACAAAAAGTCTTCCCGAGTGAACTGGCATTGATGAAGGCCATGGGAAGAGAACTGTGTTTTGAATAAGGTATAATGCGCGTTTATGCATGGATGCGCTTTACACGCATAATTGAGCGGCTTTTTGCCGTTTTTTTTAAAACTTATAGTGACGATTCGTCACCATAAAAGAAAACTATTGACCTAAAAACGAAGAGTTAATTGGGCATTTTTGCCCTTTTTTTAGAATACTATAGTGACGATTCGTCACAATGGAGAGCATATGAAAGACAAGCTATTTGGCTTTGTTGGAAAGCACCCTTACTGGGTCATCCTTGTGAGCCTGACTTTAGCATTTCTCGCCGCTTCTGGGGCGCAGAATCTGGTGTTTAAGAGTGACTATAGGGTGTTCTTTGGAAAAGACAACCCGCAGCTTGTCGCTTATGAGTCGATGCAAAACATTTACTCCAAAAGTGACAACGTATCCTTTGTTGTGGTGCCCAAAGATGGCAATGTATTTACTGCACAGCACCTGCAATCGTTGAAAGAACTGACCAAACAAAGCTGGCAAATTCCCTATTCAACACGGGTAGATTCGGTAACTAATTTTCAATACACCTACGCAGAGGAAGACGATTTGATCGTTGAAGATTTGGTAGGTGATACGCGAACTCTGAGTCAGGCGGATCTTGACAAAATCAAATCAATTGCGGTCAGGGAACCACTGCTGGTAAACAAAATTGTATCACCGCAAGGTCACGTCTCTGTTGTAAACGTCAGTATTCAGTTCCCTGGCATTGACCTCAATGCAGAAGTACCTGAGGTCTCTGCATTCGTAAAGAACATGACCAATACCTTTTTGGCTAATAACCCAGACGTCGAAGTACATCTGTCTGGCATGGTTATGATGAATGGCGCGTTTACCGATGTTGCAATGAGCGATAGCGCTACGCTGGTGCCACTCATGTTCCTGATAGTGATTGTATTTATCGGCGTCCTGTTACGCACCATAACAGGCACTTTTGCAACCGTCGTCGTGATTATTCTGAGCATTGCAACCACAATGGGCATTGCCGGCTGGATGGGAATTTTCTTAACAGGCCCTTCTTCATCTGCACCAACCATGATCCTGACGCTCGCAGTGGCAGACTGTATCCATATTCTGTCGAGCATGTTTTACGAAATGCGCCGTGGCGCCGACAAAAAAACCGCTATAGCGCGCAGCCTGCGCCTGAACTTCCAGCCAATTTTGCTCACCAGTGTAACAACCGCGATTGGCTTCCTGAGTATGAACTTTTCCGATTCACCGCCTTTCCATGATTTGGGCAACATGGTGGCCATAGGTGTGATGCTGGCGTTTGTTTTTGCTATCACAATTTTCCCAGCATTGTTGAGTGTACTACCGATAAAGGTAAAACAAGTGAGCACGAAAAAGCACGGCAAGATGGAGAAACTGGCCGAGTTTGTTATTAAAAAACGTCGCTTACTTCTGCCCGTCACCAGCGCTCTCATCATTGCTTCAGCGTTGTTCATTCCTAAAAATGAACTGAACGATGATTTCGTCAAGTACTTTGATACGTCCGTGCCTTATCGCGTTGCAACAGACTTCATGCAGACACACCTGTCAGGCATGACCCTACTTGAGATCTCTGTTCAGACTAACGAGTCCAGTGGCATCAATAAACCCGAGTATCTGCGTACCGTCTCTGATTTTAGTGAGTGGTTGCGCGATCAACCGGAAACCGACCACGTAAACACAATCACAGATACGTTGAAGCGCCTGAACAAAAACATGCATGGCGACGACCCCGCCTGGTACAGGTTACCAACCGATCAGGAAATGGCTGCACAGTATCTGTTGCTGTACGAAATGTCGCTGCCCTACGGTCTCGACTTAAACAACCAGCTTAACGTAGACAAATCGTCGTCAAAAATCGTGGGGACGTTCAAAAACATGACCAGCAATGAGCTTATCGCACTGGAAAGCAAAATCCAAAGCTGGTTCGGCACTCATGCAGCTCAGTACAAGGTCGACATAGCCAGCCCAAGCCTGATGTTTGCCCATATTGGTCAGCGTAGTATCAACAGCATGTTGCTCGGTACCGTACTGGCACTGCTACTGATCTCTGTGATTCTAGGTGTGGCCTTAAAGAGCTGGCGCTTTGGCGCAATCAGCCTGTTGCCAAACTTAATTCCGGCAGGCGTAGCTTTTGGTATCTGGGGACTGAGCGTGGGTCAGGTCGGTATGAGTATTTCCGTTGTGATAGGCATGACACTGGGTATTGTGGTCGATGATACCGTGCACTTCCTGAGTAAATACCTGCATGCCCGTCGCGAGCAAAAGGCCGACACGCACACCGCGGTTAAATATGCCTTTGGACATGTTGGTACAGCCTTATGGACCACGACATTTGTACTGGTTGCCGGGTTCATTGTGTTAGCTCAGTCCTCCTTTAGCCTCAATGCTGATATGGGCCTAATGACTGCAATCACCATTTTTGTGGCTTTAGTTGTCGACTTCCTGTTCCTTCCTCCTCTGCTGATGATGCTCGACAAGCGTAAAAATACGCAGTCATCTGCACAAAGCGAGGAAACACAACAAACCGACACGCCATTGGCAAATACCACCGGCTAAGTCACTTACACGCAAACAATGGCGACACTCTGCCACAGCACAGATGCAGGCAGAGTGTAGCTTTACAAAGAAACAAATAATCTGGAGTACCCTATGTTCAACAAACCCGCTTTTAAATCACAAACCCTGAATGGCATGTTCTTTACCAGCTTACTGACTTTCGCAGCTTTTTCTGCGTCAGCATCCACTGAGGGCAGTGCAGCAGCAGAGGCTAAAGGCCTTGCGATCTCACAAGAAGCAAAAGCCCGCGATACCGGTTGGGGAGACTCAACCGCGGATATGCTGATGATCCTGCGTAACAAACAGGGTCAGGAAAGTATCAGGGAAATATCCACTAAAACCCTGGAGCTACTGGATGATGGCGATAAAAGCCTGACGATCTTTAACAAACCCAGAGATGTTAAAGGCACGTCTTTTTTAAGCTTTTCACACCCAGTTGGCAATGACGATCAGTGGCTGTACCTACCGTCTTTGAAGCGCGTTAAACGCATCGCGTCGCGCAATAAATCAGGTCCTTTCATGGGATCAGAGTTCTCTTTTGAGGATCTCAGCTCCTTTGAAATTGAAAAGTATCGCTACAATTACGTCGGTGATGAACAACTGAACGGCCTGGATAACTTTGTCGTGGAGCAGTTCCCTGTTGATGAGAACTCAGGCTATACCCGTCGCGTGGTCTGGATCGACCAATCCGAATACCGCTTACAAAAAGTCGACTTTTATGACCGCAAAAACACTTTGCTTAAAACCCTGTCCTATCAGGGGTATCAACAGTATCTGGGCAAATACTGGCGCGCCGACAGTGCAGAGATGACCAACCATCAAAGTGGTAAAAGCACTACATTAAAATGGCAAAACTACGCCTTTAAAACTGGTTTGACCGACAGTGACTTTAACCGTAATTCTTTGAAAAGAGCGCGCTAAGCTATGTTGAAGTCAGCGAGCACTTTGACTAAAAAGAGACTAATGAGTGCCATCGCGCTGAGCTGTGCGATGGCTACCTCCTATTTGCATGCAGCGGAGTTCGAACTGTCCGGTAAAGTGGGCGCGGAGCAGCGCTACTTTTTTAATAAGGGTCAGTATAAAGACCAGTTAGGGAACACACAGGGCTCAATCTATGTGGAACCAGAACTATACTGGAGCTGGGATGACGGGGTTCAGTCCGTCACCTTTAAGCCTTACTACCGATTTGATGAGCGCGACAGTGAACGAGACCATGGCGACATTCGCGAATTGTCATATGTGTATGTCGGTGATGACTGGGAGTTGCGCGCAGGTATTCGCAAGGAGTTTTGGGGCGTCACTGAATTTCAACACCTGGTCGATGTGATCAATCAAACCGATAGCGTTGAAGACTTTGATGGCGAAGATAAGCTCGGCCAGCAAATGCTAAACCTCTCTCTGGTGAGGGACTGGGGGATTGTGGACTTGTATGTCTTGCCTGGATTTAGGGAGCGCACCTTCAGTGACAAACACGCTCGTTTGCGCTCAGATCTAGTTGTAGACACTGACAGTGTGCGCTATGAATCCTCAGCAGAAGAAAATCACCTCGATTTTGCAACGCGCTGGAGCCATAGCATAGGTGTGTTTGACCTGGGGGTTTACTGGTTTCACGGTACTAACCGCGAGCCAATTTTAACACCACGTTTTGTCAGTTCGCCTGATACTATTAATGGGATAGAGCCCATCGGACTCTCCCCTTATTATTTACAGATGGACCAGCTTGGTGTGGACGTTCAGGCAACGGTAGATGACTGGTTATGGAAATTCGAAACCATTTACCGCAGTACCAGTGAAGAAGACTTTGTAGCAACTCAGGCTGGATTTGAATATACCTATGTGGGTGTTTTCAACTCTGCTGCTGATCTGGGGTTGCTAGTTGAATATGCCTGGGACTCCCGGGGAGCAGGTGACAATAACAATCCCGGAGCTGCAATGCAAAACGACATCTTCATGGGGGCCAGGTTAGCATTGAATGATATTCAAAGCAGCGAACTGTTGATGGGCTTCGGCTCAGACCTAGATCACAGTGCAGTGAACTTTATCCTGGAAGCTAATCGCCGTTTAGGTGAAGATGTAAAAATTAGCGTCGATGTAAGATTGATGCAAAGTTCAGAACCAACTGACTTTTTAAACGCGATAAAAGAAGATGACCACGTACAGCTATCCCTGGAGTGGTATTTCTGAACGGGGCACCCCCTCTTTTTTGGTTGATGAATAACTGGCAGGGAAGCTGGTTCTTCTTATCATCCCAAAAAGCTCTTAATTACCTAATTGGTATACACAATGCCTTGTAAGCAGTGAAATCCAATGGTAATTTAACCCCAGTTTGAGAGTCGGTTTGCTTTGCCCTTGGTATCAAAATAGCAGTGCTTCACGCAGTTAAAGCCACAAGGAGCTCACATGGAGAATAATCGTCCACTCTTTATCGCGGGCTGTTTGAGCTTTATAGCGTCATTCCTTCACCTTATGTGTATTTGGGGTGGCCCTGACTGGTACCTGGCACTGGGGGCTGGTGAGGAAATGGCCAATCTGGCCGCGGCAGAAGATCCCTACCCAACAATAGTGACCTCGACAATTGCCACTATTTTAGCACTCTGGGGGCTATATGCTTTTTCCGGTGCAGGCCTGATATTAAAACTACCCCTGCTAAAAACTGGCCTGGTGCTCATTAGCGCAATTTACTCCCTTCGGGGTGCAGGTGGTTTGCTTGCTCCCTTCGTGACCAATTCCCCGATGATACAACAAAATTCCACTACCTTCTGGCTGCTCAGTTCACTGATATGTTGTGTTTATGGTACTTTTTACGTATTGGGCACAATCAGGCTGTGGGGTGAAAGAAATACGCTCTGATGGGTTTTGCTTTATTGCTATCCGCGCAAAAAAACCTACCAAACCATGCCTTTTTCGTATCCTCTTTGTTTACTATCACTGCTAATTTATTTCTCTGTGAAAGGCGTTTGCTCAGAACTTCACCTTTTGCAGGGATGCAGTGAATACTGTCACTCAGTGCTGTGCGCTTAACTCAAGGACACACAGCATTGTACAGTGCGCTGCAACAAAATGGATGACGTCTTTTTGGTCAATTGGAATGGTCAAACTTATGAAAACACCTACTTATGCAACCCTCACAGCCGGGGCTTTATCGCTCGCTCTTTCTCTTCCTCTGCTGGCAGCAACCAGCGATAACGCCAACTCAGGCGTGGGGATTAATCTTACCGGCATTAACTATTGGTCAAGTCAGTGGACCACACTGGATGTCATGAAGCATGCTTCTAACGGTAGCGGTCAACTGTGGGCAACCAGTAATGCCCACACCTGGGAATACAACACCGGCGATCAAGCGTTGCTGGACCTGGACGAGCAAGGCTGGCCGCGATCTTTACCGGGCGACTCACCCGATGCGCCTTTTCACTATGTCACCACCATTATTTATCACGATAACCCGCACCACCCGGTTGGCGAGTTTGTGGTTTTATATGAGGGCGAAGGCGAGCTCTATTACTCGGGCCCTGAACTCATCAGCTCGGAACCCGGGCGCGATGTAGTACGTATGGCCGCAAACAGTTTCTTTCACTTGCAGATCCACACCACCGACCCAAACAATACCGGCAACCACATCCGTAATATCCGCATTATTACCCCGGGCGGTAGTTGCAGTGACGCCGCTACGGATTATGCCGCCAGTGCTGCAGACTGTGCTAATCCTGACCAATTTGTTTCATTCGAGCACAGCTATCAGGAACGTCTATTCCATCCACTCTTTTTGGATGACATGCGTCAGTTCCGTACTTTGCGTTTTATGCAGCTACTGAGCACCATAGACAACCCGGTTCAGCACTGGGCGCAGAGAAACCAGTACGATTACGCCAGCTGGGCCCTCAATGGCGGCAGCCCCTATGAAGTGGCCATTGCCATGAGTAACAAGCTGGGTGCCGAGCCCTGGTACACGCTCCCGGTTCGGGTAGATGATGACTATATCCGCCAGTTTGCCCGGCTGCTGAAGACGCAAAGCGAAGGCAACTCTGCTATTTATGTGGAGTTTGGCAACGAGCTGTGGAATAACGCCTGGCCATATATTTTCGATGGCCTGTATCTGGAGGAACAAGGGAAAGCCCAGTGGCCCGACACCAGCTACCACGACATTGAGTATCGCATGAACTACTACGGACTGCGCAGCGCGCAGATGTGCGACATCATCAAAGCAGAGTTTGCCGAGGCAGCAGGCCGGATACAATGCGTGATGGGTGGCCAGACCGGTGTACCCTGGATAAGCGAACAAGCACTGAACTGCCCTATTCACGCAGCGAGTGTGGGTCGGCGGTGTGCCGATAATATGGATGTGCTGGCAGTGGGCAGCTATTTTGCCGGATACTTTGCCGATCAAAAATATTTGCCTATTTTACGGGATTGGGCCAGCAACGGCGCTGAAGGCCTGAATAACCTGTTCGAGGAAATGGACTCGGGCATACTGTATGGCCTGACTTACAACCCCGATGAGCCACCCTGGTGGCAGGCACCTGAGCATGGCGCACTGGCACAGGCCAGAGACAACATTCAGGGCAACCTGGCACTGGCCCAGCAAGACGGCCTAATGCTGGCAGCTTATGAAGGCGGTCAGCACCTCACCTATGCCGGAGATATTCGCGACGGGCGAGATACCATTAGCGAGGCTTTATTCCTGAGCGCCAATCGTGACCCGCGTATGGCAGCAGCCTTTACCAACCACCTGAACGACTGGCAGGCATCCGGTGCGGGACTATATGTGGTGTTTGAAAGCATCGGCCGCTGGGACAGCTGGGGCGCATTTCCACTCAAAGAATATCAGACTCAATCCCGCGAACTGGCACATAAATTCGATGCGGTGCAGCGCTTTATTGAGCAAACCCCCTGCTGGTGGGCAGGATGTGAACAAAGCCTAAACGATGGGAACAGTGCGAATAGCCAACCTGCTAGTGACGAGCAAGCCAGCATGCAACCTGCTCGTTAATACAGTGCGGTTGCCAGCAGAAGCTGGCAACCTTTATTTGCTTAAGAATCTTTTTGTCATGGATTTCAGGGCGAAGCAAGGCTTCGAAGCCCTTACCAACGAACCAAAACAACGCCTTTTCGGTTTGTTTGTCATCAATCTGACATTTTTTCAAATTTTTTACTAAAGAAGTCGCACAGCCGGACGATACACTAATCATGGCAGGCAGTGACTATCTCTTCCATCGCCATGACTTTAAAAGCTTTATCAACTTATACCCCAAGATAGTGCTAATTGATACGGCTCGTTCCTGGTCTTTGGCTTTGAACGAGCAATCACCTTCTCATGTTAAATTAAATCCCTAAAACCCCTCTTTCGGGCTTCTTTCCAGACAACATAACGAAAACAATGCCAAAAATGCCGTTTTTGATACAAGAATACTCGCTCTGAAACTGAGCTTACAGAAAAGAAAAAAGGCATATGCGAGTACATATGCCTTGATAGAAAGCTCTTATATGATTTTATGTTAAGCTTTACGCCAAGTCGTTTTACCGGCACTGTCTTCCAGTACCACACCCATTGCGGTCAAAGCATCACGCGCGGCATCGGCTGCAGCCCAATCTTTGTTAGCACGAGCATTTTTGCGTTGCTCTATCAGGGCTTCAATTTTTGCCACTTCGTCTTCGTCCTGGTCACCGTGTAAGAAAGCTTCCGGATCTTGTTGGGCAATACCCAGTACTTCCGCGAGTTTCACCAGGATAAAGGCATGTTCACCCGCCGCTTTGGCATCTGAGTCTTTCAGCAAGTTCACTTCTTTCGCCAGCTCAAAAATCACCGGCAGCGCTTCCGGGGTGTTGAAGTCGTCGTTCATTGCCGTTTCAAAACGTGCAACGAACGGGTTGCCCGCCAGTTCCGTGTCAACCAGTTCAACGCCACGCAGTGCCGTGTAGATACGCTCCAATGATGAACGTGCCTGCTCGAGGTTTTCCTGTGAGTAGTTCAACTGACTACGGTAGTGGCCGTTGATCAGGAAATAACGCACGGTTTCACGGTCATACGCTTTAAGCACTTCACGCACCGTAAAGAAGTTACCCAGTGATTTAGACATCTTCTCTTTGTTTACCTGCACCATTCCGGTGTGGATCCAGGTATTTACGTAACGACCGTTGTTGGCGCAGCATGACTGCGCAATTTCGTTTTCATGGTGCGGGAACTGCAAGTCAGAGCCACCACCGTGGATATCAAAAAACTCACCCAAATGCTTAGAGCTCATCGCGCTACATTCAATGTGCCAGCCCGGACGGCCTTCACCCCAGGGTGATGTCCAGCTAGGCTCACCGGCTTTGGCTTTTTTCCACAGAACAAAGTCAAGCGGATCGTCTTTGCCTTCTGCCACTTCAACGCGCGCACCCGCCTGAAGCATATCCAGATCCTGCTGAGACAGCTGGCCATACGCTTCAAAGGTAGAAACATCGAACAGCACGTCGCCATTACTGGCGACATAGGCGTGGCCTTTCTCAATCAGGCGCTCAATCATTACGATGATCTCATCCATATGGCCGGTGACAGTCGGCTCAATGTCTGCTGGCAGAATATTGAGCGCTTCAAAGTCTTCGTGCATGGCCTTGGTCATACGTACAGTCAGCGTGTCGATCTCTTCATTGTTCTCTGCGGCACGTTTAATGATTTTATCGTCCACGTCCGTAATGTTACGCACATAAGTGACCTGATAGCCCAAGTGGCGCAGGTAGCGATTCATCACATCAAAAGAGACATAAGTACGGGCGTGGCCTACATGGCAGAAGTCATAGATAGTAATACCACACACGTACATGTCTACTTTGCCTTCCACAAGCGGTTTAAACTCAGTCTTTTGACGTGTTAGTGTGTTGTAGATCTGCAACATGTAGCTTTATTCCTAAAATTTATCCAAATTCCCTGCAATCATATCACTTGCACCGCTCTGGCTCTATAAAAAATCCTGCGCTCAGTGGATGAAAAAGTAACAGTTAGTTGACAATTTCGCCGCTCGTCCACTCTGGGACTTTGTAGTTATCAATTTGTGCTATAAAATAGGCTCCTAATATGAAACATGTAAATCAAGGACCTGTTATGGTTGTTTTACAAACAAACTTTGGCGATATCAAAATCAACCTGTTTGCTGACAAAGCGCCGGCAACGGTTGAGAACTTCTTAAAGTACGTTGAATCTGGTTTTTACAACGGCACTATCTTCCACCGTGTTATTGATGGCTTTATGGTTCAGGGCGGCGGTTTCGAGCCTGGCATGAACCAAAAAGAAGTCGGTGCGCCAGTTAAAAACGAAGCCAATAATGGCGTTGCCAATAAAACAGGCACGCTGGCAATGGCACGTACGCCTGATCCGCACTCTGCAACGGCCCAGTTCTTTATCAATGTGAACGACAATGACTTTTTGAACTTCAGCAGTGAAACGGCACAGGGCTGGGGTTACTGTGTATTCGGTGAAGTTGCTGAAGGCATGGACATCGTGAACAAGATTAAAGACGTCGCGACGGGCTCTGCGGGCTTCCATCAGGATGTTCCACTGGAAGATGTTGTGATTGAAAAAGCATTCGTTGCTGAGTAAACGACTGCTTTTACAGCTTGAGAGGGATGTGTCACGCATACGTCCCTCTTCTCCTTTCCTGCCCTAGCCTGAAGTTGTCTCCATGCGCAAAAGCTACTTTATTTCTGATCTGCATTTAACCGAGCACCGCCCTGACATCACTGCCGCCTTCTACCGTTTCCTTGCTAAACATATGCAGGATGACGTCGATGCCTTGTACATTTTAGGTGACTTTTTCGAGGTCTGGATTGGCGATGACGAAGGCAATCCGCTGGCACTGGAGATTGCAACTAAGCTGCGCGCCATTTCCGAACGCGGTATCAAATTGTTCTTTATCCATGGCAACCGGGATTTCCTGGTAGGTCAGCATTACGCCAAACTATGCGGCATGACCTTACTGCCCGAGCAAACTGTCATTGACCTGTACGGCACCCCAACCGTCATTTTACACGGTGATGAAATGTGTACGCAGGACGAGGTGTATCAGAAATTTCGTAAAAAAAGCCGTGGCTGGTGGTGGCCAAGACTAATGCTGTCTATGCCCTTATGGTATCGTCGTAGGGTAGCACGCAATGCCAGAGAGAAAAGCAAACAAAGCCAGATGGGTAAAGCGCCAGAAATTTTAGATGTGACCGAGGAAGCCGTGCTGGCCATGTTTGCCCGCTACAAAGTCAGCAACATGATCCATGGCCACACACACAGGCCTGATGTCCATCATTATACTGACCAGACCCGCACGGTGTTAGGTGACTGGTATAGCCAAAGCTCTTACCTGGTGGCGACTGAGCAAGGTCAGAGCCTCACTCAGCATCCTTTTTCAGACTAGCTCATGCAACCAGTTGTGGCGCACCACTGTGGAATTTAAAATCGCTATCTGGCGTTAAGATCAGCGCGTTTTCGATCTCTTTAAATTCACCAACGCGTGCCGCAATATCGAACCGCTGTGGATCCGTGGCGTCGGCAACTTGCTGCGCCAATTCCAGATAATCCTGATAATGACGTGCTTCTGAGCGCAGCAGCGACACATAAAAACGTCCGATGTCCGGCTCCAGATACGGTGCCAATTTGGCAAACCGCTCACAAGAACGTGCTTCGATAAAGGCACCTATGATCAGTTTATCAATTAGTGCCGCCGGTTCGAACGTACGCACATGCTTGATCATCCCAGACGCATAACGGGATGCATTGAGGCTCTGGACTCGTAACCCTTTCTCGTTAATGATATCCAGTACCTGCTCAAAGTGATGCAGCTCTTCTTTGATTAGTCGCACCATTTTATCCAGAATATCCTGATTGTAGGCATACTCGGGCTTGGCGGTTAAGCTACCAATGAGCTCATTCTTACTGGCACTAAACTGACCATCGCCAATTTTACGGTAGACAAAGTCTTCATAAGGCTTGATCCAGCCCAACAAAGTCTGCGCAGAAGCGTTATCTACCGCATATTTACGGATTAAAAAAGCGGCGCTTTGTGCGGCTTTCAGCTCACAGTGCATGTGATCAACCAGCAAGGCTTGAAGATGTGCTGGTTTTTTCGCTTCGTCTATCCAGCTGTCGGGCGTTTCACATCCCAGAAACTGATAAATGGGTGCCAGCAGGTCGGCATACTTCTCTAACATGTCTCAGATAATCATTCGCAAAAAATTGCCGCCATTCTACCACAAGCGTGCCAGAGGGCACTATGAGAGGCTGCGAGTTAACATAAGTTTGTGCCAGATCAAAGACGCTGGGATTTCAGATTTGTTTCTTGACAAAAATTAACCAATCTTTCATAACTAAAGTGATGTTGTATAAATTTCATACTCACAGGCGTCGCCAGTGGTCCCGTTTTTATGGTGATTACGCAGATTAGCCGCATCCGCTCATGATGTTACTAAGCTGTTATAAAAGACAAGGAGTGCACCCGTGATCACCGGGCAACTTAGGCACGTCGGACAACAATCTTTTTTGAGGGGCTCGTTATGATTTTAAATCATCTGTGGGGCTTATATGCCCACCCAATCGAAGAGTGGCAAACCATAGACAACCGCCACGAAAGCGCGACCTACAGTTTATCTCACATTGCCTTGATTGCCCTGATCCCAAGTTTAATGGGCTACTATTCTTCCGTTTATCTTGGCTGGAAAATAGGCACCGGGGATGCCGTTTTCCTCACCCATAACAGTGCCGTATTGATTGGCATTGCCATGTATTTTGCCCTGATCATTGGCGTATTCGCGCTGTCTTATCTGGCGCACTGGATGGCTGTCACTTTCGGCGCTAAACCAACCTACACGCAAACGCTGGAATTGTCGGCGTACACGGCAACCCCCGTGTTTATGTCGGCCTTTGCCGCCTTTTACCCTGAATTGTGGTTTGTGGTGTCGGTGGGTCTGGCAGCACTTGCCTACTCAGTCTATCTGCTCTACACAGGTGTGCCTATTCTGATGCACATACCGGAAGAGCGTGGATTTATCTATGCCAGCTCAGTGGTGACCTGTGGCCTGGTTTTATTGGTGATAATTCTGGCTGCAACCGCGATATTGTGGACGAATGGCATAATCAGTCCTACATTTACCTAGGGAGCGCGCTTATGCCCCACTGAGGTGCATAGGTCAGCTCGCTTCCTTTGCTTTTATCCTATAGAAATCTAACAAAAAGGGCCGCAATAGCGGCCCTTTTTTTAAACCAACTAGGCAAGATTATTCGCCTTCACCCGTTTCCTGATTATGCAGTTCCAGACTGGCCGACATCGCTTTTTCACGTGTCGATTTTGCCGAGTCGTTACGCAGTGCATCAATACGATTCAGGTAATCCTGATTGACGTCGCCGGTGATGTACTGGCCGTCAAACACCGAGGTTTCAAAACGTGTGATATCTGGATTCTCAAGCGCAACCGCATCTTTCAGATCCGAAATAGACTGGTAGATCAGGCCATCTGACCCGATGCTGGCATTGATATCTTCTACGTCGCGACCGTGCGCGATGAGTTCCGCAGCCGAGGGCATATCGATACCATAGACATTCGGGAAACGTACTTCAGGGGCTGCCGATGCAAAGTAAACATTTTTAGCGCCTGCATCACGTGCCATTTCAACGATCTGTGCAGATGTGGTACCACGTACAATAGAATCATCCACCAGCAGTACATTTTTACCGGCAAATTCTCTGTCAATGGCATTTAACTTACGGCGTACCGATTTTTTCCGTTGTTCTTGACCTGGCATAATGAAAGTACGGCCAATATAGCGGTTTTTCACAAACCCCTGACGATAAGGTAACTCTAGTACGGACGCGATTTCCAACGCAATATCACAGGAAGTTTCTGGAATAGGGATGACGACATCAATGTCTTTGTCAGCCCACTCATGCTTGATTTTTTCACCCAGCTTAGTACCCATGTTCACACGAGTTGCATAAACCGACATATTGTCGATGTTCGAATCCGGACGTGCGAAGTACACAAATTCAAAAATACACGGCGCGTGCATGGTTTTGTCAGCACAGATCTGCGAAAAGAACTGACCGTCTTCAGTTACATAGATGGCTTCACCCGGCGCAACGTCACGAACGAATTCAAACCCGTCGATAGACAAAGCCACACTTTCAGAAGCGAACATGTATTCAACACCACGTTCCGTTTCGCGCTTACCAAATACCAATGGGCGAATGCCGTGCGGATCACGAAAAGCCAGAATACCATGACCAATGATCATCGCGATGGTCGCGTAACCACCAGATGCCTGTTGGTTAACTTCGCTGATGGCGTTAAACATATCCGCCGCATCCAGCTTCATTTTATCGTTACGACCTAACTCATAAGCCAGGATATTCAGCAGCACTTCAGAGTCAGACGTTGTATTTACATGACGACGTGCTTTAGTGAACAAACGCTCTTTTAGCTCTTCCGCATTGGTTAAATTACCGTTATGCGCCATCGCGATGCCAAACGGTGAATTCACATAGAACGGCTGAGCTTCTGCCGAACTAGAAGAGCCAGCAGTAGGATAACGCACATGCCCTATGCCGATGTTACCCTGCAGACGCTTCATATGACGGGTATGAAACACGTCTTTTACCAGGCCATTGGCCTTGCGCAAGCTGAACGTATTGTTGTCAATGGTAATGATGCCGGCTGCATCTTGGCCACGGTGTTGCAAAACAGTTAAGCCGTCATAAATCGCCTGATTAACAGGAGATGTTCCGACTATCCCAACGATACCACACATTAAAAATTTCCTCGCCGATTAACGGTTTGCTGAATTCAAAAAGCTTGAGTTATGTTCTAGATAGGAAAAAAACCATTCTATTACAAAGCCAAATTCAGGGATTACTTGGGATGCCTGCCACCACGATGTATCGGGGGCTTTGGTGAAGGCATCCAGAAAAAACAACGTGGCGCTAACGACCAGCACGCCCCGCATCGCACCGAACACAATGCCAACCAGGCGATCGGTACCAGACAAGCCCGTACGCTGTACGAGTTCACCTAAGATATAATTGACAAACCCACCTAACACAAGTGTCGCAATGAAAAGTATGGCGATTGCGGCGGCATTTCTTAAAAGGGGTTCTGAAATGAAGGTCAGGAAGGTTGCAAGATATTGGTAGAATAAGCTGGATATGAAAAAGGCACCGATCCAAACCACGAGTGACATGGTTTCTTTCACAAAACCTCTCATCAGGCCAAACACTGTCGAAATACCGACAATTGCAAAGATGGCGTAATCAACCCAGATCATATAAACCAATAAGTCGTTAATTTGGGGCGCATTCTATAAGACACGCCCATCAATTACCAGATCATTTTACCACGGTAAATTGAGTCAGGCGGCCATTCAACTTAGTTAATTTCTTTAATTCTGGGAGCTTAGCTTCGAGTTTTGCTTTATTTAAATCTGGTCCGACAAACACTTTCGTTAAAGTTCCATTGGGCGTTTTCACCGGACGGGTAAAGGTCTTGAAACCATTTTGGGTAAGCTTTTTCGTCAGCGCTTCGACATTGGACTTATGTGAGAAGCTACCGAGCTGGATCACATAGGCCATTTGCGTAAAGTTAGACGCCTCAGGGCGCGTTAGCGGCTCGCTTTTTACCTCAGGTGTGACTGTTGGTGCCGAACTTGATTCAACTGCTGGCACAGTTGGCTCAGGCTGCACAGTGACTTCACTCACAGTGGTGGTTTGATCCACCTCAAGATGGTCTGTATGCGCAGTTTCGGACACTGCCTCATTCGATTCAGGCACAGATAAATCAGTACTTAACTTGGCATCATCTGCTTTGATGTCTTCAACTACTTCCGCCATCGGCTCAGTGGCCAGTGATGCACGTTCATCGATCCGTGTCTTTAATTCTATGGTTGAGAACTCAGGGCGCTCCGGGATAGGCTTAAATCCCTCCTTATAATGGACTTTTTCGCCATCCAGAATATTGGGTATAAACACCACCGCTGCAATCACAACAATGCAGGTGCCGACCAGTCGGTTAATAAATCCTGAGTTCACAACTATTGCTCTCTACTGTTCAAAGTACTGCATGGCCGCAGCCACAGTCACAAATGAGCCAAATATGATCAGTGCCGTGTCCTGGTGTTGCTGAGGAAGCAGACTTTGCAGGGCCGAGTCGACACTCGGAAATACCTGACTGTGCTCACTATGCGCTGCAGGCAACAAGGTGAGTAGCTGCTCAGCATGCTCGCCACGGGGACCTTCCAAAGACGCACAGCTCCATTTTTCCACCACATCTGACAGGGCATCAATCACGCTCGCTTTATCCTTATCAGCAAGCATAGCGACTAAGGCATGAATTTTAAAGCCCTGATTTTTCAAACGCATTAATTGCGTTCTTAGGTAACGGGCCGATTCCGGATTATGCGCCACATCGGTGTAAATCAATGGCTGCTGGCTAAGCTGCATAAACCGCCCTTCGACTTGTAACTCAGCCAGAGTTTGCTTTACCAGCTCGGCATCGGGCATTAAATTAAGCCGGGCAAGGACGGTTAACGCTGTTGCCACGTTTTGCGCTGGGATGGCAGGCTGTGCCAGTGTCAGGTCATGCTCACCATATTGCCAGCGCAACCCATCGGGCAAGGGCGTAAAGTGGAAATCGCGTTTTGACAGAATGAGTTCTGCGTTAATTTCCTCACCATAGTCCGTCACCGTATGCGGAATCTCCAGGTCGCCTACAATTGCAGGTGTGTCTGTGCGAAAAATACCGGCTTTATCATAGCCCACTAACTCTCGTGTATCACCGAGATATTCCTTGTGATCGAGATCGATAGTGGTAATCACACTGGCATAAGGGGTGACAATATTGGTCGCGTCAAAACGCCCACCCAGACCCACTTCAAGGAGCACGTAATCCACCGCGTGCTGCTTAAACAGCCATAATGCCCCCAATGTGCCGTACTCAAAGAAAGTCAGCTCAACCTCTCCACGGCCCTGATCCAATGCATAGAAGGCATCAACATGTGACTGATCAGGTAAAGTTTTACCATTGATCCGAACACGCTCGTTATAGTGGATTAAGTGCGGGGAGGCATACGTACCAACACTGAAACCTTGTGCCAGCAACATGGCTTCGAGGCAACGAGCCGTTGTGCCTTTGCCATTAGTGCCACCAATAAGAATGATTTTACTGCTGCTGTTAAGCAGGTCGATATTGTTGGCAGCCTGCGCTACGCGCTCCAGGCCCATTGCAATGTTGGCGGGATGTAACTGCTCTAAATAACAAAGCCAATCATTCAGAGTCGATGATTGGCTTGGTGTAGTCTTTGACATAGTGCGCTCAAATTAAAAAATTTACGCTACTCTATGCTCTTGTTCGGTAGAAGGCAAGTTCATGAACTTGGCCAGAATACGTGCCAGTGAGTCACGCATTTCACGACGGTCGATGATCATGTCAACTGCACCGTGCTCCAGCAGGAATTCACTACGCTGGAAACCTTCAGGTAAGGTTTCACGTACCGTCTGCTCAATAACGCGTGGACCCGCAAAACCGATCAGTGCTTTAGGCTCAGCCACGTTGATGTCGCCCAGCATGGCCAGAGACGCGGAAACACCCCCCATGGTCGGGTCAGTCATCACTGAAATAAAAGGCAAGCCACGCTCACTCATCTTAGCCAAAGCTGCGCTGGTTTTAGCCATCTGCATCAATGACATCAGGGCTTCCTGCATACGTGCACCACCTGACGCTGAAAAACAAACCAGCGGCATATTGTGCTCAAGACACTCGTTCACAGCATCGACAAAACGCGCACCAACGACAGAGGCCATTGATCCACCCATAAATGAAAACTCAAACGCAACGGCAGCAACTGGGATACCTTTAAGGGTACCTTTCATAGCTACCAGGGCATCTTTCTCGCCACTGACTTTTTGTGCCGCAGTGATACGATCTGAGTACTTTTTCGAATCTTTAAACTTGAGTACGTCCTTTGGCTCGTGCTGCGTACCCAGCTCGACGCGACCACCATCGTCCAGGAAACTCTCCAGACGCTTACGTGCGCTGATGCGCATGTGATGATCACACTTAGGACAAACGTGTAATGACTTTTCCAACTCCGCTTTGTACAGGATTGAATCGCAGTCTGTACATTTTGCCCAAACGCCTTCAGGGATCTCTTTTTTGCCCGTCGATTTAGCCGTTTTAGGTAAGATTTTTTCTAACCAACTCATTTGCAACTCTCTTAGTGCTCAATCTGTGTCGCTCTCTGCAAATAGCAGACATATTTTCTCAATTAAAACATGATTAAGACATCAGTGATATAAAAAACTGGTCTTAGTTGTATCAAATGATTAAGACGCTCGCGCTCAGTTTTGCTTTAGTCATTATTCAACTAAATTAGCGGATAGTCACTTCTGGTAAAAACAGCGGTCCGGCAGGTGTTGACGGGATCTGCCAGCGCTCAGGATAATCCACATCGACCAGATACAAGCCATTCGGTTTCGCAGTCGCGCTGGCCTGAGTACGGTCTTTGATACGTAATAACTCAGCCATCCACTCCGGCGGGTACTTGCCCACCCCGATATCCATCAAACATCCCGTGATGTTGCGCACCATGTGATGCAAAAATGCGTTGGCTTTAACATCAATAACAATGTAGTCGCCAAACCGGTCTACCTGTAAATGATGGATATTGCGACACGGCGAATTTGACTGGCAATGGACTGCCCGAAAAGAAGAGAAATCATGCTCGCCAATCATCACAGGGCAAGCTGCCTGCATCAATTCTGCATCCAGCGGATGATAGTAATGGGTCACGCCGCTGCGTAAAATGCCCGGGCGATTGACACTATTGTAAATCACGTAGCGGTAGCGTCTTGCCGTTGCACTAAAGCGAGCACTGAACTCGTCATGGACCGGTGTGGCGTAGCGCACGGCAATGTCGTCAGGCAGCTGAGAGTTCACACCGAGTGTGAATGCTTTCATATCCCTGTCAGCGTGGGTATCGAAATGGATGACCTGACCGGTAGCATGCACACCCGCATCTGTTCGCCCGGCACAGACCACGTCAACCTTGTGATTACAAATGTTAGACAGGGCTGTCTCCAGCTCCTCCTGAACACTATTTACATTACACTGACGTTGCCAGCCACTGTAATTACCACCATTGTATTCAATCCCCAAAGCTACACGCATAAACTACTCAAACTCTCATTTCGAACTTAGCCGCGCATTTTATGCGATCGCCGCCGATAATACCAACTTCATCGTACCACTCGTGGCTGACGGCTTATTTGATCTGCTTTTGGAGTGCCTGCGCTTCAGCCTGTACCGACTCTGGCCCATCAGCAAGAATTTCTTCAACGGCGTTTTGCGCCGAATCAAAATCGCCAATTTCAATGTAGGCACGAACCAGGTCAAGTTTGGCGGCATAGCCACCCTCTTCGAGGTCAACATCAGTGGCATTTTCACCGGCCAGCAGCTCTTCAAAGTCTCCCAATCCCACATCCATATCCGGAGATTGATAGGGCTCTTCCTGTGCCGGCTCATCTTCGCTTTGCGAAAGCAAATCGTCTATCTCCAGGAAGTCCCCTTCTGCCGCAGCCGTTTCGCTGTCGACGAGATCACTGTCAGCTGGCTCATCGATATTCTCAATTTCCAGATCCTGTGCCAGCTCTTCACTCAATAACGCGTCAAAATCCAGCTCAGGTTCCTCTGACAAGACCACTTCGGAGGTATCCGGCTCCGCAGACTCATCGAGTAAGGCACTGAAATCAGTGTCATTGAGCTCTGCAAGAAACTCATCTTCTATGGCCGCTTCGTCTATATTGATTTCAGGCTCTGACGTTTCGTCTGCGTCATCCTCATCGGCCAGCTCACCCAGCTCATCCAAAAATGCATCTGGCTCTTGTGTGAGCTCAGGTTCTTCAGAGACATCGGCTTCTTCTGGGTTGCTTTGCGCCAGCTCGGTCAAATCGTCATCTGTAAGCATCAGATCGGATAAGTCATCCTCCAGATCTTCAAGCTCCAGTTCCCCTTCAGGCTCCGACGCCATGGCACTGAGTGCATCTTCTTCATTGAACTCAGGGAAGTCTTCGTCTACCAGCGCCTCATCCGCTAGCAACTCTTCTGCTGTTTCTTCTGCTTCTGAAGGTGCCGCTTCAGCCTCCGGCTCTGCCGCTGCTGGCTCTGCCTCCATCGCTTCTAAAGCATCATCTTCTTCGAACGCCGGGAAGTCTTCGTCTTCCAGCGCCTCGTCCACTAGCAACTCTTCTGCTGTTTCTTCTGCTTCTGAAGGTGCCGCTTCAGCCTCCGGCTCTGCCGCTACTGGCTCAGCCTCTATTTCTTCAAGGGCGTCATCTTCATCAAATGCCGGGAAGTCTTCGTCTTCCAGCGCCTCATCCGCTAGCAACTCTTCTGGTGTTTCGGCTTCTTCTGAAGAGACCTCTTGGACCTCTGGCTCCGCCGCTGCGGGCTCCGCATCCATTGCTTCGATCACATCATCTTCATCAAATGCCGGGAAGTCTTCGTCTGCCAGCGCCTCATCCGCTAGCAACTCTTCTGGTGTCTCGGCGTCTTCTGAAGATATCTCTTCAGCCTCTGGCTCCGCGACTGCCGGCTCCGCCTCCATCGCTTCTAGCGCATCGTCTTCTTCGAACGCGGGGAAGTCTTCATCCGCCAGCGCCTCATCCGCTAGCAACTCTTCTGGTGTCTCGGCGTCTTCTGAAGATACCTCTTCAGCCTCTGGCTCCGCGACTGCCGGCTCCGCCTCCATCGCTTCTAGCGCATCGTCTTCTTCGAACGCGGGGAAGTCTTCATCCGCCAGCGCCTCATCCGCTAGCAACTCTTCTGGTGT
>NZ_JASJUV010000002.1:1230189-1310558 GCF_030125445.1 Pseudoalteromonas ardens
CGTCTCGGCGTCTTCTGAAGATACCGCTTCAGCCTCTGGCTCCGCGACTGCCGGCTCCGCCTCCATCGCTTCTAGCGCATCGTCTTCTTTGAACGCGGGGAAGTCTTCATCCGCCAGCGCGTCATCCGCGAGCAACTCTTCTGGTGTCTCGGCGTTTTCTGAAGATATCTCTTCAGCCTCTGGCTCCGCGACTGCCGGCTCCGCCTCCATCGCTTCTAGCGCATCGTCTTCTTCGAACGCCGGAAAGTCTTCGTCTACCAGCGCGTCATCCGCGAGCAACTCTTCTTGTGCTTCGATCTCTTCTGCCGCAGCTGGCTCTGCTTCCATCGCTTCAAGGGCGTCGTCTTCTTCAAATGCCGGGAAGTCTTCGTCTGCCAACGCCTCATCCGTTAAATCGTCGTCCAGGGAGGTTTCTTCCTCTACACTCTCTGCGACTGGCTCTGCGCTCTGCTCAGTATCCCCTTCGAGCTCTATTTCAAAATCAGGCCCATCCAGATCATCAAAGTCACCACCGAAATCCAGTAAATCGTCACCCTCTTCATCCAGTCCATCACCCAGCAAACCAGCGGCTTCATCTTGCTCCAGGCTTTGCGCCAGCGCTCTTTCCGTTTCGCTGATTGCCGACTCAGGATCATCATCCAGGGAGAGCACATCCTCCTCTAATTCGTCCATCTGCAATTCAGGATAACTGCTCAGCTCTTCACTGGGCGTTACAGGGTCAAGTTCTGCAAGCTCTTCATCTTCAGACAGATCTATGTCTTCATCGGCGAGCGGATCATCACCAAGGTCAATCTCAACGTCGTTGTCCAGTGCGGTGTCAAAGTCATCCGTTTCAGCCTCGAGCGCTTCAAGTAGCTCATCGACATTTTGTAACTGAGGCGGCGCCTGCGTTTCAGCTTCTTCTGATGGGTGAACCAGCTCCTCGGCAAACTCATCGAGTAACTCATCTTCTGTTTCGGCTAATGCTGGCTCATCCAACTCTGCAACTGGCTCAGTGACCTCCAGCTCTAGTTCAACAGAGCCCTCGGCCTTATCGTGCAATGACTGAAGATCTTCTTCCTCTTCAAGCATACCGTCCAAGTGGCCTGCACCAGTCGATGAACTAAACTCAGGCTCTTCTTCTAACAAACCGTCCAGGTCGTCCGGTTCTTCTGCCAGTAGTTCGTCTTCCGAAGCTACCTCTGGCTCTTCTTCTAACAAACCATCCAGGTCATCCGGTTCTTCTGCCAGTAGTTCGTCTTCCGGCGCTGCGTCAGGCTCTTCTTCTAACAAACCGTCCAGGTCGTCCGGTTCTTCTGCCAGCAATTCATCTTCCGGCACTGCGTCAGGCTCTTCTTCTAACAAACCATCCAGGTTATCCGGCTCTTCTGCCAGTAGCTCGCCTTCCGAAGCTACCTCTGACTCTTCTTCTAACAAACCGTCCAGGTCATCCGGCTCTTCTGCCAGTAGTTCGTCTTCCGAAGCTACCTCTGGCTCTTCTTCTAACAAACCATCCAGGTCATCCGGCTCTTCTGCCAGTAGCTCGTCTTCCGAAGCTGCCTCAGGCTCTTCTTCTAACAAACCATCCAGGTCATCTTCCGAAGCTACCTCTGACTCTTCTTCTAACAAACCGTCCAGGTCATCCGGTTCTTCTGCCAGTAGGTCATCTTCCGGCGCTGCGTCAGGCTCTTCTTCTAACAAACCGTCCAGGTCGTCCGGTTCTTCTGCCAGTAGGTCGTCTTCCGAAGCTACCTCTGGCTCTTCTTCTAACAAACCATCCAGATCGTCCGGCTCTTCCGTCAGCAGGTCATCTTCCGGCGCTATCTCAGGCGCTTCTTCTAACAAACCATCCAGATCTTCCGGTTCTTCTGCAAGTAACTCGTCTTCCGGTGCTGCTTCAGGCGCTTCTTCCAGCAAACCATCCAGGTCATCCGGCTCTTCTGCCAGTAACTCGTCTTCCGGCGCTATCTCAGGCGCTTCTTCTAACAAACCATCCAGGTCATCCGGCTCTTCCGTCAGCAGGTCATCGGGTTCTTCAACCAGTAGGTCATCTTCCGGCGCTGTCTCAGGCGCTTCTTCTAACAAACCATCCAGATCGTCCGGCTCTTCCGTCAGCAGGTCATCTTCTGGGGCTGTCTCAGACGCTTCTTCCAGCAAACCATCCAGGTCATCCGGCTCTTCTACCAGTAGGTCGTCTTCTGGCTCTGTATCAGGCGCTTCTTCCAGCAAACCATCCAGGTCGTCCAGCTCTTCTGTCAGTAGGTCATCTTCCGAAGCTACCTCATGCGCTTCTTCTAACAAACCGTCCAGGTCGTCCGGCTCTTCCGTCAGCAGGTCATCTTCTGGGGCTGCATCAGGCGCTTCTTCCAGCAAACCATCCAGGTCATCCGGCTCTTCTACCAGTAGGTCGTCTTCTGAGGCTGTATCAGGCGCTTCTTCTAATAAGCTATCAATATCATCTAGCTCTTCAGTCAGCACATTGTCTTCGACGGCTATATCCGCGGCGTCTTCTAATAAGCTGTCGATGTCATCCGGTTCTTGGACCAACACATCGTCTTCGACAACCGAATCTGCGGCTTCTTCAAGTAAGCTGTCAATGTCATCCGGTTCTTGGACCAGTAACTCATCTTCAACGGCTGTCGCTGAGGCTTCTTCTAACAAGCTGTCGATGTCATCTGGCACTTCGGCCTGCAAGTCGCCTTCGGTAGCTGTATCAGCGGCTTCGTCTATTAGGCTATCTATGTCATCAACATCGAAGTCGTCTTCTGCAATATCCGGTTCATCATCCAGCGCACCATCGAGTAAATCATCGATGTCGTCGGCACTCAGAATACCATCGTCTGTTGCTGCTCCCTCAGCCGCTGGGGACTTTGGGGGCGACTCCCCGACTTCGTCAATCAGACTGTCAATGTCATCAAGATCAAAGTCCTCGTCGGTCGCTGTATCTGAACTATCACCTTCTTCGAGACTTTCTTCAGCTAACTCCTCACTCAATGCTGCAAGGGCATCATCGCTGACATCCAGCGTATCATCATCGGCTTCATCCCCGACTTCATTGAACAGATCGTCAATATCATCAGCACTGAGTATGTCGTTGTCATCCTGCGTAGCTTCTGCGTCAACATCCAGCGTAATTTCATCACCCAGGCTGTCATCAGCTTCATCGAAATTCTGTTGCAAGAAATCGTCGAGGTCATCAGCACCGGCTTCTTCATTATTAACATCCGACTCATCGTCAAACACAATGTCGTCATTGAGTAAACTATCCAGCTCATCCTGTTCGAGCGTGTCATTACCCTCTTCAAACGCATCATCTTCGAGGCTGTCAAAAACAATTTCGTCATCAGGCAGAATATCATCATCTAGCTGCACACCTTCGTTTAAGGCGTCTTCAGCACTGTCTTGCGGCATATCCAAATCGAGCGGGTCAACCGCTGCCGTTGCTGCGGCGGCAGCTGCAGCTGGAGCAGGTGATTGAGGTAAGAACTCATCGTCTTCCTCCACTTGCTTAGCCTTGCCTTTGCGCAAGCGCATGACAACCGCACCAATGATCAATAAAGCAGGAATGGTCGCGAGTAAAGCAACCACCAGCGGATTTGCGAATAACTTTGCAATGCTGAATTCGGCTTCTGCCTGTGCCTGCATTTGCTGCTGGGCAATTATCTCATTCTGCATGTCAATCACAGCTTTCAGCTGCTGTTGAATTTCGCTGTCTCTGCCGAGCTGATCCTGTACATTTTTGAGCTCTTCAGAAATATTATTCAGTTTTCTCTCAAGCTCGTTATTTTCTTCAAGAATTTCCTCAACACTACGTACAGAGGTTTTAAACTGGGTTTGCAGTTCATGGAGCCGAGAATCTTGCTCCATCTTGAGCGATTTAAGCTCGTTAGTTAGCGCCTCACGCGCTTCTTCTACATCAACCTTACGCGCCTGCGTGACACGTTTGTCGGCAGCATCTATGGTGGCTTGGTCAAGCTTGCCGCTTTTTTTCAGCTCCCATAGTTCATCATCCTGATCTGACTTTTGTCTTGCCAATTGCGGATTAACACGGCGGATTTCGGCCAGTGTGGGAATTTTAAGGTAAGCGCCGTCGCGCATATGATTAAGGTTGTTGTCGAGAAAAGCCTGGGGGTTTTTCTCATACAAAGCTTGCATGACCTGGTAGATTGAAACCGAATCGCTCGGGCGGATTTTATGCGCGATACGCCACAAAGTATCTGTTGACTTGATTGGGCCAACCGATCGGCCCTGAAGACCAAGATCCACTCCTTTTGGACCTTTAAGAACGGTCCCATCCTGAGTGTGAACGGGCGCTGCAATAAGGGCCATTGCTAAGATACAAATAAAGGCTAAACCGCGCATGCTGTTCCTTTGTATACTCTTCTTGCGTTGCCCTGACGGCAACGCGACTACTGAATTGTGCTTAATAGGGCTTGTGCAAGCTCTGTTCCAATTGCCAACTATAAACCAGATAACAGCGAATATCCATCGCCAAAGTATTGAAAATTAACATTCTTATCATGCTTTTTGGTGAGTTAGTCATGCATTGTTTAAGCCCCTGAATACCCTCAAGGATAGTCGAAATACACCAACTTGGCGGGACAGAAATCAAAAGAGGCAAATTGCTGCCGTTCAGGGACAACCGGGGCGAAGCGGGTCTGCCAGAATAAACAGACCCAGACAAAGATTATAAGTAGTGCGCAATCAACTCTTCAGCGATTTGTACGCTGTTCGTTGCAGCACCTTTGCGCGTATTATCAGATACAACCCATAGGTTTAAACCATGCGGGTGAGAAATATCCGCTCTCAGACGACCTACATAGACAGTGTCATTGCCGCTGGCGTCACTGACCGGCGTAGGGTAATCCTGTTCGTCTTCAATCAGTTCAATACCCGGGGCATCATTTAACAGTTGCTTAATGTGCTCCAGGTCGTAAGGCATACGAGTTTCCAGGTGAATGGCTTCGGCATGGCCATAAAAAACGGGCACACGAACGGCCGTAGGGTTGACCATGACGCTGCTATCACCCAGGATTTTTTGGGTTTCCCACACCATTTTCATTTCTTCTTTGGTGTAGCCATTATCCTGAAACGCATCAATTTGCGGGATCACATTAAATGCGATTTGCTTAGTAAACACCTCGTTTTCTACTGGTCTGGCGTTCATCAGGTTAGCCGTTTGCTTTGCCAGCTCCTCAACCGCTTCTTTACCTGCACCCGATACGGCCTGATAAGTAGACACATTGATACGGTCTATACCATAAGCATCGTAAATCGGTTTTAATGCCACCATCATTTGAATCGTCGAGCAGTTTGGGTTGGCGATGATGTTGCGATTGCGAAAATCTGCCAGACTGGCGCTATTTACTTCAGGCACCACCAGCGGCACGTCATAGTCGTATCTAAAATGTGAGGTGTTATCAATCACAACACAGCCCGCTTCCGCTGCTATCGGAGCATACTGTTCAGACACGCTGCCACCGGCAGAAAATAAACCAATATGGGCCTGGCTAAAATCAAACTCAGCCACATCCAACACTGTGAGTGTTTCGCCGTTAAACTCTATTTCCTCACCCGCACTGCGGCTGCTCGCCAAAGGATACAGGTTGCCAACCGGAAACTTTCGCTCTGCCAGTGTTTCAATAATTTGCTTACCGACCAGCCCGGTTGCCCCGAGCACCGCCACATCGTATTTCTGCGACATATTATTCCTCATTCGAATTAACTACTTTAAAACCAAGCTGCTGTAACTGCTGCCCACATTGGGGTGCGTTTTGTACCGTAAGGGTATTGAACTCGCGGCGAGGTGGATAGTTTTTGCGCAACATATCAAACCCCTGACTGGCTATATTACTGCGCATCAGACCATCGTCTCGACGAATATCATAGACCAGATGCACCAGTCTGCCGAGCTCCTGTTCACTCAGCGTATGCTCTGCATAGCAAGACGTCAGTGCCGGAATAGGTAAAAACGACTCAAGTGATTTACTCGCCTCTACTCCTAACTGATTACACAGCGCCTGATATAACATTTGTGTACCGCGTGCCTTGCCTTCTAAGGTATGACCCGCAATATGTACCGAGGCAAACAAAGTATGTTCTAGCAGCGGCATCAGAATGTCTGGCTCGTTTTCCCAGACATCCAGAACCAGATCAATGTCCTGCCCCGCTTCAAGCGCATTTAACAACGCCTGATTATCAATCACATCGCCACGGCTTGCATTGATGACTAACATGCCTGATTTCAGGGCTGCAATACGCTGCGCATTGAGCAGATGACGAGTCTGATGCCCACCTGTTTTAACCAAAGGCACGTGGAAAGTAACGATGTCTGCCTGCGCCAACAAGTCATCAAGTGGCATATGCTGGTCTAAGCTACCGGTCTCATAACGAAGCGGATCACACAGCAATAACTCAATGCCGCTGGCAGCCAGCTTTTCACGTAAGCATTGACCTATATTGCCCACCCCGACAATACCCAGCTTTTTGCCTTGCAAATTAATCGCTTTGTGTTGTGCGTAGGCATACAATGCACTGATCACATACTCGGCAACGGCAACCGCATTGCAGCCAGGGGCACTGGCGAAACCAATATTACGCTCCGCCAACAAAGGCCTGTCGATATGATCAACACCTATAGTCGCAGTGCCAACAAACTTGAGTTGTGTAGCCTCTGCCAACAGCGCGCTGTTAACCTGAGTCACAGAGCGTGTCAGCAACACATCAGCATCTGCCAGCTGGTGTGGAGTCAGACTGCGGCCATCAAAGCGTTTTACTACCCCAAGATCAGAGAAAAACTCTTCAACCAGGGGCATATTCTGATCTGCAAGGATCTTCATTTATACTTCCCAAACGATACACGGACCTCTTATTGTACCGCAGCCATCGCCCGGACAACAGGCTAACGTTTGCTGACACCAATACTGATAGCCGCAAACATCACACAAAGTAAAAATATCACCAACACTTTAATACTGGGTTGCTCGGTCAGGTTAATCCATGGGCTGACTAAAAATGCCTGTACATTGCACCAGGCTAAAAACATGGCAATGATACTGGCCCCCTGGTAACCATACATAGCGCACAAAACGCAGCTGGCAAGATTAAGAAATACAGCGGGTTGGTAAAGATGTGCTGAAAGCAGCATCGAAAAAAAGGTCGCAGACGCGACGCACAATGTTCCATATTGCATGACTATTCCCTCCTAGAATCATCTCTTCAACTATAGAAGAAAACCTTAAAATTACAAACTCATTACATAAAAACAACACCAAGGTGGCTAACTCGCGTGGCAAATAAATAGCAACTAAAATAAAGATAAGATGCTATTTAGGCTTGAAATCACTGGTCCAACAAGCTAGCCTAGCCAATGTGGTCAGACCTCTTACAAGGAATAACAACATGACACTATTATTTACACTCGCTTTAATCGCATTGGTGAGCGCTGCCTGCTACCACCGTGCGAGCTGGAACACCTGTCTGGGTGTTGCTGCGGCGACGTTGCTGATCGGCACCTTTGCCGGGGCCTTTGGCGCGTTTGCCTGGTTAATATTCTTAGCCATTGCCGTTCCTCTTTCGATGACAAACGTGCGTCAACAGTATATTGTTGCGCCTTTGTTCAAGGCGTTCAAAAAAGTGACGCCAAGCATGTCAGAAACAGAAAAATCGGCGATTGATGCTGGTACAACCTGGTGGGAAGCGGATCTATTCTGTGGTAACCCTAACTGGAATAAGTTGCACCAATATCAGGCTCCGCGTCTTACTGCAGAAGAGCAGGCCTTTATGGATGGCCCAGTTGAAGAAGTCTGTGCGATGCTAAATGACTGGGAAGCAACACATGAGCTAACCGATTTACCGCAAGAAGTATGGCAATATCTGAAAGACAACAAGTTCTTTGCCATGATCATCAAAAAGCAATACGGTGGTCTGGAGTTTTCAGCGTACGCACAGTCTTGCGTATTGCAAAAACTGACCAGTAAGTCGACTTTGCTGTCTTCTATCGTTGGCGTGCCTAATTCATTAGGTCCGGGCGAATTACTACAACACTATGGTACACAAGAACAGAAAGAACATTACCTGCCTCGTCTGGCAAAAGGTGATGAGATCCCTTGTTTTGCACTGACCTCTCCGGAAGCAGGCTCTGATGCGTCATCAATTCCGGATTTTGGTATCGTGTGTAAAGGCGAATGGGAAGGTAAAGAAACCTTAGGTATTCGCCTGACCTGGAACAAGCGCTACATCACACTTGCACCAGTGGCTACCGTGCTTGGCCTGGCGTTCAAAATGCGCGACCCGGATGGTTTGCTGGGTGACAAGAAAGAAATTGGTATTACCTGTGCGTTGATCCCAACTAATACACCGGGTGTTGAAATTGGCCGCCGTCACTTCCCGCTGAACGTGCCATTCCAAAATGGTCCAACGCAAGGCGAAGACGTCTTTGTCCCTCTTGATTTTATCATTGGTGGCCCGAAAATGGCCGGCCAGGGCTGGCGTATGCTGGTTGAGTGTTTGTCAGTGGGTCGCGTGATCACTCTGCCATCTAATTCAACAGGTGGCATTAAGTCTCTGGCGCTGGCCAGTGGTGCGTACAGCCGTATTCGCCGTCAGTTCAAACTGCCGATTGGTAAAATGGAAGGGGTTGAAGAAGCATTGGCTAAGCTCGGTGGCTATGCCTACAGCAGTGATGCTGCCGTGAGCATGTCAACCGGCGCAGTCGACTTAGGTGAAAAACCGTCTGTTATTTCTGCTATTTTGAAATATCACCTGACTGAACAAATGCGTACCTCGACCATGCATGCAATGGATGTACATGGTGGTAAAGGGATCTGCCTGGGTCCAAACAACTACCTGGGCCGTGGTTATCAGGGTGCACCCATTGCTATCACAGTAGAAGGTGCAAACATTCTGACCCGTAATATGATCATTTACGGCCAGGGTGCTATTCGCTGCCATCCTTTTGTTTTGGCAGAGCTTAATGCCTGTACCATCAAAGATAAAGCGGAAGCCCTGAACAGCTTTGATAAAGCCCTGATGGGCCATGTAGGCTTCACCATTTCTAATCTGGTACGCACTAAATGGCTGGCACTGACGGGTGGTCGCTTCAGCAAAGTACCATTTAACGATGAAACAGCCGATTACTATCGTGCAGCCGCCCGTTTCAGTGCGTCACTGGCACTCATGTCCGACATCTGCATGGCAGTATTTGGTGGGTCTCTGAAACGTAAAGAGCGTATTTCTGCGCGTCTTGGCGACTTACTGAGTTACCTATATCTGGTTTCTGCAACGCTGAAACGTTATAACGACGAGGGTCGTCGCAAAGAAGACTTACCGTATGTTCAGTGGGCCTGTCAGGAACATTTATACCTGTGTCAGCGTGCACTGGCAGATCTGATCAACAACATGCCGTCAATGGCATTACGTGGCCTGCTTAAACTAGTCTTATTCCCATTCGGTCGTCCGGTTCGTAAACCAACAGATCAGATGGAGCACAAACTGGCGCAGCTACTGCAAACACCAAGTGCAGCCCGTGACCGTCTTGCCTCGCATATCTATCTGCGTGATGAGCCGCTTAACCTGATTGGTAAACAAGAGCAAACACTGAAAGACATTCTGGAAGTGGAACCGCTGTTCGACAAAGTATGTCGTGCCAAAGGGGAAAAGCTGCCATTTATGCGTCTGGATAAAGTGGCTGAAATGGGTCGTGAATGCGGCGCGCTTAACAACGACGAAGCCGATAAACTGGCCGCCGTTGAAGCGAAGCGACTCGCTGTTATCAATGTGGATGACTTTGACCCCGCTGATCTGCTGGCTGGTAAAGCCAGGGTGGTTGCAAAAGACGCGGACGCCGCATAACTTGTCTCTAACCTAAAGGCCAGCCATGCTGGCCTTTTTTGTATCTGGTCTTTTATCTGCGCTAAATAAATAGCACTTTGAACATCATCAGTGTCACGCTGATGCATCCCCATACGACCGCTAATCGCCGAGGTTGATAAGTTACAGTCCATACCAACAGTGGCGTGCTCACTAGCACTGCCAAATTAAACAGCTCAGCATTGAGCAACACAATAGCACCGAGCCAGCTTGCAAAGCACAAACCGTAAATCAATAATGACTGGCTGCGTACAAGTTGAGGATACATATCAAGGCTGCGCCAGAACTGCCTGCGCCCCGTTACGTGTTTATCGGTATCCAGATACAAACTGCTCCACCACAACTGATTAATCAGCAAGATCACTAACGTATAGTAATGCAGCAAATCAGGGCGTTCTTTGGCCATGATCAACCCTGCCCACAATGTGATCAGTGATGCGCCGGCACGCCACACAATCATCCAGGGAGACGTCTTGATGACGTAATACCAAAAACTAGCAGGGGTCAGCGAGGGCTGCGGCAAAGCAAGCTTTATTTCAGGCCTGAACCAGTCCAATGCCAGCCATAGTGCAATGACAGCCAGATAAATTGGCAGACTTGGCGCCAGCCACACGGCAGTAAAGGCAACCAGCAAGGAACTCACTAAAGCCTGAGGACGGTAAAGCAAAGTTAATGCAAAACACCACTGTAAGAGCATAAATGCAGGCAGCTGTGGTGCCTGCCAGAGCTTGTCAAAGCCAATACTCATAGCCAGGATCAGCGCAGCAACAAAGAGCACATGACACCCCAGCAAGAGTATCCAGTCTGCTGCAATTTGATGTAACCGGCCGCGCAGCAATGTGCTGTGATAAGCGCGATGTGCTGAATCCATGATTGCAGGTTTAAGTGCCTGCAACAGCAAGCTCTGTAGAAGTAAAAAGCCAAATGCCACTTTGATGGCAAGATGATGCGAATCAAACGAGACCAGCTTTCCCAAACCATAAAACACCCCAATGATCAGCTGGGGAATAAAAATAAAAAATAAGGTTATCAACATCATCGAGAACTGTTGCAGTTGCTTCATCAGCACAGCCAGCTGAACACGACATGCCCGATAACGATACTGATAATAATGTAACATTTGTACCTCACCGAAACAGTGGTTGTGTCACAAAGCCAATTTCCATAAAGGGCTGAGGTTCATGGCAGCTGATGATCACTTGTGCCGAATGATGTTTCAGCCAGCCTAACAACACATCCAGGCTGGCCTGATCCAATGCCGCACTCGGCTCATCCAACACCAGATAAGGCGTATTACGCATCATGGCGTTAATGAGCTGACACTTTTTCTGATTGCCGGATGATAACGCGCCGTAACGGGTATCCAGAAACGGGGTAAAGGCCAGTTGGTTTATCATCAGTTCGGGCCAGGGACATGCCCAGCTCTTTACCGTTAATTGCAGTAACTGCCTGGCAGTCAAAAACTCGGGAAAGGGAATGGACTCGCTGGCAAGCGCCACGACTTTCTGGGCTGCTGGCTGGGGTTGGCCGTCAAATAGTACTTCGCCATGAAAGGCGTCGTCCAGACCTGAAATGATCCTAAATAAGGTGCTTTTCCCCAGTCCGTTTGGCGCTTCAAGGCAGAGCTTTTGCTCTGCCAATACGGTACTATAGTCAGAGAAAACCGGGTCGTGCAGATACACTTTCGTCAGGTGTTTTATTTCTATCATACAGGTCCTTGTTCATTGCCTGTTCCGATATTAACAAAACACCCTGGCACCGCATATGCGCTCGTCGTTACAAAGTATGTCGGTTAAAAGCGCGCCCAGCATACTCAGAAATAAAAGTTTCTATAGCGCCACGCTTTTGCATCGTCACAAAGACCTGCTTACCATCTTTCCCACCAAAAGCAATATTGGTCGGATACTGGCCCTTGAGTGCAACCTTGCGCAGCAACTTGCCCTGCGCAGAGAGTATCACCACTTCGCCAGCGCCATAGCGCGCAACATAAAGGTTACCGGCTTCATCACAGCGCATACCGTCCAGGCCATGATCCTCAAACTCATAAAACAGCTCAGGCTTACCTATCATGCCCTGTTCATCGAGCGAAAAAGCCCAGATCCGGCGCTGCACACTCTCATTGACATACAAAGTACGATTATCCGGACTGACTTCGATACCGTTTGTGGTGCCCATATTGGCACGCAGCAACTGAGTCTGTCCGTCTGGTGAGATGCGCCAGAGTTGCCCCTGACCATTTTGCCAATCCGGGTCACTGGCGAAGAGCACGCCATTATCGCTGATCGCCAAATCATTGGGCTGGTGCATTTTCGGATTATGCGCCAGCACAGAAACTGACTTATCGGGGGCCACTTTCAGGACATTGTGACCCGTGTAGTCAGCGATATACATATTGTCCCGGGCGTCAAAGCGGATCCCATTGCCCGTGCTCCCCTCTGGTAAGGTCAGGTATAAATTCGCCTCGTCGCGTCCGCTCACCTGGCCGACAGTGCCCTGTTGCGCAAAATTAACAGCAAATAGTACCCCATTGCGGTTAACTGCCGGACCCTCTACCCCCTCGGTGAATACCCCATCCGCAACCCAGTCCTGTGACTGATATAACGCAGGTCCTGACTGAGAAGAAACACAGGCAGCAAGCAGGCTCAATGTCGCACCCAGGATAAAAACATGTCTTATTGGCATAGCTTTGTCCCTAAATATAAAAGTCTGAGTATGCGGTTTCGTCCACAGGCTGTGAATTGAGAAATATTCACGCAGAACTAAGGGTATAGTGCCCCTCAGAACTTATAGCGCACTTTTAACAATACCGAATCCTGCATTGGGGCTTGCCAGAGCTGCTTTGCACTCTCCAGCCAGGCCTCTGAGCCAATCTGGCTGCGGGGCAACCTGTCACCTGTCGCTGCGCCACGACGATAAACCAGAAACAAATCTGACAGCGCGCCCATCCGGTAACGGAGTTTAAACTGACTGGACAAGCGGCGATCTTCAAAGCTGGTGTCTACCCCATTTAATAACTGTCGCTGGTGGTCCTGTAGCGCAAAAACCTGGTCACTGCGCGCTTCCAGTACCGCCCACTCGAGGGTTGAGGAGAACTCCAACCTATCCGTTATCAAGCCACTGACCTGAATTTTATTAACGAAAAAATCCCGTTCATACTGTGTGACCTGATCCGTGTCGCTTGCCACCAGCCAGCCATCTCCGGTGCGATAAAAGTTATTAAACTTAAGCGTCCAGTTTGGATGTGGTAACCAGGTCAAATCAACAGCATACTGTTGCGCACTCCCCTCAAACCCTTCCTGATCATATTCAAAGCTGGCAGCCCACGAGAATTTACCTATGTAGGGACTGATATACATGACTCGGGTTTCCCAATTACCCGGCACTTCGAAAGCCTGGCTCTGGCGACCTATGTTGTCCTGCCAGCCACCGTTGATCCGGTCAATATGAAAGTCAACCTGACCCCCATTTGCCAGCAACCATTGGCTGAGATAGGCCTGCCGGGCCGGTAATTTCAAACCCTCACTGTCAGCTTCATAACGAACCGTAAGTGAGTGCTTAATACGTGCTAACCAATGACTCTGAGTATTGATTGCATGACTCAACTTCGCCTCACTATACTGCCAATTGTTCCGCTGAGAATATCCTAAATCACTGTTATTAAATCTTTTATTTAGCTTAAGGTAACGCCCTTCCAGACTCGTATTTGGCGAGAACTGATATCCCAGCTGCATCGAGGCCCCATTGCCCGTTTGTTCGCTCACGTGCTCAACCTGGCTTGCGAGTAACGCCCCCTGAAACGACCAGGTTGCACTTTGATATTGGCTGTCCCAGGCCATGGTTAATGCGTTGCGATCCAGCCAGGGTCGATCGGTATAAGTGGCCAGTAATCCTGACTGCCAGTGTTTTTGTCTATATTTAGCCCGGGCGGCATAAAAGCGCTTACCGGCATCACTGTCTAAGTCCTTTTCTTTTACTGCAAAGGCACCCATTTGCAACGTTTCGCCCTGATGCACAAACCGGGTAGCCAGATCTATGGGTGTAATAAACTCACTGCCATCATCGCTGCCCGCACCAATTCGACGGGTGTGGATAAGCTTAGTATCCTGCAACGCCTGAACATTGAATACCGCAATGTCCTGGGTAAAGAATGGTCGCTTGTCACTGCGGAGTGTTTCAACCGCGCTGTAGTTGATATCCACTTCATCACTGTCCACCTGACCAAAATCCGGGTTCACCGCCACCGACAATTTTTGATGATGATTGGGTTTATAAAACAAATCGAAACCCACGTCACTGTCGCTGTTGTCCGGGGCCTGGTCGGCAAAGTGTTGTTGATGACTAAAATACGGCACAAAACTCAACTGACTATGGCTGGGGATCGCCGATGCCAGCTTGGGCATGGCAAGGAAAAAATCGCTATTACTGGTCGTTTGTTTTTGATTTGCATAGATATAATTTTTACTCAGATCATAAAGCTGAATAGATATGCCGATTTCTCCCAGCTCACTGTCCGCATTATGTGCAGGATTATAAAACGACACCGTATGCCACGGGATGAACACCTCTGTGGACCAGTGATCTTCCGCTTCAAATGTTGCCGACTGCCAGTCTCCATCCCAGTCACTGTCCTTAGTCAGCTGCGGCGTGAGCACAGCATCCTGGGTCCCTCCGCCCAGGGTAACGGCAAACTCATACGCGCCACTGCCATCACCGGCAAAATCCACAACAATACGGTTAAACTCGGCCTGCATAAAGGCATCCTGAATATTAAACTGCTTCTGCCGACTTGCCTCATCCTGATAATTAATAATACCTATGTAAACACCTGACTGGTCGCTCAATACACGGGCATGCACCTTATCAGTATGCTCAGTTAAGGTTGCCGGAACCACCTGGTAAAACCGATTAAATTGTCGGGCGGTTTGCCACAATGCTTCGTCCAGACGACCATTAAGCTTGATGTGTGTGTTGTATGTTTGATTTGCCCATAGCGCCTGACTGCTCAATGCCCCACTGATGCACAAGGCGAGATAATACTGCTTCATATGACTGCTCCCGATATGAGTGACTGCACTCATTGCAACAGAAAGGCGCAACAGAAAAGCTGAAAGTTTCCTGAAGAAGCGTGATCAAGCTCTGATGATTATTGACTTTGTTCTGAACTAGGTTAGTTTCTGCTAATAATACGTGACCGGCTTAAGCTAACAGCTGCTGAGTTTTAAAAATAACAATGAATGCAATGAAAAAAGCCAGAGCCCAGAACCCGGTTACAGCGCCGATAAAGACTGCAGGCATGGAATCATCAACAAAGGATCCAATATGGAAACATCCACACGCGCTCAACATTATCACTTCCTGTCCTGGCAGTTTGATGCCAGCCAGGATGAATTGCGCGCGCCTGACAGCCAGGTGGCGGTAAAATTAGAACCTCAGGTTGCCAGGCTACTCGAGCTATTTGTCTCCACGCCGGATCAGGTGCTGTCACGCTCAACGCTGAATGAGGCATTGTGGCCAGACACCATTGTCGAATCTAACAGCCTGTATCAGTTGCTGACTAAATTACGCCGGGTGCTGAATGACAGCGCCAGGCAACCCCGTTTTATCAAAACGGTGCCCAAACGTGGGTACGTGTTTATTGCGCCAGTAGAACGACATCAGCCGACCGCTCAACTGAACGTGCATACTGATACTGAGATCCAGCGCGCCGCCGGGATCAATCCTCATATCAGATTCAAAAAGCGCGCACTGATGGCGGCAATACCAGTCGTCACCGCGTGCTTCAGTGCCATCGCCTACTTTTCCACAGTACCTGAGCCAATCACGCTTCCTCAGTATGAAGTCGAAGATATAACCTATGAACTGGGACTGGAATTTGATGTTGCAGCCCACACCACGCTGCCGCTATTGGCCTATGTTGACGATTTTAAAACCCTGGTCATCTCAGATAAACAAGGCAATGTCACTCAGCGCCTGCATTTTGACGACCGGGTCGCCAAACCAGCCTGGCACCCCACTAAAGACTGGCTGGCATTTTGGCAATATCAGGGAGATGGCTGTACCCTATTGATTGTCAATGCGCATGGGCAACAACTAAATCAGTCGCAGGCCATCCCCTGTTATCATATTCAGGCACCAAGCTGGCAATCAGACACCCTGCTTATTGCCACGGTACGCACCCAAGCAGGGACACTTCCTTATCAGTATAATATTGATAGTAATAAATATATTTCTATTCCACTCAAGCTGAACGACGATGAAAAGCTCATCACAACACTACGAGGCTGGGACAACCAGACCTACTACCTGATCAAAGATGCCAGTCAACACAGCCGCCTGGTTACCCTCGACGGTAAAGTTCAGATGCGCTGGTCTTACCCTGTCTGGTTGATTGCCTACGATCCTAAGCATCACAGCATGATCACCAATGACAACAGCAAGCACCATAATCTGATTGCCACCACCCGCGATGGACATGAATACCCGGTTATTGCCACGCCGCAGGGGATCTTCAGTAGTCTGAGTGTTGATGACGAGGGCAACATCTTTAGTGCCGCAGAAAGCTGGCAGGTGAATATTCGTGACAAAGACAATCTGCCAATTTTCTCGAGCTCAAGCCATGACTATCTGCCAGTTACCAATAGCCTCGGCGAAACCGCCTTTATGTCACGCCGCACTGGCGCCTGCGAGATTTATCTGCACAGTCATGATCGGGTTATTCAGCTCACGCATCACAAAGGCAGTGACTACGTGAACTTTGTCACCTGGAGCCCTGACAACGCTTACATCCTTGCCAATCGCGAAACACGATTAATACTGCTCGACCGCACCGGCGTGCAGAAAACCTTTACGCCTCAGCTTTCACTCCCTCTCAGACACTTTGGCTGGTTGGATACTGACACCCTGTGGGCCACAGATGGCCATGAGGTCGTTATTTACACCAAAAGCGGGCAATTCAAACGCCGTATTGCTATCGCATCCGATCTATTGCTATACGACTACCAAACTCAAAACTGGCTGATTTTTAAAGACTCGATGATTTATCGCACAGCAGATCTGGCAAGCACGTTTGAAAATGACATGCCGCTCACTACGCTTAAGCCTCAGGCTTATCATCAGGTGACGAACCCCAGGCTGAGAGATGGCTTCCTGTACTGGCAAAGTGCCTGGTCAAAGACAGATCATATCTGGCGCTTGTCACTCGATGGCAATACCCAGCCAGAACTCCTGAAAACGCAAAACTTGTTGTGGCACTACGACATCGCAGCGGATGGCACTTTACTGATTGCAAAGATGGAATCTGTCGAAGGAGACATTAAACGGCTGAGCCAAAAACCCGGAGCAAATTAGCACCCACAGCTCAATCCTGCTGAGGAATGAACTCACCATTGATCAGCCGTTGCCACTGACGTTCAACCTCGCCTGACGCTTTGAGCTCTTTCAGGCTGGCATTAAAACGCGTGCGCAACGCGCTGCTGCTCGCAATAGATTTAGGAAACAGTACATGCGCCCGGTAGTTTAAAAAAGGCTTAGGGTGCGCCTGTATCTGGTCTTTCGGCATAGATGGGAAGTGTTCTGCCAGTAAGCTTTGCATCGCTGTATCACTGAGCAAAATCAAATCGACGCGATCATTAAGCAGCATGTTCAGATTAAGTCGGTCATTACTGACCATAATCACATCCAACTCCCCTTTTTGCATCGCCTGGTGAAACTCTGGTACATATTCGTATCCTAAAATCGCGCCTATCCGATAGGGCTTAAGATCGTCAATGCTGTGCCATTGTGGCAACGGCGTGTCAGCCCTGAAATAGAGTAACAGCTGGCCACGATAGAGCTCATCGCTACAATAAAAGTGTTGCTGGTATTCGCGTTCGCAAACCCAGTAAGACGCCATGTCATATTTACCTTGCTGCGCAGCCTGGAAACTGCGCTTCCAGGGCAAATAAGTAAACTCGGCGCTTAGCCCTGCCTCTGCAAGTACCTGGCGTATTAGGTGATTGACAAAACCATCGTCAACAAGATTACTGCCGGTAAATGGCGGATATTCCCCAGTTGCAATGCGAACAGGTTCACTTGCCTGAACCAACTGCAGTAAAAATATCAAAATAAGTAGAGCTATTTTTTGCATCATACCGCGTACATAAACGGGGCTTTGATATAAATATAGGAGGTTGGAGAGTAATGTGTTACTGGCAAATTAATAAAAAAATCGAGCTATGAACAGCTCGATTTTTTACTCAACGAGTTATGAACTCTCGGTTATGTCATCTAACTGAGTGTCATTACAGACTTGAGTGTCGCTAATTTCACTCGCAACAACGCTTGACGGATAGTGAATTATCCACTTTCTCAGGTTCTTCAAAACAGTATAGTCACAGCTCTTCGTTATGATATTTCCGCGAATAAACTGAGTTCTATTCCCCGATTTTATTTTGATTGTTTGCTGTACTGTATTGTTACCATGTGCACCGACAAGATCATCGTGCAGACTCATAATTGCGCGATTTAATATACCAGAAAGTTTTGCTCTTAGCTGTGCTTTGTTGCTCCCCTCACGTATTTGCCTGATCACCTCGTCACTAAGGGGCTCCGCATGGACTTCGATGATGTTCTGATAACGTTTAGTATTCTTTTTGGGCTTACCAGGTACATTAATCCATGACACAAGTTTAAGTGAGACGTGTGATAAATCACCACTAACAAAGAAAATTGGCCTAACATTAACAGCGCTCGAGTTTTCGACTTCGTCACTAACGACTTTCTCAAGGTATTCAGCGCTAAGCAACGTGCCAATACTTACGGCGCCGATTGTGTCCCTGAAAGACTGAATTTCTTTGTTCGCGGCAGTTTGCTGCTGTGATAATTTATTTTCTTGTAGTGAACTGTTTATTGCTGCATGCGCAAAAACCTGTACTAATGCAGCACCCGGTGTCCCTGCATACAGCATAGACCCTTGCTCTATAGATCGGTTGTGAGAGTAAAGACCTCTAATATCCGCATTCATTTCAGGGTTTAGCACAAGTCTTACATCATGTTTGGCGATATAATTGCTTTTATTGAGTTCTACCGCTGCAACATAATCGTCTCTCTTAGCTGACTTACAGCCACTCAGGGCTGTAAGTCCAAGCGCTAAAACGATACAAAGTTTCGCACTTTTTATTATCATAAGAAGATATTACCAAGGCTTAACTTTACCTTTTCCACGGCTTGATAGTATGCATTTGTCACACCCGGGAACTGTTGTTTAGGCTCATCCCACTCTCCTTCAACGAGGATCTTTCTCTCAAATCGCTGAAACTGAATATATTGATTTGTTTCAAGGTCAACAGAATAAAGAACACCTGAAACATACCCTTGCGGATCGGTTACAGGAACATATGCAGAATACATTCTGTATGCACCATGTCTGTGAATATTAAGCAGCACAAGAACATCAATGTTCAATTCACTCTTAAGTGAACGATAATCTTTTTTTGCGAAGCCAAGTTCACCTCTAAACTTTTTAAGCGTACTGAGTTTATCTTTTGAAAGATTCACAAACTCGACATGTGATGTCTTCGACTTATAACCATCATAAACAACTTGCTTTGCCGACTCGATGTCTGACATTGGCAAGCTTTCTAAATGGCTGGTCAAAGAAGAGTTTGCGGCGACTGCTACACCGTAGCACAGTAAACAGTCTGCACCCTGGATACTGGTTGTCGCTGGGCCAATCTCATTTACATATATGCCAATGCGTGTGTTTTCATTGAGAAGCTCAGGCTTAAGTCTAACTGCAGGCTGTGGAGTGGATTTACACCCCGTAAGAAATATTGTGAAGAGCACAATTAAAATAAACACTTTTTTCATTATTTTTAGGTCCATTATCTGTGAAAAACAGGAATATACGAGCTTAAAGACCAGGATTCAACCACAATTGTAAAAATATGTATCAATTCATAAACACAATCTTACATTAAAAGATAATATAAAAGTGCTTCGTCCACGCCAAGATCGAACTTTATAAAAAGCACTTCTACTTTTCAGCTATATTGTAATTTTTCTAACTTTATTTTGGTGGGGCTAGGCATGTTTCTGGCAATCAGTATCTTGATCGAAATGATTTTTTATTTTCTTAGCGGTATTGTTAGTATATGAAGGCTTAAAATTGATCCGCATAGTATCAAAATCCAGCATTGCAACTTCTTATCAGTCCTTTACTGTCGTTCTTTTAACCGCAGTCTATCAGACCAAAATGCGTACATAAAAGCGAGATAGGATATATACAAAAGTAAGCCGAATGTCCCCAGCGAAAACACCAGCTGAATTAAACTAAAGTACTTAATTGTAAATACAACTCCCCGCAAAAAACCAAACTACCCGGAACTAAAATAGTAAGTACGAAAGTTAGGATGGCTATCGCTTTGCTTCCAATTGCCACCTCATAAGCATACATAGGTATTAGTATTGAACAGTACAATATGAGCGATACAAAAGTGTTGAGAGCTATATGCTCTTTAAATAGTAAGCCAATAAACTCAAGTACAGTGATGAAGGCTGTAAAGCCAAATAGCATTTTCCACTTTTTCACAACCCCCCTTAATGCATCACGTCTCAATCAACAGCGAAAAGTAGCAGGCAATACTTTAATCAAAGCGCCACCTGTAATCCCGTATTCCTCACAGCGCTCCAGCTTAGCAATGGCGTCTTTGAGCTATATCACCGTCCGCATCTATTCAGCATTAGCTGCTAGCGAATCAAAGTGACATTTTGCGTCTAGTTCTTTCTGGTGATTTTTAAATACTGTAACTGCTGAATTCAGCAATTCTCTCAACACGGGTTACAACCAAATGTACCTCAAATCATCAGAACATAAACTGACAAAACGCCTATATTATATGATTTTATAGCGCCCGTAAGTTTGTACTTACAAATTGAGTTACAGATTATATATAGAATGTCCAGACAAATTCAGCGGAGATCACAGTGCTATTAAACACAACATCAATAACCGGCCTCACTGAAGACAAATAGCGAACTTATTACAAACTATTTTTTACTAGCCGGGCAAAGCAATATTAAATATTTTGGCTTTGGATCAAATAAGGGTTAAGAAAATGATAAGTTTAAGAGAGGGATATTGTTGGGATGAGAAAACAGAGATTTACTGAACTTTATAAAAAGTGGCGGAGTGGACGGGACTCGAACCCGCGACCCCCGGCGTGACAGGCCGGTATTCTAACCAACTGAACTACCACTCCGCAGTGGTATGACTTTTTATGCTTATATCAAATGGCGGAGTGGACGGGACTCGAACCCGCGACCCCCGGCGTGACAGGCCGGTATTCTAACCAACTGAACTACCACTCCGCAGAGATATAATGCAATTTTTTACTCGTTAAAATGTTGGCGGAGTGGACGGGACTCGAACCCGCGACCCCCGGCGTGACAGGCCGGTATTCTAACCAACTGAACTACCACTCCACGAGTAAATAACGATGTTAGTGACGTCGTTTTGTCATAAATTCAGACTACATTGAATCTGATAATCCAAACTAAACCCTGGCTAGATGGCGGAGTGGACGGGACTCGAACCCGCGACCCCCGGCGTGACAGGCCGGTATTCTAACCAACTGAACTACCACTCCACGGTGGTTTAGCTCGGTGTACTTCTTAAAAATGTTGGCGGAGTGGACGGGACTCGAACCCGCGACCCCCGGCGTGACAGGCCGGTATTCTAACCAACTGAACTACCACTCCAAAGAAGTACTGCACAGAATAAGCGATTGGCGGAGTGGACGGGACTCGAACCCGCGACCCCCGGCGTGACAGGCCGGTATTCTAACCAACTGAACTACCACTCCAGCGTGCGCTTATAGAGAAAAAGTATGTGGCGGAGTGGACGGGACTCGAACCCGCGACCCCCGGCGTGACAGGCCGGTATTCTAACCAACTGAACTACCACTCCGCAGCATCTTGTTCTCTCGCTGTTCAGGTGTGCTCCCTGACAGCGGCGTGAATAATACGAATGCCCCCCTTAAGAGTCAACACCTTTTTTGAAAAAATCGGGGATTTTTAGTCATCCGACATCGAAAGGTTCAAAATATCAGCTGATTTGTCATTTTTTGAGCTTGGTTTGCCAGAGTTTTCTGTATCCGGATCTAACTCTTCCAAATCTAACTGCTTTTTCTTACCGATAAAGGGCAGGCTGATTTTTAATTTGATGGGCTTTTTCTGTACAAAAATGCGCACGGCCAGCCAACCCAGCAGTAGGATCAGCAAATTACCGACAACCACAATGGCGACGATGGCACCTGTGCTGAGACCCGGCTCCGGTTCAGGCGGCGCGACCACACGCTGCGTTGGCCGCTCTGACTCAGGTAACTCCGGTACTTTTTCAATCGGGCGTTCTATTTCAAAGTTATAGTCTGGCAGGCGGGCCATAAACTCTCGGCCGTTGATGTTTTCACCAAAGGCGGACAGCTCCACACTGTATCGACCCCAGTCATAGTTTTTAATTGCCAGCTGGCGGTACAAACGTTCTTCGCCATTGAGGGTGAACATCTGCTCTTCACCATTGGGATATAAGATTTTGCCCTGAAAGATCACAGTTTCCGGTTTCACCACCTCGGACTCCAACCTGATAGTCAACTGGTGCTCAAAGTCTTCCTGCCCTGCCAGCATCAATTCAAAAGAAAAAGGTGGCTCTGCAATAATGATAGGATCTTTCACTACACGACGTTTGAGGATGGGCGTTTCTATATAGAATTCGGGCTGCCACTCACCAGCTGGAAAATTCAGACGAAATTCACCAGTAAAGATGCCATCCAGTGGCCGCTCATCAAATTCCCGACCATCATCTTTAAATTCGGCCACACTTTGCGTGCCCGCGCCAAAGTTAGCGTACTGCTCATTGTTGGTACTAACAAACTCAACATACAGAGTAACGACATCACGGAAGTAGCCAATATCGACGGGCTGGCCATCGTTGGTAACTTGTCCCTGAATTTTCAGCATTTCACCACGAAATATCAAAGGCGGTAAGGGGTCAACCTGCAACTCAATATCCCCCAACACCATAACCCGGCTGTCCTGGCGGATCTGACCTAGTACCTGCCAGGGGCCAGGAATAGGATCGGTCACTATCACCAGGTCATAACTGATCTCGTCATACCATTCGAGCTTTTCGTCAGCAATAGCATGGGTGGCATAGTATTTACTGCCGTCGGGTTTAACCAGCACCACGGCAGGCGTACCAGGGGCGCGAAAGAACAACAACGTAATTTTCTTAACATTGTGGTCAATGCGAAAGCGGTTATCCAGTAAAGGGATTTCATTGACCTTGCCGTCTCGCTCAAGCAGCGTAATTTGCGGTGTGTCGGCCATCATCGTCGCGCTAAACACTGCGCAATATAACAACATCAATCCTGTTAAGCCGATCCGCATGCCACTTTACCTCATCATAAATTAATCGTTCTCTCGCACTACAGGTGCGTGCCTGAGTACAGCTACTGCTGCCACAAACTCTGCCCGCTGGCTTTATTAACCAGCTCCATGCGCGCTTCATGCGCATCCAGTTCTTCTGCCGTCGCCAGCACCACATGCAACGGCGCACGCTCAGCACTCAAGCGACGGATCCCACCGCCACTGCCCTGTTGCGCCTGCTCATTGTGCTGAGCAAGGTTAAGCTTCTTCTGGCCCCCTGTCATAGCCAGGTAGACATCCGATAAGATCTCGGAATCCAGCAAAGCGCCGTGCAATGTTCGTTTTGAGTTATCTATATCATAACGACGACATAAAGCATCAAGGCTGTTCTTCTGACCCGGATGCAAGTCCCGCGCCATCACCAGGGTATCGAGTACCTCACATACCTCATGAGTTTTTGCAAACCCCTGATTAAGCATAGCAAACTCATGATCCATAAAGCCGACGTCGAACGGCGCGTTGTGGATCACCAATTCGGCACCCTGAATATAGTCATAAAACTCTTGCGCAACGTGATGGAAGAAAGGTTTGTCTCGCAGGAACTCATTGGTAATACCGTGAACGTCAATGGCCTCTTCTTCAATACTACGTTGTGGGTTGATGTAGACATGGAAATTGTTGCCAGTCAGGCGACGATTCACTAATTCCACACACCCGATCTCGATGATCCGATGACCTTCTTTGGGGTCAATGCCCGTGGTTTCTGTATCCAGTACTATTTGTCTTTTATGCATATCGTCGATTGCCTAACTTTGCTATGGTTAGCGTCTATTGGAGTATTTTACATAAAAACAGGCAAATTCGTGCAAAAATCCGTAGAGATCTATACCGACGGCTCCTGCTTGGGCAACCCGGGTCCTGGCGGCTATGGTGTGTACCTCAGTTACCAAGGTCATGAAAAGACCCTCAACGCCGGATATCGGCTTACCACAAATAACCGTATGGAGATGCTGGCAGCGATAGTTGCACTCGAAACACTCAAGCGTCCATGCCAGGTGATCCTTTACACCGACAGTCAATATGTGAAACAGGGGATCGAATCCTGGCTGGCCAACTGGAAAAAGCGCAACTGGAAAACAGCCGCTAAGAAACCGGTTAAAAATGTCGATTTATGGCAACGGCTGGACGCTGCAGTTCAGCGCCACACCATTGAGTGGCGTTGGGTTAAGGGCCATGCTGGCAACAAGTACAATGAGTTGGTGGACGACCTGGCACGCGAAGCTGCTGGCGGCGCGGATCTGCAAGAAGATACCGGTTACCAGAGCGAGTAACCGATTAACTTTGCTCCTGATTACGGCTATGTTTCAGTCGCGCGCCTTTTACCGCAGGCGTCCATTTAGGGCGCGCATGCCACTTGGGTTTAATCGGCGTTAAAGGCGCGACCCGTTTTCGGGCCACCAGTAAATAAACACTGCCCATCGGCTTCATGTAATGACGACAAAAACGTCGCCAGGGCGCAAAACGCGACAACCGTGAGCCCCTTGCCAGTGATGCATGGACGAATCGCTCATCGGCAAGAATTTCAAATCCCAACAGGTCCAGCCAGTCCTTAACCCGGGACGGGGTAAAAAAGCGTCCCGACCAGGGCAGCTTTTCTTTGCTAAATGGCAGTAAATGCGCAAGTCCGCACAAACTAAATGGATTAAACCCGCTGATCACAATATACCCGCCCGGGATCAGTGTTCGGTGTGCCTCGCGTAAAATATGATGGGGATCAGAATGATACTCCAGACATTGGCTGAGAATGCAGGCGTCTACGCTGTGTTCATAAAAGGGTAACTCATCGATTTCTGCAAACACGCCAACATGTGCCCCCTCTGGCGCAACACAAATCTGGTGACTGATAGGGCTTTGTGACGTATCCAGCTGACCACTCAGGCAGCCCAGCTTAAGCATATGGTAGCCAAACATTCGGGGTAGCCAATGGGCCATCCGTCTTTCTATGCTTGCGCGCACATAATCTCCATGTGGAAAGTCCTGCCACTGGTAGGGTTTCGGCCCCTGCTGAAAACTTAGAGCTGGTTTCATGATACGCACTCGCTATACTTGTTACACCTTCACTTTATAGAGCAATGAGTTATGGCGCAAGTCGCAGTGCATATCCACCCCATCAAGGCCTACAATGATAATTATATATGGGCAATATGTCCGTCTGATAGCAATTTAATGTGGGTTGTGGATCCCGGACAAAGCGAGCCCGTTATTGAATTCGCCACAGCACAACACAAACAGCTGGCAGGCATCTTAGTCACGCACTATCACTGGGATCATACCGATGGCATCGCACCTTTGCAGGCACACTATGGCAACCTGCCCGTCTATGGCCCCAAAAATACACCATTTGGTGGTATCACACACCCTTTAAACGACGGTGATAAGGTCGTCATTGCCGGACTAGATTTTACCATAGCTCATACTCCGGGACATACACTGGACCACATCTGCTACCTGGGCACTGAGCTGGCATTTACCGGAGATACCTTATTCAGTGCAGGCTGTGGCCGTTTATTTGAAGGCAGTCCGGCACAGATGTGGCGTGCGATGCAAACCCTTGCCCAGCTCCCTCTCGAGTGTAAAATTTACTGCACGCATGAATATACGCAGGCTAATCTAGCTTTTGCCGCTGCGGTAGAGCCAGACAATATCGACATTACTACATGGCAGGAGTGGGGCCAGAAACAACGCGCACAAGCACTACCGACCTTGCCGACCACCATCGCACGTGAGTTAAGCATCAACCCTTTTATGCGGGCAAACCTGCCACATATGCTCGATACTGTACCGTCTGAGTTACAAACTGACTGTGAGGAAGACTGGCAAAGGTTTGCCGTGCTCAGGCAATGGAAGGATAATTTTTAGGCACTGCTTTAATTTTTACAACTAAACAGTTAACATTGACGGGTTTTAGCTGTGGATTTTCTGCGGCACCGTACCCTGACAATGGATCAATGACCGAGTTTTATGAAAAAGCCTCTCTTGCTGCTGTTAGTATCAGCACTGTTGAGCGGTTGTCAAACCACGTTCGACAGCCCCACAATTGAACAAGCCGAACAACTGGATCACGCCAGTCCAGCTGAAATCAGCGACACTCTGATGAGTGCCATTCAGGAACCCGTGGAAGCCGATGAGCCACCACCTGTGTTCGACGACGTCTGGGAGCGGATCCGCTATCAGTTGTCTATTGACGTGCCACAAAACCGCCCCGTTGTGGCAGAACGAAACTACTATCAGCGCCATCAGGCATACCTGGATCGAATTTCGAAGCGTGCCGAACCTTACCTCTACTATATTGTGGAAGAAGTAGAGAAACGCGAAATGCCGATTGAAATTGCACTGCTGCCAATCGTAGAAAGTGCGTTCGATCCGTTCGGTTATTCTCACCGCAGCGCGTCTGGGATCTGGCAGTTTATGCCGCAAACCGGAGAGCGGTTCGACCTTAAGCAAAACTGGTGGTATGACGGTCGTCGCGACATCGTTCAGTCAACTCGCGCCGCGCTGGAATATCTCACCTACCTGCACAAGACACTCGAAGGTGACTGGCTTAATGCCATAGCGGCCTATAACTCAGGAGAGGGACGGTTGCTCAAGGCGATCCGGAAGAATCGTAAGAAGCATTTGCCAACCGATTTCTGGTCGTTAGATTTGCCACGTGAAACCACAGCCTATGTGCCTAAATTGCTTGCTCTGTCAGATCTGTTAAAACGTCAGGATGAGTTTAATGTCAAATGGAACAAGATCATCAATGCGCAAGTGGTTGATACCGTCGAAGTAGGATCACAAATCGATTTGGCGTTAGCCGCCGAAATGGCCGACATGTCGCTCACGGAGCTTTATCGTCTGAACCCAGGTTTTAACCGCTGGGCCACCGATCCGAATGGGCCACATACCCTGTTGCTGCCAGCAGATAAAATCGAAGCATTTCAAACCCGTCTTGCCAGTACACCAGTCAAAGATCGTCTGCGCTGGCAATACTACACCGTTGCGCGCGGTGATAGTTTGTCTGTGATTGCCAAGAAGTTTTCCACCAGCACCAGTGCGATCCGTTCACTGAATAAACTGGATTCACACATGATCCGGGTTGGCCAAAAACTGCTGGTCCCGCTGAGCGACGGCGAGTTACAAAGCGAACATTTACCAGCTGCCGTGCGCAGCGCAGCGAACAAAGCAACACGTAACAAAAAAACCCATACGGTCACCAGTGGCGATACCTTATGGGATATCAGCCGCGAGTATGACGTCACCGTGGCGCAACTTGCCAAATGGAACAAACTCAAAGCCAATGCAGTGCTTAAGCTGGGGCAAAAACTCACCATTTATCAGAGTCAGAGTACCACTCAGCCCGTCGCAAACACGACCGAGCGCACCATTACCTATAAGGTACGTAAAGGAGACTCCCTGGCACGGATAGCAGCCAAGTTTAACCTCACTGTCAGTGAAATCGTAAAGTGGAACAAGCTTGCGGGTCAGAAGTACCTCTACCCAGGTCAAAAGCTGAAACTGACCGTTGATGTAAAACGGTCATAGCGTTAAAAGCCGCTGACAACAGCGGCTTTTTTATTGGCTCTGGGCATCACGCCTTTATCACAGGTGTTGCAACCATTTCTGTAGCCAGGGGGCGACCGCCTCATAAGGCTCAAAATGCTCACACGCATCCACATCCAGCCGCGGCTCTGTCACTGTGGCATTGAGCTCCTGAACTAGCGCATCTATCTGACGCCCGGCACCACAAAAGGTGTCACCGTAACTACTGTCGCCCAACGCAACAACCCCTACGGTTTTCCCCGTCAGCATGGGAAACTGACTTTGCATTTGCAAAACTAAGGATAGCAAATTTTCCGGGATATCGCCTTGCCCGGTTGTTGAAGAAATAAACAGTAAATTATCCGCTGATTTGACCTGCTCGAGCGTAGGTTCTTCAGCAATCACTGCGCTATGCCCTTGCTGTTCAATGTCGTTTTTAACCTCAGAGGCTAAATTTTCTGCATTGCCAAATACTGAACCAACAAAAAGCGTAATGGATGCCATTATAGATAGTCCTTTTCTGTGTCTGGCCAGCCCAGTTGCTTGCATAGGTTCAACATTTCTTCTCCCAGACTGGCGCGAATGGTGATGGGTTGTTGACTATAAGGATGCAAAAACTTTAGCTCAGTTGCAAATAACATCAACCGACGAATACCAAAATGCCCCTGAAAAAAGTGGTTTTGCTTATTATCACCATGATTCACATCACCAATTATCGGATGATTAAGGTGATTAAGGTGGCGGCGGATCTGATGTTTACGACCCGTTTTTGGAAAACACTCGACGAGAGAGTAACGAATACTGGGATATTTCCCCAACGGTATATTGAGCGTTGCCTGATGCAAACAGTTGAACTGAGTTTGTGCTTCCTGTGGCGCTTTATCCTGATCAGCAAACTTATCAGCAATTTTATCAAGCTGCTCTTTCAAAGGTTTATCAACATAAACATCTTGCGGCGCAAAGCCACGCACCAAAGCCAGATAGCGCTTTTGCACCGTGCCGTCGATGAAGATCTGATTCATATCACGCGCTGCCTCGGAGCTCAGCGCAAACAACAAAACACCGGAAGTCGGCCGGTCAAGTCTGTGCACTGGGAACACATGCTGCCCCAGCTGGTCCCTGAGCATCTGCATCGCAAACTGCGTTTCACGTTTGTCTAGAAACGAGCGATGAACCAGTAAACCTGAGGGTTTATTAATGGCCACATAATGTTCATCCTGATAAATGATCTCTAACATTCGGGCCTACTCCGAAACAGCTGAGTCTAGGCGCTGTAAAACACCCAGCAATGCGTTAAACTGGTGGTGTTGCGCTAAGCTGACTTCTGCCATGGGCGCGATGGCCATATTGGCAGGTAAAGGTGCGCCGTTTTGCAATAGAGTACGCATCTTGACGATAAAAACAAACTGTAACCACTGCTCAAACCGTAACGTATCGCAGCAAAATGGCTGAGTAGACTGTAACGCCTGTTCCGAAACGGGCTCTGCCTGCCAAAGTTTAGCCTGGCGCAACGTGTGTTCGAGCTCATCAAGCAGTTGCCATACTGGGTGATCCATAGTGCTTCCTCAGACAAATACAAAAGCCCCATTATACCCGATCTGACCCGGGCGTTTGTATCTTTATGGTCACCCTTATCAGTCACCAAGAATAAAGTTATAATCGCGCTTCAACGCAATTAAGTGAGATGAAAATGACAGCGCAAATTACGACTTTAGGTGAACTACTAACTTCAGCAGGCACGCAATGGCGCGCCTATGATATTGGCCGTCGCATAACCAAAATCGATAAAAAGCAGTTTGCGCAAATAGAAACCACTCAGGTACCCTACCCTTACCCACTTGCTGGCCATGCATTATTAGCGATTCAGTTTTGGGACAACCAGGCAACCCAGGACCCCTATGTGTGGTTTTTGAAGTTACCACTGGATGAACAGAGTAAACTGGTTGCTGCCAGCCGTGACCACTTTGCCTCTATGGTTATCGAGGCCTTAGGCACTCAGCTCACCGGCGAAGCGGCACAAGGTAAACTGGATAACAACCCCTATGTCTATGCACCCAATGCCAATAAACTAGCCGCATTTAATGCGTTACTGAAAACAGAGCTCAAGCGACCTGCCTCGCAATACTATGAATATGCTGAGCTCTATATCGCTGGAAAAATGGGCTTGGATCAGTGGCAAAACCTGGCAGTACAAGGTCTGGCTGACTTTGCCATGCGCCTGGAGCATGGTAACAACCAGAACAATCTCAAGACCCACTGGTCACAATTACCTAAGGAAGTTCAGTCGCCTCTGGCGGCCATGTTAGAACATGTTGCCATTGGTGTTGAGCTAACCGAGCACTTATTAGGTGGCCTGAAACAAGCCGTGAACGATCAAGATTTAACGGCGTGTATCAATCACCTCAGAGCATTATCAGGTAGCCATAGTCTCGGGCTCATCGCTGATGCTGTTGATACTATATTAGACTCGCCACTGGCTGCACAGGCCGATCTGCAACTCACCATTACCGGACGCTGCTGGGAAACACTGACTGACTCAACAAGGCTCATTAAACTCATGGACAGTGCAGCGCATAACACTGAAGTAGATGGCTTATTTGAAAGCATTTTCGCCGACCTGGTTGCAATTCCAACATTACGCCCACATGTCTTAGCTCTACTTAGAACAGAAAATCGCAGTGAAACACTGTCCAGAGCAATAGGCAGGCTATTTAAACGATGATCACTCTTTGGCTTTTTATTCTTATTGGCGCAGTCATTGCGTTCTTTTGGTTTGGCCGTCAGATTGCTGAAGCGGCACAACAACATGCTGTAGGACAAGCAGAAAAGCTCAATGTCCAGTTACTCAGTGTCGCCTGTGTAAAACGTAGACTCGGTGTCCTGAGTAACGGAAAACTGGGAATAAAAAGCCAATTTGCCTTTGAATTCAGTTCAGATCAGCAAAGTGCTTACACCGGCACTATGCACCTTGAGAACCTTCGCCTGAAAAAAATGGATGTTCCACCCCACCGCATGCTGTAACGTCCATAGTCGGGTGACAGATTAAAGTGCGTTTTTTTGGAGGGTCAAAAATGATTACTCTAATATGTGGTGGGAGCTGAAAATAAAAAGTGGTTTTGAAGTGTGCGTTGACAACGCAAAAAAACCAAGGCGTAACCCTTGTGCTACGCCCCAATCTGACGAATTTCCTGGGAGGTATCCAATTCCTCTGCCTACAACAAACTAGCAAGCCGCCAAGCTTCATCATCCCCTGAACGGGTATACATCCCGACATACCCGATCTTCTTCCCTGACTTCATCCGATAGGTTACATCCTGTAGATATCCTTACCGCATCCAAGCACATCCTTTGTCGACTGATGCGCGCTCTGCCACACCGCTCGACTTGTCTTCCCTATTCCTTTTATAAACAACGTCCTTTTTGTGTCCTAAGCCATCCTGACCTTGTCCACTTCGCTTATCCTAAGCGCTCCTGACTTCCTTTGTTAAACATCATCCTGATGTTTCTGAGTCTCCCTTGACTCTGTCCACTTCGCTTATCCTAAGCGCTCCTAACTTCCTTTGTTAAACATCTTCCTGATGTTTCTGAGTCTCCCTTGACTCTGTCCACTTCGCTTATCCTAAGCGCTCCTAACTTCCGCTGTTTAACATCTTCCTGATGTTTCCTGAACCATCCTGACTCTGTCCTCTTCGCTTATCCTAAGCGCTCCTGACTTCCACTGTTAAACATCTTCCTGATGTTTCCTGAGCTATCCTGGCTCTGTCCACTTCGCTTATCCTAAGCGCTCCTGACATCCACTGTTAAACATCTTCCTGATGTTTCCTGAGCCATCCTGACTCTGTCCACTTCGCTTATCCTAAGCGCTCCTGACATCCGCTGTTAAACATCTTCCTGATGTTTCCTGAGCCATCCTGACTCTGTCCACTTCGCTTATCCTAAGCGCTCCTGACTTCCGCTGTTAAACATCTTCCCGATGTTTCCTGAGCCATTCCCGACTCTGTCCGCTTCACCCTTTCCTGGCGCTAATGTCCTTCCGTCCTTGAACACGATTAAGTTTACGCAATCCTGAATAATGGGAAAGACGCTTTTTCTCACACTTTTTTTCGTCACCTTCTTGAAATAATCACAAAAACATTTAATTTCAAATACTTAAACAGAAAGAGAGGGCTAAAACACCGGCGCTAAAACGCCTTGACCTACATTCATGTGAGAAAAGTCTCACAGGCTTTTTTCCATAATGGCGGTTCGAGTCTTAAACAGCAGTTCACCCTGTACTGATTTGAAGGTTAAAACCTGAAGTTTTTCATAACCATGCTGGCTAAAAAAGAAGTTCTGTTCGGCCTCAGACACAAATACCCCGAGACCGCTGGCCAGGGGGTTTTCTTTAACTAATTCGTCCAGTGCATCCAGTAAATGGTGTCCCAGTCCCTGACCCTGATAGTGTGGCTCTACGGCAATAAACGAAAGAAAATAATAGTGTCCACAGTCCGTCAGTGCCTCCCGTATGGTTTTTTCTTTGTCTATTAATTGCTGAGTTTGCAAGTATCCTGCGCTCATCATTAACCGCAAACGCCAGTCCCAGCGTCGCGATGCTTGCAGCTCTGTCTGAGCTTCAAACACACAGGCAATCGCCAGCAAATCTTCTTCCTGGTAAAGACCAATTAGAGGTTGAGCAGACTGACCGAAGCAAGACAACTCCTCACGGATCAAAGCACGTAGTCGTGATTCATAAGTTTGTTCATCCGCACCACCCAGCACATCTTTGAATAACTTGTCATCATGGTAGGCTCTGTATAACAGACTGGCTGCCACCCTGCTGTCTTCCGGGGATAAATGTTTAATGGTTAGCTGCGCACTGGTCGTTGAGTTTGTCATGGTAAGTCCTTGTGTTTTTTGTTGTGATTATCCGACGATTTTTACTTGTCGGTGTGGTAAATCTACTATAGTTATAGCGTACTTTTTAAACAACCAGAGGGCATATGGATACCAGTGCACATAACCTAAAAAACTTATTCGCTCAGCTTGGATTAGACAACAGTGATGCAGGCATAAAAGCATTTTTTAGTCAGAACACACTGCCCAGCGATATGCTTTTGGCTGAAGCCCCGTTTTGGAACCAAGGACAAAAGCACTTTATTGAAGAGTCACTCAGAGAAGATGCTGACTGGAGTGAAATAATCGATGAGCTGGATGCAAGGTTACGTTAAACAAAGTTGGCCATACTGGCGATAACTGGCGCTATACCCTGTACATGCTGTGCTAAACACATGTGTCATCTCACAAATACGAGCTGCATCTTTTTACTGGTGATGTTGTGGCTGCTTAGGTGATACAATGCGCTGAGTTTTAATTTCCAGAGGCCGCTTTATGCACCCCGCAGTTTTGAACGCAATTGCCGCACTCGTTGCGCAAGGCAAAACCCCTACCGTTGCCACCACCAAAGCCAAACTGGCTGAGCCCGTTGCAATGCCCTTGATCATTGCGGGACTGACGGCTTATAAAAATAATCCCGATCTGCTCTCAGCACTAGACGAACAGCCAAAGCAAAGTACCCAGTCGCCTGAACAAGACAGCGCACAGACTCAGTTAGATCGCATCGAAGCGAAACTGGATAAATTACTTGCTCTGCTGGAGTCTCGTTAAGATGTTCGTAGTTGATCTCACTTTTGACTGTTATCAGGACACCACGCTTGAGCAAGCAGAGCAGGCTATCAACCGAGTGGTTAACGCGTTGCGTTTTAATGGCCAAATCATTGGCGATGAATTTCCCACCGTTTTAAAAGAAGGCTTTTTTGTCACCCGGGTGATGTGTCCTCTTGAAGATGCACTGCACCCTCTGCATCACAGCCCATTCGTTAAGCACGCCATTGATCAACTTCAGCAGGCGGGGTTGTTAGCACCTAAAGTCAAAGTGATAGGCCAGGATATTCATGCCAATGGCGCAGATCAATGCCAATCTCCGTCCAGCTATATTCTCTATACAACCTATGTACACACCTGTAGCCCATTGTATTGTGGTGATGATTTTCAGCCTGTGCCTCTGTACAAGATCCCGGCCATTGCCAATGGCGATTATAAAGCACTGATAAAATGGCAAGAAGACTGGCAGGCTTGTGATCAGATCCAAATTAATGGCGCAACACGCTGCGAGTTTGCCGCCCTCAATGAGTTAACCAGCCTGGACAGCGATCTCACCCGCCGGGGCCTGGACCTCAGTAAGCGGATCCGTTATCTCACCAAAAAGCCGGTTTACTATTACTTGTATCGGGTTGGGGGTGAGAGTCTGGCACAGGAAAAAGCTCGTTTGTGTCCGAGCTGCGGCGCACAGTGGACGTTAGATGAGCCCTGGTTTGGCATTTTCGATTTCAAATGTGATGCCTGTGAACTAGTTTCCAATATTTCCTGGGATTTCCAGTAAAGACACAAGAGGTGGCCCTCGCCACCTCCTGATATAGCTTAAAACTGCGAGATCAGCTGAGTCAGAAACGCACTCAGACTGGGCGCCAGCACTGTATGTGGCGCCTTACCCACGCGTTCAAGACATACTTCACCCGTACTGAGTTGCACTGTAATTAAGACATCTTCGTGCGCAGTCAAACCAATAAAAACGGTATCAGCTTGCTTCAGGCGGCGCTTCATTAACACATGCCCGGTGATATTCTGTTGTAAGCGCTCGAAATCTTCTTCATTCCAGGCTTGCAGCAGTTCAACCTCTTCTCCATCCAGCTTAGCCACAATATTGCCACCATACGCTGTACCATAAAACGCATTTAATTCAGGGCTAAACTGAGTTTCCAGCGCACTGGCCAGTGCAGTCAAATCACCGCCCGGATTTCTGGACACGGCTTGCCAGGCAATCAGGCCATCGCCTCTTGGCTCACCGGTTTCACAAGGGCTGGGCCATTGTGCGTCATGTTCGATCAATGGCCAGTGACCGTGGGTCTGCTGTACCGAGTTGGCAAATTTATCATGAAGTTCGAGGATCAAAGTGCTCACGCTCATACTGCTATTTTCGCTCATTATTCGCTATAATCGGGGCCATTGTAACTACTAATGGATCAACATGACAGACTACAATAACGCCCCAGAGTTAAAAGCCTCTGTGCTGGGTAAAACCACCGAATACGCCAGTCAGTATGAGCCAAGCTTGCTTCACCCTATCGCGCGCAAGCTTAATCGTGATCAGATAGCCGTTGATGAGCAGGCATTACCATTTTTTGGTGAAGACATCTGGCATGGTTATGAGCTGTCCTGGCTGAATACAAAAGGTAAACCCCAGGTGGCCATCGCGCGCTTTGTGTTCCCTTGCCAAAGCAGCCATATTATCGAGTCTAAGTCATTCAAACTCTATCTGAACAGCTTCAATCAGAGTCAATTCGCCAGCTTTGACGCGGTACGTGACACATTACAGCAGGATCTCTCCAAAGCGGCCCAGTGCGATGTTACAGTGACTTTATACGGCCCTGACGACCACAATTGCCTGCCATTTTCAGCGCTGCCGGGAGAGTGTATAGATGAATTAGACATTGCCGTGGATGATTACAGCCCACGCGATGGCTTATTAACTCAGGAAAGTGACCAGCACGTGAGTGAAACCCTGCACAGCCACTTGTTAAAGTCCAACTGCCTGATCACCTCTCAGCCAGACTGGGCAAGTATTGTTATCCGCTATGAAGGGGCGAAGATCTGTCGTGAATCTTTGCTACGTTACTTGATCTCATTTCGTGACCACAATGAATTTCATGAACAGTGTGTAGAGCGCATCTACTGCGATCTGCTGCGCGCACTCAACCCCACCAAGCTGGAAGTGTATGCACGTTATACGCGTCGTGGTGGCCTGGACATCAATCCGTTCCGTTCCAGCGAACAAGATAAGACCACCTTTAATGTCCGGATCAATCGTCAGTAAACGTCTCAATCGGCACGCTGACAGCGCAAACATCGGTGTGATTGGCCTGGTGTAAAAACCAGGCTTCAGGGCGATTTTTGCGCGCTGCGATCAAAGCCCGAAATGCCTGGCTATGGGTATTAAACACCCGAAAACGTCGCTTGTCGGTACGCTGAATATCCGCCAATACCTCAACGCCAAGGATCGGGTTAAAAAGCTGGTTTTCTTCAGGTTGTCTGTGCAATCGTTGCACATGTTCCATACCAGCTAACACTCGGCCAAAAACCGTGGTATTTAAATCCAGATACCGCTGTGCCGTTAATGTGAAATAGAACTCACTGCCCCCGCTATCAGCACTATTTTGCCGCGCCATCGCAAAGGTGCCCGGACAATGCGTCTGCCAGGTACGTGTCCCCTTGTCGTTCTGTGCAACAGCAAACCCGTTTAAAAACCCGGTCCGCGGTGCATAACCATCGACCAAGTTTAAGGGTGTGATCTCCTGAGGCTCAGCGGTTGCCAGGAAAAGCTCAGCGGGAATACTTTTTGACCCCTTGAGCGGGCGTTTTTCGTCACTCTGATCGCCGCCCTGTGCAACAAAACCTTCAACAAAGCGATACATAGTCAGGTCACGGTAAAAGTCCTCTCGCGCCAGCGCTTTAATATTTTCCACATGGCCGGGTGCCAGCTGCGGGTTCAGTTCGACATAAACCGGCCCCGTTGGCAAAGTGATCTTAAGGATGTGCTCCAATGGTACTGAGCGCCAATCCGCATCGCTTGCCTGTGCGATGATCTCTGCAGGGACTGGTGTCGCCTGAGGTACATCAACACTATCAGTTTGTGCTAGTTTGTCGGTTGCCTGACAGGCAGTGAGTGCGAGGAGCAACAGCGCTGCTGTGCTCATCCTTGATGTTATTTTGCGTATTATTATTGTCATTGTATGTTCCTGGTTGATACCACAATTCGCTGCGTGACAAAGGCGTCTCGGCAGACAAGGTTGGATTCGGCAAGCGCAGGTGAGTGCGCCCAGCCAAATCGAGTTGTGTTAGCTGATCCGCGAAATGGCGACGAAATAGCTGCTCAAAACAACCATCCGCAATCGCTTGCTCAAGGCCTGCTTGCAGCAAATCACGGAGCTGGGTATTGGCTTTATCGACAAACAGATAAACTGCTGATGGATAACTAATTAGTAGACTGGGTTGCACCATAATATCAGTGCGTGAAGGAAAGTCATTGGCAGCCAGAATATCCAACGGCACGACATCCAGACGTTTGTTGCTGAGCATAGTCATGGCCTTTTCGGTATCGTGGAAAGCCACCACCTGTAACCCGTTGCGTTCGAACACCGCTCTGTCAGGCCAGTCATGCCGCAGTCCAAACAACAAAGGCTGCAACTGCCCCCAATGCTTAATATCCACAAAATCCGCCGCCCGGCTGGCAGCAATGAACAACACGCGATAGCCCAGCAAACCTTTAACCAGGGGGATCCGCACAGCCAGTGCCTGCTGCTCTCGCGCCTTGCTGGTCACAGACCAAAACACATCAATGCCCGATGGTTTGCCGAGCAAACGCAATGCCCGACTCTGTGTCGGGATCCCAACTATCGGCTTAAATGTAACAGGCCTAGGCTGATAAGACAGTGCCAGTGCCAGCAACTCAGTCACATAAGGGTTGGCGCCCGCAGTGACACGGATCTCAAGCGGCGCAATAGCACGAGAAGCCGTGGCAGAGCCACAGATACAGAGCATCAATAGCAACAAAAAACGGCCCATCATTCGTCCCAGTCAAACTTATACAGCAAATCAATACTCTTATATAAACCGCTGGTGGCTTCAATATAAAACTTTGAAAAAATACGATACCGCACTGCCACTTCGCTGAGCGATGCAAACACCCCGACCCGGTAACTGACCTGTACACTGGGTGTCAGATAGCCAGATACTTCAACCTGGGTATCGTCCCCGCTGCCTTTGGCTGTCAGGTTCACATCTTTAATCCCTATCGTTTCTCCCGCTTTAGCGAAGTAACCCTTACTGCGGTCTATACTCTGCGACAATAAAAATTGTGCCAGCATGGTATTGTTATTGCTGTCCCCCTCGCCCAATGGCTGTCCATTAAGCAAATAAGCCAGCGCCTGTGCCTGATCCATCGCTGGCTCTGAGTAAATCACCAGCTCCGGGCTGCGAATGCTGCCTTTTACTTCCACACCAGCAATCACGCCATTGGCTGTGGCATCTGGGTTACGGATCGCACGCACATTGATATAGGGCTTATCCAACGGGCCATTAAAGCCCAGCTGGCCAGTTTCTATGCTCAAATCCTGACCAAAGGCCTTATATTGTCCTTCTCGCAAATTAATCTCGCCACTGGCCAGCATGGCTGAAGCAAGTTGTTTTTCCAGCGATAACTCACCTGCCAGATACGCATCAAGGCCCATCGCCTTGACTCTGACATCATCAAGCAAACTAACATCCAGGTCGAGCCGATAATCCAGTATCTGAGCAGCCTCACTGGCACCGGGCTCAGTGCCATCAATGATGACCTGATCGTCACTCACGGTGACAACCCCTTCCGGCAGTTCTTCTATCTCTATGCGTCCATAAGGGACACTGACCGATCCCAATAGCTCAGCATACTGACCGTTGTAGCTCAGTGACAGATCAGGCGAAATATCCAGTTCGATACCTGGCTGAGGCATCAGCGTCAAGCGCTCACCATTGATCTGCAATTTGGCCGCCATAGCGGCTTGCCAATCGACCTCACCGGTGAATGTAAGCTGACCTCTGGGCAAGGTGTGTAGCTCACCATGGAGCTGAGCCTGTTGACCATTCAGTTGTACATCAAGGTCCAAATCGCTGATGGCCACGGGAATTTCACTGGCTTTTAGTTGAATATCCGTGGCTCTGAGCTGCCCGTTGAGTTGTGGCTGAGACAGTGCACCATCGATGCCTACCTGACCGGCAATAGTGCCAGCCAGTTCCAGATCGGGCCACAATAGGCTGCGGAGCAAAGGTTTGAACTTATCGAGTTCTATGCCTGCTATGTTGACAAAACCGTGCACAGAGTGCGTCTCTGTCTGTAATGGCATCTCCAGCTCACCATTAAAATGACCTAACTTTTTGAGCGCCAGTTGCCAGGTTGTTTTGGCTTGTTGTGCATCACTGTTGAGTGTCAGTGCAAAGCGCTCGATTTCAAGAGGCAAGGTCGGCACAACCTTGTCCTCACCATCATCGAGCTGCTCAGCGACAGCGTCCTGTAAGATAATCTGAGCGTCAGACATATCCAGCTGCCCGTCCAGCGCCTGTAACTGACCTTGTGACCAGTTTGCCCTGGCATGACCCGACAACAGCCCTTTTAGTTGCGCTGCGTTGCTAAGTAACGGATTAAAATGCGCCAGGTCTAGCTGCTGCAACTCTACACTGGCCTGGCCATGAGCCCCCTGCTGAGCCGCGAAACACAGCTGCCCGGGTGCCAGTGTCCAGCATTGACGCCCTACCTCCACTTGCCCGGCTTTAGCCAGAATTGGTGCCGATGACAGCAGTAACAGCTCGCTGCTGTTTATGCGCAACAGGCCCGTATCCAGTTGACCTGCCCAGGCTTGCTGAGCATATTGCCCACTTAATGCCAGCTCAGCGCTGCCACTGCTATTCTCAACCTGTACCCTCAGCTGATGCTGGCTTTGATCACCTTGTGCCGTCACACTGAGTGCTGTTTCGGGTAACGCCCCCTGTGTCACAGCCGGCAAAGAGACACGCAGATCCGTCAGCCAATTTTTAGCCATATCCAGTGTCAGTGCCAACGTACCACCGTCAAGCGCTGTGTCCTCGTAGACCAATTTGTCGAGCTGGCTGTTTAACGAAAATTTGGGCATATCAATCGGTCCGCTCGCCGTAAATTCTCCAGACAGGTGTGCATCCGCAGGCAAAAGCGAATTTCGTTCATGTGCCAGAGTCAGCTTACCTTGCAAGTCTAGTTGTTTATCAGCTTTTCCTGACACCATAATCTGACTTTGCCCGTAACTGAGCTGAGCAGCCTGGATTTCACCATGTAAATCACTATTCACCTTGCCTCGGGCTACCAGCTTCAGTGGCAATGCAGCCAACTGCCCCGAGAGTGTGAGCTCATTTACCTGCGCCAGCCAGCGCTCCCCCTGCTGAGTAAACTCAAGCTGATAAGCGCCCGACAACTGCGTCTCATCGAGTTCAAGCCAGGCGCCCAAAGGCAACCTGTGTAGTTCCCCCTGCAATTGACTACGAAGTCCATCTTGCCAGCTCACCTGAGCACTGAATTGTGTATGAGCGTCTCCTAAAGCCAGTTCAGCCTTTTGCAGCGCCAGTGCGTTAAGACCTCCGTTGGCAGCCAGTTGCACCGTGAGCTGATTATCCAGCAAGGCCAGCTGCTTGCTCAGCGCCACATCGGCATGCGCAGTGAACTGATAGTCATCCGCGGTACCCGAGGCGCTGAACGCTAACTGCTGCAGGGTGTTATCCGCATCGAGCGCAAATTGCCCGGCCCGAATATCCAATGAAAATGGCCAGTTTGGGACTGCCACATTCACACTTAAAGCGACCTTGCCTTGCGCCATACCAGTGATATCCGCTGCCAGTTCAAGGTGCTGCAGGTCGCCATTCAATGACAGCGTACTCTGATAATCCGGATGCTGATAGTCAAGCGTACCCGACACAGCCCAGCTGCTCAGGTCAGCCTGTGCTGTGACTGCCAGCTGATGAGCAAGATAAGCCATCGACAAACGCCGTATCGACAACTCGGACTGCTGAGCAGCTGCGCTCAATGTTAGCTGATTAAGTACCTTAATATCGCCCTCATAGGGTTGATAAGCCAGTTCACCTATAGTCAGTTGTTCAATATCAACGGCCATAGGAAGGCGTATGGCAGGCAAGGATAACGCCGGTATCTGTGTCGGCATAACGAAAGGCGCGGCAGGTGCCGGCGCTTCAGTTTGTTGGATTTGTATGCTGCCCAGTGCAAACTGATCAATCTGCATATCCTGCTTATCAATGCGGGCAGTCAGCATTAGCTCATTAAGATCTATCTGATATCCGGCAGCTTTGATATCTGCAATGCCGATCGTCAGTTGCTCAATGGCAACAGAGAACGGCACAGTCACGGGAGTTGGCTCAGACGCAGGCTCTGTGCCTGTTGCACCGGATTGTGCACTTTCTTGCTCAGTCAGATGCAAGGTCACCTGGTCAGCACGGCCAGAAAGGCACAGGGTTGCACAGCTAAACCAGTCAAGTGACAGGCTTAACTGACGCGCGTCAAAAACAAGTTGTTCGTTTTCAAACCGGATATCCAATACAGCATTGGACAACACACGTGCCTGCGGCGAGCTTACCTGCAAACCAGAAACACTGTGGTTGGCCACCCAGACAACAAACTTATGACCGGGTAACGTAAATAGCAGGCAAAATACCGTCACACATACACCAATGACAGCATAGCTAATACGGCGCAACCAGGTTTTCATTCCCATTACATCTCCGGTCCAATCACAATACTTAAACGGGTACTTTTACTGTCTTTACTCAGTCCCCATGCGTGGTCTAGCCGGATTGGCCCAACCGGTGTCAGATAGCGCAGCCCGAATCCAGCCCCCAATGCCCATTTCTCTTTAAAATCATCCGTTGCCGTACCGCTATCAACAAACAAGGCAACACGCCAGTTAGGCAAAAACTGATAATTATACTCAGCGCTGGCAGTCGCAAGATATTTACCGCCGAGCAATTTGCCGTTCTCATCACGCGGGGCCACCGACTGATAGGCGAACCCTCGTACGCTCTGATCGCCGCCGGCGAAAAAGCGCATATTAAAAGGCACGGCCGCAATGTCCTCTGTCACAATTGCACCGGCTTCCAGGCGCGTCAGAAAAAAATGCCGCTGTTCGAGGTTACGCAACCAGGCATTTTTCCATCGCACTTTAAGTAAAGATGTTGAAGAGATCACTGATTCACTGGCCAGTTCGACCGAGATCAGTCGCTCATTCCCCCAATAAGGCAGCATCCCCCCCAGCGTTTGCTTTTTCGCATAGCTCACCCCCGGGATCAGCATTTCAGTCTTAAGCACCTCACCATCTTGATCACTGGTTTCATGCTCACGTTTCAAAAAAGCAGTACGCACCCAGTTACCGGATGTCAGCCATTGACGCTGAATCTGAATATTCCAGGTTTTGGTATCAACCCCTTCGGTCAGATCATCCTGCAACTGATAGCCGCCAAGGATGCGAAATACATCGCTATTAGGGTCACTCATTGGAATGGTGTAAGCCGCACTGATATCCTGCTGGCGCTGAGAAACATTGAGATCCGAGGTCATGGAGTGTCCCCCGTCAGTGATCCATGGCTTACTCCATTTAAAGCGCGCTTTTGCCCCCAACTCAGTGCTATATCCTCCACCAACTTCATAGCTATTGGCCGGTTTATCGACCAACTCAACACGCACAGGGACCTCACCGCCTTGTCTGGCTTTCAGTAACGGGTAAACACGAACACTTTGAAAATACGGTGTCTCATTCAATGTCAGGTTGTACTCTGACAGTTTATCCGAGACATACAATTCACCTGGCTGAAACGGGCTCAGCGCTCTGGCAAAGTCAATTGCTTTTGAATCAGATGACAAATGCAGCGCACCAAAGCGATAGCGGGGGCCAGCTGAAAGGACTAAAGTAGCAGAAACCTGCTGCAATTCACGCTCTACAGTGATCTGCTTTTTCTGCCACTGAAAATCAAAATAGCCCAGCTCCAGCAGCAGGCTTTCTATTTGCGCTTTGGTAGCTTCGTACTGATCATGTCTGACCTGCTCGCCAGCCTGAATAGCGCCCGCGATTAAGCGGCTGCGCAGTGTTTCATCTGCAATCCCCTGTAAGGAGATCTCAACGTTGTACCAGGACAATGGGTTCCCGGGATCCAGATGTAATGCGACACCGCGAGTCTGGGGGTCAAATGCCACAGAGACTGTATGGCGATAATATCCAAGTGCCTGCAATGCCTTAGTAACATCTTTACTGATGAGCTTTGTTCTGCGCGGCGTAAATGGCTTACCCACATAGGAAGCCATAAATCGAATGACGTTATCCCGAACTTCATCCGTTAACTCAGCGCTATCAGAGGCGCTGTGAATGGTAAACTCTGCAATATCAGATGACGCTATAGCCAAAGAATGAAATGAGAACAGTAGCACAACAAGAACGGTACTAAACGCAGATAAACGCACTAAATAACCCTATAAATCACAGTGGCATTATAATACCACAGCAAGTTGACGCTGACATGGCGTGGTTAGGCTCATCACTGTGTTATTTTTATGCGCTTGCATGCAAATTTTTGCGGTCAGTGCTTTTTATTTTGTGTTGGATAGCGGACAATATCGCCAGCTATATTAACTTGAGTACAATTATGCAATTCCCTGATGATGACAACGGCCAGCTTCTGTCTGAAATTGCTGCAGCCGGTGTAGATCTCACGCAGATGCACAGCATCGATTTTTTTATCTTGTTTGAACAAAAAGCCGACGCCGAACGCTTTATGAGTGCCATATCTGCCGATGAGTTAGCACCTAAAACTAAGCTGGATACCTGTCCGGATACTGGCGTATGGGAAGTGATAACTTCTGTAACTATGGTGCCGGATCACCAGCTTTTAACTCAGACAGAACAATACCTGGAGTCTATGGCGAACGGCCACGAAGGCTACGGTGATGGCTGGGGGATCCTCGCCGAGTAAAGCTCACGTGTTTTCGTCGCGGATAACAGCAAGTTCAGCTTAGCTTTTATCCGCGGTGCGATAACTGCCCTGATAATCAAAAATCTTCTCTGTTATCTGCCAGCCATATTTTTTATGTTGTCGGGCAATCACAAAATCCGGTGCCGATAACACAGTGGCATCCACCTGCGCCGCCTCCGTCCAGGCCTTCACATTAACGCCAGTCCGGCAGTGCTTTTCAAACTGGCGAACAAAATAGTGCCGACTCTTAGGGTTCGCAAAGTCAAACACTTCGCTGACACTTGCGCCATCTTCATCAAAATAGGTGATTTTCAGCACTTGCGCCTTGACCACTTCACCACTTAACCCGCTACAGCGTATCACCATGGCATTTTTTAAATTGAGTGCCGCCCGCAGCTTATCGTCGGGATCTGCCAGCATCACTCCACAACTATGACACTGACGGGCCGCAATGTCGTTCTCGGCACCACAACTGTCGCACTCTTTAAACTTAAAACGATAGTCACATTGTTGCTCATTGCCTTCGTCATCCTGCAACAACCCCTGGCAACGTCTGCCAAAATGCTCAATAACCCGTCCCTGCTCATCATATTTACCCCAAAAGATATTGCCAAAACCGCAGCCGGGACACAGGACCTGAACAGGTTCATTATCTGAGTTAGGCTTTTTACTGCCCACCTCCGGATGGAACAAATCAAATTCATTGGCTGCATAATCGATTACCAGGCAGTCTTTTTTACCTTCACTGAGGCGCAGGCCTCTGCCCACAATTTGCTGATATAAACTAACCGACTCGGTGGGCCTTAGGATCGCAATAACGTCGACATGAGGGGCATCAAACCCCGTAGTTAATACCGATACATTCACCAGATATTTTATTTCTCGACGTTTAAATGCGGCAATGATGTCATCTCGCTCACGATTATCCGTATCGCCAATCACCAGGGCTGTTTGCTCTGTTGGTAAATAACCAATGATCTCTTTGGCATGTAATACTGTCGCAGCAAATATCATTACGCCATGACGCTCTTTGCTGAGTGACACAACGTGGTTAATAATGCTTTTGGTCGCCCGGGTATTACTCTGTAACAGCTGATTCATATCCGCTTCACTGTAACGACCAAATGCGTTGCTATTTAGCGCGGAGAAATCGTAATTTTCTATCGCTGGATCGAGTTTATTAGGCGGTGTGAGATAGCCATGCTTGATCATATAACGCAGCGGTAATTCATAAATACACCGATGGAAAGGGCTATTTTCACTGCCCCGTACAAAGCCATGATAGTGACTACGATACACCCAGCCACTGCCAAGCCTGTATGGCGTTGCCGTCAGTCCCAATAACTTTAAAGCAGGATTAAATTGTCGCAGACGTTCAATAACTGCCATATATTGACTATCTTCATCACCGCTGACACGGTGGCACTCATCAATAATCAGCAAAGAATAAAAGCTATCTATCGCTTCTAAGTTTCGGGCCAGTGACTGAACACTGGCAAACGTTACCTGATGAAGCATTTCCTTTTGCTTTAACCCTGCCGAGTAAATACTCGCGTTTAAACCATAACTTTGGTATTTCTGGGCATTTTGCTCAACCAGTTCTTTTACATGTGTCATCACCAGAATTTTGTGTTTCGCGAGTCGTGCTAACTGGGCAATGACCAAGCTTTTACCAGCACCGGTTGGCAACACAATAACAGCGCTATCATCGGACTTTTTAAAATGTGCGATGGTATTAGCGACCGCTTCTTCTTGATAAGGTCTGAGCGTGTAAATAGGGACACCTGAGAATATTAACGAGTTAAGATAAAGATGAAGTAAGGCAGGATATAGAAAGTGAACCGAATAGTTGTCCACTTAAAAGGCAAGCCAGTCACCTATGAAATACCGTGACTGGCCTTAGAAACGCACAATTAGATTTTGTGCTCTTCTAAATTAACACCAACAAACGCCTTTGGTGTTTTACCGCGACCAGTCCATTCAAATACCTCACCGTCTTTTTCAATTCGGTATTTTGGGCGTACCTTACTACGCTTATCAGTCGCACTTTCCGAAGCAAAATCTTCTAAAGACAATCCTTTTTCTTTAATCAGTGCCAAAACTTCTTTTTTGGCTTCTTCCTGTTTTGCCTGCTCATCAATAGCAGCTTGGATCAGCTCCAGCGCTTTATTCAAATCACTGTAACTTGCAGTCTTTATAAAAGATCTTATTTCACGCATTTGATTACTCTCGTAGATTGTTGAATTTACAATTTTCTAAGTTAATTAAGCTCGATATATAGAGAGTATATTATATTTATCTCATTTCAAATTAAAAGTGATTAAATTTATAATGCCTGTTGATAATTACTCAATATTAGTCACGACATTAAGACATTTTCCACTCTTAGGCACAGCGGTAAAATCGCATACCGAACTAGCGCATCCACACTTTCACTTCTGCCAGGCCATTCGATTGCAGCAATTGTAGCTGCGATTCCACATTCTGGCTTTGTTCGAACTCAAAGGCATCCAGTTGTTCGTCAAAAGTAATGGTCGCTGCGCCATCACCACCGCGTTGTTTTACCTCATGCAATGCGATATCAGCAAGGTTAACCGAGGCCTCCCAGCCTATCACCTGCCCTCCCAGCAAAGGCAGTGGATAGAAGGACCAGCCTACAGAGACACTCAGGTTCAATGACTTGCCATTGGGTAGCTTAAAGTCAAATTGGGCAATTGCTTTACATAATTCGCTAACATACCGCTCAACTTCAGAGCATTTAAAGTCCCGTAGAAGCAGCAAAAACTCATCGCCACTCCAACGTGCCACATAATCTGAACCCTGAGTACGGGTATTAAGCAAGGTTGCAAGCTGCTGCAAACAGCTATCTCCACCAATTGGGCCATACGCATCATTGATTTTACTGAAACTATCGATATTCAGGATCATCAGCACCAGACTCTTATCCTGCTGACGCAGTGACTGTGCATTACGCTGATAATGTTCAATGTCCTTGGGAAGCTGGTCAAATAAGAAGCGGCGACTACGAAGCCCGGTCAACTCATCTGAGTGGCTGACCAGCTTCAGCTGCGTATTCACCTGATTCAGTTTGTCGTTGGCTTTCCTCAGCTCGGTTGTACGCTCCGCAACCAGCGCTTCCAGTGCGGCCTGTTTACGTCGCTCCTGAGTGCGAAACACCCAGAACACCAGATAGAACAAAAACATGAAACCACAGGTGATAATCAAACGAAAAAACACCGTTTCATCAAACCGCTGGGGTAATTGCAGATTCAGTGACAGATTATGTGCCTGTTGCCAGTCCTGACCACGTCGCTTCACCTGTAATAAGAAAGTGAAATCGCCCGGCGGCAAGTTTGTATATATGGCTTCCCGGCGTGACTGTGCATCACGCCACTGGGCATCGTGCCCTTCCAGTTTATAGCGAAACTCTATACTTTGCGGTGCATAAAAATCGATAGCCGTGTAGCGAATCGTCAAATCACGCTCGCTGGTGTCGAGTTCAACCGGGCCCTCAAGTCTGTCTGGTGTCAGGTTTCGGTATGCCGTGGAGATACTCTCAAATTTGGGTGCCAGTTCAGCAGCACTAAACAATTGCACCTTTTTCGGGATCCGCACTATGCCTTGCAGGCTGGGATAGAGAAGATAATCATCCTGCTCAACCACAGCATCATGTCCCAGTCCGGTACAACATTGACTCGGCACCCCATCCAGTTGCCTGTCAAAGGGATTAATAACCTGTTCAACCTGCAGATTCTGTACAGGTTCACTAAACTGTGCCACCGGCATCCGATATACCCCTTTCATGGTACTCACCCAAACGAGTTCCTGGGTTTTATCGAAATGCAATGACAAAATCGGGCCATAAGGTAGCCCGTGTGAGGCATCCAGCTGATGCCAGTCTCCATCCTGGCTTCGGTAATAAAGGCCATCATAAAAGGTCCCTACCAGAGTGGCGCTACCTTCGACGTGTAAGATGCTGGTGACATAAGCAGACTCAAGGGACGTTTGCCCACCTATCTTCTCGATGCCGCGTTCGTTATATTTATAGGCCCCTTTGTCGGTGCCAATAAAACCAAAGCGAGGGAAGTCGACGACATAGGTAATAAACTGGCTACCAAGAAAGGCATTATAAGTGAAGGGTGTCAGTCCACTGTAATCGAGCCGATATAGACCACGCCCGGTACCCAGCCATAATCCGCCTTGATTGGAGGGAGTCAGCGTAAAGACCTGAGTCTGACGAAATTCTCGATTGGGAATGGCCAGTAATTTATCGTCTTCATAAATCACCACCCCCCGGCCGGTACCCAGAAACAAACGTTCGCCAATAAACTCCATATCATGGATCTCGACCCCTTTGAGCTGCTCTGAACTGATCACGGGTTCAAAATTATCGTTGCCGTCCAATCGGCCAACCCCTTCGCGGGTTGCTACCCAAACGTTCCCCTGTAGGTCTTGCGTAATAGCAGAAACGGCCTGCTCTCGTTGTGTCCCCACAGCAAAACGCTCGACTCTGCCAGCATGTGCCAGCCACAAGCCTTCATTGATACTGGCCATCCACACATTTGAGTCGTTGTCGATGAAGATATCGGTAAACCAGATCCCCTGATCCAGCTGTGCCAGTTCAACATATTGCCACTGACCACCACTTTCTTTGTACAGCAGACGTCCATATGTGGAAACCCACATACCGCCTTGCTGATCGCTTAGAAACTTATAGGTCGCGTTATTGCCAATCTCATCATAGCGTCGTAACACCTCATCGAAATCAAGGAAATAAGCACCTAACTGAGAAGCCAGGAAAAGCTTACCGTCTATCCAAGCAAGGTCATGGATATTGGTTTGCGCTAACTGCCGGGGTAATGAAACTTTGCTAGACAGCTCAAGTCGCATATCATTGGAGCCCATAGATTGCGATTCGCTGATCCGCAGTAAATGGCGCTCATTGATCAGCCAAATTCCTTGCGGTGAAGACGTCATTTTGGTTACGGAGCCAACGATTTGGCTGATATGCGTTAGGGAGAGTTTTTTGTTGTCGAGGTTATTTTCAGCCAAAGTAAGACGTTTGGCCGACACATAGTATAAGCCATTTGCAGCGACCCAGATATTGCCATTATGATCTTCGAGAATATCTCTGACTTCGCCCTGGACTTCAAAACGCTCTGCGGCAAGCGTCTGTGGATTTAAACGGGTCACACCCCGGCGGGTACCTATCCACAACATGCCAAACCGGTCTACGAAAATCTTATTGACCGCATTGCTGTCGAGAAACGTGCTGTTTTGGGTCGTATAATTACTAAACTGTAAGCCATCAAAGCGACTTAAGCCGAACTGTGTCCCCAGCCAGATATAGCCCTGCTGATCCTGTACAACGCTTTTTATACTTTGTGACGGCAGCCCGTTTTGCATACTCCACTGTTTAACAACATAATCATTAATTGCCGCATTCACACCGGTGGTGAATATGCACAGCAACAGTAGAAGTATAAATCGCATAGGCTCCCTCTTCGTACCCGTAAAAAAATTAGCCGCCCAGGACCCCTGTTTTAAACAAAGCTTGCAGACAAATCAATGAAAATATCCCGGCAAGCAGGTCATCCGCCATGATCCCAAAGCCACCATGGAGTTTTCTGTCCAATAATCTGATAGGACCAGGCTTTGCGATATCAAAAAAGCGAAACAGCAAGAAGCCAACCAACAAAGACTGCCAGCTAATTGCTGCCCCCACCATGGTAATATAAAATCCGGCAACTTCATCCCATACAATAGCTGGGTGGTCATGCACTCCGACATCACGAGCGGTTTTTCCACAAATCCAAAAGCCAGCCAGGCTGATGACAACCGCCAGGGCTATTTGTAACCACAAGGGCTGTCCCATTGTCAGCAAAATAAATGGCAATGCTGCCAGGGTACCAAAAGTACCCGGCGCTTTGGGCGCCAGTCCTAAACCGAACCCCAAAGCTAAAAAGTGGTGCGGGCGTTTGAGGTTGAATGATAACGGCTTATTCAAACCTGCTCCTCATTAAAAATGTTGATAACCACTGCGTGGCAAAGGGCACTTTTCGCCCGCATTGAACAGCTCAAGCTTACCCGTTGAAGCCGTGACCTGACCGATACAAACAGGCTCAACGCCATACTGGCGCAGTCTTGCTTCGACAGCCCCTTTGTTGCTGTCGTTAACGGTAAATAACAACTCGTAGTCATCGCCATAAGCCAGACTTAGCTCACGCCGCAAAGATTCAGGTTGCAATTGTTTCATAATTGGAGACACAGGCACATCTTCAATATTAATGATGGCCCCGACTGCGGACTTATTCAGGATGTGCTGTAAGTCAGCCAGTAAGCCATCTGAAATATCGATACAGGCTGTTGCCATACCACGTAAAACCTGCCCTGCCGCAACTCTGGGAGTTGGGAAATGCAATTTTTCTTCAAGCCGCTTTACTTGCTTGTCGCCAAGCACAAGCTGGCGTTTACGTGCTTCAATAGCCAGCGCAGCATCGCCCAATTCTCCAGTCACGTAGATCCAGTCACCCACTTTAGCACCAGAACGTGTCAGTGCTTTATCATTGGGAATGATCCCTTTGGCACAAATGGTAATGGTTAGCGGACCCTGTGTCGTATCACCGCCAATCAGCTGAACATTATAGTATTCAGCAATTTCATGCATCCCTTCGGTAAACGCTTCCAGCCAGTCCATATCAACCTCAGGTAAGGTCAGTCCAATGGAGATCCAGGTTGGCTCTGCGCCCATGGCAGCTAAATCACTGAGGTTAACAGCCAATGCACGATGGCCAAGCGCTCTGGGTGGAATGTCTTCGAAAAAGTGGACACCGGCAACCAGGGTGTCTGTCGTAATGGCAAGTTGGTGCTTCTCAGGAACCGTCACTATGGCACAATCATCACCAATGCCAACCTTTACATCACGGCGCGCAATACCACGCCCCTTGAAGTAATGATTGATTAATTCAAATTCCTTCATACAATAAAAAAGCCGGCCTATGCCGGCTCTCCTCACGGTCTCGATTACTTGCGGATTATCTTAACCGCTTTGTCCAGTACGCCGTTGACAAATTTGTGACTGTCTTCGGCACCAAACATTTTCGCCAGCTCAATCCCTTCGTTAATGGCGACTTTATAAGGGACGTCTTCGCGGAATTTTAACTCGTAAATGCTGACGCGTAATACGGCTTTTTCAACCATATCCAGGTCATCAAATGGACGAGATAAATGCGGCGTCATCAATTCATCTAGCTGCTTGCAGTTCACTGCAACACCACGAGCCAGATCCTTGAAGTACTCTACATCAACCTTTGAAACATCGTTTTCGATCAGCATTTGCTGCTCGATATCAGCAATGGGGTTGCCACTTAGCTGCCAAGAATATACTGCCTGAAGGGCAAGGACACGCGCCTTACGTCTAGCTGCTGGTTTCACTGAGATTCCTCTTAAATTTGCTCTAGCACGTTCACCATTTCTAGTGCACCAAGCGCGGCTTCGCCACCCTTATTGCCCATTTTGGTTCCCGCACGTTCGATGGCCTGCTCAATACTTTCGGTGGTCAACACACCAAAGGCAACCGGGATATCGTAGTCCAGAGACACGCTCGCCAGGCCTTTGTTAGACTCATTTGCAACCAGGTCGAAATGAGGCGTACCACCACGGATGATGACACCTAATGCAATGATGGCATCGTGTTCTTTCTTCATTGCAACACGTTTTGCCGCCAAAGGTAATTCTACCGCACCCGGTACATACACAACTGTGATGTCTTCATCCTTTACGCCACCTGTGCGCTTTAACTCATCAACCGCGCCTTCTAACAGGCTGCTGCCGATAAAGTCGTTAAAACGGGAGATGACAATGGCAAATTTCTTGCCTGGTGCGTATTTATTACCTTCGATGATTTTCATTAGATGATTCCTAATCTAGTATAAGCAATTGCCAAATTGAGGCGCATAATAGCATAGAAAAAGACGAAACGCCTACAGGGAAATCCCAACCGGCGCTCGTGCTGCTATTCGTAAATTATTGAGGTTCGACGTAATCGACGACTTCTAAGTGGAAACCTGACAGGGCGTGATATTTTTTCGGTAAGCTCATCAGGCGCATTTTGCTGATCCCCAGATCAGCGAGAATTTGTGAACCAACACCAACGGTTCTGGAAGTGCCCTGGAATTTGCGATAGTTCGGCTTCTCTCCGGCGTCTTCTGCTGCAAATGCCTTGACCAGCTGTTCCAGATCTTCGGTTTTCTCTTGTTTGCCCAGGATAACTAACACACCTTCATTATCGGCGATGTATTTCATCGCTCCATGCAAGGTCCAGCTACGATCGGCACTGCGATCAGAAAGCAGCGTATCATTGAATGTACTCTGTAAATGCACCCGAACTAATGTTGCCTCATCTGCACTGACTTCGCCTTTAAGCAACGCATAGTGCAGCTGGTTATCTATGGTGTCTTTGTAAGTAACCAGGTCAAACTCGCCGTACTCAGTCGGAAGCTTACACTGGGCGACCTTTTCAATCGTGGTCTCATTGAGGTTACGATATTCGATTAAATCAGCAATGGTGCCAATTTTAATGTCATGCTCTTTCGCAAATACTTCCAGCTCAGGGCGTCTCGCCATGGTGCCATCCGGATTAAGGATCTCAACGATCACAGAAGATGCTTCAAGACCGGCTAAGCGCGCTAAATCACAACCTGCTTCAGTGTGACCGGCACGAGTCAAAACGCCGCCAGGCTGTGCCATAATTGGAAAGATATGACCTGGCTGCACAATGTCTTCGGGCACCGCACCTTTGGCTACTGCGGCCTGCACGGTACGGGCACGATCAGCCGCTGAAATACCCGTTGTCACCCCTTTTGCAGCTTCTATCGACATGGTGAAGTTGGTTGAAAACTGAGCGCCGTTATTTTTAACCATCAGCGGTAAGTCAAGCTGTTGGCAACGCTCCTGCGTCATTGTCAGACAGATCAGGCCACGGCCATAGGTCGCCATAAAGTTAATTGCTTCTGGCGTGATATGCTCTGCCGCAATGATCAGATCGCCTTCATTTTCCCGGTCTTCATCATCCATCAGAATGACCATCTTACCGGCTTTGATGTCGTCGATGATTTCTTGTGCGCTGTTTAAGCTCATAATCTTTCCGTTAGTAAGTCGTAATTGGCAAGTTATTTAATAAACCCAGCTTTGGCGAGCAAGCTAGATGTGAGAGTTGATTGCTGCGTGGCAACCGGTTCACCCTGGATCAACCTTTCCAGATAACGTGCTATCTGATCCACTTCCAGGTTGAGTAAGGTTCCCACCTTAAAGTCGACAATGGTAGTTTCCTGTGCGGTGTGTGGCACTATCGTCAACTTGAATTTGTCACCATCCAGGTCATTTACCGTCAGGCTTATGCCATCAATGGCCACGGAGCCTTTATAGGGTATGTACTTCATTAATTGTGCTGGCGCTTTGAGCCAATAATCTGTAGCGCGTGCATTGGGCTGCACGGCGACGACCTCAGCAATGCCGTCGACGTGACCAGATACCAAGTGGCCACCAAGACGAGAGATCGGTTGCAAGGCTTTTTCCAGATTCACTTTTTGTCCAACCCGATATTCACCGAAACGGGTTAACTTCAGCGTTTCATTTGAGACGTCGGCACGAAAGCCGTCAGCAAACTTCTCAACAACGGTCAGACACACCCCATTGGTGGCAATACTGTCGCCCAGTTGCACATCATCCATATCCAGATTTGTGCTGGTAACTCGGACGCTGAGGTCACCTTGTTTAAGCGTTAGCTCTGTCAATGTGCCCGTTGCTTCAATGATGCCTGTAAACATAATGTCTTACTTACCTTGTTGTTTGTTTGCCGTGATGCGAATATCCGTCCCAATCGACACGACCTCAGCAATATGTAGTTCAGTGATCTCGCTCATCGACGCCAGCGGCGCGCTGTTGAACAAGTCTTTGCCATCGGTGCCAATAATTTTGGGTGCCAGATAAATCAGATACTCATCAATCAGGTTTTGCTGATGCATCGCACCTGCCAGTGTTGCACCGGCTTCCAGCCAGATCTGATTGATATTACGCTCAGCTAACATGCTCAGCGCTGCATGCAAATCAATTTTACCAGCATGGGTATTAATTTTAATTTGCTCTACGAAATGTGGCCAGTTGTGCTGATTATCAAGGTCTGAACGCAAAATAACGACTGGCGATGGAATTTTAAACAGCGCTAATTCCGGGTGCAGACGATTTTGCGAGTCAATAATCACCCGAACCGGTTGTCGCCATTGCTCAACAGGACGTTCGATGTCCGTAAGCTCCTGTGCGCGCACATTAAGCCGGGCATCGTCGACCAGCACAGTGTCCGCGCCAGTTAAAATTGCGCAGCTTTGTGCCCGACCAAGCTGAACATCTCGTCGTGCCGCTTCCCCGGTGATCCATTTACTTTCACCATTACCCAGTGCCGTTTTACCGTCCAGGCTTGCAGCCAATTTACAGACAACAAAAGGCAGGCCATGCTCCATGCGCTTTAAGAACCCCTTGTTCAGTGCTCGGGCTTGTTGCTCCAGCAAACCGGAGGCTGTGTCTATCCCGGCCTCATTGAGCATCGCCAATCCCCGCCCGGCCACTTCAGGGTTAGGATCGACCATAGCTGCAATGACTTTGCTTACACCCGCTTCGATCAGGCCTTTTGCACACGGAGGAGTACGGCCGTAATGGCTGCAGGGCTCAAGCGTCACATAGGCTGTTGCACCCCGAGCTCGCGCTTTCGCTTCACGCAGGGCGTGCACTTCTGCATGTGGCTCTCCGGCTCGCAAATGAAATCCTTCACCGACAATCTCACCATTATTAACGATCACGCAGCCTACATTTGGGTTGGGTGTTGTGGTAAAACGGCCTTGCTGAGCCAATTCAATGGCGCGTGCCATATAGGTATGATCGGCCTGTGTAAAACTCATTCATCCCCCAGTCGGGCAATTTCTTCGCCAAACTCTTTCACATCTTCAAAGCAGCGATACACCGACGCAAACCGCACGTAAGCGACTTTGTCGAGTTTTTTCAATGCTTCCATAATACACTCACCAACAAGCTGGCTGGGTACCTCTCGCTCGCCAGTCGCTCGTAACTGAGACTTGATTTGATGAACCACTTCTTCAATCTGCTCGGTGCTCACCGGACGCTTCTCCAGCGCGCGATGCAAACCATTTTGTAACTTGTCTTCGTTAAATGGCTCTCTGGAGCCATCTTGCTTGATGACCCTGGGCATAACCAGCTCTGCACCTTCAAAGGTGGTAAAACGCTCATGACACAAAATACACTCGCGTCGCCTGCGGACCTGATGGCCCGAGCCAACTAATCGTGAATCAATCACTTTGGTTTCTTTTGCCGTACAAAATGGACAGTGCATAAAAGCTCACTATGAAAAACAGACAAAAACCCAAACTGCTTCATTGATTTCAGATAGCACTTTGAGCCAATTGCTGCCAGTATATCAAGATAGTAGCATTTGATGCACATAAAAAAGGCCGCACTTAAGGCGGCCTTTTCTTATCGATTTCGATAATCTTTCAGCTTTACGCGTAAACAGGTAGCTTAGCGCAGATTGCTTTAACCTTTTCTTTTACCTGTGCCTGTACCGCATCATCTTCGATGTTATCAAGTACGTCACAGATCCAGCCTGCCAGCTCGCCCGCTTCAGCTTCTTTAAAGCCACGACGCGTGATAGCCGGTGAACCAATGCGCAGACCAGACGTCACAAACGGAGAACGAGGATCGTTTGGTACAGAGTTCTTGTTCACTGTGATATTAGCACGACCTAGCGCAGCGTCAGCATCTTTACCTGTGATGTCTTTGTCGATCAAATCAAGCAGGAACAGGTGGTTGTCTGTCTTACCAGAGACCACTTTATAACCACGCTCCTGAAGTACTGCGACCATCGCTTGTGCATTTTTAACCACTTGTGTCTGGTAGGCTTTGAACTCTTCTTGCAGCGCTTCTTTGAATGCAACTGCTTTAGCTGCGATCACGTGACATAAAGGACCACCCTGACCACCCGGGAAAACCGCGCTGTTCAGTTTTTTGTAGATATCCGCATCACCACATGCAGACAAGATCAAACCACCGCGAGGACCAGCCAGTGTTTTGTGTGTAGTCGTTGTCACAACGTGTGCGTGTGGAATTGGACTTGGGTAGATACCCGCAGCAACCAGACCCGCTACGTGTGCCATATCAACCAGCAGGTAAGCGCCTACTTTATCAGCAATCTCACGGAATTTAGCCCAGTCAACAATACCTGAGTAAGCAGAGAAACCGCCGATGATCATTTTTGGCTTGTGCTCTAATGCCAGCGCTTCAACCTGTGCGTAATCAATTTCGCCCGTTTCTTCATTCAGACCATATTGAATGGCATTGTAGGTTTTACCAGAAAAGTTCACGTGTGAACCATGCGTCAGGTGACCACCATGCGCCAGGCTCATACCCAGTACAGTGTCATGCGGCTGAAGCAGCGCCTGGAATACCGCAGCGTTAGCCTGAGAACCCGCGTGAGGCTGAACGTTTGCGTAATCACAACCAAACAATTCACAAGCACGGTCAATCGCCAGCTGCTCAACCACGTCAACGTGCTCACAGCCACCGTAGTAACGCTTACCCGGATAACCTTCAGCATATTTGTTAGTTAACTGCGACCCCTGAGCCTCTAGTACGCGTGGGCTACAGTAGTTTTCAGAAGCGATAAGCTCAATGTGCTCTTCCTGACGGGTAGTTTCCGACTGGATCGCTTGAAATAGTTCAGGGTCAAAATCTGCAATATTCATGTTACGTTCTAACATGGTGTCTCCTAGGTACACGTAAGATTGGTTTTTGAAGGCTTGATTGTACGCAAATTGCGGCCATTTGCCTATGAAATCGGTGTGAGCCTATTTAAACAAGGATTGAATTTATTTCACAGTGTTTAGGGGATGATATTTTTTTATTTAAACATTTATATTTTTTATTAAAAAGCGTATTTATATTTCAAATTGAAATCTACTAAATACGCTTTGCTGGCGGCTTACCGCGCCACCAGCAAAACAACAAGCAAACTTTTAACGCACTAAACGTGTCAGTACAGCCTGTTTGAGTGCAGCGTAATCCGCAGACAAAGGTTCTGCCAGACACGGCTTTTCCAGCGCACTTGCCAGTGTCTCAGGCATCTCAATCGCCTGTTCCAGCACAGCTTCCACTGTTTCTCTGAATTTAGCAGGGTGCGCCGTCGCCAGGAAAATACCGGTTTCTTCCGGCTGTCCATCCAGCTGAAGCCCTTCGTAGGCGATGGCGGTATGCGGTTCTGTCACATACCCTCCTTTTGCAACCTGACGCATGACTTCCTGCGTTCGCTCTTCCGATACCGAACGTGAATAAAACTCATACTTTGGAAAGTATCCACTATCCAACATAGATTCCACGCGAGGCCAGTTATTAGGTTTACTCACATCCATCGCATTAGAAATAGATTCCAAAGTCGCATTGGGTTGCCACTGACCAGAATCCAGATAACGAGGCACAGTGTCATTCTGGTTGGTGGTTGCACTGAGGCGCTTCACAGGCAGTCCCAGCGCCGCGGCTATCATAGCCGCACACACATTACCGAAATTACCGCTCGGTACGGAGACATGAACCTGCTCACGCTCTGCGACTGTAAGCTGAGCAAAGGCCTCGAAGTAATAACACACTTGGGCCAGCAGGCGACTGATGTTGATTGAGTTAGCTGAATTCAGTCCCAGCGTTTGCTTAACCTCATCATCCAGGAAAGCCTGTTTTACCAGGGCCTGACAGTCATCGAAACTGCCCTCAACGGCGTAACAATGGATATTTTCTCCGAGTGTGGTAAACAGCTTTTGTTGCGCCAGCGAAATTTTACCCTGCGGATACAGGATCACCACGTCAACGCCTGGCATTTGATAAAACGCATGTGCGACCGCAGCACCAGTGTCACCACTGGTTGCAGTCAATATGGTCACCCGCTCGCCCTGACTAAATGCACCAATACACTGCGCCATAAACCGGCCGCCAAAGTCTTTAAAGGCAAGCGTTGGCCCATGAAAGAGCTCCAGGCAATATTTATTTTCTTCAACTTGTACTAATTGAGCCGGAAAATCAAATGCCTGCTCACACATGCTCTGTAGTGAGTCGAGCGGCAACTCATCACCAATGAGGTGTTTCAGAATCGCGGCACTGCGCTGTGCAAACGGTTGTGCCAACAAACTATCAACGTCAGTCAGTGGCACAAGCTCAGTTGGGAAAAACACCCCCTGATTACGGCCAAGACCCGTTTTAACCGCTTCAATAAAGGATACTGTCTGAGTATCATCTTTTAAATTCACCAGTTTCATTCTACTCTCCTTCCTTTATTTCTCTTGTACCCTGTGGGTCTATTCGGCAAATGTGGCTGAAGCCATGTTCATTTAAATAGTGCTGTTGTAGCCATAGCTGGCATCGCTGTGCATCCTGATCATTGTCGCACAATGCTAACAAGGTTGGTCCTGCGCCAGAAATGCTAACCATGAGTGCGCCTAATTCAGGCAAACTTTGTTTGGCCTCCGCAAACCCTTTTATCAAGGGTGCCCTGGATGGCTCGGCAATCTCATCACGCATCAAGGCCACAGCCTTATCAAATTGGTGCTGAGTCATAAGAAACGTAAAGGCGCTTAATCGCTGAGCAAATTCTACCGCATCGTGTGTCGCCAGCTGTTGTGGCAATACAGCCCTGGCCGCCGCCGTATTCAGTGCAAAGCCAGGATAAGCGACCACCAGTCGCCAGTTGTCATCACTCGGTAAACTCAGTGCTCTGTCCGGTATTAACTCAGCTGTCAGCTGTAACCCACCCAAATAGCAAGGCGTGATATTGTCATAGTGGCGTCCGCCACTGACTTTACCTTCAAAATCAGCCATCAGCTCAATCATCTGCGTCTGAGACAATTGAGTCTGTGCAAAGGCATCCAGCGCCGCGAACGTCGCGACCACTGAACAGGCACTAGACCCGAGCCCTGAGCCAATTGGCAGGCGTTTCTCCAGCGTCAACTTGACCCCGGGCATAGTCGCAGCGACATGCTCCCTGAAATGGACCAGGCATTGATAAGCCAGATTTTCCTCGGCTCTCGACGGTAATTTATCGGCATAAGGACCAATACATTCAAAGCTGTCCTGTTCGGCTGCCTCAGCACTCACTACATCACCCAGTAAAGTGCCATCAAGCGGGGCTATCGCAGCGCCCAGAGAATCAAAACCGACACAAAAATTGCCGATGGATGCGGGTGCATAAAATCGTTTCATAACCACTCCTAGCGCGTCAGGGTTTTCAAGATATCAGCAAATACCCCGGCCGCGGTTACTTCCGCTCCGGCACCATAACCACGGATCACAAATGGTTTGGGCTGATAATACTGGCTTAATATGGCAAGCGCATTTTCACCATCTCGGATATCCGACAACGCATGTGAGCGCTCTACCGCCTCGATACCCACTCGACAGCGACCATCTTGAATACTACCCACGTAGCGCAGCACTTTGCCTTCACTCGCCGCACTTTGAATGCGATCTGCAAAGGCGCCATCCTGTTGATGCAGCTGCGCCATAAATTCATCTACCGAGCTACCCGCAGCAAAGTCAGCTGGCACAACCGGTTCCACTTCGATATCAGACAGCTCCAGTGCTAACCCGGATTCACGGGCAATAATGAGGAGCTTGCGCGCCACATCCGTACCCGATAGATCGTCACGCGGATCCGGCTCTGTAAAGCCGCTTTGTTTTGCTTTCGCAGTGGCCTCGGACAGACTCAGGCCATCTTCCAGCTCGCCAAAGATATAAGACAATGAGCCCGATAAAATGCCACTGAAAGACAACAGCTCATCACCTGCACCAAATAACAACTGAAGGTTGTCAAGTACCGGTAGCCCTGCCCCCACATTGGTTTCATATAAAAAGCGTCGGCCCTTTTGTTGTGCAACCTGTTTGAGCGCCTGGTAATAGTCGTAGTCACTGGTATTGGCTTTTTTATTGGCAGCAACAACATGAAATCCCGCAGCCAGGAAGTCATGATACTGATCGGCCAGGTGTTGAGACGAGCTGCAATCGACAATCACCGGATTAATCAGATGATTCCGGCGCACAAACGACTCAAGCTCTGACAGCTCAAAGCCTTGCTGCGCATCGGCCAGCACCTGCTGCCAGTGCTCAAAAGGCACCCCTTGCTCATTCAGATAACAGCGTTTTGAATTCGCCACCCCATAGAGGTTGAGCTTGATGTTACGCTCCGCCAGCCAACTTTGCTGGCGCTGTAACTGCGCGATCAGTTCAGTCCCCACTAAGCCACAGCCAAGCAAGAACACGTCAATGGAGGGAATATGGGTAAAAAAGTTTTCATGGCAAACCTTGACCGCATCCTGACAAAGTTCGCCCTGGATCACGGCAGAAATGGCACTTTCGGTAGAATCCTGAGCAATCGCCACAATATTGACCTGAGCCTGTGCCAAAGAGGCAAAAAACTTAGCGGCTAAACCTTTGTGTGATTTCATGTTATCACCCACCAGGGTAACAATCGCCAGCGAACGACGTACCTGGATTGGCTCGATCAGGTGGGCTTGCATCTCCAGTTCAAAAGCAGTTTGCAGTGCCTGCAATGCCAGTGACAAATCTTGTTCATGAACACAGAAGCTGATACTGAATTCACAGGATGACTGGGTGATCAGAACAATCGAAACATTGTCCTTGGCCAACGCCGAGAATACTCTGGCCGCCATACCCACTTTGCCTTTCATGCCCGGTCCGGAGACTGTTAACATTGCCAGCTTATCGAGACTGGATAGCGCTTTAACTGGCTCGTCTCCTCCCCCTTGTGCCGCAATCACAGATCCCGGTAGCTCAGGCGCATGGGTATTTTTGATTTCGCATGGCACACCTGCTTTGGCACACGGCAAAATGGTTTTAGGATGCAAAACTTTGGCACCAAAATACGACAGCTCCATCGCCTCTTTATAGGACAGACGGTTCACTTTGGTGGCCTTTTTAATCAGTCGGGGATCGGCACTGTATACCCCATCGACATCAGTCCAGATCTGACAAACCTTGGCCTGAATGCACGCAGCAGCAATAGCGGCTGAATAATCCGACCCATTCCGTCCGAGGGTCGTCAATTCACCAGCGCTATTACTGCCTGTAAAACCAGGCATGATGTAAAACTGTGCCGGCTGAGCCTGTAATTGCGCTGCAAAACGCTCACGGCTGTCATCCAGCAAAGCTTCAGCATCCAGATAAGCGTCATTCGTCGCAATACAAGCAGTGGCATCAAGGTAATGGGCTTTATGCTTACTCAACATCGCCACCATCAGCGCCACACTCACACGCTCACCAAAACTGATCACATAAGCTTGCACCGCATCCGGGCATTGCTTAAGTAGTTTTACGCCTGCCAGTTTGTCTGCCAGCGCGGTAAAATCAGGCCAATGTGCCACTTCACCAAATTCAGCTTCAACCTGCACTTTAAGGCCATTCAAGCGTGCTGTCAGGGCTTGCCATTGCTCACTAAAACTCTGCCCCTGACGCGCCAGTTCACATAATTCAACCAGTTTATCTGTGACGCCCCCAGGAGCAGACAGCACCACTAAGGCCTCATAGTTGCCCTGCGTCAGGATAAGCTCACGAACTCGTTGCAGGCAGTCGTAATCGGCCAGCGATGATCCTCCAAACTTCAATACTTGCATGTTTATTTTCCTCATTCCAAAAACAAAAAAGGCCTGTGCTCGCGGTGAGCACAGGCCTTTTCAAATACGCACAGACCTATGCCACTATCCCGTTAGGATGGTGGTGGTAATAATGGTCGTGGTGTTAATAATCTTGTTCATAGACTTTAGACTGCCTGAACATTCGATAAACTGTCAAGCACAAAAACCTAATTCGTACTGCAAAAAACTATGCAAAAAACTCAAGTTGTGTACAGTAACACGCAAGTTTTATGTCAGATTAATGAATTATCTGATGAGCAAAGCAACATGAATAGGAGTGGGTAGTAGAAGTGATCGTGTAGCAATAACCCGACATTAACGGATACCGAACTTGCTGAGCGTTGCCTGCAAGGATTCTGATTTCACCGGTTTTTCCAAAAACTCAAGCGCCCCCAGCTTCGCAACTCGTGTTTTCATTTCGTCCTGAATGTCCGCCGAAATAACCACGACATAGGTTTCAATCACCTGACGCTTGATCGTTTCAAGCACCCCAATACCATCCAACACGGGCATGGTCAGATCCAGGCACAGTAAATCGATATGTCGTTCAGCCAGCACCTCCAGTGCTTCACGCCCGTTACAGGCTTGGCAAATGTCAGCGTCAATGATCCCATTGAGACAACGGATGACTTGTTTGCGGGCAACGACTGAATCGTCACAGACTAATACAGAGTAGCTCATAGAGTGAATTGTCAAATAATCTTTATTGTTCTGTTTTGGGATAAAGGTTATTGTTGTGGTTAAACTTATAACACAATAATCTCCATCCAGTAAGTGCACGAGGAACAAATTCCTCACGATATCAGATTGAGATTAATATTTATTTTTAGCACTTTATTGGCTAACTTTAAGTGTATTAAGCGCGCGGAAACTCGTTGTTAGGAGCAAAGAACACTTCATGCTGCAAAAAAGTCTGTCTAAGAAGCTGCTCACAAACGTCTTGTCGGTTTACTTTTTGCTCACCTTTGTCGTGACTTGTGGACAAGTGGTGGCCGAATATGTCAACACTAAGGACTATATTCGCAATGAGTTAACTATGCTGCAAAAAACCTTCAGTCGCAGCCTGACTCGCGCTATCTGGGAGCTCAATACCAAACAAACCGTCACCACTGCTGAGGGCTTGTTGGCCATACCTATGATCGAAGGGATCATAGTGCGTGATGATAGCGGCGAGATCATTTCTCAGCTGGGGCGCTCGCTCAACATTCATGAGCTATACAGCCAACAACTCGTGCAAGAAGAAGCACTCATTGAGGATACGCCGTCAGGTCTGTTTGGCTACACCTTTCCACTGATCTTCGAGTTTTCCGGCAGAGCTACGCAAGTAGGCGATGTAACGCTGTTTTCAAGCCGGGAAGTCGTATTTAGCCGCATTATGATCTCTATTTACTTTCTGATTGGTAATGCGATGGTCAAAACCACCTTTTTGATTATCTTGTTCTTGCTCGCTTTCAGAAAATTACTCACCGAACCACTCACCGATCTGACCGAGCAAATTGACGATTTTGAAATCGACAATGTCGATGGCCACAAAATAGACATTGATACCACAGAGCGCAACGAGCTCAAGGTGATGGAAGAAGCCTTCAACAAACTCATAGATCGCATCGCTGACTATCGAAAGAAACTCGATCAGGCGCAAAAAGAGTTGTTAATTAGTAATGAAAAACTCGACCAACACAACATTCAGTTAGAACAAGAGGTGGCACGCAAAACATCTAACCTGTCACAGGCTATGATGGACCTGCAACAACAAAAATATGAGCTGGAGAAGCAAAAGTTGACTCTGACAGAAGAGATCGACCTCAGACGCCAGACCGAAGAAGAACTGCTGACCAAGCAAAAAGAGCTGGAAAAGTATGTTGATGAACTCAACATGGCACAGGAGCGTCTGGTTGGTTCAGAAAAAATGGCAGCATTGGGTGGCCTGGTAGCGGGGATCACCCACGACATCAATACCCCAGTCGGCATCGGCGTTACGGCAACCTCATTCCTGGAAGAGCGCCTGCAAAGGCTGGAAACTGCATATAAAGATAAAACGCTTTCGCCCAAAGCACTGGAAGAATTTATCAATGAAGCAAAACAAAGCACCAGCTTACTGACCACCAACCTCGACCGGGCGTCAGAGCTGGTCGCCAGCTTTAAACAAATTGCGGTTGATCAGGCCAGTGAAGCGGTACGCACCATTAACTTTAAACAATACCTGGGCGAAGTGATCCGCTCTTTACACCCCAAACTCAAAAAAACCGCGCACATTGTCAACGTAGACTGCCCGGAAGAATTAACCCTGCACCTGCCCGCAGGGGCCATCAGTCAGATTTTCACTAATCTGATTATGAATTCCCTGATCCATGGCTTTGAAGGTGTTGCGCAAGGCACCATAGACATCGAGATCAGAGAAGAAAATAACGACGTCTTTATCGTTTACAAAGACAATGGTAAAGGCGTTAGCAAAGCGCAGCTTGAAAAACTGTTTGACCCTTTCTTCACCACCAAGCGTGAGCAAGGCGGCAGCGGACTAGGCACACACATTACCTTTAACCTGGTTAAGCAGACCCTGAATGGCGACATTGAAGTTAATTCAGAAGAAGGACGAGGGCTGACCTACTATATTAGGTTCCCTAAAGAACTACAGAAGAACGTGGCAATGTTCAGTTAATGAACGCCTGTATCAACAGGGCGAAATATCTGCGCTGAGCCTTTGCCCGAGGGTATGTCGGTTTGCTATGATGCGGGTCGATTTTACTCTTCGGAACCTGTTCTATGTGGTTTAGCAATCTTATCTGTTACCGTTTTAAACAAGACGTCTCCTATGCTCAGGAAGACTTTGAAGCAGCACTGGAGCACGACGTATTTCGTCCGTGCGGTAGCCAGGACATGAGCACCTTTGGCTGGACCAAAGCCCTAGGCAAACATGGCCAGACCCTGAGCCACTTTTCTCAGCACTGTATTCTGGTTTGTGCCAAGCGGGAAGAAAAAGTTCTGCCTGCCTCTGTGATCAATGAAATGGTTGCAGAAAAGATCGAGTCGATCGAGCAAGAAGAGAATCGTCCGGTCAAGAAAAAAGAAAAAGACGAAATTAAAGAAAATATCACGGCAACTTTGTTGCCTCAGGCGTTCAAAAAGTCCAGCCTGCAATTTGCGTTTATCGACCAGAAAAATGGCTGGTTAATCGTCAACAGCGCCAGCTTTAATAAAGCGGAAGAACTAACCGCGTTATTGAGAAAATCCCTTGGTACCTTACCTATCGTCCCAGCCTTTGCAAATTATGATTTGGATCTGTTCCTGACTGACTGGCTCACCAAATTCGAAGTCCCTGAAGGGTTTGCAATCGGCTCTGATGCCGAATTACAAGAAGCCGATGACAATGGTGCACAGGTTAAACTTAAACAGCATGACCTGGCCGGCGATGAGATCAAATTGCACCTGGAACATGGTAAGCGCGTAACTAAACTGGGTATGGACTGGCGTGAACGCGTGCAGTTTACCCTGCAAAATGATGGTTCAATCAAGCGCCTGAGTTTCAGCGACACACTGAAAGAGCAAAATGCCGACATCCCTAAAGAGGACATGGCGGTCAAGCTCGATGCAGACTTTATCCTGGTCTCTGAGGAAATCAAAGAGCTGCTCGAAGAGCTGTCACAAGGGCTCGGCGATCAGGACGACCTGTAGCGACTGAGAGGCGGGGCTAAACGCTCCGCCACTTCAACTTCATAATTACGAAAATGCCGCTTTAATATCGTTCAGCATGTCCTGATAGGCATCATCATAAAACATATCCACTGAGCCCAGCACGCCCTTCTCTTCGTAGACATGCAGTGCCGCGGCCTTATCAGACACTTGCAATATGCCTTCAACAATGGCACCGACACGGATAAAGTCCACGTAACAAACATGTCCGGGTTTATAGTTTGGATTAGCCCAGCTTTCAGCGACTTCAACAAACTCTTCCGTGAACCCCCACTCACGCATAATTGCACCCCCTATGCGACCACCGAGCTTTTGGATCGCATGCGCTAAAAAGCTCGGGTTGGCGAATACTTCGGGATGATTTTCAGCTTCAGTCAGGATGGGAAGTACCCCGATATTGAATACCAGTGACGCCAGCGTAATGGTGTCTTTATTGAGCGATGTATGCTTGTTAATGCGCAGATAAAAGTCCATCGTGGTGATGGCCTGACAGGCCACTTTCAGCGTCTTCTGCCAGGCTTTATCCATATATGTTTTGATCAGCTTATTTTGCGAGACAAACAGCTGCTCCATCGCCATTGCTGTGGCAACATTTTTGACCTGACGCAAACCTATCCGGGTGACGGCCTGATTAAGAGTGTTAACTTTTACGGTACGGCCCAGAAACGCGCTGTTGGCCACTTTAATCATACGTGCCGCCAATGCAGGATCATGAGAAATCACCTCGGACATTTGCATCAAGTTAACTTCCGGGTCATCCGCAGCCTGCCTGACCCTTACAGCTATTTCAGGCAAGGTAGGTAGTACCAGGGTATCGTTGTTTATTTTATCAATCAGAATCGTCAACAAGGCATTTTCAGTAGACATATTGGTTCAATCCTCGAATTTATTGGCCTCTGGAGCGCAGCAATTGCCTGTGGCGCTGGGCAATGTGCTGTTCATGTTATTAGTATTGTCTAACTTAAAGAGTAAGTTAAGAAAAGTATAAAAATTATTCGTGATAGACAAAAAATTCCAACGCGCTGAGTAAAATAAAATATTCAGCGACTTTGTGCCACAACAGCAGCAAGTTGCAGCCAATTCATGTAAGGTATAGCACCGAAATAATAATACGGATCCCTGCTGGCAGCTATGTTCAGAGCGGCCTCTATACAGTAAAGGTCCGACTAACACTCCAAATGAAGGAAAAATGATGAAACGCGCACTCTTATCCACGGCGGTCATGCTGGCCTGTGGCATGCTGCTCAGCGGCTGTTCTGAGCCACAGCAACCCAAGACTGAAAGCCAGGCACAACAGAGCACGACATACAGCGGCTACCAGCTACAAGACCTGTCGCCAGAGCGACTGGATATCTATACCCAGGTCACCCTGAATAGCGACCTGTCACACCTCAATGACAACCAGAAAAAAATGCTCGGGTTATTGATAGACGCGTCTAAAATCATGGATGATCTGTTTTGGAAGCAAGCATTTGGCATGAACAAATCGGAGTTTCTGGCCAATATTCAGGACCCGAAGGTACGCCAGTTCGCTGACATTAACTATGGTCCCTGGGACCGTCTGAATGGTGACAAAGTATTCCTCAGTGGCTTTAATGCTAAAGCCCCCGGCGCCGAGTTCTACCCTGGAGATATCAGTAAAGACGAACTTAATCAGGCGGATGTGAAAGATAAAGCGGGTTTGTACTCTTTAATAAAACGCGATGTGCAAGGCCAGCTGTATAGTGTCCCCTACTCAGAAGCCTATCAGAACGAATTAAACACAGCAGCTCAGCTATTGCGTGATGCCAGCAAACTGGCGGTGGATAAACAATTTTCCAAGTACTTAAATTTACGTGCAGACGCGCTGGTTAATAACAGTTACCAAACCTCTGACTTCGCCTGGATGGATATGAAAAATAACCCCATCGACGTGGTGATTGGTCCCATCGAAACCTACGAAGATCAGCTCTTTGGTTATCGTACTGCGTTCGAATCTTATGTTCTGGTCAAAGACATGGCCTGGAGTGAGCGTCTGGCAAAATTTGCCGCTTTTCTGCCTGAACTACAGCAGGGGTTACCAGTCGATGAAAAGTACAAGCAGGAAGTGCCTGGTTCAGATGCCGACCTCAATGCCTACGATGTCATTTACTATGCCGGCCATTCTAATGCAGGGAGTAAAACCATTGCCATTAACCTGCCGAACGATGAAGAAGTTCAGCTCCAAAAGGGCACACGTCGTCTACAGTTAAAAAATGCGATGCAGGCCAAGTTCGACAAAATCCTGGTGCCCATTGCTGAGCAGTTGATTGTCCCGGCACAACGTAAACATATTACCTTTGATGCCTTTTTTGCCAACACCATGTTCCACGAAGTGGCGCATGGCCTGGGGATTAAAAACACCATTACAGGCAAAGGCACGGTGCGTCAGTCACTGCAAGAGCATGCCAGCGCCCTGGAAGAAGGCAAAGCCGATATTCTGGGTCTGTATATGGTTGAGCAACTGCTGAAAAAAGGCGAGATCACAGAAGGCACGCTGGAAGACTATTATGTCACCTTTATGGCCGGAATTTTCCGCTCTGTGCGCTTTGGCGCATCCAGTGCCCATGGTAAAGCCAACATGATCCGGTTTAATTTCTTCAAACAGGAAGGCGCATTTTCAAAAAATGCGAATGGCCTTTATGCTGTGGATATGGCGAAGATGGGGGCAGCCATGGAAAAGCTGTCTAACCTGATCCTGACCCTGCAAGGCGATGGTGACTACCAAAAAGTCGATCAGTTACTGGCCACCCATGGCGATATTAAAGCAGAGCTTCAGGCCGATCTGGACAAGCTGGCGGCAGCCAATATTCCGGTTGATGTTACCTTTAAACAAGGCAAAGCCGTATTGGGCTTGTAAAATCCCAATACACAAACAGATAGATAAACAGGCGCTTAGATATCCAGCGCCTGTTTTATTTCGGCTATTTGCTGGTCACTGTATGGGATTGGCGGCAGTTGGCCCCACACAGGCTTTGGCCAGGTTGCATCATGCTCAAAACGCGCAATATGATGAACGTGCAGCTGGGGCACCATGTTTCCAAGGGCAGCCACATTCAACTTATGTGGATTGAAAACAGCTTTAATTAAGTGACTTAACTGGGCAGACTCCTGCCAAAACAGCTGTTGCTGCTCAGCACTGAGATCAATGATCTCACGCATGCCTGATACACGTGGCACCAGTATAAACCAGGGATACTGACTGTCGTTCAGCAATAGCAGTTTACACAATGGCCAGTCGGCCAGTTCAATACAATCACGCACCAGTTCCGGCGCCAGTTGAAATGTGTTCATTGGTCTTTTCAAGTTCATTATTGATGGGCTCACTGTAACTAACTTGCCACATAAAATCGACCCGATAGGGCGACGTTTTTGTCTGCCATCACACCCATCGGATTTGTTTGCCATCACGATTTACAGTCTTTAACATCGGGTTCTCAATCCAACATTACACAATTATAAAGGTGACTCTGTGCGCAATTTGCTATCTCATGCCGCGCTTGCCACCGGTTTGCTGGCCACCAGCCAGTTTACTGTGGCCCAGCCGCTGACGCTGGAACGTATTTTCGATGACCCCTCTTTGGCAGGTAAGGCCCCTGTTAACCTTAAGTTTTCGCCCGATGGTACTCGGGTAACCTACCTGCAGGGCAAAGTAGACGACTACAACCGCTACGATCTGTGGGAATACAATATTAAAGCCGACACAAACCGTTTGCTGGTCGATTCCCAGGCCTTATTCTCAGGTCCTGAAACCTTGTCAGACGAAGAAAAGGCGCGCCGTGAAAGGCAACGTATCTTTGGTCGCGGGATCCTCGAATACAAATGGTCTAAAGATGGTAAAGCACTGCTCTTTCCACTCAATGGTGACCTCTACTATTATGAGCTCAGCTCAGGCAAAAGCCGCAAGCTGACCGATACCGAAGCCTTTGAAACCGATGCCCGCTTCTCGCCTAAAGGCAACTACGTGTCCTTTATACGAGAGCAAGACCTGTATGCTCTGGAGCTGGCAACCGGCCAAGAGATCCGCCTGAGCAAAGACGGTGGTGGCGTGATTAAAAATGGCATGGCAGAGTTCGTTGCACAGGAAGAAATGAGCCGTATGACTGGCTACTGGTGGGCCGGGGACGAAAGCAAAATTGCCTTCACCCGCATCGACGAAAGTCCGGTACAAGAAGCCATCCGCAACGAAATTTATGCCGATGAAGTCAAACTGTTTAACCAACGCTACCCGTTTACTGGCACGGATAATGTCCGCATCGATCTAGGTGTGGTCACCCTGAATGATCAGACAGTGAACTGGATTGACCTGGGTAAAGACAAAGACATCTACATTGCCCGAGCGAAATGGCTGGAAGATGACACCACTTTGTCATATCAGTGGCAAAATCGGGCTCAACAAAAGCTGGAATTAAGATTCTACAACGCCGACAGCAAGCAACAACGCGTCGCTCTGACAGAAACCAGCGACACCTGGATCAACCTGCATTTTGACCTGCATTTTTTAAAAGAAAAAAAGCACTTTATCTGGGCCTCAGAGCGCGATGGCTATAAGCATCTGTATTTGTACCGCACCAGTGGCCAACTGGTTCGTCAGCTGACTCAGGGTGACTGGATTGTCGAAAAGCTTCAGGGCGTGGATGAGAAAAAGGGCCTGATCTACTTCTCTGGCCGCAAAGACACCCCACTGGAAAGCCACCTGTATGCGGTCCCATTATTCAAAAAAGGTAACATTGAGCGGATCACAGAAGCCGGAGCCTACCACAAAGTGGTGATGGCGGAAGACAACCGCACTTTTATCGACAGCAAATCGTCCGTAAATCAACCCACATCGGTTTCATTGCGAAAAGCCAATGGCGAATTCATTACCTGGCTGGAACAAAATAAGCTCGATGACCAACATCCGCTGACACCTTTCCTGAATGATTTGTCGACACCAGAGTATGGCACTTTGAAAGCGGAAGATGGGCAATTGATGCACTACCGTTTGTTTAAGCCTAAGCAGCTTAAAAAAGGCAAGAAATACCCTGTGATCGTCAATGTTTATGGTGGCCCGCATGCACAGCGTGTTACTAATAGCTGGCGCAGTAAAAACCTTTATTTCCAATATATGGTGCAGCAAGGTTACATCGTCTTCCAGCTGGACAACCGTGGTTCATACAACCGAGGCAAACGCTTTGAAGACCCTATTTACAAACACTTAGGAGAAGTGGAAGTCGCCGATCAGATCCGTGGTGTGGAATTCTTACGCACACTGGATTATGTCGACCCGTCACGCATCGGCATTTATGGCCACAGCTACGGCGGTTACATGGCACTGATGACCATGTTCAAAGCAGGTGATTACTTTACCGCAGGCGTGTCTGGTGCGCCAGTAACAGACTGGGCACTGTATGACACACATTACACTGAACGTTACCTCGGACATCCACAAACCAATGCGAAAGGCTACGAGCAAAGCGCAGTATTTCCCTACACAGACGGTCTGAAAGGCCCGCTGATGATCTATCACGGCATGGCGGACGACAACGTGTTGTTTACCCATGCCACGAAGCTGTTCAAACAGTTACAGGATGAGGCAAAGCCTTTTGAAATGATGACCTATCCGGGCTCTAAGCACAGCCTGCGTGGTAAGAAGGTGCAGACGCACCTGCATCACACCATCACCAACTTCTTTAACCGTCACTTTGACGTGAAGTAACACTCAGACACGGGCCATCGCTGGCCCGTGTCACCTATACGCACAAACACGCCCTGCCACTATTCGACAAATAGCTAATTGCCTTACGCTTTCCTCAGTAAATATATTATTCATTTGATTTAGAACAAGTTTTACCCTTGGCAATATTGCAGAACACGCAATCATAGCTGATTCAGTGCACAATCTTGTGCTTTAAAAAGGAGTAAGTGCTATGGCTTTTTTAAGACAGTTCACCATATTTGGCCGCCTCGCTATGCTGGTGGGCGTCGTCGTCCTTGGCCTGAGCGCACTGGGCATAATGAATTTGCAGCAACAATATCACGCGCTAAGTGAACAACAATATGAAAAAACCAAAAACCTGGTTGAAACAGCTCATAGTCTGATCGCCCACTTTCATCAGGCACAGCTCAACGGCACACTCAGTGAAAGCCAGGCCAAAAACGCCGCCCTGAGCGCACTGAAAGACCTCAGATACGATGAAAACAATTACTTTTGGGTCAATGATCATTATCCTCGCATGGTGATGCACCCATTTAAGCCCCAACTCAATGGCCAGTCGCTGCGCGATAGTAAAGACCCTGACGGGGTCGCGCTGTTTCAGGAAATGGTGGCCGTTGTTAACAGCCAGGGTGATGGCTTTGTGCCATACAAATGGCCCAAACCCGGCAAATCTGCACCCGTCGACAAAATTTCTTATGTAAAAGGCTTTGCCCCGTGGCAGTGGATCTTAGGTTCCGGGGTGTATCTCGATAATATCGATGAGCAATTTGCTCAACTGCGTAATCAGATGCTGTTCAATATCGTCGCACTGCTCATCGTGCTGATAATTCTGAGCTTTATCATCAGCAATAGCGTGTTACAGCCGATGCGCGCAGCTGCCGACATGATGCGAGACATTTCCCAGGGTGAAGGCGACCTGACACAGCAACTTGATGAGCATGGCCGTGATGAGATCTCTCGCCTGTCTCGTTTTTTTAATGCCTATACAAGTAAAATGCGCCGCTCGATTACCTCGGTCGCGGGCAATGCCGCAGAAGTAGAGGCGCTGGCCGATCGCGTAGATGACACGGGTGAGGTAAACCTGGAGTACATTGAGCGTCAGAATGACAGCAGTCGCCAGGTCGCAACAGCCGTTGAGCAAATGAGTGCCCAGATCAAAGAGATTAGCCAGCATGCTGAGGCTGCAGAGCAGGCTGCCGGAGATGCAATGCGCACCAGCGAAACCGGAAAAACCACCATCAGTGCCACCATCAGTGCCATAGGTACGCTGTCAGACACCATAGAAGAGGTCAGTGTGGTGACGCAGGCGCTGGCAGAAGAGAGCCAGCATATTGGCTCAGTGCTGGACGTGATCCGGGGTATTTCGGAGCAGACCAACCTACTCGCACTGAATGCCGCCATAGAAGCTGCACGAGCCGGAGAGCAGGGTCGCGGGTTTGCAGTGGTGGCAGACGAAGTACGTACACTGGCAAGTCGCACCGGACAGAGTACCGATGAGATACAGACCATGATTGAAAAGTTACAAAAAGGCGCTCAGGCCGCTGTTGATGCCGTGCAAAACAGTCAACGTCTTTCTGCCAACACGGTGAGTCAGGTCCATGAGGCTGAGCAGGCATTGAGTGAAATCGAGCGTCTGATCACCGTTATTCTGGAAATGAACGGCCTGATCGCACGAGCGACGGATGAACAAAGCAGTGCGGCTGCCGATGTAAATGTACGAATTAGCGACCTGTCGGACGCCACCCACCATTCACTCGACACCACCCAAACCTTGTCTCAGGCCAGCAAAGAGCTCAAACAGGCAAGCCATCAGCTTGCCCAGATTGTAGAGGGCTTTAAAGTTTAGCGACAGTAGCGTACAAACAAACTGCTGACGGTGGCGGCAGTTGGTTTACCATGTTGCCAGTCACCTCCCTCAACACCACTGCCTGCGATGTCCATGTGGACATAAGGCAGTGGTAAGTCAGACTCACAGCCGTGCTTGTCCAGTCCACCAACGATAGCCAGGAAGGCCATTGGGAACTGGTGACCACGCGCAGTCACAGCTGACGGAGCGTTGTTGCTCGACAAAACGTCATCCGCCAGAGTACGTGGCTGCACGAAATCGTAATCTTCACGACGGCTGCGCGATACCTCAGCACAGTCAGCCCACAGATCGCCGATATCAGCAAGCTGACGAGATACCTTTTGTGCACGCGCCGGGCCGTTTTCAACATAAGCACTGTAAGGCCCCATCGCTCGGGCAGCGTGTCCGGTTAGCGTAGCTACCGTAAACAGCTCAGGATTCACTTCCTCAGTGGCCATATCTTTAAGCTCACTCAACAAATCTCCCATTGCCAGACGGCCTTCCGCATCCGTGTTGCCAATGCGCACTTTCACGCCTTCACGCGTGGTGATGATCTCATCCGGAACGAAGCAATCAGAGCCAATCGAGTTACGCACCACAGCAAGGTACGCGATCACTTTTACGCCTTTAGGTTGAAAGTCTGCAACGGACTTCATAAAGCCGGCAACTGAGGCTGCGCCACCTTTGTCACGGCTCATGCCCGCCATAAACCCGCCTACTTTCAGATCGGCACCACCTGTGTCATAAACCAGGCCCTTACCAACAAACATCAGCGTGCGCTCAATGTCTCCTTGCGGCGTGTAGACTAGCTTAACAACACGCGGGTGGTGACGCTCTACCGCATAAGATGCGCGCGCAACGGTGCCCAGCATAGGGTAGTCTTTGTCTATGGTTGCGGGGTCTGACACGACTTCAACGCTGACACATGTGTCCTTAAACAGCTCAACACAGTAATCTGCAAACTTAGGGGGTGCCATGCGCTCCGGCTCTGTACCACACAGGTCACGGGCTGCATACTGACCAGCTGCCATGGCGTTTAGCTGACGACATTGCTCTTCAGAAGCCCCCAACAGTGCAATAGATTCAACAGGTTCAATCGCTGGTCCACGATATTCACGGGCTTCCAGAGGTTGCCATAGCGCCTGACACGCTCCCAGGTACGCCACTTCAAGGGCATTCTGATAACGCGCATCGCCAGGTACCCCAGTCACCATCAATACCGGCTTAACCGCACCGGCTGCTTTGGCTTCCAGCACAGCGGCTTTACCCGCTTCAAAAAAGCGTCGCACGTCATCGTAGTCACGGTTAAGCGGGCCTGTTGGTGACACGATCAGACGCTTGCCCGGTACACCTTCAGCTAACAGCAAGCTGGCTTTGCTGTGTAATCGTGCATCAACTGCAAGATAAGGGGCTGCCGCATTGTTTAGTGCCGCAGCAGAAAGATCTGACACATCGGAAGTGACGACGATAACAGCATCGGCGTCCTGAACTTGCCAGTCACTGACCGGCAGAGCGAGAGGAAAAGACATATAATCAGCCCTTGGTTATTAAAATGCTGGGCTGATTATCGGTTATTTGTCCGCAAGAGCCAATACCATAGGGGTAATTGCCGGGACATAACATAACGCGCGCCAGCGTATGATACACTGGCACGCCCTGTTAAGACGCAAAGTAATCGTTAATCCGACTGCGATATTGCGCTGTTGTCTTTTTGTAATTTGAGCTTACTGACCACAGACCAGGCTTCCAGCATCACCAATACACTGACAACCAGAACCACAATGTCCAGCCCCACCAGCAACCAGTTACCCTGCTCATAGTACTCACCCAGCTTGATCAGCCCGGCAAAAAAGGCCATCAAAATCACAAACATCATCGGGATCAGCGTGAATTTTGCCGGACGACCCAGCTTCATCAGATACACAGAAATCACCAGCAAGGTCAGGCTGGCAAGAATTTGGTTGGTCGAACCAAACAAAGGCCAGATGATCATACCGCCGCTGCCCGACGCACCACCTGCACCAAATGCCAGCAGTAAACAGCAGCCCACGGCAACCAGGGTCGCAAGCACACCGTTTTTCAGGGCATTGAGTTGATAGATTTCACCCCACTCCTGAATAATATAGCGCTGCAAACGCACGCCAGAATCCATGGTGGTACCGGCAAACAGCACCACCATTACCGCAAGCAGAGTTGATGCGATTTCCACCGACAGTCCCCAACCATTGCTGATCAGATTTGCCCCGCCCTGGATAAATGCGCCGACACTGCCCGCGCCGAGGTGACTGTAAATTTCGTGCCATTCTTCAGGTGACACTGCCAACATGACGCCGCTCACGGCCACCAGCGTGATCAATGCCAGTGAGCCCTCGCCCACGGCTCCCAGATAACCGACAAAGCGGCCATCGGTTTCTTTATCCAGCTGTTTCGAACTGGTACCAGAGGACACAATGCCATGGAAGCCAGAAACGGCACCACACGCGATGGTGACAAATAATAAAGGAATGATGCTTGGCGTATCTATTGCCGTTTGCGTATTAAAGGCAGGTGCCGTAATATCCGGCATCACCACAAATACCGCACCATACAGCAATACCAGCCCTACCAACAGCTGCATGCCATTAATGAAATCGCGCGGTTGTAGCAACATCCAGACCGGTAGTAAAGACGCCACGGCCGCGTAGACAAACAGAATAATAATCCAATTGGCTTTATCGGCCAGCCCGAACAACTCGCTGGGCAGCGCCAGTGGCATACCCGAGCCTACGTAAATGCTGGCATAAAGAATGGCGACGCCAATCACACATAAGGGCACCAGTGGCACCTGACGTTTAAGTAACTGGCCAATCACCAGCGCCACTAAAATGGCAGCCCAGGCAGGGAACACAGCACTGGGGTTAGCCACAAAGGAATTGGCAATAACGACCCCAAATACAGCATTTACCATCAACAGTACCAGGAAAACCACAATCATAAACAATGAACGCGTGCGCGTACCTATAACAGTTTCTGACAGCGCCCCCATCGACTTGCCTTTGTGACGCGCACTGGCCCACAATGCACCCATATCATGCACACCCGCAAAAAAGATGGTACCAAACACCACCCATAAAACCGCAGGGACCCAACCCCAGTAAACGGCAATGGCTGGGCCAACGATAGGTGCTGCCCCTGCTACAGATGTAAAATGATGTCCCCAGAGCACCACTTTGTTAGTCGGTACATAGTCTACCCCGTCATTTAACTCATGCGCCGGCGTGACGAACTTATCGTCCATTTTAAATATTTTTTCGGCGATGAATTTTGAGTAGACAAACCAGCCAAACAGCATACCAAGTATGCCAAACAGTACGATCATGATTGACTGCATTGTATTCCCCCTGTTGTTGTTTTTGATGTCCGCTACATGTCAGTTTGTTATTGCCCAGTGCAATCAACCAACTCAGCTATGTTGCAATGCGCGGCAAAGCCAGCGACTCAGACAGTATCTGGTCGCCAGGTGATCCGCTTTGTACTTTCGAGATTGTACTGCGCAAAATAACGTCTGACTCTAGCCAGATAGGCTATACCCTAGCACACCGCCGTGTGATCACAGAGCCTTGTCATTGTTATCTTTTAGTCGAAGGTCTGAACATCAAACAGGCCCAACTGTGCCTGGCCGGACGCCACTTCACCTAACCCCAGCTGTATCCCTATCAGCCTGACCGGTTTACTGCCAAAGCGCTCGACTGCTTGCTCCAGCAAAGTGAACAACACACCTTCATCAATCTCATGATACTGACACTCTTTGGTGGTTTGCGAAAAATCATAAAACTTCACTTTAACCCCCAGCTTATTAAAGGTCCGTGTGCCGCGATAGGGTTCAGCACGCCGCTGCAATTCAGGCAGCAGGCGCTGGCGAAGTACGTCTTTAAGTGTATCCAGATCTTGTATGTCTTTTTCAAACGTGGTTTCAACACCGACCGATTTGCGAATGCGCTCAGTTTCTACCTTGCGCTCATCAATGCCCTGGCAACGCCGCCAAAGTACATCGCCGAATTTACCAAACCGCTCTGTCATCTGAGTTCTGCTGCTGGCCTTAACATCACGACCATATTGCAATCCCATTGCCAGCAGTTTTTCATGTGTCACTTTGCCTACCCCGGGGATTTTTTTCAGCGGCAAAGTGTCAATAAACACATCCACGTCGTCAGGGGTGATCACATACTGGCCGTTCGGTTTATTTTCGTCGCTGGCGATTTTGGCCAGGAATTTAATGGGCGCAATGCCGGCAGAGGCTGTCAGGCCCGTTTCTTGATAGATATCGCTGCGGATCTGCTGCGCAATTAACGTTGCGCTGCCCTGACACAAAGTGCACTCAGTAACGTCCAGATAAGCTTCATCTAAGGAGAGTGGTTCAATTAGGTCAGTGTAACGAGAAAAAATCGTGCGGATCTGCGCAGACACCGCTTTGTAAACCGCCATCCTGCCGGGCACAATCACCAGCTCAGGGCACAGCTGCTTAGCTTTGTAGTTAGACATGGCAGAGCGCACACCATACTGGCGCGCGATGTAGTTAGCCGTTGATAACACGCCACGGTGGCTATTCCCGCCAATCGCAATCGGCACATTGGCCAGCGCTGGGTTATCGCGCATCTCTACGGCAGCATAAAAGCAGTCCATATCAACATGGATAAACTTACGCATGAACTTAATGACTGGTTATTTATACAGTTATTATGAGCAAAGAAATTCAGTATGGCAATATGTTCGTGTGTTTTTTGTCATCGCCTCTCACCTGTATTTTATTGCCAAATACTCTAAACTGGTCAGACAATGGCTGCGTATCAGAGCATAACTAAACCGATCCGCCAGACCTATTTAACACAAGGAGCATTTATGAAGTACAGCCACCTGGGTCATTCCAATTTAGAGGTATCACGTGTCTGTCTGGGCAGCATGACATGGGGCGTGCAAAATAATCAGCATGACGCCGATGAGCAAATCAATTATGCGCTTGCACAGGGTGTTAACTTTATCGACACTGCTGAAATGTATGCCGTTCCTCCGTCACCTGACACCTATGGTAAGACCGAGGAAATTATCGGGGACTGGTTACGTCGTCACCCTGAAAAGCGTCAGGATATGGTCATCGCCACTAAAATAGCCGGTTCAGGGCTTGCCTGGATCCGTGGGGGTGCCCCCATCACGGCCGAAGCCATTATCGCCGCTGTCGATGCCTCCCTTAAGCGACTACATACCGATTACATTGATGTATACCAGCTGCACTGGCCAAATCGGACTTCCCCCCATTTCTCTAAACACTGGCCCGGCATGATCACTTTCAGTGATGTATCAACGGAGCAGCACAAAACAGAGATGTTAGAGATACTGAATGCACTCAAACAGTGTATGGACGCAGGTAAAATTCGTCACTGGGGATTGTCCAATGATACTCCCTGGGGCATTAACACCTACTTGCAACTGGCGCATCAACACCAATTGCCAAGACCGGTATCAATTCAGAATGAGTTCAATCTGTTACATGCTAAAGACTGGCCTTACATCATAGAAAACTGTGTTCATGAAGACATCGCCTACCTGCCCTGGTCACCGCTTGCCGGGGGGGCTTTGTCAGGCAAGTATCTGGGAGGTGCACGACCAGAAGGATCGCGCTGGACCTTGATCCAACGCAACGGCTTATTCCGGGACACTCAGTTTGCACAAGAAGCCACGGCGGCCTATGTCGAGATTGCCAAAGAGCACAACATCACCGCGTCTCAGCTCGCATTAGCTTGGTGCGACCAGGTCGATGGCGTGACGTCTACCATCATAGGCGCAACGACGATGTCGCAATTAAAGGAAAATATCAAAGCCTTTGATTTGACTCTGCCACCAGAGGCATTGGCCGAAATTGATACGGTGCTAAAAGCGTATCCATTGCCCTATTAACAGATACGCGCCCGACGGGGTCCCGCTCGGGCGCTGCTGTCTGAATCGAAATATGGTAGACTCTGCACTTTTTCGGGACTCAGCCATGCGCGTTCTTAATCCAGCCCCTGCCGTGCCTTTACCTGGCACCAGTTTCACCCGGCCTGCGACACGGGCAATTATCACCCGTCAATCGCAAATTTTATTACTCTACACCCAGCGATATGATGATTACACCTTGCCCGGTGGTGGGGTTGACGAAGGTGAGTCTCTCACAGACGCGCTGGTACGCGAGGTCAAAGAGGAAACCGGTGCCCGCTCTGTAACCAACATCGTCCCTTTTGGCATATATGAAGAATATCAGTACTGGTACAAATCCGATTATGACAATGTACACATAGTTTCGCACTGCTATCAGTGTGACATTTGCGGGGAGTTTGATGAGCCAGAAATGGAGCATTATGAAGTTAGTAATGGTATGCAACCACAGTGGGTGGAGATCACCGAAGCCATTGCCCACAACGAAGCAGTACTGGCAAACAGCGATAAACAAGGGCAATCTCTGCTCAGAGAAACCCGCTTGCTCAAGCTCATTGCCAAAGAATTAATGCAACTGAACTTTTAGCCATTAGCCTGGGTCATATTTGTGTTTTGGATAGAAAAACAAAATAAGAAAATCAAAACACTAAGGAAAAGTGATGCGTTCATGGCTCAGTGCAATAGTCATTTCCGTTGCCTGTCACTCAATATTACTATGGCTGCTGGCTCAACAAACGGTTGTGGCACCTGTCCGCGCGCCGCAACCAAGCATTAAAACCTACCTGGTCGTCGCACCGCCTGATCGCATGCCAGACCCAGCAGCTACGGAGCAACCATCACAGCCACTCACTGAGCCCACGCAATCATCTGAGCAGCAGGTCGCCCCGGTTCAGCTTTTACCTGAAAAAAAGCGGGTCGAATCAAATACAGCATCAGCCAATACTGGCGACACGACTCACACTGATTCTCAGCCACAGGTTCAACAAGCCAAAACACATACAATTAAGCCCCATAAACGTATCGATCCAGCTCTGGGCCTGTCACGTCTGCGCCAGCAAATGCTAAATCAACCTGTGATACGCCATAAACCACACAGTAACACCCAGCCAAAACGCCTCAGCGTACCTAAGTCACATCAAACCTTGAACCAACCTATGCGACAAATTGAATCGAAAAACCACATTTTCACGGAATATCGGGAAGGAGACCGGTGTTACAAAGAGGTTCAGGGTGACCCTAATAACCCGCCACCTGAAGGGTTTGCCAAAAACTGGCTCACCGCAAGCAGCACCTGCGACAAAACGGCGATCACAGATGCTTATGATGCCGCTATGGGCAAATGGCTGAAGAAAAAACGCTAACGACACTGGCTGAGCAATATGTATTTACCCCACGCTGTGTGCCAACAAGTTGTACTGAGATCAAAACAACTCCGGCTTTGACTCGCAACCTGCCGCTAAAGCGATTGGACGATTAAAAGCTAGCTGTTAGCCCGCCCTCAATCCGGCAAATCAATGGCCTAACAATGTGTATTTACCCCACGCTGTGTGCCAACAAACTGTACTGAGATCAAAACAACCCCGGCTTTGACTCGCAACCTGCCGCTAAAGCGATTGGGCGATTAATAGCTAGCTGTTAGCCCGCCCTCAATCCGGCAAATCAATGGCCTAACAATGTGTATTTACCCCACGCTGTGTGCCAACAAGTTGTACTGAGATCAAAACAACTCCGGCTTTGACTCGCAACCTGCCGCTAAAGCGATTGGGCGATTAATAGCGAGCTTTTAGCCCGCCCTCAATCCGGCAAATCAATGGCCTAACAATGTGTATTTACTCCCCACTGTGTGCCAACAAACTGTACTGAGATCAAAACAACCCCGGCTTTGACTCGCAACCTGCCGCTAAAGCGATTGGGCGATTAATAGCTAGCTGTTAGCCCGCCCTCAATCCGGCAAATCAAT
>NZ_JASJUV010000003.1:0-224032 GCF_030125445.1 Pseudoalteromonas ardens
ATAGGCGAGATGTGGAAGTGGTGTGAGCCATTGAGCTAACTCGTACTAATTACCCGTGAGGCTTAACCATACAACGCCAAAGTGGTTTTGTTTGTTAGAAGTTAAGAAATAAAGTAGACGAAAGAATTTAATACGCTTTTCCAGATTTTAGTGAGGTGTTGATAAACATCTTGCACAACAGTTTATGCTTGGTAACCATAGCATTTTGGAACCACCTGACCCCATGCCGAACTCAGTAGTGAAACGAAATAGCGCCGATGATAGTGTGGGGTTTCCCATGTGAAAGTAGGACATTGCCAAGCTCCTAATTTAAAAAACTAGAACAAAAATTGAAAAGATTTTCCTGGTGAAAATAGCGTTTTGGAACCACCTGACCCCATGCCGAACTCAGTAGTGAAACGAAACAGCGCCGATGATAGTGTGGGGTTTCCCATGTGAAAGTAGGACATCGCCAGGGCCCAATTAAATGAACCCGTTGCAGCAATGCAACGGGTTTTTTGCTATGTGTAATTTAAAAAACAGTAGACAGAACCGTGTTGTCTATTCATCCATGAAGCTGGATTCCATCGCGCTTCTCTATAATTGCTCCTGCATTATTCTACTTCCCCACATCTATGTGGCTCTTTGCGCTCATCTCTTTGAACTACGAAGCATTACTACGGTTTCTTATCGCTCTTGCATAAAGGTGCGTTAAAGCACGACTTTTCGCTATATTTCAGATTGGTTTGAGCTACTTAATTGGTCAAAACTGAGCTAGTATCCAAGCATGTCACTCATTTACTAGAAAATAATGTCTGAGCTTTATCACTGGTTTGATTTGTTAGGTGTAATGGTGTTTGCCATATCAGGTACCTTAATTGCTTATAGTAAGCATATGGATGGGTTTGGTGTGGTTGTGTTGGCAACTGTAACCGGTATAGGAGGCGGGACTATAAGAGATGTGATCCTCGATGTTCCGGTCTTTTGGTTGCATGATTCAAGCTATTTTATCGCTATCTTTTCAGCGATAGCAGTTAGTATCTGGACGCTGAACCGGCAAAAGAAGATCCCCACATTGTATCTGCAAGTTGCTGATGCATTTGGATTGGCCTTCTTTGCTGTTATGGGGGTCCAAAAAGCGCTGGATATCGGTATGCCAGACACAACCGCTGTGATTATGGGCGTTTTGACAGGGTGCTTTGGTGGTGTGATCCGGGATGTACTGGCGAGAGAAATTCCGCTTTTACTCAAGGGTGAGTTATACGCAATCACCTGTATTTTGGGCGGGATGGTTTATACTCAACTCATAGACTTTAATTTATCAACAGAAGTTGTCATGTTGCTGGCGATGGCCACCACGTTGTTTGCCCGGCTGGCAGCTATGCGTTGGGGCATTGTGTTGCACGTCTTTAATTACAAAGATTAACCATAGGACAAGGAATGTCATTAGCAAGAATACTCACGCGTGCTCAGGTCGGCATTGAGTCCCCTGTTGTCACGGTAGAAGTTCACCTGAGTAACGGCTTACCTAGCTTTAACATAGTGGGTCTGCCGGAAACGTCGGTCAAAGAATCTAAAGAGCGTGTGCGCTCAGCATTGCATAACTCAAATTTTGTCTTTCCAGAACAACGTATCACAGTGAATTTAGCACCGGCTGATCTGCCTAAGCAAGGCGGCCGCTATGACCTCGCAATCGCAGTGGGCATCCTGGTTGCATCAGGGCAGCTGAACGAACAGGCAACACAAGGGTGCGAATTTTATGGTGAGCTTGCCCTCAATGGGGAGATAAGAGCTGTGACGGCCATTATCCCGGTTGTAATGGCTGCCAAACATGAACACCACACCTGTTATATCCCGGAAGAAAACTTGGGCATGGCGCAGCTTGTTGAGTATCAGCAGTGTGTTGCTGCGAAAACACTGCATGCCCTGTGGCTAGACCTGAGTGGCCAATCATCGTTACCTTTGACAACCCATGCACCTATTTCTCCTGCTAATACGGTCAGCTACGCTCAGATGGATATGAGTGATGTTAAAGGGCAAGTGATGGCCAAGCGTGCACTCGAAATTGCCGCCGCCGGAGGTCATAATATTTTGTTTCTTGGCCCTCCGGGCACAGGTAAATCCATGCTAGCACAGCGCATGCCGGGGATTATGCCGAATATGAGCATAGAACAAGCGTTACAAACGGCTGCTGTCTATTCTTTAACGGGAAAGCAGCTTAGCCTGGAAAATTGGCGTAGCAGGCCATTCCGCGCGCCTCATCATACCTGCTCTGCGGTTGCCCTGGTGGGTGGCTCATCCAACCCCCGTCCGGGTGAAATATCTTTGGCGCATAATGGGGTGCTCTTCTTAGACGAATTGCCTGAATATGAACGTAAGGTGCTGGACTCTCTCAGAGAGCCGATGGAAACGGGGCAGGTGACCATTTCGCGTGCTGCACAGCAAGTTGACTTTCCCGCCTGTTTTCAGCTCATCGCTGCACTTAATCCGAGCCCTACTGGCTGCCATACTGATAAACGCGCATCGCCAGAGCAGGTATTGAGATATTTAAGTAAAATATCAGGCCCTTTTGTCGACCGGATAGATTTGCAGATAGAATTGCCCAGACTCAGTACGCAGGAACTGCAATCCTCTAAACCGGAAGTGAGCAGTGAGGAGATACGTAGCAGAGTTGAGGCGGCGTTTAGCCTGGCTTTGAGCCGACAGGGCAAAGCAAACGCCAGGCTAACAACCCGGGAAATTGAGCAGTATTGTACGCTGGTACCTGATGTTGCCCAGCTGCTTGCCAGAGCAACAGAGAAGTTGAACCTCTCGCCACGTTCTTATCATCGCATCATCAAGGTAGCCAGAACGATAGCAGACTTGTCACATCGCCCGGAAATAACGGTTCCTGACCTTAAAGAGGCACTCAGTTATCGGGCATTTGAGCGTTTATTGGGGCAGCTGACGTACAGTTGAGTGTGTGATTAGGTGGATAGCATGTAGCCTTTGCCACGAACCGTCACAATGCGTTTCTGCTCTTTTTCATCACCGAGCTTTTTGCGCAACCTACCGATAAGTACATCAACAGTTCGGTCACTCGGGCTCCAGTCTGGCTGGCCGATTTCTTCTGAAATTTTGGCTCTGGAAGTGGCTTTACCGGCGTTCGCAATGAGGCAAATAAGCACCTTGTGCTCGGCTTCTGTGAGTCTGGCTTCGTCGCCATGTGGATTAATGAGCGTACGGTTATCCGGGTGAAGTTTAAAATCTGCATATTCGATAAATTCTTCAGATTCGTCTTCCCCTTTGCTGCCTGCAATACGTTTATACAGGGCACGCATTCGAAGTTCCAGCTCGAGCAGATCAACAGGCTTACAGACGTAGTCATCCGCGCCCTGAGCTAAACCAGCAATGCGATCTGCTTGTGTATCGCGACTAGAGAGCATGATCACGCCGATATCGGTAAGCGTATTGAGTTCTTTGGCAAGGTTGAGGCCATCCGTTGCGGGTAATACAACATCTACAATGGCCATGTCGAAGGGATTGCCTTCATTGATTTGATTATGAACGAGCTGCAATGCTTGTGCACCGGTGTTATCCAGCGTGAGCTGAAATTCAGTATTTGCAAAATGGTTTGCGATCCTTTTTGCCAGTAGATCGTCATCTTCCACCAGAAGCACGTTAATGTTCATAGCACCGTAACTTTATCAATAAATCACTTATATATTAGCACTGAGAAAACTGGGCTGAGAAGGGTAAGTTGATTATTTTCAAATAAAAAACAATGCAAATAAAACTTTAGTATGAACCTGAGAAGTGAATAAAAATGTGCTAATTCTGAAATATCATACAGTTGAATGGCTTTTTAAAAAAAAGGCAGCACCTAAGTGCTGCCCATGATTTTATTTACCGTATAGGTGTTGCCACCATTGAGGTTGATCTTTCAGGTGTTTGTCAAAGTAGGCGAGCATAGTGTCCCACCACTGAAAACGTCGGTCGCGAGCAAATATCTGATGGTCCGCGCCCTTAATTTCAATCAGTTCAACATCCTGGCCGAGTAGCTTCAGTGCGGTATACATAGTGTGGCTTTCCCCGACAGGTACATTGACATCGGCATCACCGTGTAACAGCAGCAGTGGCGTTGTTACTTTATCGGCATTAAAGACTGGGCTGTGCTGCGAGTATAATTTGGCATTATTCCAGGGGAAGCTGTGCTTTGACGCTTCACCCGAATAGAGGTAACCCCACCACCCTTGTCCCCAGTATGACGTAATATTAGAGATACCAGCATGCGAAATCGATGCACTGAACATATCTGTTTTCGTGGTCAGTAACATGGTCATAAAGCCGCCATAAGAAGCGCCCAGGTTACCCAAACGATTTTTATCAACATAGGAATATTCGGTCAGGAAGGCTTTGGTGCCTTTGATAATGTCATCGGCAGTTTGCTCACCCCAGGCATTGACATGCTGAGCTGAGAAGCGTTGGCCAAAACCAGTCGCCCCTGTTGGTTGCAAGACATAAACCACATAGCCGTTTGCAGCCCACAGATTAAATGGGTAACGCCCTGTAAAGGCTCTGGAGACCGGTGAAGTGCCGCCATAATAGTAGATTAAGGCTGGATACTGTTTGGATTTATCCAGGTTGTGAGGCAGGTATACCCGGCCTTTGATTTCCGTGCCCTGACTGTTGGTGAAGTTAAACTCTTCCAGTTTTGCAATCTCGCTGTTGCGATAAGCAAGTGGCGCTGAGTCCCACAAAGTACGAGCGCGATTCTTATAGATGTTAACCTGTTTGAGTTGTTGTGGTGCTGAAGCTTGTGTACCGGTGACGAGTAATGCTGGTTTACGGTTATCAGCAATACTGAAGCGCTCTACCACGTCTAAGCCAGTTTTCAAACGCGTGTAGCGATCTTTGCTGACATCGTAGAGATACAGTTGCTGACGATCTTCATCTGTCACCTTCGCTATGACGTCGCCGTTACTGAGTACGTTTATACTGCCGATCGCGGGGTTAAAGGCTTTACTTAGCGCTTTTGCCTGGGCGCCTTGCTGATCTAACCAGTACAACTGGCCGTCGTAGTTATTGGTGAGTTGATCTTTTTCAACCGCTCTGCCGAGGCCATTTTTGAAATCTGGACCAGCTACAGCATAGATCCCCTTGGCTCCATATTTTGCTTCATTGAATGTGCGGTACTGACCCAGCACAGTTTCGGTGCCCTGTGTCAGATTGAATTCAACCAGCTCGGTTAACATATGCGGGGGAGCTGCATAATCCTGCACTGCACGGCTGGTAAGAATGCGATTGCTTTTAGCATCGTGATCTTCAAGCGTATGGCTTTGTTTGCCTTCAGTGAGTGCCTGGATCATACCGCTTTTAATATCCAGCAAATAGATTTGTGTATTGGTACGTGCATAGGACCAGCGATCTTCCAGGCCCTGATAATGCTTCACCAAAGAGGTGTCTTTAGCAGGCGATTTAGACCAGCTAAATATCAGGCTGGTATCATTAAAATAGGCAAACTCACTGGCGCCTTTAAGATCCTCTGCGATCACCCGGGATGTCAGGGTCGCGAGATCGAGCGTTTTTAGCTGGCCGTGCTGGCTGAAAACCAGCTGCTCGCCATCCTGACGCCAGGCTAAAGAACCGGCGTTAACCCCTTCAAGCGTGAAGATGACTTTATCATCGTCATTGAATACCGTGGTTTGAGTCAGTGCCTGATTACCGCGATTCGCCTGATAGTGCTTTTGTGTCGTGACATAATGCTCAGCATCCGGTGAGACGGAAACGGCACTGACGACTGGGGCATCGAATAACTGTTTAGCAGACAGCGCTTTGGTTGTTTTGTCAGTAAACAACAGGCGATCGTGGTCTGTTTTGCCATTGAACGCCACAGAGACTTTTTTCCAGTCAGCGACTTGTTCAGCAATAATGATGACCTGATGATCGCCGGTGGGTAAATTGAGAGTTGAGGACATCTTGTCAGAATGGCGTTCACCATTGACGAAAATATGTGCCTTCTCTATGCCGTCCAGCACCAGTTCACCCTGCACGAAACGGTTGACCGAAAATTCCATTTTCATTGCCTGCAGCCCGCCCATAGTCAGTGCATTTAACTGAGACAGTGGCTGCCACTTGGCGTCAACACCCAGCATAGACACGGCTTTCTCTGAACCCGACAAGCTCGGGACCAGGTTAGCGATTATGGTTTGTTGATGTGCCGTATTATAGGGCTTAATTGTGCTGGCCTGACCCAGAGGGCCAATAAATTGAATATCCTGCTTGTTGATTGGAGCAGCACTGAGTGATGTACTCAATGCAGACAACAGCAGTAAAGCGACCGATTTTAACTTCATAGTTTGCGCCTATTGTGGGTAAATTAGACGCATACTATAACATATACTGTTCGCTTCTCATCCACACCTGAGACTAACTCACAATCTCCTTATGGGTTTGAATTTATCATTCTCTGCCATGAGTGGATCCAGCGAATAAACTCGGGTAGGGCTTTAGGCCGACTGATCAGATAGCCTTGCATCAGCAAACTGTATTTATATTTTTCCAGATATTGTAACTCTTCAATGCGCTCTATGCCTTCAGCAACAATGTCCATTTGTTGATTTTGTGCAATATCAATCAGGCTGTCGACCAGTACCTGGGAAAAACGGTCACACTCTATATAGGTGATGAGCGAGCGGTCCAGTTTGATTTCAGTAAAGGGCAGGCTTTTTAACTGCTGCAGGTTAGTAAACCCGGTTCCGAAGTCATCCAGTGAGAGGTCGAAGCCTCTTAACCTTAATCTGTTGATGGTTTCCAGTTGCAAGCTGCTAACAATGGGTTGGTTTTCGGTGATCTCTATGATCACTTCCTTGGGTTCCAGACGGTTGAGTTCGAGGATCAGAGCCAGCTTGTCCGGACAGCCACTGTCATTGAGTTGTACAGGCGACAAGTTAAAAGCGAGTTTAAAGGGGTAATTGAGTTCGGCTCTGAGTTTTTGGAACTCTTTAGTGGCTTTCTCAAACAATTGAAAAGTAACCAGGTTTATCAAGTCCAGATCCTGAGCCACCCCGATAAATCGATGAGGAAGAAGGGTTTCACCATACTGCTGAGAAACAATACGCGCTAACACTTCGACACTTTTGATCTTCTTGCTGCCACGATGGACTTTGGGCTGATAAAAGGGCGTGATTTCGTTATTACTGATCGCATACAGCAGTTGATCTTCTGTGACACAAGACTCTTCTGACTCATCGTTACCAATAAAACTATCCAGCTTCTTAAGCAGTCTGTCGACGTCATTGAGTTGTACAGGTTTAGAGATATTGCCTATCAGGTGGGTATTATGTTGTCTTGCCAGGTTTGCAGCTAGATCCATCACCCGGGTTTCCATCTCTGAAATAATGACAATCCCGCCGGGATATCTCAGCTCACCGAGCTTGCGGATCAGTTCCATACCATCCATATCAGGCATGTTGAGATCGGTAAAAACCGCATCATAGTGCAAAGGGGTTTGCCGAACCAGCTCCAGCGCTTGGGGTGCACTGTCTACGGTGGTCACATAGTCTACTTCCAACTCAGCCAGTATGGCTTTCATGACTATCAATATCGCCTGTGAATCGTCAACGACAAGAATGTGTTTAGCCTGATGTTGCATGACGCTATCCTTAGTTTGGAACCTAATTGTCAGTTTAGTACATGGGATATAGAACGCACATGACAGAGGTGTGGCTTGGAAAAAATAATTGTGCTGTTGGCGCCCAGCGTATGCTCACAGGGCTAGGTACTTGTCGATGAAAAGTGCGTATAATGGGCACACTTTATGTTTTAACGACGAGTCAATATGACCCGCATTGAGTTTCCCTTAGCAGGCTATCGGATGTCTGTACTAGTAAATCGCCAGGAGATCCTTCAGGTATATCAGGATCAGCAGCGGCTGGCACATGAACCTATCGACGCACAATTGGTCCAGGTCAATGTTGCGGGACACACACTTCAACTGGATCGCAGTCGACTAGCTGAGGGGTTGCTGGCGGTGGCAGTCAACGACGAACCCTGGCAGTGGCTGGAGGTGCCAATCCAGCATAATGACAATAAAGGAAGCTGGCTTGGGCTGGCGGCTTTAGGGTTTAAGTTGCTAAAGAGTGCCAATGTAGTTAAAGCAGCACTGGCAGGGGCCTCATTGGCTGGGTATGCCTGGCTGTTTTCCTGGCAGTTTGCGGTGATGTTATTAGCGTGTTTGGTGATCCATGAGTACGGCCATATTCGGGCAATGCGCTACTTTGGATTGAAAACCAAAGGGATTTACCTTATCCCGTTTGTAGGGGGGCTGGCTGTTAGTGAAGACAAACTGACTACCCGTTGGCAAAATGTCATTATCTCCTTGATGGGACCTGCTTTTGGCTTACTTGCCTCGCTGCTAGCTGTGGTTCTGTATTATGTGACCGAGCTGGAGATATTTGCTGGTGTGGCGGTCCTGAGTGCATTGCTTAACCTCTTTAATATGTTGCCCATTTTACCGCTCGATGGGGGACATGTACTGAAGAGTATCAGCTTTTCTATGCGCTCCTGGGTTGGCCTGCTGATCTGTCTGGCTGGGATTTTGCTGGGTGTGGTGATCAGCTATACCTTTGGTTTGATGCTACTGGTGTTTTTCCTGCTGATAGGCACACTCGATATTTTACTGGAGTGGCGGGGCCGCCATCAGGCTCATCTCATCCCGCTAGATCGCTATGGTCAGATAGTTTCAACGGCGCTGTATGTTGTTGTCTGCGCCGGCTTAATTGGCGTGATGTGGCACTTTGCTGACGCGGATAGTGTATTGCTGAGTCTGCCCATTAAAGTACTATCCAATTAAGCTTTAGCCGGTCAGGTTACTGACCGGCATGCATGGCGGGCTAGGCCAGGGTCAGTAACAGTGCAATCACCACGCCACTGACCAGCAATTGAATCAAACAAAATCCCATAATATCTTTGGCTTTCAAGCCGGCAATGGCCAGTACCGGCAGCGCCCAAAAGGGCTGAATAAGGTTGGTCCAGGCATCGCCCCAGGCAACGGCCATAGCAACACGAGCAATGTCGGTCCCAAGCGCTTGTGCAGCCGGGATCACGATAGGCGCCTGCACAGCCCATTGCCCACCTCCTGAAGGAACAAAAATGTTCACAAGTCCAGCACTGAGAAAGCTCCATAAGGGTAGTGTTGTGCTGGTACTGATCTCGACAAAGCCACCAGAGATCTGCTGTGCGAGTCCGGTTTTGACCATCACAGCCATGATCCCTGCATAGAAAGGAAACTGGATAACTATACCTGCACCTCCCCTAATCGCCTCTTGTAAGCTGTTTAGCAGGTTAGCTGGAGTGCGATGCAACAAGATGGCCAGAAACAGGAATAATGCAATGACACTATTAAGGTTGAGCGTACCATCGGCGGCCAAAAAATAATAAAACAGGTAGCCACACCCGAGTAGGCCTATTGTCGTGCCGATCACCGCGCTGTGTTCAAGGCGCTCTGCCGGAGTCATTGAGGCGGGTGGGCTAGGTGGTTCCGGTTGTGTCAGTTTGCTGGGTTCCACCACGACCTGAGACTGAGCCGGTGGGAGCATAAAGCGATTAAGCAGGGGCATGATCACCAATAACACACCCAAAATAAGCAGGTTGAATGGTGCGAACAGCGTTTGGCTGGTGCCCAGAACGCCTATCTGAGCTTCGGCAAAATGGCCCGGTGTGGCAATGGTAAGTGGTACTGAACCGGCCAGTCCGCCATGCCAGACGATAAATCCAGAGTAGGCACTGGCCACCAATAAGCGATAATCTACAGCAATCTGGCGAGCAAGCGCTTTAGCAAATAAGGCACCTACCACCAGACCAAAACCCCAGTTTAACCAGCTTGCCAGCATCGCAACTAAGGTGACCAGCATAATGGCCTGTGCAGGCGTGCGTGCGAACGTGGCCAGTTTGTTGAGCGCTATGATACAGGGGCGTGTGCTGGCTAACATATATCCGCACACTAAAATGAGCAGCATCTGCATGGCAAATTGCAGCAGGTTCCAAAACCCTTGCCCCCAAATGGTGATAGCCTCCAGTGGGGTCGTAGGTGTAAACATGCTGGCAAGGGTGAGCACCAGCAGGGTCAGCAGGCAAACGAAGATATAGGGGTCGGGTAAATATCGTTCAACCAGTCGACTGAGTGGCTGCGTGATATGGTTTAGCATGACAGGTTCCCATTGAATGTGCGCAACAAACAGCATTCCTATAAAAAGTGACTTAATTCACTAAAAGTTAGTCAATTAAGCTATGCTAATAGCTGTGAGCGTCGCGTGATTTTTTTATTTTATTGATTTATAAGTGTTTATAATATTGGCACAAAACATGTAACAGTTAAATCATACGATTGAATTGTCTGCGCGTCACCATACAAATGCGCAGTTAAAACTAAAAAAGAGAGGTATTTATGGCAGGACAGGGTTCAGGAGGCAATGTAATTGCCGCAATATGTAATGTCTTTTTTCCAGGTTTAGGACAATTAGTGCAGGGACGTTTACTTGCTGCACTTATCTTCGCAGTCGTCTGTGTTGGTGGATATGCACTATGGTGGCTGGTAGTGCCTGCAGTAGTGGCCGCCATTTTCCATTTGTGGTCGATCATTGATGCGGCCAAGTACCGCTCATCAGATTGATAAAACAGCTAGCCACAGGCTGAGTGAGATCACACTGAGCAGGGTAGATAGCACCACGCCGCCAGCACTGACTGCTTGTTGAACGGATAGCTGGCGGGCAACCAGGTACGCGTTGACACCCAGTGGTGCGGCACTCATCAGCGTGACGACCTGGCGTTGTAATGGCTCTAGTGCCAGTAGTGTTGCTGTCAGATAAACGCAAAGAGGCAGTATCAGCAGTTTGACGATACTGACCATGAGTGCCGGATACCACACCGAGCGAAACCCATACTGGACCAGACTGGCACCCAGCACAAACAGTGCGCCTGCAATGGCTGGTTGGGCAAACCAGTCCATGCCTGACAGGAGCAGAGTCGGGATAGTCACTGGCAGTAAATTGGCGAGCAGTCCGAGACTGATACTCAGTACAACAGGGTTCAAAAACAGGGGCTTTAGCCAGTCTATGCCGCCTCTCCCTTTGCCGGCCAAAATGAAAGTAAGAGAAAATAACACGGCACTGTGTAGTGGGATGATCATAAATACCATGGCCGCAGCCTGTTCACCCAGTGCTGCCAGAATAACAGGCAGACCCACCACCACCGTATTTGAGTAGGTGCCGTTTAATGCACTTAATGCGGCTTCTTCGGTCGCGAGGTTAAAACGTTGCCGCATCACGAGTAGCACTAAGCAGTACAACACAATGACGGGCAGATAAAACGCCAGCAGTAACTTTGCAGAGGCAACCTGTGACAGGTCGGCGCGATACATACTCAAGAACAGCAGCATAGGGATGGCGAGATTAAAAATATAGACGCGGATCCCATCCAATTGTGCAGCCGAGATAAATCGGATCCGCGCCGCCACAAACCCACAGCTGACGACGAAAATCAATGGAAACAGGATATCAATGAAAGTCACAGTGTACTCGTTGGTTGTGAAGGGCGTTATTTGGTAATGCAGAATCATATTATACGGGTTTATCGGCACTAAACAATGCAGCGTCGTGTGGTTCAGGTATACTAATAGTGTTGTATTAAATGACCTTGAAGTGACTATGGAGTATCAGTTTATTCGCGATCCGATAGCCGGATTTCGTGTCAAAATGTCAGCGGAACATGAGCTGGTAGGACGCTGGTTAAATGATGAACTTGCACACGACGCATTACCGGTCTTGCTGGCTCGCCTGAAAGAAATCAAAGCAACCCGGGATGAGTTTTGCCTGGAAGGACGCGAGGTGCGCCTGATAGTCTCCCATCAGGAAGCGCTGTTTGAAGCCCATGACTTATATCACGAGCAAACCGATGCTTTGTCTGCATTCAGCGATGATGCGCTCGCTTTGGAAGAGCATGGCCTGAGCGCAGGGTGTGGCTTCGAAGATTTCGAAGCCCTGTTACTGGATTGGCAGGATTTTATTCGTCGCCGCCGTTAGCCCGTGGCTTATTGAGGCGGTGCACCATATAGTTGCTCCGCACGATTAAATAATACCCAGGATGTGAGAATATATTTGTCGTTAGAGCGTGGCATATTGCCCCGGTGCGTATGTGTAAAGTAGGCGGGTGCAATCACCATTGAGCCCTGTTTTGGCTTGATGCATTTGTCCTGATAATGAAACTCGGTTTCTCCGCCTTCTTCCACGTCATTGAGATAAAACATAAATAGCAGCACCCGGTGTAGTGCTTCGTTGTGCTGCAATTGCGGGTAAACTTCGCTGTGCCAGTAGGGATAACCGCCTTCATTTGTCGGGTAGCGTTGTGCCTGGATAGAGCCCAAACGAAATAGTTGTTGGGTTAATATGGGGAGCTGAGGTTTACCTACTTCCTCAAAGTTATCAACGGTTAAATTGACTGGCTGGCCAGTCTTTGGATGATACACACTGAGCCCGAAGGCGCCAATCATCATGAAAAAGTGCTCTTCAATATAATCGAACAGGTATTTCGACGTGGTTTGTTGAATATGTGTTAATTGCTGAGCATAATCCGGGTATTGATTTAAATACAGATCCTGACTGATTTTTTTACTGAGATCGACGCCTCCAGAGGTGGTCCCTTGCGCCAGATGAGGGCTGTTATCAAAGGTCTGAATAAACTGCTGGCAAAACTCAGGACTCAGTGCATTCTCATAAATGCGAATAAAATCAGTCATGTTGATATCCAAAATTGGTTAGAATTATTATGTTGTCAGAAACTATTATGCCGCGTTTCAGTGAAACGGATGTCCTCGGACACATCAACAATACCGCACTCCCGGTATGGTTTGAAGCGGCGCGCACGCCTATTTTCAAAATTTTTACACCGGATCTTAATCCACATCAATGGAAGCTAATTGTTGCCAAGGTAGAAGTAACTTTTAAAGGCGAGCTGTTTTACGGTCAGCCTGTTGAAGTCAAAACGGCGATTGAAAAGGTTGGTAATAGCTCCTTTGTGATCCTTCAGCAGGCCTGGCAGCATGATGAATGTTGTGCCGAAGGGCGCACTGTGATGGTGCGTTATGACTTTGCAGGTAAAACATCTCAGTCACTTAGTGATGAAGAGCAGGCTGCGCTAAGCAAGTATGCGTTATAGCGCGCCCGGTCGGATATTCGCTTAGCGGCTTCGGAACTGATGCCCGATGGCCGCTGAAATGCAGGGTTTAACAACAAATTCATAGCGGGCAGGATCGCCCTCAAGTTTAGTAATTTCCAGCAGTTCGTAGTCGTTTAACTCAATGATCCGCGTACCTGGTGTAATTTCACACCGAGAACGGCTGTCCGATTCATACTCGTAGATAAAGTAAGTCAGTGCGTTTTGCAGATGGCGTTCATACTTGTCAGCATTCTGCTCAAATGCTGACAACTGGACTTTGAGTTCGTTCAGCTCCGCCTGTTGCTCCGCCTGTTGCTCCGCCAGTTTCGCTTGTTCTGTGTCATCGACTGCTGAGCCTGCTACGGCGTCAATTTCGGTGTATTTATGCGCATTGTCGGCGTCATCTTGCATCGCAATATTGAGCTGGATTGACTGACCGGTAAAGCCTTCTACGATATGGCGTAAAAAGCTATTCACGCCTCGGGACATACCCGTTGAAGAAATAAACACCGCCATTTGGTAGAGTAAAAATAACCCAAAGAAAAAGCGCACGAGTCCGGTGGTGACAGGGTACTGGTAGTCTGGGCTATGCCACCATTTATGGAGCCCAAACGGGCGCAGTAACATAAGTACAAATAAATAAACAGGTTGAATGAGCTGCAGCAGGATCAACAGTAAAATGCTGGTGGTTACAAACCAGGTCGGGACGGACAACAGCATGCTAAAGTTGTGCGAGTAGGGCAGGTGATCCGCATTCACACCGGTGATGTCATTCACCATCCCTGCCGCCTGAGCCAGTGCATAGTTGGCAATAAACGCGTAGAACAGCAAAATCACGGCTTTGCCTGGCAGGCTTTCCCATAAGTGGATAAATCTGGGCCAGAACTCTCTGGTCATGGCTACCAGTGCGAGGATTGATGCACCCAGATAAAGCGAACTGTCTTCGGGCAGTTCATTGAAGATGGCAAGCAAACACAGCACGGTTGCTGAAAAGTAACAGCGTTGTGCCACATTCAGGGTGTGCCAGAATACCAGCCATTTTTTTTGCAGTGCCGAAAAAGGGCCTACAACAGGTTTTATTGCGCTGGGAAGTGCCAGTTTCATTGTTATTATTCCATTCCCTGACCGTGAAAGTGAGTGGGGAGCGTGGCTCCCCTTGTTCGCTCCGTTATAGCATAGGCTTGAGGTATCGACCAGTGTGAGAGGCTGCACAGTCAGCAACCTCTTCCGGGGTACCGGCAACCAGGATCTGACCACCGCCAGCGCCGCCTTCCGGGCCAAGATCGACGATCCAGTCGGCAGTTTTAATCACATCCAGATTGTGCTCTATCACCACCACTGTATTACCATGGTCACGTAAACGGTGCAGTACGACCAGCAGCTGCTGAATATCATGGAAGTGCAGACCTGTGGTCGGTTCGTCAAGGATATACAGGGTTTTACCGGTATCTCGCTTGGACAGTTCACGGGCAAGCTTGACCCGTTGTGCCTCACCGCCAGAAAGCGTGGTCGCTGCCTGGCCGAGTCGAATGTAGGACAGTCCCACATCCATCAATGTTTGTAATTTACGTTTGATTGCCGGGATTTTATCAAAGAACTCTCGGGCATCTTCTACTGTCATTTCCAGTACTTCATGGATGTTCTTACCTTTATACAGGACTTCTAAGGTTTCCCGGTTGTAGCGTTTGCCTGTACAGACATCACAGGGTACATAGACATCGGGTAAAAAGTGCATTTCGACTTTGATCACACCGTCACCCTGACAGGCTTCACAACGGCCGCCTTTCACATTGAAACTAAAGCGGCCAACCTTGTAACCCCGCGAGCGCGCTTCCTGAGTACCTGCGAATAACTCCCGGATCGCCGTAAAGATCCCGGTGTAGGTGGCCGGATTGGAGCGTGGTGTGCGTCCGATCGGGCTCTGATCTATGTCGATCACCTTGTCGAAATGCTCCAGGCCTTCAATGGACTGGTAAGGCGAAGGTTCAGCAACCGTTGCCCCGTTAAGTTCTCTGTGTGCCAGCTTGAACAGGGTATCGTTGATCAGGGTGGACTTGCCAGAGCCTGATACGCCGGTAACACAGGTCATCAGGCCAAATGGGATCCTGAGGTTCACGTTTTTGAGGTTATTCCCGCTGGCGCCATTGAGTGCCAGCCATTGCTCACCAGTCTGGTGGCGCTCAGCTGGCACGGCAATGGCTTGCTTACCACTGAGATATTGGCCAGTCAGTGATTTCGGGTTTGCCATGATGTCTTCGCGGCTGCCCTCTGCAACCACATAACCACCGTGCACACCAGCACCAGGGCCGATATCGATAATGTGGTCGGCAGCACGAATAGCATCTTCATCATGTTCAACCACAATGACGGTATTACCCAGATCGCGCAGGTGGGTGAGGGTGCTCAGCAACCGATCATTGTCTCTTTGGTGCAGTCCGATAGATGGCTCGTCAAGTACGTACATGACGCCTACCAGGCCCGCACCTATCTGACTTGCCAGTCGGATCCTTTGGGCTTCACCACCGGAGAGCGTATCGGCACTGCGTTCCAGTGACAGATAGTTCAGGCCGACATTAATTAAAAAGGACAGGCGATCACGGATCTCCTTGAGTACTTTTTCTGCGATCTTTGCCCTTTGGCCACTGAGGGTCAGTGCATCAAAAAAGTCACAGGCTTCACCAATACTCATGGTCGTGACCGTCGGCAGATTGGTAGCACCAATGAAGACGTGGCGAGCTTCTTCTCTTAACCGGGAGCCATTACACTTAGGACAGGCTTGACTGGTTTGGTACTTAGCCAGCTCTTCACGAACCGAGGCCGATTCCGTTTCCCGGTAACGGCGGTTCATATTGTTTAATACGCCTTCAAACTCATGGTTTCGGGTTATTAAGTCCCCGCGGTCATTGCGGTAGTTAAAGGCTATCTTGGTGCGTCCCGAGCCTTCGAGCACCACCTTTTGTGCGTCGCTTGATAAGTCCTGAAACGGCGTTTCGAGGTCAAAGTCATAGTGTTCAGCGACTGAACTGAGCATCTGATAATAGTAAAAGCTGCGTTTATCCCAGCCTTTAATGGCGCCACCGGACAGACTTAGCTCAGGGTTTTGCACTACCCGGCTGGGGTCAAAAAACTGTCTGACACCCAGTCCGTCACAGCTTTGACAAGCGCCGGCAGGGTTATTGAAAGAGAACAAACGAGGTTCCAGTTCGGTCATGGCATAGCCACACGTTGGGCAGGCAAAGTTGGCGGAAAACACCAGTTCTTCATCCAGGCTGTCGTCCATGGCAGCCACCACAGCAATGCCATCCGCCAGTTCCAGCGCCGTTTCAAAGGATTCGGCCAGCCTTTGCTCCAGTCCCTCTTTGACCTTGAAGCGGTCAACGACCACCTCGATGGTATGCTTTTTGTGTAGTTCCAGGGTCGGTGGATCGGATAAGTCGCACACCTCGCCATCAATGCGGGCACGAATAAAGCCCTGGCTGGCAAGTTGTTCAAGGAGTTTAACATGCTCCCCTTTACGATTTTTGACCACCGGGGCCAGCAGCATCAATTTGCTGCCTTCAGGGTGACCCAGCACGGTATCTACCATTTGACTGATGGTCTGCGCTTTCAGTGGCAAATCATGAGTTGGGCAGCGAGGTTCACCAACACGTGCGAACAACAAGCGCAGGTAATCGTAAATTTCGGTGATGGTACCTACTGTTGAACGAGGATTGTGAGAAGTAGACTTCTGCTCAATAGAAATGGCCGGCGAAAGTCCTTCGATGTGATCGACATCGGGTTTTTCCATCAGTGACAAGAACTGTCTGGCGTAAGCCGACAGGGATTCGACATAACGGCGTTGCCCTTCAGCATACAAGGTATCGAATGCCAATGATGATTTGCCAGACCCCGACAGGCCTGTGATCACGATGAGCTTGTCGCGCGGTATTGTAAGAGAGATGTCTTTGAGGTTGTGCGTGCGTGCACCTCTAACTTCTATTTTATCCATGGTGGCCTTATTTGCTGTACAAACTTACAGTGTTTTTCTCAGAGTCCAAGAGTACCCTATCCAGCCTGTAAAATTAAGCTATCTTGGCTAAACTTACGATAAACCTTGAAACCGGGGATCACATTTGTACTGGTTCGCTCTAATCTGGGTGCTGTTTACGCCGTTCGTGGTTGGGTGTGAGCTGATTGTCCGGTTTGAAAATTACGCAGCACAATCGCGTTTAGACACCAAGTTGAAGTGGCATGGTCTGGATGTGGATTTTGCCAAGGCACTGCTTGATGAGGCTGGCTGCGGTTATCAGTTCATTAATGTCCCCTGGGGTCGGGCGCTGAAAATGCTGGCTGAAGGCGAGCTTGATATGATGCTCAGTGTCACTCGTACACCTGAGCGGGAACTGTTTGCCTATTTTATTGGCCCGCAAAGAATGGAAACCATCGTGTTTGCAATGAATCAGTTACGCCCTTATCCAGTGCAAACGTTGTCCGATCTGTTTAAGCTCCCGGTGCCCGTCGCCATTCAGAAGGGGGCATTTTATGGTCATGTATTTAACGAGTTACTGTTGCGAGAGCAGACAAAAGACGAGTCGCAACGCTTTATTTATGTGGCTGATAATCAACGCAAACTCAGCTTACTTAAACATGGCAGGATCGCGGGCTTTCTGGAAGAAAAATTCAATGTGCTGTATCAGTCGCAACATAACCCCGACTTTGCCCACATCACGATGAGTTCGCTGGTGGTTAACCGTGAGCCCGTTTATTATGCGCTGAGCAGGCAGTCGGTGTCGGCTCAGGACTTACGGCAGCTGACAAGTGCATTCGAACGACTACAACACTCAGGTCGGCTAACGCGGATCCTGGCAAAGTATGGATTAGACTAAACGCCGGCTTTTCTCACTAAAATCTGATCTGGTCGTCAACACTTGGTCACTTTTTTGCTAGACTAGCGCCTGTTTTTGTCTTAGCCAAATAAGTGTCATGTCGAAACAATCACTTAACTCTCTTGAAAAACGTGCAGCCATTTCACTGGCAAGTGTCTTTGCCTTTCGGATGCTGGGGCTGTTTATGTTGATGCCTGTGCTGGCAATCTACGGTCAGTCGCTCACCGATGTGTCGCCACTGTGGATTGGCCTGGCAATTGGTGCTTACGGGCTGACACAGGCGCTGCTGCAAATACCTATGGGCTGGCTGTCTGATAAATTTGGCCGTAAACCTATTATTGTTGCCGGCTTAATCATGTTTGCCATCGGATCTGTGATTGCGGCGCTGGCTGAGTCAATTTATTGGGTAACCGCAGGCCGGGCCCTGCAGGGGATGGGCGCTATTGCAAGTGCTTTGCTGGCCCTGGCTTCTGATCTGAGTCGCGATGAGCAAAGGCCAAAAGTCATGGCTGTGATTGGCATGTGTATCGGCATGAGCTTTGCTGTGGCAATGCTTTTAGGCCCAATGGTTGCCGCGGCGTTTGGCATTGCGGGGATCTTCTGGCTGACCGCCGCGTTGGCATTGCTGGGGATCGGGATCGTGTTGTTTATAGTGCCTGGCGCTGTAAATCGCGCACCAAAAGGAGATACCGTCGCCAGCATGACGGATATTCGTAAACTGGTGCGCCATCCGCAGCTGGTCAGACTGGACCTTGGGGTGTTGCTGCTACACTTAACATTGACCACCTTGTTTGTTGCGCTTCCGGGCCAGCTTATTGCCGACGGCTTAGCCGCGCAAGATCATTGGCAATTGTATATTCCGGTTTTATTACTCGCGTTTGTTTTGATGGCCCCACTGATGATAGTGGCGATCCGCAAACAAAAAGAGAAGCAGGTATTTTTAGCGTCGATTGCGCTGCTGGTGGTGAGCACACTGGCGTTGATTCCCGCGGCAAACTCGTTGATCGGCATTGCAGTAGCAATGACAGTGTATTTTATTGCTTTTAACTTTTTGGAAGCAACGATGCCTGCGTTGGTATCGCGTATTGCACCTGCCACTCAAAAAGGCTCGGCGATGGGGGTCTTTTCCTCCTCGCAGTTTTTTGGCGCATTTGCGGGTGGCGTGATGGGCGGCTACCTGGCCCAGCATTTTAATCCTCAAACTGTGTTTGCTGCGGCTGCGGCAATTGGGGTAATATGGCTATTTATTGCGTGGCGTATGCAAATCCCGGTGCGAAGTAAAACACTCAGTTTTGTTACTGAGGTTGATGAGCCTGAAAAAGCCGATGCTTTGGCGGATCAGCTGGTCGCATTACCCGGGGTCATCGAAGCGACCGTTGTCAGTGAAGAAAATCGTACCTACTTGAAAGTAAACGATAAAGAATTTGATTTAAACCAAGCAAAGCAAGCCCTGGGCTTGCGCTAGCTTGCAATAGTGTGAGGAGAGGGTGCCATGGCACGCGGTGTAAACAAAGTTATTTTGGTTGGTAATTTAGGCCAAGATCCTGAAGTACGTTATATGCCTAACGGAAACGGCGTAGCGAACATCAGTATTGCAACGACCGACAGTTGGAAAGACAAAAACACAGGTCAGATGCAAGAGCGCACTGAATGGCATCGTGTTGTGCTATTCGGTAAGCTGGCAGAGGTAGCAGGTGAGTACCTGCGTAAAGGCTCACAAGTCTATATCGAAGGTCGCTTACAGACGCGTAAGTGGACAGATCAAGGTGGTCAGGAACGTTACACCACAGAGATCGTTGTTGATATGGGTGGTCAGATGCAAATGCTGGGCGGCCGTGGTGAACAAGGTGGCGGCCAGTACCAGGGTGGTCAACAGGGCGGCCAAAACTATGGTCAGTCCAACTATGGCAATAATGCGAATCAGGGTGGTCAGTCTCAGTACGGACAACAGCAGCAAGGTGGATTCGCGCCTCAGCAGTCTCAACAGCCTCAACATAACCAACAGCAAAGCGGTGGTTTTGGCGGTGGTCAGTCAATGGGACAGCAACCGCAGCATAATGCGCCTGCTCAAGGTGGGTTTGCGCCTCAGCAAGGCAATGCAGGTGGCAGTGCCAGCAGCAATGCAAGTGGCAGCGCCAGCAACCCAATGGAACCGCCCATTGACTTTGATGACGATATTCCATTCTAGTCAAAGACTGAAATATCGTGTTGAAGTACAACTAAAAAAGCCGCTAGTCAGCGGCTTTTTTGGTTTATTGAAATATCAATGATCCGTTATCTGTGACGCTATTCGATAAAGGCAGGCAAAATCTGTTCAGCGACAATTTGTTGTGTGGCATGGTCCACGTGATGCGCCGTTATGGCAATAATTAGGTCTAATTCTTCTATTAAAATGATGTATATGCCTCCTCCGCCTTGTGCAGAGACACTCGAATATTTTTTATCCTTGTACTGAAGATCAGAACTCCACCAATAATAGCCATAACCCTGATTAGAGACGTCTTTGCCATCTCCGAAAATCTCATCATCTCCCGTGGTGAAAAGTTTACTGGTGGATCTGGTCATAAAATCACGGTTGATTATTTGCTTGCCTTGCCATTTGCCTTTATTTGCTGCGAGTATACCCATTTTGATCATGTCTCTGGATGTTAAACTCGACCGCCATATCGATTCAGGCAAGCCGCTCGGTGCAGTTTTCCAGGCAAAATTTGTGATGTTTAGTTGCCCCAATAACTCTGTCTTAATGAATGTTTCAATATTGCCGGGGACTACAGCCGCAAGTACCTGCATAATAAGCTGAGGACCAATATCGTAATAAAAGCCTTTTGACTCGGGTGTTATGGGGGCGCTGTGTTCGAAAAGAAATTGAATTTCTTTTTGACCTGTGACTAATTCAGGGCGTTCCAGCAAAGACTTACGGGTTGCATCGCTGATCCTAAGACCTGTTGTCATGGTTAAAGCCTGGTGTAATGTAATATGGCTTGCACCATCAACAAATTTTGTAGCGTCCAGTTTGTCCAGGAAACCTGCCACGGGTTTGTCTAAATCATCCATGCTGAGGTAGCCCAGTTGAATGGCACGACCAAGCAGCATGCCTGTGTAAGCTTTAGTAACGGATGATTGGGGGTGAGATAAATCTACGCGTCCCCTGAGGTAATATGACTCAAATACTAGCTTGCCTTTGTGGTGAATTAAGAGGCTGTCATAATTACCGTGCTGTCCTTTGGCAAGTTCATCAGCCAGTGTAAGAATAGTGGCTTTTTTACCGCCATCAATGCCCAGCTCACCAACGGCTAAGCCATCTTTTCTTGGGGCAGGCTTAACATCAATGAACGCTTGTGGCAGTACCGAGATGTCCCAAAATTCACGATTTATTTCAGGTTGTCTCCAGTGTTGTATGATTGCTTCCTCAGCGCTGGCTGTGGGTGCCGTTTTATTTATTGGCTTTAACTGTACTTCATTACTGATGCTTGCAAAGCTACAGACAATCAAAGGCAGCAGCAGAGTGTATTTCACGCGAGCCATAACTTCTCCCTATAGTTCTATTTTATTGACCAAATTCAAGATGATCTGCTTGTAACTGCTTTAATTTGCGATGGATCATGTAGCTTACTGGGGGCAGCAGATATAAAAGGCAAAGCACACCCGTCGCGACAATGGGTCCTATTTGGTTTGCTTCAAAGTGATGATTTGCGATATGCATGATGCTCCATATGTAAGGAATGAAAGCAAGTGAATAACCACATACAGCAAGTTTTATGATGGAAGCGTGTTGTTTCTTATATAAATAGAGGAGCATTGCGATACTGAAGAATGAGATGAGTAAAGACTCGAAATGTATAAACATCCCCCATTCAGCCAGCAGTAAAATGTCCCAAAAATTTTGCCAAAAGTGCGCACTAAATAGTGCTGTATGAATTTTCCCTTGTAATAATTCATCCCAAAATGTGTCAGAAATAGAGGTAGGGTCGCTCAATATGGACAGCAAAACAATTAAACCTGCAGCCATAATGAACATGATAAGTGGTAAGTAAAAATTTAATCGCCCCAACAATTCAATAGAAGCCAATTTCTTCTGTAGATAAATCATGCTTGTTTCAAGAGTCTGTTGCCAATACCACTGATTTGCGCGCTTAATATTCTGCTTTGCCAATATATTAAACTCTTCTTCGAGATCGCCCAGAACGCTTTCTAGTAGCCGATTAGGAAGCAACACAGAGAGGACTTTATTTGCCAATGCTGGCGGTTTGATATCAGGTTCTTTGTCAGAGTAGAGGCTCATAGCTCCCCCTCCTGGCATAAAGCATGTCGAAGAGAGAGTCCTTGCCATAAAGTGTCCATGGCCTGCCTGGCACGTTTAAGTGCACTGTGGCCTTGTGCTGTCACTTTGAAATAGCGTTTTGCTCGTCCACCTCGCTGCGCTGTGGCTTCACCCAGCCGTGATTCCACCATTCCTTTACGCTCTAATCGCTCTAGTGTTGAATAAAGTGCGCCAATGGCGACATTGCGATTCACTTGTTCTGCCAATAGTTGTCTAATCGCTGCACCATACGCTTCATCGTCAAGTTGCAGTAATGCAAGCATCGTCATTTGTTCGAATTCACCTAAGAATTTATCTTTTTCAGACATAACAGGAAGTCTTTAAAATTTATTTTTCTTATTTTTACTACAAAATAGTAATTTCCTGCAAGTTATTATTACTACAATGTAGTTTTATATTGGAACTCATGGTTACTCATGCCGTAACTGAGGTGTGTCAGGAACAAAGAGATAGCACGGAGAGGAGGGAGTGGGGATTAGTCAGCAGAAGTCGGGTTTTGAAGCGCAGGTTAGTGGATGAAGGCAATATCGCTATAACGCAGGTCTGGCAGTGTTTATTCACTCGCTGAGGAATCTGCTCCAGGCAACTTGAGTTTTAGCCTGTCTTGAACAAAACTTGATACAGGGTTTACTGGCTTGTGTAGCAGCATGCGTCGATTAATAAAAGCTGACAAAGAAGTCTTTACCGGGTGGGGTGTACGCGCGGTGATTGTGGTTGTCTGGCTACTGGTCAACGGCGCATTATGGCAATTTACCCATGCACAGATAGTTCAGCAAGCGGGCCAGTTACAAAGCCACTTCGCGCAATTAGACGCCACCGTGAGTAGTGATCGGGTCAGTGAGTTTTCTACCCTGGTACATCATTATGGGTTTGCAGATGAAGGACAGACATCCAGTCTCTGGCTTTGGGCGACAGAAAGCGTCAAATTTCAGTTTGCTGATACAGCGCTATACCTTTCTCCCGCACCTATTTTGCAAGACTGTTTACCAGTTGTCTTGTTTATGAACTGTTTGATGTTGGTCGCGGGATATTTACTCTCCAGGTGGATGGGCAGTCTCCCGCGCGCAGAGCTGTCTGCCGCACAAGCCCGGGCTATTACCTCTGAATTATCCCCGGACACTCAGGCAAACGCCGTAGAAGCGAGCCGTAAGGTGTCTGTTTTCGCAATGCTGAAGTGGCGTCAAACCTTGCCAGAAGAGTTGGATCCGCAAAGTCATTTTAGTGTGACGCTGGCCCGCTGTTTCTCAAAGTACGAGCGCTGTTCATGTAAGTATTTATCCTCTGGTGCGTTGGTGATGACATTAGCACCCGTTGATAAAGTAGATGTTGATGCACTGGCGAGGCGCATCCATGAAGTGGTGTACCAGGCGTTACTCACATTTCGCCCTGATCTGTCGCGCAGTGCAGTGAAATGTGGCGTGTGTTTTTATACCAAAGGCGCAGATCAGGCAATGGTATATCAGGTCGTACGTTCTGCACTGAGTATTGCGCAAAGTAACGTCTGGCAACATGTTCATGTTATGCCATTGAATCATACTTTGAGCACCAGTTTGCGTCGGGCGGAAAGTGAGATTATGGATGACATTAAAGCTGGACGGTTTATGTTGTTCTTTCAGCCGTTATTTGGCTTTGCGCAACAAGATGTGATCCAAAGCGAAGCCTTGCTACGGGTGCGCCACCGATCTCTGGGACTGATGTCTGCGGGGCAATTTATTCATAAAATTCATCGGGCAGAGCATCTGATGCTGCTGGATAAGACCATTTTACGTCATGCACTCAACGCGCTCGTTAAAGAACCCGCTGGCTTTTCTGTGAGTGTAAACCTGCATGTCCTTAACTGGAGTAATGTGGAGTTCATTGACTGGTTGCGTGAACAAGTGATGACCTCAGGCCGGACAAGTGACATTGCTTTTGAGCTGGCACTTCAGGATTTTTACCAGCATGAAGAGTATTGTTGCCAGGTACTGACGGGCGTGTCTGAAGCTGGATGCCGGTTTGTTCTGGACCATGTCAACGCGCCATTAAAACTTGAAGCTCTGCGTCGGTTTGGTCAAGTGACGGCACTCAAACTGGCATTTGAGCTCATTCACGAAGTGCACCATTCAGCGAAGCGGCGCAGTGTTGTGCGCCAAATTGTTGCTCAGGCCAAAGAGCTCGGCGTGCCGGTTTATGCGGTGGGCGTAGAAACCAAAGAAGAGTTTGAGTGTATTACAAAACTGGGTGTGGACGGCGCGCAGGGTTATTACTTTAGCGCGCCATTGTTACAGCTGGAGCAAAGCCTGTAATGCCTGCCCTGTGAGTAAGGGGCTAGATGAGTTTGCGGTAGCGCAGGCCGTCTAAGCCTTGCAGCCCGCCGCTGTGGATAGCGGTAACGCGACTGCCACGTGGAAAATACCCTTGCTCAATGAGTTGCCACACGGCATACATTAGCTTGCCGGTGTAGATCGGTTCCAGTGGCAGTGCATGTTGCTGGCGCATACGCAGACAAAATTGCCACAGCGAGGCTGAAAATTTACCGTAACCGCCATCATGATAGTCATGCAAAATCTGCCAGTTAGTGCGCTGCGCCGCATGCGGGTTTAGCCTCTGTACTTCATCACTAAGGTACTGAGCCCCTTTTAACACACTGATCCCGAGCAACTGACAGTCGCTACTTAGCCCGTCAAGCATCCCTGCCAATGTGCCGCCGCTTCCGACCGCGCAGCAAACAAAATTACTTTCAGGCAGACTCTGAGCCAGTTCCCTGCAACCTTGCAGGGCATATTGATTACTGCCCCCTTCGGGAATGATAAAAGTGTCTGGAAATTGATGTTGCAACTGTGCCAGATAATCGGGGTCATTGCGTAATCTATATTCCTGGCGAGTAACTGCATGCAGCGTTATGCCACAGGCATTGGCAAAGCGGATAGTCGGGTTATTCTGGTCTAGTTGTGGGCCTCGGATAATGGCACTTCCCTGGACTCCAAATTGCTTACAGGCCATGGCTGTCGCATAAAGATGGTTGGAAAAGGGACCGGCAAAAGTGAGCAAGGCTGATTTTTGTGCTTGCTTCATTGCTTTGAGGTTATATTTGAGCTTACGCCACTTGTTTCCCTGGATTGTTGGATGGAGCAGATCATCGCGTTTGATGTGCAGTGAAACACCCGCAGCGTCGAGTTCTGGCGCGCGGATCTGTTGTAATGGCGATTCAGGAAAATCAAGCTTATCCATCTCAGGTTCTGTCTGTGTCGTTTCGTGTCGAATAGCCGCTATTATTTCATGAAAATCTTGGTAGAACACTGGTAAGGAAGTGGCTAATAGTTGTAAACTCAGATATTAATTGTGCTAGGCTTGTGTTTTGCTTCTTAAGTACATAGCATTAAGCGCTAAATTATAAAAAATAACAAAGACCAAACAACTGCCGCTGTTGGGAATGGAATTTATGCAAATTGCTCCTTTATCTCTTTTTGTCTCTGCGACCCTTTTATCTTTAAGTGTGTCGGCGCAAGATACTGCAACTGTGACTGCCATTGAATCTGAGCGCACTGAAAAGCAAGCTGAATTAGATAACTATACTCAGGTACTCGATAAGCATCTGAGTGAAGAAACGCGCTTACAAGCACAGCTCGACCTGCTGCGACAGCGTTCGGCGGAGCTGGATAAAGAAAAGAATCAGGCACTTGATGCAATGAATGATATCTATCGACGTCTGATTGATGACCCCTCACTGGATATCTCAGCGGCACAGAGCAGATATCAGCAGGCAGTTGCAGAGCACAAACAGAATAAAGAAGACATAGTGATGCAGTTGGCGGCGATTGCATCACATCGCAAAGACATAGAGCAAATCCGCGTTACCAAGCATACGCTCGTGAACACCATTGCTGGTTTGAATGACCAGTTGAGTACCGCCCGGATTGAACGTTTACGTAACGAGTTTAGCCGCGAAGGCACTCTTGAAGTAGATCACACCATCAACTGTAAACGTACCGAAACCTTAGCGGCGTGTGAACAACGCGGTCAGCAATTGGGTCTGCAAAAAGCAACCAAGCACTTTATTGACCAAATCTTTGCAAATTTGACTGAGCAGCGCGTGGTAGAGCCAAAGCGTCACCTGGCAGGTGCGCAGGTGCAGGTAGTGAGTAGCCACGTGGTTGGCAGCGCATTCAGTGGTCAGGGGAATTATAGTGTTAACCTGAGCGTGACGATGCGCGGAGATGTCAATAACAGCCGTCTGTGTAGTTTGCTCAATCTGGATAATCGCTACTGCAGCGAATACGGTTCGCCGTTGGCGCTGGGTTATCAGGCCAGCTATCCGACTACGTACAGCGATGAACAGCTGACATTTTCAAATGAATTGTCAAAAAGTACGCCTGTGGTCAGTGTCGCAACACGACCAGCTTCCCCGGATATCACAGCGGATATCGCACCTCAACCACCCAAAAATCGTGAAGTAGAGCTGACCTTACGCTCTAATGTGTATGACGACGAAGTCTTTATTAACGGTGTTAGCTATGGTTCCACTAAACTTGTGGTGAATCTGCCCGCGGGTATGCATGACATTGAGGTACGCAAACTGGGGTATGAGCCATACAAGGCTAACCTGAATTTGCGACGAGCCCGGACCTTAAATGCCCGGCTGGTAAAAAAGCCTGAGTCGATTGCTGCACCGACACCAAAAAGCGAGCAAACTCAACCAGTACAACAAGTCGCGATAGCACAACCTCAACCCGTTACAGTCGTGAATCCGGATAGGATCATTAACGAAACCGTGATCATTCCGGCTGGTAGCTTCAAAATGGGCGACCTGACAGGCAATGGCCTGGCGAATGAGCGCCCTGTGGTAGAAAAAGTGCTCAGCCATTCATATGTCATGCAGAGCAAAGAAGTTACAGTTGCCGAGTTCCGACGTTTTATTGATAGCTCTCAGTATGTTACTGAAGCTGAGAAAGGCAAGGGGTGTGCGCATTATAAAAATGGCGAACCTGTCTGGGAAATAGACTTTAGCTGGCGTTCGCCAGGTTATGAGCAAGCAGATGACTTTCCGGTCGTGTGTGTCTCATATGAAGATGCCAAGGCTTACGCAAACTGGTTATCTGGCGATCAGGGGATGCAATACCGTTTGCCAAATGAAGTTGAATGGGAATATGCCGCGCGCGGTGATACTACCTCGGAATACCCCTGGGGCAATGAAATAGGCCGCAACCAGGCTAACTGTGGCTGGTGTGGCAGCGAATGGTCAAACAAAAGCCCTGCGCCGGTCGGTCAGTTTTCTGCCAATGCTTATGGGCTCTATGATACCGTGGGTAATGTCTGGGAGTGGACGCAAAAGCGTGCTTCGCAGGACGACGTAACGGTACGTGGCGGCGCCTGGAACTTTGCGCCAAGCCTTGCACGTGTTTCTACGCGTTTGGCCCTGGCTCCTGATTTCCGGGCCAACTACATTGGATTTAGATTAGTAAGAGAACGCTAAGGCTGTTTAATGATGCCAATGAGGTGGCGTTATTCATGCCTGTGCAGCTGTGTTACAGACACAGAGTGAAATATTTCAACGCAGTGGCCTGAGCCACTGTATGGTTTGCAAAAAGAATTCTTTAAAGGTTACCCAGCCTCATGTTTAAAAAACTACGTGGACTATTTTCAAACGACCTGTCGATCGACTTAGGTACGGCCAATACCCTGATTTATGTGAAAGAAGAAGGGATCGTGTTGAACGAGCCTTCTGTTGTGGCGATCCGTCAGGAGCGTGCTGGTGGACCTAAGAGCGTCGCTTCTGTGGGCACAGCAGCAAAGCAAATGTTGGGGCGGACACCAGGCAATATTAAGGCCATCAGACCAATGAAAGACGGTGTGATAGCCGACTTCTACGTCACCGAAAAAATGCTCCAGCATTTTATCAAACAGGTACACAACAATAACTTTATGCGTCCCAGCCCGCGTGTTTTGATTTGTGTGCCTTGTGGCGCAACACAAGTTGAAAAACGTGCCATCCGCGAATCTGCGATGGGGGCCGGTGCCAGAGAAGTCTATCTCATAGAAGAGCCGATGGCGGCGGCAATTGGTGCTGGCCTGCCTGTGTCTGAGGCAACGGGTTCTATGGTCGTCGACATCGGTGGCGGTACCACAGAAGTGGCAATCATCTCTTTGAATGGTGTGGTTTATTCATCGTCTGTTCGTATTGGCGGTGACAAGTTTGACGAAGCCATTATCAACTATGTGCGTCGTAACTTTGGTAGCCTGATTGGTGAAGCGACCGCGGAGCATATCAAACACGAAATTGGTTCAGCGTTTAAGAGTGAGGTGCCGGTTGAGATTGAAGTGCGTGGTCGTAACCTGGCTGAAGGTGTACCGCGTTCTTTTACATTGAACTCACACGAAATTCTGGAAGCGCTGCAAGAGCCGCTCATGGGTATTGTCAGTGCCGTGATGGTTGCATTGGAACAATCTCCACCAGAACTGGCCTCTGATATCTCAGCGCATGGTATGGTGCTGACAGGGGGTGGTGCACTGCTGAAAGACCTTGATCGTCTGTTGATGGAAGAAACAGGCATCCCGGTGGTCGTTGCAGAAGATCCATTGACTTGTGTCGCCCGTGGTGGTGGTAAAGCACTGGAAATGATAGACATGCACGGTGGTGACGTATTTAGTTACGACTGATGAACCTGTTATTTGGACGGACCATTTCTCTACAACTGCGACTTACTGTCGCAGTTGTGCTAAGCGTACTGTTGATCCTTGGTGATAGATATACCTCAGGCGGTACTTTGGTTCGGACTAGTCTCAATACGCTGGTAAGTCCGCTGCTCTACGTGGCGAATGTCCCCTATGAAGTCTTTTCACTGGGTGCGAAAAGCCTGGATACCCGTGACCGGTTGTTTCAGGAAAATGAAGCCTTACGAAAAAAGCAGCTGTTACAAAGCGAACAGCTTCAACAGTACCAGTTTTTACTACGTGAGAACCAGCAATTGCGTGCATTACTGGGGGCGTCTTCCCGCCAGCAAAGAGAGCGTCTGATTGCAGAAGTCTTGTCGGTCCGGTCGAGTCGATACAGCCATCAGGTGGTGGTGAATCGAGGTGCCATAGATGGGGTGCTGGAAGGGCAGCCTGTGATTGATGAAATGGGCATCGTCGGACAACTGACCCAAGTGGGCAGTACCACATCACGCGTGTTACTTATGACGGACACGACCCATGCAACGCCCGTACGCATCCTGCGCAATGACGTGCGCACTGTGGTCGAAGGTACTGGCAAGATCAATCTGGTGCAGTTACAGCATGTGCCACACAGTCTGGATATTCGTCTGGGAGATATTTTGGTCACATCGGGATTAGGCGGCACCTTTCCAGAGGGATATCCCGTTGCTGTGGTCACAGAAATTGATCGCGATGAAGGTCTGCCTTTCTCTAAAGTGTATGCTGAGCCCGTGGCACAGCTTGATCGTATTCGTTTGCTCGTGATCCTGGGTAAGATGGCCAAAGAGGAGCCTGAGGCATGAACCGAAGTTACTCCCTGGTCGCCCTAAGCCTGTTTATTGCCTTAATTATGGCGTTGATGCCGCTACCGTTCTCCATTGAACCATTCCGTCCTGATTGGGTCTTACTGGTATTGATGTACTGGTCTATTGCCTTGCCGCATCGTGTGAATATTGGTTGGGCTTGGTGTACCGGGCTGATAATGGATCTGGCAACAGGATCACCGTTGGGCGTGAATTCACTGACCTATTCTATCTGTTTGTACATTACGACCAGTAACTTTCAGAAGATCAGAAACTTCTCAATTTGGCAGCAGGCGGTGCTCATTGGCTTGTTTTTAGCGCTGTATCACCTACTGCAGTTTTGGCTGAATCACTTCCTGCTAGACATTTATTTTAATCCCAGATATTTATGGCCAGCTTTGGTGGGTATGCTGTGCTGGCCCTGGGTTTTCCTGTTGTTACGTAAATATCGCAGGCATTTTAGGATCCGTTAATGACACCAACACTTTATCTGGCATCAGCATCACCACGCAGACGTGAATTGTTGACTCAGCTTGGTTATACCTTTTCACAATTTGCAGTGGATGCGGATGAAAGCCGCTTGCCCGGCGAGGCACCGCTGGCTTATGTTGAACGTCTGGCGCGCCTGAAAGCCACCAGTGGTGTAGCGATGGGTTATCAGGATGCGCCTGTACTGGGCAGTGATACAATCGTGGTACTTGAGCAGCAGGCGCTGGGCAAACCCACAGATCAAAACGACTTTATTGCTATGATGAAGGCGTTATCCGGGCAAACGCATCAGGTGATGACGGCGATTGCCGTTGCGGATACAAAACGTGTGCTAAGCCAGACTGTGATAACAGATGTTACATTTAAACCCTTGAGTGAACAGGAAATTGAGCAATACTGGCACAGTGGTGAGCCGCAAGATAAGGCGGGGGGCTATGGCATTCAGGGACTGGGAGGGCGATTCGTGACTCAGTTATCTGGTAGCTATTTTGCCGTTGTCGGCTTACCTTTATACGAAACGGATGAACTGATTAAAGCATTTATGGCGGGTGTAGATGAGTAGTGAGTTATTGATCAATGTGACCCCCAGCGAAAGCCGGGTTGCACTCATTGAAAACGGTGTACTGCAAGAAGTGCAGGTTGAGCGGGTTGGTAACCTGGGGATTGTCGGCAATATATACCTGGGTAAAATCAGTCGGGTTCTGCCGGGCATGCAGGCTGCGTTTGTTGACATAGGCCTTGAGAAAGCCGCATTTTTGCACGCTTCAGATATTGTAAACAGTGCGTCGATTGAAGAAGGGGTCGACGATCAGCCAATTAAGAAGGTTCAGGATATCCGGGAGCTGGTAAAACAAGGCCAGTTTATTATGGTGCAGGTGGTGAAAGATCCCATTGGTACTAAAGGTGCCCGACTGACCACAGACATCACCATTCCTTCGCGTTATCTGGTATTTATGCCGGATGCCACTCATGTGGGCGTCAGTCAGCGTATTGAAACCGAAGAAGAGCGCAGCCGTCTGAAAAAAATTGTTGCTCAGTACAATGATGAAAATGGTGGCTTTATCGTCCGTACGGCAGCCGAAGGTGCAGCAGAAGCGGAGCTTCAACACGATGCTGAATTCCTCAAAAAGCTGTGGCAAAAAATCATCAAACGCCGACAGAAAACCAGCAAAGCCAGCATCCTTCATGAAGACCTCACTCTGGCGTTTCGTACCCTCAGAGACTATGTCGGTGAAGACATGGAGCGCATCCGAGTCGATTCCAAACTGACCTATCAGCAACTTAAGGATTTTACTGAGGAGTTTGTACCTCAGTTGTCACAAACGCTGGAATATTACCCTGGGGAGCGCCCAATCTTTGACCTGTTTGATGTTGAAATTGAAATTCAAAAAGCGCTACATCGTAAGGTTGAATTGAAATCAGGCGGTTATTTGATTTTTGATCAAACTGAAGCCATGACCACGGTAGACGTGAATACGGGTGCATTCGTCGGTCATCGCAACCTGGAAGAAACGATTTTTAATACCAATGTTGAAGCTACATCGGCCATCGCGAGGCAGCTTAGGTTACGCAACCTGGGCGGTATCATCATCATCGATTTCATCGATATGATTTCTGATGAGCACAAGCGCCGGGTATTGCATTCACTCGAAACAGCCCTGGCGAAAGATCGCGCCAAGGCCAATATCAATGGCTTATCTGCCCTTGGGTTGGTTGAGATGACCCGTAAGCGCACCCGCGAGAGTCTGGAACATATTTTGTGTGACGTGTGTCCGGCTTGTTCTGGCCGAGGTTCTCTTAAAACCGTTGAAACCGTCTGCTACGAAATTTTACGCGAAATTGTCCGCGTAAATCGCGCTTATGATGCCGATAAGTTCATGGTTTATGCGTCACCGGCGGTCAGTGAAGCGTTGGTCAATGACGAATACCATAACCTGGCCGAATTGGAGCTGTTTATTGGTAAGCAGGTCAGTATTCAGACTGAGAGCCTGTATAGCCAGGAGCAGTTTGATGTCGTCATGATGTAGTGACACGATGCAAGTTAAGGCGGTTTGTTTTTTTTGTGTACGAAAAATGTGGCAAGTGTTTGCTGTCACATTGGTGCTGCTTGCCGTGCTTGTTTCGGTGGTCAAATACAGCCTGCCTTACGCCAATGAATATAAACAGGATATTGAATCGCTGGTTAACCAGCAGCTCGGGGTTGAGTTAAACATTGGCAGCATTAGCGCCAGTTGGCAGGGCAATGGCCCGGCGCTGGTGTTGCGTGATGTCAGTTTTGAAGACAACGTCCGCTCTCCAATCTCTTTGCATATCGCACAAACCAGTTTGCAGCTGAACCTGGTCGAGTCAGTCCGGCAGTGGCGACTGGTATCTAACTATTTTGTGCTGGATGGATTTGACGCCACCGTTGATATTCAGGCCATGGCGCAAAGTATGGAAGGTGGCAGTGGTGAGTTTGAACAACAGGCGCTGATTGAAGAGCTGTTTTTGGGCGATACGGGCCATTTTGCAGTTCAGAATAGTCAGGTGACTTTACTGGTTGCGGACGACAAATCACACACCCTACTGGTGCCGGATCTGATCTGGCAAAACAGTACCGATGTGCACAATGGTGAAGGGCAAATCTCCTTTCCAGGTCTTGCCAAAGGCCAGCTAAACGCGCGTTTTCGTTTTCATGGTCAGCAGCTTAGTGCAATGGCCGGTGATATTTTCATTGATGCACAGCAAGTTGAGCTGATGAGCTGGCTGCAAACGTATCTTGACCCGCAATACCAAACAGCCAGTTCGAGTGTGAATATGCAACTCTGGGCGCGACTGGAACAGGGCAAGTTCAACGATATTCTGGTCAACTGGTTACCGAGCAGTATCAGCTGGCAACAGGAGCAAACTCACAAGCAGCTGGCCGTGCAAGGTGGTGCTGTGCATTTGCAACCGGGGCAAAATGGCTGGACCTTAAGTAGCTCTGAGTTGCTGCTATCTCAAAATGAACAAAGCCCCACACCGCTTAGTATTGAGGGACATTTTAGCAACAGTGAACGCACGCTGTGGATGCAGGGCCTGGATCTGGGGTATGTCACTCAGTTACTGTCGCTCACACACTTCGACTGGGCGAAGCAAGTAGAAGCGTTATCTCCTGCTGGCCAGATAACCGCCGCCAGAGTGACAATGGGCAGTGATACACCCATGTCGTTGTGGCTCGCGTTAGAGGAAGCTGGCTGGCGACAACTCGGAGGGATTCCGGGATTCTCCGGGCTCAATGCCGAGTTAATGCTCACGCCAGAACGCGGTGTGCTCAGTCTCAGTGCACAAGATCAGGCTTTGTTGGTAGAAGAACAGTTTATTGCCCCAATCGCCGTCAAAGAACTCAACGGAGACATTCATTTTTACCAGGATGACGCACATAAATGGCATGTGCAGTCGGATAACCTGTGGCTCAGTAATGAGGATTTAAGCGTTGCGTTGGAAATGCACTTACGCTTGCTTGAAGAGCCTGTGCTGGATTTATATGCCGATGTATTTGGCGGCGATGCCAGTATTGCGGGCCGCTATTTCCCGCTACAACTGATGAATGAAAACCTGGTCAATTACCTTAATAGTGGGATCCAGGGTGGCCGACTCAGACACACTCAGGTTTTGTTGTCAGGGCCGTTGACAGAATTTCCGTACCGCGGACATCATGGTCGTTTTGAAGTTCTGGCACGGATTGATCAGGCTAAGTTTGCCTTCGCTCCGGATTGGGCTGCTCTACACAATGGTGACGTGACATTGCACTTTGCTGATGAGCGAATGGATATCACAGTTAATAGCGGTGAGCTGTTGAACCAGACATTGAACCGTGGCGTAGTGGTTAGTCTGGCTGATCTCGAACAAACAAATTTGCTGACCGTCAATATCCTGCACACCACAGAAGCCAGTACGCTGGCACCGTTTTTCAATGCCACACCAATCGCCGATCCGTTAGCGAATATTCTGCAAGTCGCACAGGTTCAGGGTGATGTTACAGGCAATGTCGACCTGTTGATTGATTTAGCGTCGCTGGATGTTAATGTTCTGGGGGCGGTCGAATTCAAGGACAATGCGCTCTATCTTGAACAGCCAGGCATGGCGCTTGACAAGCTAAGCGGCACGCTGAAGTTTATTGATGATAACATTGAGCTGGAAAATACCCGGGCGTTGTGGCGAGGGATGCCGTTACTTTTCAGCTTGTCAGGGCAGGGCGACAGTGCCCGTTATCAGCTTGGGATTGAGACGCGTTTGAGTGCAGCCAGCGATAAGTTGCTGCCGCTCACACAGGGCTTGATGGACGACTTTATTACCGGCAATGCCTTATTGGCCGGGCAGGTCTTGCTGGATTTCACTGAACAGGGCTTCAGTTATCAGGCAAACTTTAAATCCGACTTACAGGGTGCCAGTATTGAATTGCCGGCACCGGTTGGCAAGCTGGCAGACGAGCGTATGCAGTTAACGGCACAGGTACGTGGCGACGACATCTCTAATTTGATCAGTGTCACACTCGGTGAACAGCTCTATTTTGATGGCATTTTAGATAATAACAGTGGTTTGATTGAACGTGCTCAGCTTGTTTTTGCTGAGAATAATCGAGCATTAAGTCAGCCTGGTTTCAACGTGGCTATCACTCAACCTCAACTTACACTGGCACCCTGGCTGCCATTCATTGACCGCATTCTTGAACAGGTAGATCAGCCGTCGGAGCAGCCGGGTATATTACCTGCCTTTGATGCGCTGCGTGCACAGATAGGCCAGTTGAATGCCTTTGACCTCGGTGTAAATGACTTTGAGTTAAGTCTTCGTCCGCAAACCAGTGGGCTTTTGGCACGGTTGAATGCCAGGGAATTAAGAGCGCAAGTGCAGTTTCCCAATGATAATGCAGCGCAACCAATCCAGATACAAGCGGACTATTTACGGCTCAACCCGCTTGAGACGACGGACGAGAGCACCACAACAGAAACGGCTACCATCGATGATTCAGACACTGCCCCTGAGGCATCATTGCAGTGGCTAACGAACATTCCGGCGATAGAATTTAACTGCGATGATTGCCGTATAACCCAGTATCAGCTGGATAGAGTGAATCTGGCTTTACAAGGCGACGGTGAAGCGCTGCAGATCACTCGCTTGCAGGTGGATAAAGGGGATCATGTGCTGCAAGGTACGGGTGGTTGGCATAATGGCCGCTCGCACTTTAATGGCACGCTGACCAGCAGCGACTTTGGTCAGTTAATGGAAGAGTTTGATATTACTTCCAGCGTCCAGGACTCCAGTGCAGACATTGAATTTGAACTGAGCTGGGCAGATGCACCTTATGAGTTTGATGTAGCTACACTGGACGGAACGGTAAAATGGCAATTGGGTGAAGGGCACCTGGCTGAGATCAGTGATCAGGGCACACGGGTGTTTTCTTTACTAAGTTTGGATTCACTGGTTCGTAAACTCAAACTGGACTTTCGAGATGTGTTTGCCAAAGGGTTTTTCTATAACCGCATTGACGGCACTTTCCAGCTCGACAAAGGGGTTGTGTATACTGAGGATACCCAGTTGGATGGGGTGCCAGCCGACTTGTCAGTCAGAGGATATGCTGATCTCAATAGCAAAGCTATTGACTACGAGCTATCAGTCGCTCCGCAGGTTACGTCGAGTTTACCTGTTATTGTGGGGTGGATGGTGAATCCGGTAACGGGTCTTGCGGCACTGGCCCTTGATAAAGTGATCCACTCGGCACGGGTGATCTCTGAGATTAAATTTAAAGTGACTGGCACGATGGAAGAACCTGTGGTGACCGAATTGGATCGTAAGAGCCGTGAGGTCGAGTTACCTAAGCCGCCGGGGTCACAGCCTGAGAAATCGGGGCAGCCCGTTGTCCCTCAAGGCGAAGAAGCCTCAGACACGCAAGCAGATATATCCAGACTAGGCGAGCAGACGCCACAGCAAGGCGCGTCAGATACACAGACCGAAGCGCCTGTGGAAGCCGAGGCGGGTCCCGGCAATCCGGACTCAGAGGCAGGTCAGGAGGAACAACCATGAAAAGCGGTCATATCTATGTTGTGCAGATGTGTTCAGGAATACACCCTGAGGAGAATCTTAAGCAGTTAGCAGCTTTACTCAGTCAGCAAACACTGAAGCAACCTGCGCTGGTGTGTTTACCCGAATCATGGCTGGCGTTTTGCCAGACCCCTCAGCAAACGCTTGCACAAGCCCAAAGTAATGATGACTGGATCAGACAAATTCAGCAGCTTTGCCGGGACTTTAATATCTGGCTGGCTGCGGGCACCATCGCCCTCACAGATGGTCAGGGTCGTTATTATGCTGCCAGTCTGCTGTTTAACAATGAAGGGGTCGAAGTTGCACGCTATAATAAGATCCATCTGTTTGATGCGGATGTCGCTGACAGCGCCGGACAATATCGGGAATCAACTCTGACTCGCCCCGGCGATGACATTGTCACGGTAGATAGCCCCTTTGGCCGTTTGGGCTTGAGCGTTTGCTATGATTTACGCTTTCCGGGTCTGTATCAGGCGATGCGTGAACAGGGCGCAGAGATATTATTGGTACCCAGTGCTTTTACAACCGTCACCGGGGCTGCACATTGGAAGCCTTTGTTACAGGCACGGGCGATAGAAACACAATGCTATGTGGTGGCAGCCGCGCAAGTAGGGGAGCATGAGAATGGTCGGCAAACCTATGGTCATAGCCTGGTGGTTTCCCCCTGGGGCGTGTGCCTTGGCGAAGCGCCAGCTCAGGTAGGTGTGATTCATGCCCGGCTAGATCTGACTGACCTGCATGCCATCCGACAGAAAATGCCTGTAGCGGCACATAACCGATTTAAGAGCGATTTTTATGAGTAATTTTGGTAGCGAGCACGTCGAACAACATTTACTGACGGACAGTGACTTAACCCGGGAGCAATTGCAACAGACATTGGCATACATTCATCAGCACAAAGTGGACTATGCCGATCTGTATTTCCAATCCAGTTATCATGAAACCTGGGTGCTGGAAGATGGGTCCGTGAAAGAGGGCAGTTATAATATTGAGCGGGGGGTTGGTGTTCGCGCCGTAAGTGGTGAGAAAACGGGGTTTAGTTACTCAGATGCCATTAATATGGAAGCACTGAACCAGGCTGCAATGGCTGCCAGAAGTATTGCCCAGCAAGGTGAGAATAAACAGGTTCAGGTGTTCAGTGATGTTAAAGCGGCGACCCAATTTGAGGCAACTCAGCCGTTATTGAGCATGAGTGACACCGATAAAGTCTCGTTATTGAGAGAAGTTGAAGCCGCGATCCGGGAATTAGCTCCTGAAGCGGAGCAAGTCGTCAGCTCTATGTCTGCGGTATACGAAGAAGTGTTAATCGCAGCCAGTGATGGCACTTTTGCAACGGATATTCGTCCTTTGGTGCGCTTAAATTGCTCGGTATTACTGGCGAAAAATGGCCGCCGTGAGCGTGGCAGTGCCGGTGGGGGAGCCCGTCTGGATTACAATTACTTCCGAGAGCTGGTCGACGGCAAACCGCGTTGGCAACATTATGTCACTAAAGCAGTTCACCAGGCCCGCGTAAATCTGGAAGCGGTTGATGCACCCGCCGGGGCGATGCCTGTTGTACTAGGTGCTGGCTGGCCGGGGGTACTACTCCATGAAGCGGTGGGACATGGTCTTGAAGGGGACTTTAACCGTAAAGGCGCGTCTGCATTTAGCGGGCGAGTTGGCGAACAAGTGGCTTCCAGCCTATGCACTGTGGTGGATGACGGTACCATGGATAACCGTCGTGGTTCACTGAATATTGATGATGAAGGCACCCCGGCAGGCTACAACGTGCTAATCGAAAAGGGGGTGCTGAAAGGCTATATGCAGGATAAGCTCAATGCCCGATTGATGGGCGTTGCACCCACTGGCAATGCCAGACGTGAATCCTATGCACATCTGCCGATGCCAAGAATGACCAATACATATATGCTGCCAGGTGAGCATAGTCAAAATGAGATCATTGCCTCGGTAAAGAAAGGGATCTTTGCGCCTAACTTTGGCGGTGGTCAGGTTGATATTACGTCGGGTAAATTTGTATTTTCAGCTTCAGAAGCTTACCTGATAGAAGATGGCAAAGTGACGCAGCCTATTAAAGGAGCCACCTTGATCGGCAATGGCCCGGATGTTATGCAAAAAGTGTCTATGGTTGGTAACGACCTGGAGCTGGATACCGGTGTTGGGGTGTGTGGTAAGAATGGTCAGAGTGTGCCTGTTGGCGTTGGTCAGCCCAGTCTTAAAATTGATGAACTCACCGTAGGCGGTACTGCCTAATACATCATCCCGCAGTATCACAGCCAAATTGCGTGATACTGCGAGGCGCTCTATTACTCTGCTTATGGCAGGATCAGCTCTTTGAGTAATTGAAATAGCTCTTTAGAACCTTTTCCGGGCTTCTCTGCCTGATGCTCTTTTTTCGCCTGACGAACCAGTTGTCTGAGCTTTTGGCGTTCCAGCGTCGGGTGTGCTTCAAGCAGGGTATTGATCTTTTCATCCCCCTTGGCTATCAGTTCATCTCTGAGCTGTTCTACTTGATTAAGCAGGACATCTGCCTGGTTGTTTCTGTTAAGTAACAGATCCAGACCTTGCTGTAAGTCTTCTACATTGCTGGTGGTACGCAGTTGTTTGGCAATAAAGTTCAGATGACGGCGGTAGGCATCGTGTTTGCCGCGCAGCTTGTCTGCCAGTTCCATCGCTGCAACCAGCTCAGCAGAGAGTGGCAGCTTTTCTCTTTGTTTTTTACCTAATTGCGCGATATCAACGCCTAGTTGATGGTATTGCTGTGCATCACGCTTTAACTCGCTTTTTGAGACGTAAATGATCTCTTCTTCTGGCTCTTGGGTAGGTTTTTTGGCCATGTTACCGCACTTACTTCAGTTATTGATGATCAGATTATATCAGAAGTCAGAAAAAGCAGTAATGCATACATGAATGCGCAACTTGCCCAGGGTCTCATACAGAATCTTTGCGTGAGTCACAGCGCATCGGCGCAGGCTGTGTTAGGATTATAGCAGTACTATGATTTGTGGAATAAAAACATGAGCCAGCAACAAGATCCCATTTGGACGCAAATTGATGAAGTAAAACAAGCCGTGTCTGATGTTTTGGACTATGCAAAGCAACTGGGGGCGACGTCTGCTGAGGCATCGATGAGCCGTACTTCTGGTTTGTCAGTCAGCACCCGCATGGGAGAAGTTGAAACGATTGAATTTAATCAGGATGGTGGCCTGGGGCTGAGTGTTTACGTTGGTCAACACAAAGGCTCTGCTTCGACGGCCGATCTCGGTCCAAAAGCGTTACGCTCGGTGGTGGAAAAGGCGGTCGAAATAGCCAAGTTTACATCAGATGATCCCTGTAATGGTGTGGCTGATGCTGAATTAATGCCTGAGGTGGTGCCTGATTTAGACCTCTTCCATCCCTGGTCACTGACGCCTGAAGAAGGTGTGAAACGCTGTCTTGAAGCAGAGCAGGCGGCGTTGAATTACGACGAGCGCATTGTTAACTCGGATGGGGCCAGCGTCGCCAGCCATCAGGGCCTGCGCGTTTACGGCAACAGCCATGGTTTTCTGGCCGGGTTTCCGCGTACCCGACACACCTTAAGTACTATGGTGATTGGCGAAGAAAATGGGGTGATGCAACGAGATAATGCTTATTCCATTACACGTGTGCATACACAGTTGAGAGATGCCAAAGCGGTGGGCATAGAGGCAGCAGAATCGACGCTGGCTAAATTAAACAGTCGTAAGCTGGAAACCATGCGGGTACCGGTCGTATTTCGTGCTGATATTGCCAATAGCCTGTTTGGGCATCTGGTATCCGCCATTGGTGGTGGTGCTTTGTATCGCAAGTCGAGTTTTTTGCTGGATAGTTTGGGCACTGACGTTTTTTCGTCTTGTGTGTCGATCAAAGAGCAGCCACACTTGTTGCAGGCACTGGCATCGAGTCCGTTTGACGCTGAAGGCGTACAGACCACTGAGCGTGATATCATCAAAGGAGGCGTACTTGAGACCTATCTGTTGCCAAGCTACGCAGCTAGACGCCTTGGTATGCGCAGTACGGGCCATGCTGGTGGGATCCACAACTGGCTGGTACAGGCTACCGAGCCGGACCTGGCCGCGTTGCTGCGGACCATGGGGCGTGGCTTATTAGTGACTGAGCTAATGGGGCAGGGGGTTAATACGGTAACCGGTGACTACTCACGCGGCGCTGCCGGTTTCTGGGTTGAAAATGGCGAGATCCAATATCCGGTCAGTGAGATCACCATTGCAGGTAACCTTAAGGATATGTTCAAGTCAATTCAGGCGATTGGGGGAGACATTGAAACCCGCGGTGCTGTTCAAACTGGCTCGGTACTGATAGAGAATATGCAAATTGCAGGTCAGTAACCCATAGTTGTATGCGTTTGGCTGCTTAGACAAGCAGCCAGGTTGCTGTGCCGAGGAAGGCAAAAATGCCTACGATGTCGGTGACTGTGGTCAGTACAACACTGCCTGCCAGTGCTGGGTCGATATTCATTCTTTTTAGTATGAGCGGGATGCTGGCGCCTGCTATACCCGCTGCAACCAGGTTCATAAACATCGCGAAGGCAATCACACCCCCGAGTACAAAGTCCCATTGCCAAAGGGCTATTACACCTGCAATCAACAACGACCAGAGCAACCCATTCAAGGCGCCAATGGCCAGCTCTTTACCCAGCAAGAAGCGCTGGTTAGTGGCGTTCACGTGTCCCAGCGCAATACCACGGATCACCAAAGTCAGGGTTTGACTGCCGGCCACTCCTCCCATGCTGGGGACTATGCCATTCAATACTGCGAGTATCGGTAAAATATCTAAGGTGCCTTCGAAAAAGCTGGCAACGAAAGCGGCCATCAGCGCTGTAAGCAGGTTGATCCCCAGCCAGATTGAACGGCGACGGCTACTTTTCCAGACCGGCGCAAAGGTATCTTCTTCATCGTCGAGACCGGCCATACTCATCAGGCTGTGTTCGGCGTCCTCACGAATAACATCAACGATGTCATCGATGGTGATACGTCCCAGCAAATGTGCGTTGTCGTCTACGACCGGTGCAGAGATCCAGTTATGCCGCTCAAACAACTGAGCGACATCGCTTTCGTCCATTGAGATGGGAATGGTTTCACGCTCTTCATTCATCAACTCGTTAACCAGTTTGTCTGGCTGACTGGTTAACAGCACACTGATCGGCAGAGAGCCCAAAAAGCAATTGTCTTTGTCTACTACGTACAGGTCATCGGTGCCATCAGGGAGTTCCCCTTTGAGGCGCAGATAACGTAACACGACATCCAGTGACACATCCGGGCGGATCGTTACTGTATCTGTGTTCATCAATGCGCCTGCGGAATGCTCGACATAAGACAGAGCCTGGGTTGCACGGGCTCTGTCTTGCGAGTCCATGGCACCAATAACGTCCTGATAGACGGGATCTGGCAAACTTCTCAGGACTTCACCGAGATCATCATCATCCATGTCTTCCGTTGCCGCAGCGATCAGCTCTGGCTCCATTTTGGCGATGATGCTGAGTCTCACATCTTCAGACAGTTCTTCGAGTACGTCACCCTGTATATCCGGGTCGACTAATTGCCACAGCAGGGTTCTGATTTTATGTGGGGAAGACTCAAGCAATAATGCGGTGTCGCAGGGAGGAATCTCGGCTAAGGTGCGCCTGACTTGAACAAACTGACCACTGTTAAGGGCATTCGTAACTTGTTGTAATAGCTCCAGTGTGTAGTCTTGTTCAAAAGCTTCAGGCATAGGCATCCCAGGTTGGATAGTCGACAAGTAGGCTTGTCATGAGTATATGGCGCATTGATTATAGGCTTATGATAATTATAGCTGTTTTAATATCAATTGGTATATCTAAAAAAAGCGAAGGTAACCGTCAGGAAGCGGTGGTTTTGTGTCTGGAAAATAGGGGAAAAGTGAAGAGGTGCTACTCTGATTCGTTAAACTTATCGGCAATAAGGCTACCAATGGCATGTAACGCACGCTCTGCATCCGGGCCTTCGCAGACAACTTTGATCTCTTTGCCCTGGCTACTTTCCAGCAGCAATAAAGCCAGCACACTGTCACCCTCTGCTTCTTTACTGCCCTGAAACAGGGTGATGTTGGCATCGAACTGTGCGGAGAGTTCTGCCAGCACACTGGCTGCACGAGCGTGTAGACCCAGTTTATTCTGGATCAGAAAGGTATCTTCAAAGCGTTGTGTCATTTTTCTTGTTCGCGGTGATGGATCTTCACATTACTGTGGGTACGAGCAAAACGCTCACCTAACGTCTGAGCAAGATACACTGAGCGGTGCTGTCCACCAGTACAGCCAATCGAAATGGTCAGGTAGCTGCGGTTATTACGCTCAAGGTGTGGCAGCCAGGTTTGCACAAAGGTCTGGATCTGCCAGGTAAATTTTTGCACTAAGCTGTGGCTAGACAGGTAGTCAATAACAGGCTTATCTAAACCGGTTAAGGGCTTAAGTTCTGGTTCCCAGTGTGGGTTCGGCAAAAAGCGCGCATCAAACACGTAATCGGCTTCTTTTGGAATACCATGTTTAAAACCAAAGGACTCAAAGGTGATGATTAATTGCTTGTCTTTTTTACCGAGGATCTTTTCCCGGATACGCTCTGCCAGCTGGTGGATACTCATGTCTGTGGTATCAATGGTGATATTAGCGCGGCGGATAAGTGGGTCAAGCAGTTCTTTTTCTTTTTTAATCGCTTTGTCCAATGACAGATCTGCCAGTGACAGCGGATGTAGGCGGCGTGTTTCTGAAAAGCGACGGATCAGGATCTGATCTTCGCTGTCCAGATAGAATATATTGGGTTCTGCAAATCCGGGTAGGTATTCCAAAATATCGTCGAGTTCTTGCTGATCTTTTGGCAGGTTACGTACGTCAACGCTCACAGCAATTTTATCATAGCTGTCTGACACACTGCGCACTAATGCGGGCAGCAAGTTGACCGGGATATTATCGGCGCAGTAATAACCCAAGTCTTCCAGCACGCGCAGAGCGACCGATTTTCCTGAGCCAGAACGACCACTGACAATAATTAACTGCACAGAAACTCTCCGTTAGTTGTCAAACTCTTCAATTATCGAGAATAACTCCTGATCATTGTGAGCTTGCCTGATACGTTTACAAAACACCTTGTTTTTAAGTTTATCAGCGATCGTTGCTAAGGTCTGCAAATGTTGTTGATTTTCTCCCTCGGGTACGATGAGTGCCACAAAAATGTCGACGGGTTGATTGTCAATGGCATCAAAGGCAATGCCTTGCTGATTAACAAGCAGCATAGCAACCACTTTATCTATGCCTGGCATGCGGCCATGGGGCAGTGCAATCCCTTTTCCTATCCCCGTACTTCCGAGTTTTTCGCGGCTCAACAGTGCATCAAGGATATCATGGGCATTACTGTCTGGAAGCTGGCTTTGAGCCAACTCACTGATGTACTCTAAAATACGTTTCTTACTATTAAAAAGGACCGCAGCTTTGCTGCAGTCCTGTGAAATCAATGAGCTTAGTTTCATGATTAGTGTCGAGTTAGCTTCTCTTTGTGCTTGATCACCTGGCGGTCAAGCTTATCGATAAGTCCGTCTATTGCGGCATACATATCCCGGTGTTCGGTTGAGGCAAAAATTTCTCCCCCGTTCACATGTAATGTGGCTTCTGCTTTTTGGATGAGCTTTTCGACATCTAGGATAACATGCACATTATTGATGTGATCAAAGTGCCTTTCTAGCTTCGCAAACTTGTTTGTTACATAGTCTCTTAACGAATCGGTGATTTCTACATGTCGACCAGTTAAATTTAGTTGCATAAGCATTTTCCTTCTGTAGTTACGTCTAAATCAGGCTTTTGCGCTGATTGGACGGTGGGATAGCCAAAGACTCTCGGTATTTGGCAATTGTACGTCTAGCCACTTTGATCCCTTGATCTGCCAATACATCCGCAATCTTGCTGTCACTCAATGGTTTAGCAGTGTTTTCCGCGGCAATTAGCTTTTTGATCAATGCTCTGATTGCAGTCGAAGAGCATTCTCCTCCGTTTTCAGTGCTGACATGGCTTGAGAAGAAATACTTCAACTCATAGATACCGCGTGGCGTGTGCATATACTTTTGCGTTGTTACACGTGAAATCGTGGACTCATGCATGTCGACCATTTCGGCCACATCATTCAGTACCATCGGCTTCATTGCCTCGGGGCCATGTTCAAAGAATGCCTGTTGTTGCTGCACAATGCAATTAGTAACTTTTAATAAAGTTTCATTGCGGCTTTCCAGGCTCTTGATGAACCATTTTGCCTCTTGCAGGTGTGAACGAATAAACTGACTGTCTGTGCTCGACTTGACTGAACGGGACATAGCAGCGTAGTGGTCATTCACTCTAATTTTTGGCATTGAATCGGGATTGAGTTCAACAACCCAGCGACCTTTCACTTTTTTAACCGACACATCCGGGATCACATAGTCTGCTTCTTCCTGTACTATGCTCGCGGCGGGTTTCGGGTTTAGGCCGTGGATCAGGGTCATTACTTCTTTCAGATCCGCTTCTTTGAGTTTGGTTTTTTTCATCAAAGTGCGGTAATCCCGGCTGGCTAACAGATCGATGTGCTCAGTCAGGATTTCTTTGGTCTGTGCAAGCCAAGGGGTGTTTGGGTCAAACTGGTTGAGCTGAATGCACAGGCATTCTTGCAGGCTGCGTGCCGCAATCCCAACAGGATCAAATAATTGGATCCGTTTCAGTACGGCCTCTACTTCATCCTGCTCAATCGGCTCTTCATCGTTGTCCTGATTCATGCTATCGACGATGTCTTCGCAGCTGATGGTCAACAGACCAGCATCGTCAACTGCTTCTACAATTGCAAGGGCGATGGCTCTGTCTGTAGGGCTAAAAGGCGTCAGTTCCAGCTGCCACATCAGGTACTCTTGCAATGTTTCAGTGGTTTTACCCTGGTAAATGGTTTCGTCTTCTGGCATTGGGCCTGAACTGCTTGCCGGGGCAGCACTGATGTACTCGTCCCAGGTTACGTCCATTGCCAAATCGTCGCTGACGGTGTCTTTGTTCAGTGCAGCATCGCTGTCTTGTTCGTAGTCGCTGACAGCCGCCTCTTCATAGCTGTCGTTGTCACTCGTTGTAGGTTGTTCCAAATCGGAATCCGACTTGGACTGAGTTTCATTGTCTTGTGATTCAGACTCACCTTCTTCCACTTCCAACAAAGGGTTGCTATCAAGCGCTTCTTGGATTTCTTGTTGGAGATCTAGCGTACTCAACTGTAACAGACGAATAGCCTGCTGCAGTTGTGGTGTCATTGTCAGTTGCTGCCCCATGCGCAGCTGTAGCGATTGCCTCATGTATCTCTAACAATCCTTTTTGTTATTTACTTCTAATTTTATAACTATAGCCTGAATTGCTCACCTAGGTAGACATCCCGCACAGTTTGATCGGCCAGAACATGCTCCGGGGTGCCTGCTGCTATCAGTTCACCATGTGACACTATATAAGCTTTCTCACAGACGTCCAGCGTTTCACGCACGTTGTGGTCGGTGATCAGTACGCCTATCCCACGGTTTTTCAGGTGCTCTATAATTTTCTTTATATCTAACACTGAAATGGGATCAACGCCAGCGAAAGGCTCATCTAATAAGATAAATTTTGGATCTGCCGCAAGGGCACGGGCAATTTCTACCCGGCGTCGTTCACCGCCCGATAGCGCCATACCCTGGCTATCGCGAATATGCTGGATATTAAACTCATCTAACAGTTCATTGAGGATGACTTCTCGTTGTTCTTTATTCAGCTCTTTACGGGTTTCTAAAATGGCCATCAGGTTTTGATAGACGGTCAGCTTGCGAAAAATAGAGGACTCTTGTGGCAGGTAACCAATACCTAGTCTTGCCCGGCTGTGCATCGGCAATAAGGTAATGTCTTGTTCGTCGATGTGTATGCTGCCCTTGTCACTGGGCACCAATCCGACAATCATATAAAAAGTGGTGGTTTTACCTGCACCATTTGGGCCAAGGAGGCCAACAATACTGCCAGCTTCAACGCTTAACTCAACGTTTTTAACAACCTGTCTGCCCTTATAACTTTTGGCCAGTGCGGTGGCGGTTAATTTACTCACGGATTCCCCTTCTCTTGTGGTTGTTGGGGGTTCTCTTTTTCAGGTAACAGAATGGTTCTCACGCGGTTTTGTTCTTGCTCCCCGCGCTGTGCGCTGATCAGCTTCTTTTCCATATCATAAACGATAGTTTGCGCGCTGATTTTTTGTCCTGCCTGACTGATCTCTGCACCGCCTTTGATGGTGAGCATGCGATTTGCGACATCATAGCGCACTTCTTTGGCGCTGGCCTTCAATAACGTACCATCCGCTTGGCGTTCCTGAAATATTGCCGGACTGCCTGTTGCAACCAGCAGTTGCTTATTTTTACCCAGTTCTTCCCTACGGTGTACTTCGAGGCGATCGGCCAGAATTTTTCGGTCACCGTGAATGATTTCGACGTTTTCTTCGAACACGCCAATATTGGTTTGCAACTGGGCCAGCTGTGTGCCCGAACTGATAATGACCTGATCAGCCGCTGTATTTTCTGCATAAGCCGCAGGATGAAATGCACTTAAAGTGCACAGTAAGATCAGGGAACAGGTTAATTTATTGCTCATAATAAATTGTTTCAGTGTGGTTGATGAGTTCAATGATTTCTGTGTTGAGATCGGCCACTAAGCCTTTCCCTGAAATCGTTAAGTTTGGGCCGGTAATTTCTACCGGGTGTTCAGAGCGCATGTGCTTTTCGTTAATATCGACTTGCACGTGATCGGCGTTGATGTGCTTTATCATGGCATCGGCCGTCAGGTTTGTTGCTTGTACTTTACCCTCCAGGATCAGGGTATTGTTACCATATAAGGTGGCTTCATTGGCCTTGAGTTGCCAGTTTTGTTGATCGTTGTGCAGTGTAAAGATAGGCGCAGTAAAGTGGCTAAACCCCAGCTCCTGATAGAGCTCCATTTTGTCTGCGGTAATCTGATAACTGAGCTGCCCATTTTCGGCGTAATTGGTTTGCTTCAGATCGATGGCGACATAATCTGGCTTGGCCAGCACTTCTTCTGAGCGCGGCGCGACCTGGCCCGATTGCGTTAAATAGGGATACCACAGCCATAACATGGTGAGGCTGAATACAACGAGCAATAAGGCGCGAAGTACGGTCATACGCTACTGCCTTCATAACCCAATGATTTGCCCTGGCAGAGCAACAGTAAGTCAGTCAGCTCTCGAACAGCACCAAACCCGCCGGGTAACACCGTTTTGTAATCGGCTGCGCGGACCACCATAGGGTGAGCGTCTTGCACGGCCACAGACAGACCGACTTTGAGCATCACTGGTAAGTCGGGTGCATCATCGCCAATATAGGCTATCTCGTGGTCCGCCAGCTGTAATTTGTCTTTCAATTCAGCATAGCCTTGCAACTTGTCTTCCATACCCTGATAGATGTGCTTAACGTTGAGGTTAGTCATACGCTGCTGAACAATGTGTGAATGACGTCCCGTGATCACAGCCACTTCAACGCCGCCATTGATCAGGGCTTTAATGCCGAAACCATCTTTGGTGTTAAATGCTTTTAGCTCCTCTCCCTGATTGCCCAAATAGATGCGGCCATCAGAAAATACCCCATCGATGTCGCAGATCAGCAGCTTAATCGCCTGCGCTTTTTGTATAACGGTATCGTCGATGGGTTGATATAGGTCGGAAAACAGCATTTATAACACTCCTGCTCGCAGCAAATCCTGCATATTTAACGCGCCGATTGGGCAATTTTGCTCATCAATGACAATCAGGCCATTGATGCGTTTCTTCTCCATGATATGCAACGCTTCAGCAGCCAACATATCTTGTGTCACTGTCGTACAGTGTTTTGTCATGACTGCATCTATCGGGGAGCTGTGTAAATCCAGTCTTTGCTCGATAATACGGCGTAAATCACCATCTGTGAACAAGCCCTGTAACTGCCCCTGTGCATCGACGATGGTGGTCATGCCCAGGCCCTTGCCTGACATCTCAAACAAGGCATCGGTCACCGTGCAGCCTTGCGAGACAACGGGCACCGCTTTGCCCGAATGCATTACATCTGCCAGTGTCAACAACAGACGCTTACCCAGACTGCCTCCCGGATGGGACAAGGCAAAATCATCTGCCGTGAAGCCGCGGGCTTCGAGCAGTGCCACAGCTAAGGCGTCGCCCATGACCAGAGTGGCTGTGGTGCTGGCCGTTGGTGCAAGCCCTAACGGGCAAGCTTCTTTGGAGACTTTAATGCACAAATGAATATCCGCCAGCTTGGCCATATTCGACTCGGGGTTACCCGTCATACTGATGATTTGTGCGCCAATGCGCTTGATTACCGGCACGATGGCCAATACTTCGTGCGTCTCACCTGAGTTAGAGATCAGCAAAACCACATCATCAGCCGTGATCATACCTAAATCACCGTGGCTGGCCTCACCAGGGTGAACAAAAAATGCCGGCGTGCCCGTGCTGGCCAGTGTCGCCGCGATTTTATTGCCAATATGACCTGACTTGCCCATGCCGATCACTATGATTCGACCACGGCATTGCAACATGAGTTCACAGGCCGCAGAAAATCGTTCATCAACATACTGGGCAATTTCGACAATCGCTTGTTGTTCGATTTCTAATACCTGTTTGGCAGAACCAATAAAATTGTGCGTGCTCATGCTGAATCCTTAAATAATAAAGTACATATAACCACAGAATGCACCAAGGAGTAGCCCGCCTTCAACACGGTTAATTTGTCGGCGCCCTTTGAGGCTAACACTCATCAGCACCAGCGCAGCTGTTGCACCGAGCATGACATAGATATCCCGGTTTGCGATATTGCTGTCCAGTGTTGCCGGGTTCAGGATCCCCGCAATGGACAACACCGCCAGAATATTAAAGATGTTTGAACCAATAATATTACCCAGTACCAGGTCGTCTTCATTTTTGAGCACGCCGGCCACACAGGCGGCCAGCTCTGGCAAACTGGTTCCAATGGCGATAATTGTCAGGCCGATCAGCAGGTCGCTCATGCCAAAATATTTTGCAATGTCGACGGCTGCGTCGACCAGGTAGTCAGCACTCACGGGCAATAAAATCATCCCCACAACCAGCCAGAATATGGCTTTACTCATGGGCACATCACTAGGGACTTCATCACATGCTTCTGAAATAAGCGGATCGTCCTCGTCGGTTTTACCTGTTTTTGAGATATAGATTAGGCCACCAATAAACACGAAGAAGCCAATTAACAGCAGCCAGCCTTCCAGCGCGCTAAACTGGTTATCACTGATGATCAACCACGCGGCCAGTGAGACGACCACCAACAGCGGCATTTCACGCTTTAAAATGCCGGAGCCAACCGCCAGTGGACGCAATAAAGCGGTGATACCAAGTACCATGAGGATATTGGCGATGTTGGAGCCAACAGCATTACCAACAGCGGTGTCAGTTTTGTCAACCAGCGCAGCTTGCGCAGCGACCATCATTTCAGGTGCTGAGGAGCCCATTGCAACGATAGTCAAACCCACAATTAACGTTGGTACCCCGAGGTTTTTGGCCAGCGCCGCAGCGCCATATACGAAGCGATCGGCACTCCATACCAGGGCAATGAATCCAAGAATGAGTATGACAAACGATAAAACCATGAAGTCTAAGCCAAGTTACTAAATTCAATGGCGCAGATAGTATCAAATCGCTCATCAAATGTATAAATAAAGTCATCGCTTTTGCGAGCGGACAAAACCCCGAGAGGCGCCTATTTCGCACAACAAATATGGCGAATCAATTACAAAATTTTACCATTAAGGGTTTTCCATCTCACAGCAAAACAACGTATTATTCCACAATTGAAAAAAGTATGATGTGGAGAGCGACTTGACGCAGTCAATAGTTGAAGTCAGGGATTTGACCTTTTCTCGTGGTGAAAGGACAATCTACAAAAATATGAGTTTCTCCGTCCCCAAAGGGAAAATTACGGCCATTATGGGGCCCAGTGGTATTGGTAAAACCACTATGCTAAGACTGATCGGTGGTCAGCTTAAGCCCGATAGCGGGGAAATCCTCTTTTCTGGTGACAGTATTCCATCTATGTCCCGCCAGGCACTGTATCAGGCGCGCAAGCGAATGAGCATGTTGTTTCAAAGTGGTGCCTTGTTTACGGACATGTCTGTATTTGACAACATTGCTTTTCCGCTCCGAGAGCACACTAAGCTCAGTGAAGAATTAATTCGTCTTGTGGTGCTGATGAAATTACAGGCGGTTGGTTTGCGTGGTGCGCGCGATCTTATGCCATCTGAGTTATCGGGTGGCATGGCACGGCGTGCCGCTTTGGCCAGAGCCATTGCGCTTGACCCTGAGTTGATCATGTATGATGAGCCATTTGCAGGGCAAGATCCGATATCGATGGGCGTACTGGTCCGTCTTATTAAATCACTCAATGAAGTGCTGGGCTTGTCATCTTTAATCGTCACCCACGATGTAACTGAAGTACTCAGTATTGCCGATCATGTCGTTATCATCGCTGAACAAGGCGTGATTGGTAGTGGTACTCCTGAACAAATGTTGGCGCATGACTCGCCACTGGTACAGCAGTTCCTGCAAGGCCACTCCGACGGGCCGGTGCCATTCCATTTCGATGCGGCACCGTATGAGGATGAGTTACTGGCAGGAGGAAGCCATTGATGGATTTTTTGCAGAAGTTAGGTCACAAAACACTGAGCCGCTTTGCGTCGTTAGGCCGGGCAACTCGTATGTTATTGGGGGCTTTGTGCAGCATGCCCAATTTCAGAAAAGGTGGCCCTTTACTGATCCGTCAACTGTATATGGTTGGCCATCAGTCATTGCTTATTATTATGGTATCAGGCCTGTTTATCGGCATGGTACTGGCGCTACAGGGCTACACAGTACTGGTCGACTATGGGGCAGAAGACAGTCTGGGGCCTCTGGTGGCACTGAGTTTGTTACGTGAACTGGGACCTGTGGTCACTGCATTATTGTTTGCCGGTCGGGCGGGCAGTGCATTGACTGCAGAGATTGGTCTGATGAAGGCCACTGAGCAGCTATCCAGTCTGGAGATGATGGCCATTGATCCACTGAAGCGCGTGATTTCTCCCCGTTTTTGGGCAGGCTTTATCAGCATGCCGCTGTTAGCCTTGATTTTCTCAGCTATTGCGATTCTCGGCGCACACCTGGTTGGTGTTGACTGGCTTGGGGTCGATTCAGGTAGCTTTTGGTCCATTATGCAATCTCAGGTGTCTTTTGAGCAGGATATTGTCAATGGTCTGATTAAAAGTTTTGTATTTGCGCTCATCGTGACCTGGATTGCGCTATACAAAGGGTATGACTGTATCCCAACTTCCGAGGGGATCAGTAAAGCCACCACAGAAACGGTGGTTCATTCTTCTCTCGCTGTTCTGGGCTTCGATTTTGTTCTGACAGCAGTGATGTTTTCAAGTTAAGGGTTTGTAGAAACATGAATACACGGAAAATAGAAATACTGGTCGGCCTGTTTGTGGCTTTGGGCGTGGCCGCCTTTGTTATGCTGGCACTAAAAGTGGCCAATGCAGGGATCAGCGGTAATGGTGAAACCTATACTTTACAGGCTAAATTTGACAACATCGGCTCGCTTAAAACGCGTGCGCCAATCAAAGTCGGCGGTGTGGTGATAGGTCGTGTCGAGGGGATCAGCATCCACCCGCAAGAATTTGTACCGGTCGTAAACATGAGCATTGATAGCCATTATGAATGTCAGTTTTCGGATACCACATCAGTGTCGATCCTGACGTCAGGCATTTTGGGTGAGCAGTATCTGGGGATTTCTCCGGTGATTGCATCTCAATCTGCTAAACAGACTTGTCTGGGTGAAGAAGTGGTAAGCAATGATGAGCTCGACCTGGGCGATTTGTTTGGCGTTGAAAGTGCCGCATTGAAAGATGGTGACATGATTACGGACACCAAATCGGCATTGGTTCTGGAAGAACTGATTGGCCAATTCCTGTTTAATCAAAGTAGTGAGTAATGACCATGATGGCGAAAGTTTTGGGTTTCTTCGCAAGTGTTTTTCTAATTGGACTTGCCTCCACAGTATCTGCCAGCGAGGTAGATATGACCAACCCTTACACTATGGTGCAACAAGTTGCAGACAATACTTTTAAACGTGTGACCAAAGATCAGAATAAGATTGAGCTGGATAAAGAGCACCTGCGCGTGATTGTGGAAGAAGAGCTACTGCCTTATATCGACTACAAATACGCCGCTTATCGCGTACTGGGCAGCCACATTCAGAAAGTCCGCAACATTGAGGATAAAGAAGAGAAACGTCAGGCAATCGAGCACATTCGTACGTTTATCGACGTGTTTAAATCTTATCTGGTTGCGACTTATGCAGGGGTATTCACTCAGTACACGGATCAGAAAGTTGAGTTTGAACCGGCCCGCGATGCTGATGGTGATAAAATCGCCATAGTTAAAACCAAGATAATTGAAGCGGGTAAACCGGATATTAAAATTGATTTCAAAGTGCGTCGCGACAGTAATGGTGAGTGGCGTGCCTTTGACATGATGGCAGAAGGGATCAGCCTGCTTGATGCAAAGCAATCTGAACTGCATGGCATTTTACGCCAGCAGGGCATTGAGCGTGTGATTGAGTTACTGGACAAGAAAAGCAAACTGCCTGTGCAGTTTAGAGGTGACGACGGCAATGCCTAATTTGCAATTTAATAAACCCGCGGCTGACACAGTCGCGGTGGTCGGTGAACTCACTCGAGATAGCCTGACAAATGAATCGCTTCTTAACCAGTTGTTAGAAAATGCGCAGTCAGTCCTGTATTTTGACCTTTCTGAGGTATCCAGGGTTGACACCGCGGGCTTAGCTTGGTTAATTCACTCTTTAGGCAAATTAAAACAGCAAGACGTGCGTCTTGAGTTAAAAAACGTGCCTGACCAGCTACAAAATCTGATGGCGCTGGGACAGGTCAGCAACCTATTTGAGTGAGTCCAATGGAAACAAACCAAGTCGAAGCTTTACTACAAGAAGCGCTGGAACTTGACGAAGTCAAAGTTAAATCAGAAGGCAGTCATTATGAAGTTATCGCTGTTGGCGGTTGCTTTGAAGATTTGCGCCGGGTTAAGCGCGAGCAAATGGTCTATGCCCCTCTGATGGAAGTGATTAAAGACGGCACTATTCATGCTGTCAGCATCAAAGCCTTTACGCCAACTGAGTGGCAACGCGAGCGCAAATTTATCTTACCTCAATAATCTGGAGCCACAATGGATCAGTTTGTTATCCAAGGTGGCACCACTTTAAACGGTGAAGTCACTATTTCCGGGGCTAAAAATGCAGCCCTGCCAATTCTGTTTGCGGCGATTCTGGCCGATGGAAAAAGCACATTTAGCAATGTACCCAGACTCAGGGATATAGGGACTACAGAAGCCTTACTGCGCACTTTAGGGGCTGAGGTGAACTGGCGCGGTCAGTTGTTGGAAATTGATGGTGCTAAGGTTGATAAAGTACTGGCACCTTATGAGCTCGTTAAGCAGATGCGGGCATCCGTGCTGGCGCTAGGGCCACTTCTTGCTCGGTTTGGTAAAGCGCAAGTATCATTACCGGGTGGTTGTGCCATTGGGGCACGACCTGTGGATCTGCACATTGCCGGCCTGGAAAAAATGGGCGCGACCATTCGTGTTGAGAATGGCTATATTAATGCACACATCGCACAAGGTGAGCGTTTGCATGGTGCCGAAGTCTTCATGGAAACCGTGTCAGTTGGTGCGACAGAAAACCTCTTAATGGCAGCAACATTGGCCGAGGGCAAAACGGTGCTGGAAAATGCCGCGCGCGAGCCTGAAATTGTCAATTTGGCTGAGTGCCTGGTTGCCATGGGGGCCAAGATATCCGGTGCTGGTACAAGTCGTATCGAAGTCGAAGGGGTAGAAGCCCTGCAAGGGTGTGAGCACAAGATCCTCCCGGACCGGATCGAGACTGGCACCTTCCTGGTGGCAGCGGCGATGAGTCAAGGTGAAGTGCTGTGTAAAAATACAGATTACCACAGCCTGGAACCTGTGCTGGATAAACTGCGCGACGCAAATGCACTGGTTGAAGTATCGCAAGACAGCATTTTTGTCAGTATGCGTGACCGGGAATTGCAGGGGGTGAATATCAAAACGATGCCACACCCTGGTTTTCCAACCGATATGCAGGCACAGTTTACCGCGCTGAATGTGGTCGCGAATGGCAGTGCAACCATCACTGAAACCATCTTTGAAAATCGTTTTATGCATGTCCCTGAACTGCAACGTATGGGCGCAAATATTCGCCTTGAAGGTAACACGGCGTATTGTGGTGAAACGGCATTTCTGTCTGGTGCACAGGTGATGGCGACCGATCTGCGGGCTTCGGCCAGTTTGATCTTAACTGGGATTGTGGCCGAAGGTGAAACTGTGGTTGACCGTATTTATCATGTTGACCGGGGTTATCAGCGCATTGAGGATAAACTTAGTCAGCTGGGTGCTAAGATAAAGCGACGCCATAATTAGGCTGAACAGGTATGATCAAAAAAGCGAGCAATGCTCGCTTTTTTGTTACCTTAAATTCATTTAAGTCGTTAATAAATCGGGGTTTCCAGTTCTGCTACTTCTACCATAAAGGTGAGGTGACGATTGCCCCGATACACCTCAAACTCCAGTTGTGTGCCTGGTGCTGTGTTACCTATCTTACGCAAAGTCTGCTGCGGATTTTTAACGGGCTCACCAGCTACTTTTGTGACTATGTCATTTTCTTTCATACCGGCTTGCCAGGCAGGACCCAGCGGGTCCAAATCGCTGATCCGTAAACCCACAATGGTGGTGTAGACATTTGTCACCTCCTGACCGGTATTGTCGACTGGTGTGCCTCTGAAACCCAGATAGCCACGGATCACCCGGCCATCTTTGATCAATTTAGCCATTACATCTTTAGCCAGCGAGTAAGGCACGGCAAACGAAATGCCCTGAATATCGATATTGTATCGGGCTCTGAATTGTGCAGATGTGATCCCGACCAGATCGCCATTGGAATTGACCAGCGCGCCACCTGAGTTGCCCATGTTTACCGCTGCATCCATTTGCAGCAGGCTGTTGTACTGGCTGTCAGTCAGAGTTTGCTTACCGGTCGCACTGATGATCCCCTGAGTGATGGTTTGTCCCAGGTTTAACGGGTTACCGATGGCCAGCACGACATCCCCGACTTGCGGGGTAAAGGCATCGTCAACCGGGATAACGGGCAGATGCTCTGCCTTGATTTTTAACAGCGCGAGATCCGTAATGGTGTCATACCCCACCAGTTGCACTTCATTGAATAAACGACCATCCGGCAGTAACACAATGATCTGATCGGCGTTATTAACAACGTGATAGTTAGTCAGGATATAGCCTTCACGGCTCATGATCACACCAGAACCGAGTTCCTGGACGGTATTTTGTCGTTTGAATCTCGGTTGATTACTGAAGCTCTCAGAAAAAATCGATACTACGGCCGGGGCTGCGCGATTCACACCGGATGCAAAGCTCATATGCTGCGCTGTGTAATGACCATTGAGGTCAAGGCGCAGGGCATTCTGGCGCAATTCGGGCGTGAACCAGATGATGATCAATGCCAGACCTAATCCGACAAAGACTGGAGGCAGAATAAGCTTGAGTAATTTGAACACGGTTATTTGTTATCTAGTTATCTGTGTAGAGGGTAATAATGGCATAATTAACAGCAATCTGCATTAATACATAGCTGATTGGGGCGTTAAGCCGAACATCCGATGTATAAAAAATTACTCATCAGAACAAAAGAATAGAAAATTTCACAGAAGCTCTCACTGCGCTTTTTGTTCGCTTAAGGTGGTTTGTTTACTGCGCTAAACAAATAAAAACACAGCGACAAGTGTCGCTGTGTTTTCGTAACTATAGTGAATGGAGTGGCGTTAGTTCATTACTGAATAAGGTAAAAGACTGAATCGCGTCCACGTTTAATACCCAGTACAATATTGCCCTGAATGTCGTCTATCAGGCGTTTCATGTCCCGCACAGAGGCAACACGTTGGCGGTTGACCTGCATAATCACATCGCCTTCTTGCAGGCCCACTCTGGCGGCAGGTGAGCGCTCTTCAACCGAGACAACGACGATGCCCTGATTACCGTTACGTTCACCGCTTTCCAGTACGGCGCCTTGCAGGCTCGGGTGAATACGGTCGGCTTCGGCGCGTTGTTCACTCTGACCTTTTAATTCAACCTTAAGCGTACGGGTATCGCCATCACGGTAGACGTCAATCTTAACTTTTTTACCTTCGCCGAGGGTCGCAATTTTACCGCGCAGCTCTTCAAAGCTCTCAATCTTGTCGCCATTAAGGGCGATGATCACGTCATTGGCTTTAATGCCTGCCTCATCTGCGGCGGAGTCTTTAACGACCTCCTGAACAAAGGCACCTTGTTTGACATCAAAGCCCTGTGCTTTGGCGAGGCCTGCGTCCAATGTACGGCCTCGGATCCCCAGCGAGCCGCGACGTACCTGGCCATATTCAATAATTTGGTCGACCAGGTTTTTCATCATATTTGAGGGGATAGCAAAGCCAATGCCGACATTCCCGCCTGAGGCACCCAGGATCGCGGTATTAATACCGATGAGTTCTCCGCGCAAATTAACCAGTGCACCACCTGAGTTGCCTTGGTTAATGGCGGCATCGGTCTGAATAAAGTCTTCGTACCCTTCGATGTTTAGTCCACTGCGGCCCAGGGCACTGACGATGCCTGAGGTCACAGTGTGGCTGAGGCCAAACGGGTTACCGATAGCCACTGAGAAGTCACCGACTCTGAGTTTGTCAGAGTCTGCCAGCTTCACTTCGGTGAGATCCTCACCTTCAATTTGTAATAGTGCAATATCTGATTCTTTGTCTGTACCGACCAGCTCAGCTTTAAACTCCCGGCCATCTTTGAGGGTGACCACGATGTTGTCTGCTTCGTCGATAACGTGGTTGTTAGTAACCACATACCCTTCATCTGCATCTATGATGACGCCGGAACCTAGGCCACTGAAGGGACGTTTTTGAGAGCGCGGGGCAGGGTTACCAAAAAAGAAATCAAATGGATCAACGCGTCGGCGTACTTCTTTGGCACCAGAGACCTGGATACTGACCACCCCAGGGGTGACCTTTTCCAGCATTGGAGCCAGCGTTGGCAGCTGTTGGCCATCAACGGCGACCGGCAGGCGCGCATGACCGGTTTCTGGTAATAAAAATAAGCTTGAAGAAAGTAGCGCTGCGGTAAGTAATGATAATTTCAGTTTCATAGTCGTGGAATTCTCCTGGAAACAGCGTTAGTCCGTTGGGCGACGCACATTCGCGCATCACCCATTATTCAATTGCTATTTCTACTGACTATGGGGTCAAAAAAAAGTTCATCAAGAGGCTTTTAATTGCTCACTTTGTGACCCTTCTCCTTTGAACAGGCCGCTTTCTCCTTCGACATAATCACTTGGTGGGGCATCGTGTGTTTGCTCATTGGCACGACGTTTTTCGCCTCGCATATGTAATGAAGCGTGTAATTGCTCGGTGGTCTCTTTTGAGAAGAAAGGCTCGCTTGGCGTGGACTTTTCCTGACTAAGGAGCTGTTTGCCGTCTTCAAAGTGACGGTTCAAAAGGGTGTAGTTTTCTTCCAGTTTAGCCATCAGCTTTTTGCTGTCTGCAAGGTGATCGCTGACATCCTGGCGATATTGTTCCAGTGCATGCTGTGCTTCTTGCGCTTTTTGCTCCAGCTCATCATGCTTAAAGCGTTTTTTAGTCAATTGCGTACCAGCAATAAATGCGGCCACTGCAACGAGTACAAGGATCCCGAACCAGGCGATTGTCGTCATAAAATACTCCTGTTGATGATGCGACTAAGTGGCGCACCGAATGCAAAAAAATAATCGACTTAGATAGCTTAAATATACGCTGAGTTTCGATGCGTGTTAATATAGCGGGCAAATAAAACTGCTCTTCGACAATAAAAAAGATGATGACGCCCTGGGAAAAGTACCAACAAGACTTACAGCGTGATGATTTTCACCACGACAGCGCACAGGAAAATGCCGTCCGGCACCTGCAAAGACTTTATGATGATCTGGTCAATCAGGTGCCGGTCAAAAAAAGCCTGCTGGGCAGCCTGTTTGGACTGAAAAAGACACAACAGCCTAAAGTCAAAGGGCTATATTTCTGGGGCGGCGTAGGGCGTGGAAAAACTTATCTGGTTGATACGTTTTATGAGGCTTTACCGACTGAGCGCAAAATGCGGGTCCATTTTCACCGTTTTATGCATCGCGTTCATGATGAGCTCAAAAAACTGAAAGAAGTGAAAAACCCACTGGAAGTGGTGGCAGACATTTTTAAAGCCGAAACGGATATCATCTGTTTCGATGAGTTCTTTGTGCAGGACATTACCGATGCCATGCTGCTCGGTGGCTTAATGGAAGCGCTGTTTGAGCGCGGTATTGTGCTGGTTGCAACGTCCAATATCATTCCTGATGAGCTGTACCGTAATGGCTTGCAACGCGCACGCTTTTTACCTGCAATCGCACTGGTGAATGAAAATACGGAAGTGGTTAATGTGGATTCGGGGATCGATTATCGCTTGCGAACGCTGGAGCAAGCCGAGATCTTTCACAGTCCGCTAGGCAAAGAAGCCGACGATAACCTGTTTGAGTACTTTGATAAACTGTCGCCTGAACCAGGCAAACTGGACGAGCCAATTGAGATTGAAGGGCGTCTGATCCAGACCCGTAAAGTGTCTGACTGCATTGTGATGTTCGATTTTAGTGCGCTGTGCGAAACGGCGCGCTCTCAGGTGGATTATATGGAGATCAGTCGCCTGTATAACACCGTTATCTTATCTGATGTTAAACAGATGGGGCAGAACAACGATGACGCGGCAAGGCGCTTTATTGCACTGGTGGATGAATTCTATGAGCGCAACGTGACTTTGATCATTTCCGCAGAAGCACCGATCACAGAGCTTTACACCGACGGTACACTGAACTTTGAGTTTAAGCGCTGCATTAGTCGCTTACAGGAAATGCAGTCGCTGGAGTATCTCGCCCGCGAGCACCTTGCATAATGCGTGCATAATGCCTTAAAACTGGCAATTCACACATATTTCAGAGAATGGCATGTTTTTTGTGGAAAAAACAGCCATCCCCTAGCATCGTGGCAAAACCCTTGCTATAATCCGCGGCCTGCCACGTTGCGTTACTATTGCCCTCGTCGGCTTAGCCACTGACTTGAGCGGCAAAAAAGTCTTAAACTCGAAGGGGTTAAAGCACCAAAAAGTAGAGCGGTAGTCATTCGGACTACCTGTGGTTTTAACTGAAAACTTTGGATTTTTATAATGAAAACGTTTGTTGCTAAACCAGAAACTGTAAAACGTGACTGGTACGTAGTTGACGCTGAAGGTAAAACTTTAGGTCGCATTGCTACTGAAATCGCTTCTCGCCTACGCGGTAAGCATAAAGCTGAGTACACTCCACATGTTGACACTGGTGATTACATCATCGTTATCAACGCTGAGAAAGTTACTGTAACTGGTAACAAAGCTCAGGACAAAATGTACTATGCACACTCTGGTTACCCAGGTGGCCTTAAATCTGTAAACTTCGAAAAACTTCAAGCTAAAAAGCCTGAAATGATCATCGAAAAAGCAGTTAAAGGCATGTTACCTCGCGGTCCTCTGGGTCGTGAAATGTTCCGTAAACTGAAAGTTTACGCTGGTAACGAGCATAACCACGCGGCTCAACAGCCTCAGGTTCTAGACATTTAAGGAGCACTACTCATGGCAAATCAATACTACGGTACAGGTCGTCGTAAAAGTTCAAGTGCTCGCGTATTCCTACGCCCAGGCACTGGCAACATCGTAATTAATCAGCGTTCTATCGAAGAGTACTTCGGTCGTGAAACTTCTCGCATGGTTGTTCGTCAGCCTCTAGAGCTAGTTGAAATGACAGAAAAGTTTGACCTATACATCACTGTTGCAGGTGGTGGTATGACTGGTCAAGCTGGTGCTATCCGTCACGGTATCACTCGTGCACTAATGGAGTTTGACGAGTCACTACGTCCTTCTCTACGTAAAGCTGGCTTTGTTACTCGCGATGCTCGTCAAGTTGAGCGTAAGAAAGTTGGTCTTAAGAAAGCACGTAAGAAGACTCAGTTCTCAAAACGTTAATTTATTACGTTTCAGAATTGCAAAAACCCAGCCTCGTGCTGGGTTTTTTGTTTTTTGCAGTCATAAATCTTCGCAATTTTTGCCGTCCATTTTCCTTCTCAATGGCATGTTTAATCCTTCGGCCAGATTTATGGTCAAAAAAGTTCAATAATTATAATAATTAGTCGAGTTCGGACGATATCTCAGCGCATTTTTTTGCTACAATTGCGGGGCAAGTAATGAGTCGCGAAAACACTGGTTAAATTTTGATAGCTCGTCTGCTGAGCTTGATCTTAGTCAGTGAAAGGTCGCGTATGACGTTTTACCATAGTAAATCGGCTTCATGCTCGAAGTAACCAATCCCCTAATATTCGTGGGTTTATTCGGGCATGGTGCTGGAATAACCTTGTTTTAATCAAGGGATTTATTTATGATCGCGTCTATTTTGTAGTTTCTTAAAATTAACCTGCTGTAACTGATGTTCTCAATATAGCAAGTGTTGAGATTCATAGTGGAGATAAGTGGATGAGCAATGCGCCTGTAGACAACAGCCGACGTCGCTTCTTAACTATCGCTACCTCTGTCGTAGGTGGCGTTGGTGCGGTTGGAGCTGCTGTTCCTTTTATTGCGTCTTGGAATCCGAGTGAGCGAGCTAAATCTGCAGGTGCGCCTGTAGAAGTAGATATCAGCAAGCTTGAGCCTGGACAATTGATTCGTGTTGAGTGGCGAGGCAAACCTGTATGGGTTGTGTATCGTACGCCTACGATGTTGGATGAAATGAAAAAACACGAAGGAAACCTTCGTGATCCTAACTCAGAAGAGCCACAACAGCTCGACTCTGCCAAAAACCCTCATCGTTCTAAGCGCCCTGAGATTTTTGTCGCAGTCGGTATTTGTACTCACTTAGGTTGTTCTCCGTCGTTCCTCAATGGTGGTTTTGGTGAGAAGGTTGAAGGAACGGAGCACGGCTTCTTCTGTCCTTGTCACGGTTCTAAGTTCGATATGGCCGGCCGGGTATTCCAGGCTGTACCAGCTCCTCTGAACCTGGAGATCCCACCTTATACCTTTATTGACGACACTACCATTTTGGTAGGTGAAGAAGAAGGGGTTGCATAATGACTGCGAAGGTTGATAAGCCAGGCGCAATCGGCGCTGTGATGAACTGGATTGACGATCGTATTCCAATGACCCGTGTCTGGAATATGCATATCGCGCAATATCCAGCACCTAAGAACTTTAACTTCTGGTATCTGTTTGGCTCACTGGCTATCCTGGTACTGGTAAACCAGATCCTGACGGGTATCTGGTTGACTATGAACTATGTTCCTTCAGGCGAAGGCGCGTTTGCTTCAATTGAATACATCATGCGTGATGTAGAGTACGGTTGGTTACTTCGTTACTTGCACTCGACAGGGGCGTCGGCATTCTTCGTCGTTGTCTATTTGCACATGTTCCGTGGCATGATCTACGGCTCTTATCAGAAGCCGCGTGAGTTGCTGTGGGTCTTCGGTATGCTTATCTTCCTGGCGTTGATGGCTGAAGCATTCATGGGTTACCTGTTACCTTGGGGCCAGATGTCATTCTGGGGTGCTCAGGTAATTATTTCACTGTTTGGTGCGATCCCGGTTATTGGTGAAGACCTGACATTGTGGATCCGTGGTGACTACGTAATCTCAGGTGCGACTCTGAACCGCTTCTTTGCATTACACGTGATTGCACTGCCACTGGTACTGGTTATTCTGGTATTCCTGCACATTGTTGCGCTACACGAAGTGGGTTCAAATAACCCTGACGGTATCGACATCAAGCGTAAAAAAGGCACGGTTGCTGAAGAAGACAAGCCTAAATTCAAGTTCCACGAGTACTATACAAGTAAGAAAGATATCGTTGATGCGATCCCTTTCCACCCGTATTACACCGTTAAAGATATTCTGGGTGTGGCTGGTTTCTTAATTCTGTTCTGCTGGGTGGTATTCTTCATGCCAGAGATGAACGGTTTCTTCTTAGAAGCGCCTAACTTTGAAGCGGCTAACCCGCTGAAAACACCAGAGCATATTTTCCCTGTTTGGTACTTCACACCATTCTACGCCATCCTGCGTGCAATCCCTGACAAGCTGCTGGGTGTTATTGCGATGGGTGTATCTATCGTGATGTTGGCATTACTGCCTTGGTTAGACCGTGGTAAGGTTCGTTCAATCCGCTACCGTAGTGGTATCCACAAGCTGAACATTGCTCAGTTCGTTGTTACCTTCTTCATCCTGGGTTGGGCTGGTGCAACACCGCAGACAGTGACTTCAACGATTCTGTCGCAAATTTGTACCGTAACTTACTTCATGTTCTTCGTACTGCTGTTTGTGTACTCGAAGAATGAAACGACTAAGCCATTGCCTACGAGGTTGACGAAATGATGAAAAAGCTACTAATTGGTTTATTCGCATTGCTGCCTACCTTTGCAATGGCAGCCGGTCCGTCGGTTCCTTTACTGGAGTCGAACCATGACCTGACTGATAATGCGTCTTTACAACGCGGCGCTAAGTTGTTCATGAACTACTGCCTGGGTTGTCACCAGATGCAGTATCAGCGTTATGAGCGTACTTTCCGTGACATCGGTATCCCGGTTGATATTGGTAAAGAGACCCTAATTTTTGATGGTTCAAAAGTGGGTGGTCACATTCTGAATGCCATGGATACAGATGACGCAGCAAAATGGTTTGGTGCTGCGCCACCAGATCTCACTTTGGTTGCTCGTGTACGTGGTGCTGACTGGATCTATACTTATCTGAAGTCATTCTACGTTGACGAAAGCCGTCCGTTTGGTGTGAACAACTCAGTGTTCCCACTGGTTGGTATGCCACACGTACTGCAAGAGTTACAAGGTGTGCCTACTGCGGAATTTGAAGAAGTAGAAGAGAACGGCGTAGTCGTTCAGAAAGTGAAAAGCATCTCAACAGATGGTTCAGGTGAGCTAAGCTCAGATGAATATGATCAGGCAGTTCGTGACCTGACTAACTTCATGGCCTATGTTGGTGAGCCTTCACGTCTTCAATCAGAAGCAATGGGTATTAAAGTACTTGGCTTCCTGGTTATCTTCTTCATTCTGGCATTCCTGCTGAAGAAAGAATACTGGAGAGATGTCCATTAATCTGGACATTTTCCAGCAATTGATGCAATAGGGGCTTAAGCCCCTATTGCTGTTTTTATCGATTTTATTACATAAAATTGGTATTAAAGTGATTTTATTACTTTGTCATTAATTTATGGAGGTAGGCATGGCCGTTGCTGCCAATAAGCGCCCTGTTATGACTCTTTTCTCCGGTGCAAACTGTATGTACAGCCATCAGGTTCGTATCGTATTGGCCGAGAAAGGGGTAAGTGTCGATATTCATCTGGCCGAAAAGGACAACTTGCCAGAGGCACTGCATGAGATTAACCCTTATGGTACAGTTCCCACTCTGATCGACAGAGAATTAGGTCTGTATCAGGCAAATATCATAATGGAATACCTAGATGAGCGTTTCCCTCATCCTCCATTAATGCCTGTCTACCCTGTTATGCGTGGTCGCAGCCGTCTAATGATGCACCGTATCGAAACAGACTGGTATAGCCTTGCAGAAAAGATTGCGCACGGTGGTGCAGATGCAGAACAGGCACGCAAAGAGCTGACAGAGGCATTACTTGCGATCGCACCTATCTTCAGTGAAGCACCTTACTTCATGAGTGAAGAGTTCAGCCTGGTTGATTGTTACCTAGCACCTCTATTATGGCGTTTGCCACAGCTTGGCATTGACCTGTCAGGTGCTGGTGCAAAAGAGCTGAAAGAGTACATGCTGCGTTTATTCGAACGCGATTCATTCCAGGCTTCATTAACTGAAGCTGAGCGTGAGATCCGCAGCTAATGACTTCAAATCGCCCCTATCTATTGCGTGCTTTCTACGACTGGATTGTCGATAACCAGTGTACACCCCATATTGTGGTTGATGCTGAGTTTCCGGCGGTTGAGGTACCACGTCAGTTTGTTCAGCAGGGGCAGATAGTGCTGAATGTTAGCCCTTCAGCAGCTGCTAACTTTTTAATGGACAATGATGCATTGAGCTTCAACGCGCGTTTCTCTGGCCAGCCCATGCAGGTTTATGTGCCAATTGGTGCTGTACTGGCTATCTATGCGCGTGAAAATGGCGAAGGTACGATCTTCTCTGAGCCGGAACATCCGCAGGATGATATGCTCTCAGAAGACGATGCTCAGACTCAAGCAGAAGAACGTGAGGGATCAGTTGAAGCCACTTCAACCGATAAAGAAACACCTGAAAAGGCGAAGAAAACCTCGCATCTGAGAGTGATAAAGTAGCACGTCAAATCATAAAAAAACCTGCCATAGGGCAGGTTTTTTTATCTCTAACTTATTTACTATAAGATTTCAAAAGCCTTCACGACTTTCAGCACTCCGTGCACATTGCGTGCAATATCAACGGCTCGCTCGGCTTCTGTGTGATTGACCAGACCCATCAGAAAGACTTCGCTGTTTTCGGTGACGACCTTAATATTGCTGCCATCTATGTGGTCGTCGGCAATCAATTTGGTTTTTACTTTGGTGGTTAACCAGCTGTCATTTGTCTGGGTGGTGATACCAATGTTGCTGCCGATCCGCAGCTGATTGTATATTTGCTTAATGCCCTGAACGCCTTGCAGGGTGCTGTGAGCTTGTTGTTTCATTTCTATGGTGCTCACCTGGCCCACCATCAGTACGTGGCCGTTGACACTCACCAGGCTAATATTTGCGTGGTTAGCCAGTGCGGGAATGCGCTTAAGTGCCAGGGTTCCTTTGATCTCAATATTGTTATCATCAATTTGTGAGCCCAGTGTTCGTCTGTCATTGGCTGACGTGACAGCGCCAGCGGTACCGGCCACAACTGCGGCTGCGCAGCCCTGGATCAATAACACAGAGCAAAGTATCAGTGCAGGTCGTTTTAACATCTTTTATGCGTCCTGTGGGAAGAGAATATTGTCGATTAACTGGCTCAGGCAGTGTACGGTAAACAAATGGGTCTCGAGAATGCGGCTGGCACGTTTACTGGGCACGCGTATTTCTACGTCATTGGGTCCCAGCAGTCCCGTTAGCTCGCCACCATCATCGCCGATCAGCGCAATGACATTGAGATCATTGGTCAGCGCCGCCTCTACGGCACTGATCACGCTTTTTTCATGCCCGTCGATGGCCACAACAAACAGCAGATCATTTTCGTTTGAAATAGCGCGAACCTGGCGGGCAAAATAGTCCGACCCCTGGTTCTCGTCGTTGTTACTCAGGTTGATCTGAGTCTGGCTCAGGGTCAGTGCAGGCAGACACGGGCGTTCAGTCTCAAAGTAATTCACCAACAGATTGCTGAAGTGCTCCGCCATCATGTGGCAGCTTGGTACGCCACAACAGATCAGTTTATTGCCGTTGATGAGGCACTGTGCAATTGCATAAGCCGTTGATTCAAGTACCTCAGGGAGCGCTTCACCTGCGGCAATTTGTGCTTGAATACTTTCGGTAAAGATCTCTTTAATTGATTCTTGCATACTAAGTTATATTTCTAATCCATTGGATATCTGGGTTTTTATCGCCTTGAATTGCTACAAAGTCGATTCGGACAGGGACATTGTGCAAAGCAGATTGTTGCAGGTAATTATATATACTGCGACGCAATTTTTGTAACTTACTTTGACTCAGCGCCTGGATTGCACCACCAAAGCCTCCGCCACGGCGGAATTTTACTTCGACGAACACCCAGGTATCGCCTTCTTTCATGATCAGGTCGATTTCACCATAGCGGCATAAATAATTACGCGTTATGGCTTTAAGACCCTGTTGTTTAAGATAAGTTTCAGCAACCTCTTCATAATGTTGGCCTTTTTCTCGGCTATGACTGAACAGGTTGCCAAACATCGTTTACTGCTGTACCTGGTAATTGTCATACAGCTGTTTCATAAACAGCGGCGTAGGTGGGCGCTGGTCCAGGCTCACCAGTCTGATCTGCTTTTTGTGATATTGTGCCCAGCTCAGCTGACGATCAATTCGGTTAGCCTCTTTGATGGTGAGCGCACCAGTCAGGCCGTCAAATTCTTTGCCTGGTATTTTACTCAGCTGCTTAATTTCAGGGAGCAGGTTCAGGGCGTCATAGGCCATGGCAAACAGACGTTGCTCAATGTCTGATTGTTCCGGCCATAAGACCGAGTGTTGTTCGCGCAAGTTTTGCAATTTGACCGCGCCGGGTAGCATCCAGGGTACTTCGGTGAAAAACAGCCCTTCAAGGTCCCCTTTGTCTGTTTTGTCTATCTGCTTGCTGTAACTTCGTGAGCTGGCATAGAGGGGGATACGATCGGCAAAGGTACTAACATTGACGTCCAGATAAGGTTTGAGTAAACGAGTTTCAATGGCATCCCCTAAGATATAGATGGCATCTATATCACGACGTGAACGGGTCTCACTTTCCAGCTCTTTGCGAAACATACGCTTAATGGTGCTGATCCGCTGTTTTGAGCTGTCTACTTCAAGCAATTGGCCAACTACTTCGGCCATGTTTTCACTGTCTGAGTAAAAGCCGACTTCCGGCTGAGTTTCACTATAACGCTGCCACTGGGTTTCAAAGTGGCTGATCAGGCGTTTACCGGATGCGGTATCGGGCGCCAATAGCATCGGCTTTTGATAGCCTTTGGCGAGAAAGTGCACCATGGCCTGCTCAACCTCATGCTCAGGGTCCAGCGCAAAGTAATAATGGTCTGGATTCCCGGCCTGTGAAGCGGTATCCAGGGTATTTAAAAACAGGGCAGGTGTGGTTGTTAAATATGTACTGGCGGTGAGCTTTTCTACATTGCTTTTGAGTAACGGACCAATGACAAATTCGGCCTGACTTTGCTGCAGCTCTTTATCAATTTGTGCAACATCCAGCGTTTCATCAATAAAGAAAATTTCTTCAACCCGGTTGTTGTCCATTGCGGCCAGGAAGCCATTTTTGAGGGCTCTGCCCAGGCGTTCACTGCTGCCAGAGGTTGGTAATAAGACCGCGATGCGGGTCACATTATAGGGCGCGAGATCCAGCGTGGTTTTTACCTCTGTGGGTATGATCTCACTGCCCGGATGACTGGTATATCGACGTTGCCAGTTATTTAACGCCTGATGAAGTTGTACCGTCGACCCGAGGTAGATCTGATGATATTTGGCCAGTTTAACCCAGCCTTGCTGGATAACCGTACCGCGATCGAAGCGCTCCAGCGCATAGGAGGACAACTGCTGCAATGCCTGCCAGATGTCCCGGTTCAGACCAGAAATCGACACTTGGTGTTTGTTGGCCAGGTCGGCACTTTTAAAATAATGAACCAGTGCTTTTTTGGGCAACTGCTGGGCGGCATACACGCTGCCCATTAAATACTGATGCCAGGCCTGATGCTCTGGCAGTTTTAATTTGCTCTCCAACGTTTGCAGTAAGGCCAGCGCGCTGCTGAATTTCTGCTGTTGTTGTCTGGCCAACGCGGTATACAGTTTGTTTTGTACATGATCGACACTGGCTTTGCTTTCAAGCTCGCTACAAGCCTGTTCCAGAATGGGCCAGTTTTGTTCGTCAATGGCGGCTTGCCTTGCCAGATAGAGCAACTGGATTTTACTTGCGCCTTGTTTGCTGCTGGCCTTATCGAACAGACCTTGCGCATCCAGTTGTTCAGCTGGTGCGGTAGAGGCTGTGGCCAATGTCTGATTGTCTTGCGTTGATGCCGTTTTAGGGGTTGTGCCACAGGCCGATAACCCTGACAATACCGCAATCACTAGACTTATATTTTTCAGTCTCACTCGCAAACCTATACTCATACCTTTTGTTTGTGGATATCTTACTGACTGACCCTGGAGAGCTCAATGACAAATGCCGAAATCTCAGACAAAATTGGCACCCTGTATATCGTTGCCACGCCCATAGGCAATTTAGAAGACATCAGTGAACGTGCGCTGAAAGTGCTGTCAGACGTCGACTTAGTGGCTGCCGAGGACACGCGTCACACAGGTAAATTATTGAGTCATTTCAGCATAAAAGCAAAAACCTTTGCTTTGCACGACCACAACGAGAAACAAAAGGCGCAGCAGGTTCTGGATTGGCTGGAGCAGGGCATGGACATCGCGCTGGTATCTGACGCTGGCACGCCGCTGATCAGCGACCCTGGTTATGCGGTGGTGAACTTATGTCGTGAAGCCGGCGCTCAGGTTACCCCTGTGCCTGGCGCCTGTGCTGCAATTGCAGCAGTGAGCTGCTCTGGTTTGCCAACGGATCGCTTCCAGTTTATTGGTTTTACGCCCGCTAAAAGCCAGGCTCGCCAGAGCTTCTTTGCAGAGGCACATGAGTCCGGCATCACCAGCATTATGTATGAAAGCACTCACCGTATCATGGCCAGTCTGGCTGACTTGCAAACAGCACTGGGTGAGCAGCAGCAGGTAGTGTTCGCCAAAGAGCTGACTAAAACCTATGAAACCTTTTTCAGTGGGCCAGTGTGTGAGCTGATCGCGTTTCTCGAAAACGAACCTGAGCGTCAGCGGGGCGAGCTGGTACTGATGCTGCCGGGTAAAACCCAGGTGAGCAGCGAAATGTCGCCGGAAGCCAAACAACTGATTGGCTTGCTGGAAGGGGAAATGCCGCTGAAAAAAGCCTGCGGCATTGCCGCTGAGTACTTCGGATTGAAGAAAAACGCCCTGTATAAAGCCATCATCGCCGAGCGCGAAGGGGAATAATGGTAAGTAACGCAAATTAATGCTGCGTTTTATGGCAAAGGTGCGTATAATCGCCCGCCTGAGTCAGCCGGATAATCGCTGCCTGTGACGAAAATGATCAGGGGGAGGAAAGTCCGGGCTCCATTGGGCAGGGTGCCAGCTAACGGCTGGGGGGCGTGAGCCTACGACAAGTGCAGCAGAGAGAAGACCGCCTAAGTTCTTCGGAACCGGTAAGGGTGAAAGGGTGCGGTAAGAGCGCACCGGGCCACTGGTAACAGTTGGTTGCAAGGTAAACTCCACCCGGAGCAAGACCAAATAGGGTTCCTTATGGTGTGGCCCGCATCGGAACCGGGTAGGTTGCTCGAGCTTGGGAGCGATCCCAAGCCTAGACGAATGATTATCGATCTCCCTCGGGAGAGAACAGAACCCGGCTTACAGGCTGACTCACCCTTTTTACATTAGCAAACGCTTGTGCATGCAAGCGTTTGCTAACCTACTTTTAAAACCTATCTCGTATTTTCACGCCTTAGCTACGCAAAATGTTACATGACAAATATGCTTGTATATATCTCATTGTTTTAGTCCAGTTAGTTTGGGTTTTTGGGCATGCTCAAGGCCCAGAAAACTAATGAGAAATGTCTAAACTTCCTTATTGTATACATATTTAAATCTCATTCTTGTGAGATAAATTCATATCTTAAGCTGTATTTACCGACCAGGTAGAGGGGTATGAATACTATAATGCGGAACAAACTGTACTTGGCATTACTGACTGTGGGGACTAGTTTTCCCAACTTTGTTCAGGCAACGCCGGCCCCATTGACAATAAATGTTGATGAAAATACTAAAGCGAACACGATCATTGGTACTGTTAGCTTCCTTGATGGCGAATCAGACAAAAAGGTACGTTTAGAAGTTGGTAAAACTGAGATAAAAAACTGGGTAACAAATGGTGAAGCGTTTGAACCTATTTCATTTGCTTCAACCTTTACACAAGCACCAATCGTGTTTGGGCAAATACAGTCAAACAGTGACTATCAGGTAGAGTACGAAGTAAGTACTTATTCTTATTCTGGCGTAACAAGCAAGAACAATAATCGCTTGTTAATGCGTCATCGTCTAGACAATGTAACAGCCCTAGGTTTTGAAGCGGTATTAGAGTCAGAGTTAGACAAAAAAGGCACTAGCGTTATCCAAAGCTTCCTTGATACTGGCGAAGGTGAAACGCTAGGTTGGATTGCATTTGCTGAGCCTATTTCAGCTTTTTGGAACGACAAGCCTATCGACGTGTCAAGCACAGGCATTTCGGTAACACACAATACTCACGGTCACGCGTTCAGTGTGCCGATGACAGACACTCCGAATATTTTAACTTCTTTATCGACGTACAACGGCACTTCGCAAAGTGGCGTGGCAGTTGATGAATTGTCTGCAAATAAAGTAAAAGTTCATATTGATAATCTTGATGATGCTTCACACGCTGCGGAAAACGTAAACGTATTTGCATTACAAGGTACAGGTTTATTGTTTACTGAGACGATGGCTATTGTTGGTGAAACAGGTGTTATCACGGTTGATGATACTGACATCGAAAATCCATTCTCAATTACTTTCTCAAAATCGTATAACAATCCGGTTGTTTTTGTACAAGCCGTTGGCAAAGACAAAGAGATTTTCGATGCAGCCGTACGCTTAAACTTCGTTGCCCCTATGATGCTAGAAGGTTATTTGCATTCAAATAATGAAAACCTTGTACCAAATCGTTTTGGTGAGTTTGAACTTCATTATCAAATTTTTGAAGCCGGTCGTTGGGATATTCCACTTGAGCATTATACATATTCTATCGTGTCTGGTAACGACGCCGGGGTATTCTCAGTTGATCCGATTAAAGGCGAAATTAAAGTTGCTGACCAAACGCAATTAGACTTTGAACTAGGTAATAACCAGTATTCATTGACTGTTCGAGCTACAGATGGCGCGGGTAATCATTATGACACGCCAGTTACGATTAATGTTACTGACATAAACGATTCACTAAACAACAATGCGCAATCCATTGATGGTCTGGCAGCGGATGATTGGGCTGGTTGGTCAGTAGCTCCTGCTGGAGACGTAAATGGTGACGGTTTCGACGATATCATTGTTGGCTCTCCTCAAGCAGATGTTTATAGAAATGATGGCACCTTTATGTACGAAGATAATGGTGCTGCTTACGTTCTGTTCAGTGATGCAACGGGCACATTCCCATCACTAACAGAAGTGATCGGTGGTACTCGCGGTTTTGGTATCATGGGAGCTGAATCTGGCGACAACGCAGGTTTCGCTGTTGCTGGTGGTGTTGATATTAACGGCGACGGATTATCAGACGTAGTAGTTGGTGCTCCTTATGCGGGAACTAATGGCGATTACTCTGGCTCAGTATATGTTGTATTTGGTAAAGCTGGTACTAACTATGTGCCATTATCTGATATGAATGCTGGCGGGAGCGACTATGGTTTTGCTATTCACGGTGCATACACAGAAGATTATGCAGGTGGTACGTTAGTTGTTGGTGACGTTAACGGTGACGGTCTGGGTGATATTGTTATTGGTGAAACGGTTACTCGTTTCTTAGCGGGCACAGGCTCTTTTGCATTAAGAGATTTACTTGAAGATGGTACAGCTGATCCAAACCTAGCGTATGTTGTTTACGGTAAAAAAGACAACAATGTTGTTCAGTTAGCTAACGTTGCGACTGACTACAACGAGCAAGGTTTTGCGATTACTCGTCCAAGCAGAAAGTTATTTAGCGACTGGTATTATGGCGCACAAGTTTTACCAACGGGTGACTTTAATAGCGATGGCTTAACAGACTTTATTGTTAGCCACGGTTTATTTGTTGATACCTCTGGTACAAGTTACGTTGTTCATGGCCGCATCGGCGGAGAGGCTGTGAAATATAACAGCATTAAATCTGCAGGCAACGGCATCAAGATCACGCCACAAGGCAGCGGCAATTATGGTTTCGATTTTGGTGATGCAACTCTTGATGCACTTCCTTCTTTTACCACTTCGCACGTAGGTGATGTGAACGCAGACGGTGTTGACGATATCGCGTTATTGTTGACAGACACTGGTTGTTGCTCTGGTATTGATCACCCTCGTGCATACATCTTATTTGGCGGTGTTGACGTTGCTGATGAAATCAATCTAGCGGATATTGCCAATGGCAATGGTGGTTTTGTAATTCACAATGACGCGTCAAATATCGACCACAATGACTTACAAGTTATTTTAGGTTCAATCGGTGGTGCAGGTGACTTAAATGGCGACGGCTTTGACGACATCATCATCGGTGATCCGTTTGCAGAGGACAACAAAGGTCGCGTTTACGCTGTTTATGGCCGCGCAGGTACAGAGCCTGTTTATCTTAGTGAGATCATTGAAACCCAACAAGGTTTTTACTCCGAAGGTAATGGTGGCGAGCAGCTCGGGCAATTCATTGCAAGTGCTGGTGATATTAATGGCGATGGTATCAAAGACATTCAATTTGGTACGCCTTCTGCGAACAAAAACAATTTAAACAACACAGGTGCTGTGTATGTTCTAAATGGTGATGGCAAGTTAGTAACGCTTTGGGGGACTGAGGGTAACGACACTGTCACAGGTACTGCGTCTGCAGATAATATTGCCACTGGTACAGGTGACGACGTTATTCGAACTAACGGTGGCACTGATGCCGTTTACGCAGGCCCTGGTGAAGATACTATTTATATTTCTGACAACACCTTCACGCGTATTGATGCAGGCGGTAACACAGATACATTAGTATTTGACGGTTCAGGCATTAACCTAGACCTTGCAACTCAAGCCTCACGTGTACGTAACGTTGAAGTATTTGATATCCGTGGTTCAGGTGCTAACTCAATTACGCTTAATAAGAGCGTGAGCAGTAACTCAAACTTACGTATTTTAGGTGACAACGACGACTATGTTGGTGCAGCAAATAACCAGTGGGTTGACTCTGAAACAACACAGGTTATCGATAATGTAACTTATAAAGTGTTTACGTCTGGCTCAGCGACTATGTTAGTGCAAGATGGTTTAACAGTTACGGTTAATAACGCTCCAACGATTGAAGACCAAACGTTTGCTGTCAGTGAAATTGCTGCCAGTGGCACGGAAATTGGCATACTTGCAGCCGATGCAAATGATGTTGGTGACTTCGTTACGTTCCAAATTTTAAGTGGTAATGAAGATGGTGATCTCGTATTGGATGCACAAACAGGTGTATTAAGCATAAGCTCGGCCATCTCTCGCTTAGATTTTGAAAATACCGCAACTTACACATTACAAGTGATTGTGTATGACCAATACAATACGACAGACACCGCACAGATTACTGTTGACGTATTAGATATGGATTCAATGGAAATTACGTTAGAAGGTGATGTAAGTGGTGAAGGTAGTTATTGGGGCGATAACACTGTACTTGAACTATTAGGTATGAGCTCTCCGCAGTGGGCGTCAACTGAAACGAAGCATACTTGGAATGTGCCAGAAGAAAATCTGCCTGATGATCCTGCGATTATTCGAATTGAATCACACGGGAAAATTCATTATGTCGGCGGTATGGACTTATTCGGAGGATGGGTTGAAGCTGACATTCCGCTTGAGATGGATTTACGATTCCCGGATGAAATTGCAGCAGGTCAGCCGGTTAATTTAGCAACCAAGTTTACCGTTGGCGAAAACGCAAACTTCATTGCGTCGTCTCCCGGTGTGCAAATCTCAGCTGAGTTAATTTTTGAGGATTATTTAATTAAATATGAATCAGCGCTGTTTGAAAAACTAAATGGTCAAACCAAAATCGATTACGCGTCTTATGAGAAAACGGTCGGTTCAGAATCGTTTGGTGTATACGGTGACAACTGTGCCAATGCACTCAATCGTTCTAAATGTTACAAGTTAGATGATGGTGTTGAAGTTTACGATTTAACGCGTGAGTTGACCGATGAGAAATTAACTTCATTAATTGAGAATAACTTCTACGAGTTATCAGTTGTTACCGCTGAAGACCACGCAAGAGATGTGAGTGATAACATTACTCACGGCACCACCATGGTTAATGGTGTTTATATGATTGACGTTGTATACGCTCATAAAGGTGCAGTTGATGGTATCGAAATTATCAGTACTGATGTCTCAGATCCAACAGCCACAACAATCTCTTTCATTCCTGCAAACATGACGAATGAACAGATCATCTATTTCATTAAGAATCTAACACGTGACTCTTTAGCTGAGGTGCCTTCAAACGCAAGAAAGGCGATTGAAAAAGCGATTGGTTTAGAAGTAGATAAACTGCGTTTCTTAGCTGGTCACGATTTAACTGACTGGGTATCCGAAGAAATTTACTGGGGTTCTAACTGGACTAAGTGGCATGCTCAAGCCGGTATGGAGTCAATGGAAGGCACGTCTGAACAATGTATTGATAACTATTTTGCGCCTGCTGGTGAAGATTTATATCGCAGATACAAATTCAGTACACTTGATACTTTTGTGAGTGCAGCGCTAGATTTACACCAAGACTTTGAGTTGAACATTGAATCTACGGCTATTTTAGTTCTTGAAGATGGCACTGAGGTTTACTTTGACCCGGAAGAAGACATTACCTTTACGCCAGAACTTACGCATGACGTTAATAACGACGGTATGATTGACGCGACATTAACCGTCAATGCTGCATCAAAATTTGTTAACAACACAAAAATGAATGCATTCTTTAGAATGCCATTTAAATTGCTTGAGTTTGAATACAATGTCCAAGAGGCCGTTTGTACCGCAGATAACATTTACACTATGGGTAACCAAGGTTTGATGTTTGAAAAAGGTTCTTATGGCCCATTATTAGACAGCGAAAAAGAGATCCAATATAACACCACAGACTTTGGTGGACCAACGGAAATCACTATCGCGCAAAACTCATTCACAACAGCGTTATCATTTGATTTATGTAGTAACAGCGCTGCATGTGGTGAACCGGTATTGTCATATGGTAACAATGCTCCAGTGGCTTCTGAAGTAACATTAGCTGGCGATTTCATCGGTAAATCTACAGTATCAGCGTCATACACTTATACTGATCATGAAAGTGATATTGAAGAGAGCTCACGTTATCAGTGGTATCGTTCTGCGACAGGCAGTAATGATGATGCGCAAGTAATTGAGGGTGAATCCTATCAATCATACACCTTGGCATTGGAAGACATTGATAGCTATGTTGCTTTCTGTGTAACCCCGCATGATGGTACTGATTTTGGTAACCCTGAGTGTAGTGAGTGGAGCCCTGTTGAAAGCCCATATCATCAAGACTTATCTATCATGAGCGGTTTTGGTCAATCTATTGTAATCAACGGTACTGATCAGAGCATGGTTCAAACTATGGACTCTGGTTTTAATCCAAACAGTTCATACACGATTGAAGCGTGGGTAAAAGTGAACTCGTTGAATCCAGAAGAAAACTCTAATTTATTCACTTTTTCAGAAGACGCAAACACTTCAAAGGCTGCGGTGAGAATATTCTCTGATGGTCGTTTACGTGTGAAAGCAACAAACACCACGTTTAAGTCGACTGAGACAATCACTGTTGGTCAGTGGCAGCACTATGCTGTGAGTTATGATCAGCCGACCCAGCAGTTGTCAGTATACTTAGACGGTGAACTAATCATTTCTGAAGTGGATGCTGCAAAAGATAGTAACGTTTACTTTGTGTGGGGTTCTGGCAACGATGGCATTAGCAAGAAGTTAGATGCGAATATTGACGAGATTCGTATTTGGGATTACGCAAAATCACAAGAGTCTATCGCGGCAAATCGTTACTTAGGCGCTTCATTAAGTAACTCAAACCTAGTTTCTTACTATCACTTTGACAGTACGGTTAACGGTGAATTAGAAGATCTAACAGGCGAGAGTACGATGACGTTAGTGAACGGGCCTGAGCTTGAAAAGCATAATACATATTTAACGTTTGACGGTAATGGTGATTATGTTGACTTTGGTGACCCTGTCGATGGTTCACTTGACTTCGGTGGTGACAACTTCACAGCACAAGCTTGGATCTATTTAGAACCAGGTTCTGGCAACCAAACACGTATCATCCTTAATAAGAAAATTGGTGGTGCCAATGGTTATAAAGGCTGGACGTGGAGTGTTAACACAAGAAACCGTTTAACGTGGAACCATGATGCATACAACAATGGCAAAAAAGGATATGAAGCAACGGGTCAAAAACTTAATACCGGGCGTTGGTACCATGCTGCAGTTGTTGTTGATTGGGAAAATGCCGCTAAAGTGACAATGTATCTAGACGGCAAGAACGTTGGTAGCAGTGGTTTAGGTACAAAACGTAACTTGAACAACCACGTACCACTTCGTATTGGCGCTTACAGTTCTACAGATACAACAACAAACACCTTTAAAGGTCACATTGATGATGTTGCGATATGGACTCGTGCACTATCTGAAGATGAGATAAATGCTTGTAAAGAGGAAATGGAACTAGGTTGTCAACAAGATTTGCTGTTGTATCACGACTTCGAACAAGATGTCCGAAAAAATAAAGCGATTGATAGATACAACGGTACTATTTTTGGCGCGGTTGAAGTAGATAACAGCCTTGATGTTAAGTTTACTACGACTGAGTATGCTGCTTTTGCTGGCAAGCTACCAGGTGGCAATGGGGTGACATTTGGGTTGGCAGATGCGCCTGCCTTCGGCGACGTAGCCATCGGTGAATACTCTGGTGAATTTATTTATACACCAAATGGCAGTGCAAATGGTGCAAGCGACTCATTTAGTTATTACATTTACACTAGTAGCAATGGTCAAAGCCAGAAGCAGATTGTCACCATTGAGTTTGAATAAGCTCAATAGCGTATAAAAAGTTTGAAGCCGCGATACCAAAAAGTGTCGCGGCTTTTTTGTTTCGATAATATTTATGAGATCGTTACGCTAAAGGCTGTGATTTATTAGGGCCGTTGGTAGGGCATATTTTTGTACTAAATGCGTGCGATAGAACAGGGGGGCTATCGAATGGTACATGGTGGTTTTGACTAAGATTAAGCGCAACATAATTTCTCGTCAATTTTACGCTGCTATGCTCCGCCCGGTATCACGGTCATTTTTGTGATGGCTATTGAAAAACCGTTTTGCCGTCTATATCTTCACCCCATGAGTTATGAGACATTTGCCAAAATATTGCGGTGTTTAGTGCCGCTTTTGCTGCTATGTACGCTACTGAATATGGGTAGTCGCGATGCTGTGGCCGCAGATTGGCAAACCCAGCATGTCTCAATGGCAGTGTTATCACAGGCTGTGAGTGTTGATACCGAACCTGACACCAATGACCTCTGGCATAAAGCCACCGACACAGCACTGATAAAGCACTTGTCTGCGCCAGGTAGCGAGGTGTCGCATTCACAACCGGCAAGCTATCCCGCGCAACTGCCGTCACAGAACCGTTTAACGCATCCCAGTTACTTTCTGCATCCGGACCAACAGCCAGATTATGATCTGCTCTATGTTTTTGCTGATCCTGACTTGTACCGGGTGAGCCAGCAATATATTCATCAACCTTTGACACGACCCTGGCATCAGTGTGCCTCGCGCATGCGCACTGGCCTTATCAATGACTGCCAGCCTGCTAATTTAACTTACCGTGCAAGACTGACTTATCAGCTGAGCGCCTGATCTCACGATACGCAGCGACCAGAACCCTGGTTGGGCTGCGACATGTTTTATCAGGTAAATAGCAAAGTGTGAGCTGCTCAGCGATGCAGCTCATCGATAAGTGAGTCAAATTATGAATAGAAAAACGAACGCTGCGCGTACGGTCTGGCCGGCGCGGCTCAAACGGCTGTTGGTGGTTGCGGTGATCCTTGTACTGGGTTTGTGTGCCATGCCCAATTTATATCAAAACAAAACCCAACTCAGTATCAGTGCGCTGCCACAAGCGCAGACCTTGCCCAGTCCTGACACGCTCGTGCACCTGCTACAAAGCCACGGCTTTAGCGTTGCACAGATAGGTTCGGGCGAGCCAACGTTGGTGACGTTAACGTCACAGACTGCCTCAGCCTCAGCACAAGCGGTGTTGGCCGAGGCGTTGCGGGATCAGGCGACTGTAAAAGTGGTTGAACAAGCCACTGCGCCATATTGGTTGCAACGGCTGGGGTTATCACCCATTAAGCTGGGCCTGGATTTAAATGGTGGGGTGCTGTTCGTGTTGAAAGTCGATACCGACAAAGCACTGGAAAAGCGCATGGAAAATATCGCGCTGGAGGCAAAGTCTCAGCGCATCCGCGATAAATTAAAAGGCGTGCGTATTGAACGCAGTTCGGTTGCAGGTCTTGAGTTGGTGGCGCTCCCCCAGGGAGCGGCGGCATTGCAGCAGTTACAGACGACATTGCTGGCCCAGTTTCAGCACCTGAGCGTCCAGACGCATAAACACGGTAATTTATTGCGGGCAACACTCAGCTACGATGAGGCTGGCAAAGCAGCTTTTGAAAAACAAACCATGACCCAGGCGCTGACCACACTCAGATCGCGGATCGAAGAGTTGGGCATTACAGAAGCTGTGACCCAGCGTCAGGGGGCCAATTACATTCGTATTGAACTACCCGGGGTTCAGGATCCGGCGGCAGCAAAACGGATCATCGGTGCGACAGCACAATTGTCTTTCCATGCGTTACAGGAGTTCGGTGGCAAGCGCGTCAAAGCTGAGCATGGCATCGTGGGGTTAGACCCGCTGGCTATTTTTACCGGGGCTGATATTGACTCGGCGCAGGCTGGCCGGGACGAGTATGGCAAACCTCTGGTGCAGTTATTTTTATCATCCCGGGGCGGCGATAAAATGCTGCGCTTTTCCCGTGCCAATGTGGGTGAGCCTATGGCGACTATGTACAGTGAGTATATCGCCGATAGCCGGGGTGACATCCGGCAAAGCAGCCAGGTGATTTCAGTCGCCACCATTCAACAGGTGTTGGGACAACGCTTCAGCATAACGAATCTGGGGTCGTGGCAAAAGGCACAGGATCTGGCGCTGTTATTGCGGGCAGGTTCTTTAGATGCGCCCCTAACCATAGTAACCGAACGCACCATAGGGCCTAACCTGGGTGCGCAAAACATCGCGAGTGGTTTTGGTGCACTGGCACTGGGCCTGTCGCTGACATTGGGATTCATGTTGTTGTGGTATCGCAAGCTGGGTGTCATTGCCTGTATGGCGCTGGTGGCGAATCTGGTGTGTTTAGTGGGCCTGATGTCGTTACTACCGGGCGTTGTGCTGACCTTACCCGGCATTGCCGGCCTGGTCCTGACGATAGGTATGGCGGTCGATACCAATGTGATTATCTTTGAGCGGATCAAAGAAGAAAGGCGACAGGGAAGCAGCATGCGCGCGGCGCTACAACGTGGTTATCAGCAGGCGCAAAGCAGCATCATAGATGCCAATTTGACGACCATGATCACCGCGCTGGTGTTGATGTCCATTGGCTATGGCCCGGTTAAGGGGTTTGCCATCACTCTGGCGCTGGGGATCATCACCAGTATGTTTTGCGGCGTGGTGGTCTCCGGCCAGTTGTCGCAGTGGTTCTATCGCACCAAATCGGCAAAAGGAGCCTGATATGCATAAACTCTGGCAAACAATTCGTACCTCGGGATTACTACTCAGTCTGATAGCGGCCATACTCAGCGCGGTGCTCATCAATCAGCATGGATTGGTGCTTGGACAGGACTTTACGGGTGGCTATGTCAGTGAGTTCCAGCTCGCTCAGGATATCTCCAGCAGTGAGTTACACGACCAGCTGACGCCCTATGTTTACGGGGAGTTTCGATTATCTGAGCAAGGGGCGCTGCATTGGCAATTATTTCAGCCACCGCACAATAACAGCTCGACACCGCTCGACTGGCACACTCAGTTGCCCGACGATCTGGGGGTGGAGATCCTCGACAGCCGCTATGTGGGTGCGCAGATAGGCGCTGAGCTCATCGATCAGGGCGGGCTGGCGTTGCTCGTGAGCCTGTTGGCAGTGGGCCTGTATCTGATAGTACGATTTGAATGGCGACTGGCTGTATCGGCAAGTCTGGCCCTGCTACATGACGTGCTTATCACACTGGGCTTTTTCGCTGCGACCGGAATGGAATTTGACCTGACGGTACTGGCCGCCTTGCTGGCCATCATTGGCTACTCATTGAATGATTCGATTGTCATTGGTGACAAGGTCAGAGAGCTGGTTCGTGCCCGTCCGGATAGCACTGTGAGCAATACCATTAATGCGGCGTTGGGTAGCACCCTGGGCAGAACCGCCATTACCTCGCTGACGACACTGACCACCATAGCCGCACTTTGGTGGCTCGGTGGTGCCAGTTTACAGGGGTTTGCGAGTGCTTTATTCATTGGGGTTACTGTAGGGACCTGGTCTTCCGTTTTTGTCAGTGCAACGTTGCCGCAGTGGCTGGGTCTGAGCCACAGTAATTATCAGCGCACGCTTAGCGAGCAGGAAAAGCAACAGCTTGCTGAACCTTAACATCTGCTTTGTAATGCTCAAGGGCAGATAGTGGCCTTGAGCAATACAATTAATCCGCCAGTAGTAACTCAACCACTTCTTTACGCGATGTGAGTTGTTTGATGAGGAGGATTTGTTCATTGTTAACGGCTGAAATGCGGATAATATCGTTTGCCACAGTGGTGATGATCTCAAAATCACCGCTGTGCAGATCGTAAGACCACAATTGGGCATCCTCGTTGATCCCATACAAGGTATTGCCAAACGCGGTAAACAGCCGCTCGCTGCCTTGCGTCAATAACGGCTCAATCAGCTGATCTTCAACCGGGCCGGATCGCCAGAAACGATCCATGTGATCGGTATAAACCAGGCTCCCGTCGGCGGTTTTGAGTGCCCAGGTTACGTCGCGATCTTTGAGAATACGCACCTCAGCCGTGCTCAGGTTCAGTTCTGCAAAAGTGAGTATGCCATTGACCCGGATCAGAGATAAGGCTGTCTGATTGTGACTGTCCCAATGGAACAGCTGCACTACCGGGTAGTCCAGTGGCACAGTATGTTGGCTGCCATCCAGATTGAAACGCACCAGCGTTTTGTCGGTATTGGCTAGCAGCTGTGTCCCATCGGCGGACCAATGGGTTTCATATAAAGAGGTGTCCATGGGGAAATTGCTGAGCTGGCGGGGGACTTGTCCGTCACTGAGCCAGATCTGCATTTGTCCGGAGCGTGCAGAATTAAAGGCGAGCAGCTCACCCCCTGGCTGAAACAGCGCGTTGCTCTCTTCCCGGTTCGAGCGTTCTAAAATCTGATGTGCTTGTGCCTGTGTTGCCTGGTGTAAAGGCATGGCATAAATATCGCTGTCGTATTGTCCTTTGATCACCAACATACGGCTGCCACTGGGATGAAACACCGGTGAACCCATAGGCTCATCCACCGGCAGGGTCACCGGGTTAACCTGCCCCTGATAGGTCAGGGTGTATAACTGACGGCCAGTGCTGAAGGCGAGTTGATTCTCATAGGGTGAAAAGTTGGGGTAGATAGACTTAAAGCGGGCAATGGTATTGGGGTAGTGAATGCGGTGGCTGGATACCTGCTCGCCATTGGGTTTGAGCATATCAAGATAATGATGTGACTGTTCGCCGAGGCGCACGACCGCCAGCAGACCGTCTTTACGCGAGTAATCATAACTGATTATATCGCCATCGCTGACCTCATAAAGAGGGGTGCTGGTGTTATCTTTCAGAGAGTAGCGGATTAATTTCCAGCGCTCATGGGTTTTTTGCAGCAGCGCAATGTGGTCGCTGTCCAGCCATTGCGGCTCTCTGATCTGCGAGTTTTTGCACTCCAGCACGCGAGACGGCGTTTGTGGTGTTTGCAGTGCTTTATCGAAATCCAGCGTCATCAGATGATAGCAGAGCTTTTGTGTTACGGGCTGAATACAGTTAGAGGTTTGTACGAAGGCCAGCGTTTTGCCATCGGGCGAAAACTGATGTTGTCCGTTGATATCCAGGTTGTCCGTGAGACGAAACTCCTGCTGGGTATCGATGCGTTTTGCCCAGATATTATTACGACACACTTCTGTGGAGTAACGATGAAACACAATATATTCACCGTCTGGGGAGTATATGCCGGCAACTTCGCGGTTATCTGTGGCAGTCAGTGGCCGGAATTCGCTGATCGTGAGCTGTGCGCTTGAGCTTGGTTCGAATAAGACAGAGGCTGCGAGGCCAACAATAAAAAACGCCGCTGCAAACAGGGCAAAACCAAATTGAGAACGGGAGCGTACCTGAGCGGGCGCAGGTGTGTGGCTTGGTTCGGGCTGAGTGTTCTCTGTGTGTTGTTCAGGTGCTGTGTTTTGTGGCTGTGCTTGCCAGCGTACTTCGCATTCCAGGCTGTAGCCCTTCTTAGCATGAGTCTTGATGATATGCTGCTCTTTGCCATCATCACCTAATGCTTTTCTTAACTGCGCAATGCAACGCTGAAGGGTGTTCGGCGAGACCACAGTATCTTGCCACACTTGATCCAGCAGCATGTCCTGACTAAGCACTTGCCCCTGATGTTGTGCCAGCACTGTGAGTACAGACAGTGCCTTGGGCGCTAAGGTTTTTATCTCTTCTTCGACGGTGATTTGGTTACGTGATAAGTCTACAAAAAACTCACCTATCCAGTATTGCTGTGTCATAACATCCCTAATGCGCCTGGCGCTTTTACTACTCACCCACCGACGTTTGGTCAATGCGGATTTTCTTATATTTGTTCTTATTGTGTGTTTGGCTCATCCATTACCCTAACTCGGTTATTTGTTCAGGTTGTGAATAAGTGCACAACAGCAGAATATAACATCGGCGTTGAATTACCAGTGTTACCCTGCCTCATTTTTCAGAAGCTAACACCATCTGGGGTTTCGTAATGTCCAATGTACTACTTGTTCTAAGCGGCTGAGTAAGTCTACTTTTGGTGTCCAGCCTAATTGCTTCATTTTTTCACCGCATAAGGCGTATCTTAGATCGTGTCCCGGCCGTGACGAGTGAAAGTCGACGAGTTCGTAACGCAGCGGTTTGTTTTGCACTTGTGCAATGATTTGGGCCAGCTCCAGGTTATTTAGCTCCCTTGCGCCAACGATATTAAATTTGGGGCAAAGGGGTTGTTCATGGTCGGCATTTTCTGACCAGTTGGAATCAACCAGAAAGAGCAGGGCATCGGCAACATCCTGCGCATGAATATAAAAGCGAGAACCTGGGATGGTACAGGTTTTGTCACTGTGGATTGTGACGGTTTCTCCTTGCTGTATTTTTTTGATGCTTTGCGGAATAAACTTCTCCGGATGTTGCCGCTGGCCAAAAACATTCATGGTATGGGTGATCACGACAGGTACTTTATACGTGTTGTGGTAGGCAACCGCGAGTTCCTCGCCGCCTGCTTTGGTTGCAGAGTAAGGGTTAGTACTGTTATAGCGATCATTCTCTTTGTAGCGCACATCGGCCGGTGCCGGTCCAAACACTTCGTCTGTGCTGAAGTAAAAAAACCGTTTGAGGCTATCCTGGCTGCGGGCAAAGTCCAAAATGTTGCAGGTGCCCACGACGTTATCCAGTACAAAGCTCATTGGATAGGCAATGCTCCTGTCTACATGAGAGCCAGCAGCCAGATGAAAGACATAATCTACCCGGCCAATTTCCTGAATGATTTGCGGGTTTAATGCTGCTTTTAAGTCGTGAAACACAATTTTTACCCTGCGTGTTACGGCCGGGGGAAGCTCGTTCAGTGCATCCTGCAGACGGTTGAGGTTACCGCTGTAGTCGAGTCTGTCCAGTGTGGTAATGTGCCAGTCAGTTCGCCGCAGGATCTCCAGCACCAGGTGATGGGCTATAAATCCGGCACCTCCTGTAATTAAGACACGTGTTTCAGCCATAAATATCGCTCGGTGGATAAGTGATATGTCTAACTATAGCTGCTCATTACGGGTGTACAGATCAAACTGCAATCGGGAAGCGACTCAGTAAATAGACCATGAAAAATATTGTTCAGCTTTTTGCATTGAACTTGGGGGATTATTGGCCATACTCTATGAGTACCCAATTACCTGGGAGGTACTCATGAACTCAAACCTAACACGTGTTGCAGTGGCCGTGCTGATGGCAACATCGATGCAAGTCGCCGCCAAAGGCGAAAAAATCGATGTGTGTCACCACAGTCGCTATGATGTACACGTGATAACGGTATCAATGAAAGCGGTAAATAAGCATATTCAGAACCATGGGGATTTTTTACCCTACACACTCTATCAGGATAGTGATTATGATGGTTATGGCAATGCGGATGTCAGTATTCAAAGCTGCGTAGACTACGTAGATGGGTATGTTGATAACGATACCGACCTGGATGATACAGACCCTAATGTAACTGACCAGCCTGTGGTGACGCCCCCTCCACCACCTGCACCTACAGCCATGCCGCCGCCACCGCCAACCACCTTTGGCATACCGCCACCTCCGCCACCCACAACCTTTGGCGGGGCACCACCTCCACCGGTATAACTTAGCAAAGCATCATTCGCTGTAATGGTGCTTTCGTATTGTTGCTATTTATTAAATGGTTTTTCCCTAAACCAGGCGCTAATGATGTATTTGAATCCCGATTCAACCGGCTGGCCGCAGTGGTAGGTGTATTCATTGGGCTTACCCAGCGGTGACAAGTTGTTCCAGCACAAGGCCATGCCGGTACGGGGCGCGACCGTGATATCCAGCTGAGTAAAGTGCGTGTTTCCACCGCTAAAATCATCGTTTAAATAGACAACGCATGTCCAGGTACGCTGGCCGACACTGTCGATGCATTTTTGGTAGCTGGGGGACGACTCATGAAAGAAATCGCAGTGCACTTTGTACTCTTGTCCAGCGCCATAGCGCTGGATCTGTAGAGACTCCAGATACGCGGCATCAATGCCCATCAGGGCACTGATTTTATTTTTAACCCTGGTATTTTCCTGGTGACTGATCTGTTCTAAGCATGCGGTGCAGGAAGTGCGATAACCCTGATTGCTGTCGCCCTGTTGGTCAACGACGGTTGATGGCTGAAAGTGGCCTTCCAGGCGGGTTATCAAAGACAGGCATTCCTGCTTAGAAAAGGCTTCCTCAAAACGGTAAATTTGTGCGCGTACATCTGCAATGCGGATGCTTTTTGGGTTTTGTGTGATGGCGATGTTGGCAAAGGCAAAATAGAGGCTAGGCTTGGTCTGTGTAGATTCGCGTAATGAAGCATTCTCTATTTGTTCTGTCTTTATCTTGGGTTTGAATCCGTACATGGCTTTTTCGGCCATTTCCATAGAGTAGCCAGATTCAATCAGATCTCTGTATACCTGTGCCTTGCTTTGTCCAGCCTGGAGCTTCTGGCTCACCCACTCAATCAAGTCAATAGAGGGGGTGATGTTGACCTGGGCATATCGCTGTCTGTTGTTTTCTCTTTGTTGGTTTGTTGGTAAAGCGCCGGGCAATGTAAGCTGAGTGTGTTGTTTATGAAAGCGCTTAAACTGGGGGATTTGCAAAGGAGAAAGCGCAGAGGTGTTGGTTTGCGCTGTATCCAGGCACAGTGGCAGCATGCTGAGTGTCAGATCATCGGGTGTAATGGCAAGCGGATGGGCTGAGGTTAACCAGCTGAGCAGCTGCGTTGTCTGAATTTGACTCAAACAAGTCGTTCGGATCAATCCTTCGTTCAAAAGTATTGATAACGCCTGTGAGGCAGCGCACTGACCTGAATGCAGCTGTTCAGTGGCAATAATACATTGATCAACCTGATAGCGCGTCTGCTCGTCACAGGGCAGGGGTTCATAGATATGATGTAACTGGCCATTAAAATAGGCGCTGGTAACGGGCTGAGTGTCCAGTGTGTTACGCTGTTGTGCGGTGAGTATACATGGGGTGCGAACGGCCTGTACATTGCCATTACTGGTTAGCTGGAAGCGCCCATAGCTTAGGATCTCGACTTGCTGTGCATACAGTGTCTTAAGGCTGACAGCGTTGTGGCTGAGATCCGAGTGGCAGATAGCAATCACCTGATTGTTTACCCTAAGTAACAGACCATGAAGATAAGTGGTATGGTGCGTGGTTGAGGCTTTGAGCGTTTGCAGCAATTCAATTACACGGTACAGGGCCTGATCTGCAAAGAGCAATTCGGCATCTTGTTGATCATCCAGATACACACTATAAAACTCTCGCTCCTCGCGGAGCTCTATAAGGTGATCCCAGTTAACGGGCCAGTCACACTGGAGTTGGGTAAAGATACGCTTAAAGTCATTGCGCAGCTTATTGTGTTCAATGACCACGACAATGACTTGTCCTGCTGCTTCAAGCCAAAGCGGCTCACACCAGTCTCGCAGTAAGCCTTCCTGGCTGAAGTTGGCAGCAATAGTTTGTATATCGGTTTTGGCATGGGCCACATCAGTCCCATACTGACGATGCAACGTGAGTGCGATGTCTGATACTGGTTGACTCCCTTGCAGCCCTTGCCAGATGGTGCTTGCTAAGGGGTCGAGTAAAAACCAGGTGTCGTGAAGTGGGCTGTTAATAAACACCTGTTCATCAATCTGAAAACCCCGGGTGACAGGGCGTATGTTTGGCTGCATCCTGGGTACATTCTGCGGCGATGGTGAGCGGGTTGGAATACTGGCACACCGACTGAGTGCAACATAATCTCTTTGCCAGCGTGGCTTAAGCTGGACGTCTCCCAGTGGCAGTTTTCCCGAGATAGCTAATTGATTCACAATATAGCCGGCATGAACACTGATACTGGCGCAATTTCCGCCAACCTCTGAAGCATGAAAAGCGCCTGATGACTGCCAGCGATACACATAAAAAATATCCTCTTGCGGTAAGGTTTGCGTGTGCTCATTACCTCCCAGCGCGCGAAACAGTGCCAAATCAATTGCACTGACATCATGCTCTAAATAGCCGCCGATCTGCTGCCATACAGTGCGTTCAATTGCCAGATTACACTGATATAAGTTTTCAGAATATTCAAGTTCATGGTTGCTGTTTTCCAGCCAGGCCTGACGGGTATGAAAAACGCCATCACGGATTTGAGTGGCACTTACGCTGAGCCGCCACGGCAGATAAATGTCATCGTCCTCCCAGGGCATTAAGATGTCACCCGTGCAGTAACTTGCCGCCAGATTGAACTTTTTACCCAGGGGGACAACTCGGGTTGTTAAGTTGATGACGGTCACTTGCGGGTGTTCAAACAGTAAACGATGCCCGCTGAAGTCATTGAGAACAATCAGCTCTTTCTCACCTGCATAATCCTGGCGCAGGAAAGATTCAATGGCTTCTTCTAACAAATGCGGGCGACCAAAGGTGCAGCAAAAGCAGGAAATCTTAGGTAATGACATAGTGCACCTCTAGCGCGTCGCCTTAGTATCTGTGGCCAGGGAATAAAGCTCGCCATTCCGATATTCGAGAGCCAGCAATGACAAGTATTGTGAGGTTGTCCGGGCCTTTCCCAGCGGGAAGTGTTCAACAGGAAAACTGTCATGGGCTGGGTCAAACGTGTGTTCAATCAGTGCGCGCAGGCGGATCTGTGCGCGGGTATTCAGTGCCACCCATTTTGCGTCGTCGTTCCAGTGTACATTCTGCTCAAATACGGGTTTTTCATTACCGTATTGGTGTAATACAAGGTGCTGAGACGGGATAAAGCAATCATATCCTAAGGTCCAGAGTTTCAGAGAGTGGGTAAACTCTTCCTGGTTAAAGTACATGATGGGGTCGATCGGCAAGTCGTGATTGAGTTGACCTCGTGCGAAATAGAAACCACAGGCACATAAGTGACTGGCAATGGGTGCTGTGGTCTGGATTGTGTCAGCATCAAAAAATGGTTCGAAACGGACACTGCCATCCATGACAGGTCCCACTTTTAATCGGGCAATGGGCATGGACGTGAGCGATGTTTGCGCCCGAAAAGGGGCCGGATAGGTGGTGAGTACGGGATTGTCACTCGGGCAGCGTGTTAACTCCTCGATCATGAGTCTGTCCCAGTTGGCGACAAATCGAGTGTGGCTGTCTACGGAGAGCACATAATCTTCGTCACGATATAAATTTTGCGCCACATGGCGCGCCCAGCATACGCCTTGTGCTTGCTCAACAGGCACCGCAACCAGCCTGATGTTGGCGTCAAGTTCAGAGGGGAATAATAAGTATTCATCCAGCCCCGGGATATACTGCCAGCATACACCGAAAACAAGTCGCTGCGGGTTACTGGCATTATCGACAGCGCTCCTGATGGTGGCCAGTAATTCAGGATCCCGATAGGCCGCAATTTGCACGAAAATAGACGCATTCATAACAGAGTTACCCTGGCTACTGTACATAAAGCGTAGAATAAAAAACCGCTGACATCACGGTGCGAGTGTGTCCTCAATTGTCCACTCTCAGCCTGCTCCTGTGTGCTACAAGCAATTGAATACCATAACTCTCATCATAAGAAATATCATACTGAAATTTTATAAGTTACTGATAAATTTTATTTTAATTTTGTGAAGGACAAAGTCAGCGAGAAGTCATCGTCAGTGCCAGTTTTTGGTTCTGCCATTGGTAGTGTAATAGGTGATATTTATCTATTTACCGGGAGAACACAAAATGAAGCCGCAACGAGTTACGTTAATTTTGCCTGCCATGAGTTTGTTGTTGTGCAGTAACAGCTATGCACAACACGTCTTTTCTGATTTAAACGGCCCTTACCTGGGCCAGGAGCCACCTGGATTAACTCCAAAAGTGTTTGCTCCGGGACTCGTGTCTACACCCGACTGGGGCGATGCAGTGCATTTCGCGCCTGACAAAGAAGTGCTCTATGTTTTTCGTTGGCGGATGAACAATGGGCAGCGTGAAACGGCATCAGTAACCTTTAACCGGGTGGCTGGTGGATGGCAGCAGGTCATTAATACGCAAACGGGAAGAGCGCCTTATTATGCGCCGGATGGGCAAAGGGTGTTTTATGGCAAGCAATATAAAACACGTACCCCGGACGGGTGGTCAGAGATGAAAAAGCTGGGCCCGGCCTTTGATGATATTCCAATGATGGGCCTGAAAATGTCGCTCAAGGGCACAATTGTGTTTGACGAGTTTACCCGGGATGGTAAGGGTGTACTGAGGTACTCTAAATGGGAAAATGGTGAGTGGCAGAAGCCAAAGGCCCTCAGCAAAGCAATCAATACCGGTAAATGGAATGCGCATCCCTTTATCGCCCCAGATGAATCTTATGTGATGTGGGATGGTCATCGGGAAGCGGGGTTTGGCAGTGCTGATTTGTATATCAGTTTTCGCCAGCCTGATGGGTCATGGGGCGCGGCGATTAATCTGGGAGAGCGAGTTAACACGGCCGCCGAGGAGGGCGGGCCGCAAGTGACACCGGATGGCAAGTACCTGTTTTTCAATAGAATGGTTAAGGCTGACGGGAAACAGGGTAAAGCGCAGTCTGACTTATTCTGGGTCGATGCAAACATCATCGAAACGCTCAGGCCCACTCAATAAGGTTATAAGGGTTGCTACAGCTGGACGTGCGTACTAAATTCGCTCCGATACTTGGTGTAGTCATGTATTTCTAACTACAGGTAAAAGATATTTGACATCTGGTGCTATATCAACCAATATGAGTTAAAGATTTTTTACTTTGAGTTAAGGATGGTATTCATGACAAGTAATGAAAAGCTGAAAGTGCTGAAAGCATTACTCGATTCTCTGAGTTTTCGGGACCTGACACTGACGTTAGATCTGCTGGTGACCGGTGCTGTGGTGTATTTCTATACCACCAGCCTGATGGCGGCCAGCGCTGAGCAGCTGGCCAGCGGTACCTGGATATCTCAGTTGCTGATCAAGGTGGTGGGGGTCTCTGTCGTCCTGTCAATTATTAGTCAGTTGTTGCTGGAGCTGGTCAGCGACGGGGATGTCGAAAAACCGCTGGATGAGCGCGAAAAACACCTGTCGCTGGTGGGCAACAAGTATGCGCTTTGGATACTTCAGGCTGGGGTGTGTTTTGCGATTGGCCAGTATGCGTTGGAGCAAAATGGCCTGGGCGCTGCGCAGCGTGCGGAATTGCCGTTCCTGACTTTGCACATTATGGTGGGCGCATTTCTACTGGCGGAATTGGTTAACTATGCCACCCAACTGATCCAAAATCGGATGGGAACCCTTCATGGCTGAGTGTACAATCACTAATCAGATCAGAATGTTGCGATTTATGGCCGGAGAAATGACCCAGAAAGAACTCGCTGAGCGCGTTGGGGTAACCCGCCAAACCATCATGGCGATTGAGGCTGCCAAGTATTCACCATCACTGGAAGTGGCATTTAAAATTGCCGAGGTTTTCGATCAGCCGCTGGAGTCTGTCTTTCAGTATAAACACCGCGCCGAGCCGTGAAAAAGGTGTGTATCAGGAGGTACGCTGATAGGTAGAATGTATGATATTCCTGGCACTCTAATTGCATTAACAGAATGTAAATAGCGGGCCTGCTTAGTTTGCCGTAGAGAGATGACCCGCCCTAATCTCCCCCAAAGGAAGGATATCATCTATGAATGCAATCAACGCAAGCGCTGGCGCCAGCGCAGCCAGCCAGGTCTACGCAACACGTAATACTTACACTGCCGAGGAGTCATCTGGCAATCCACACAAAGCCGGCGCAACAAGCGACACGGTCACACTCAGTGACAAAGCCCGGCAAGCGGAAAATAAGTGGCAAGAACTTGCAGCCAAGTATGACGTGCACAATATGTCGGCAGGTGAAATGCGCAGCTTGTCCAGAGAATTATTTGATGGTGGATTTATCGGTACGGGTGAAATGATGGTGATAGGCGCACCGACCTCGATGAATGAAGATCCGTTCAAGAAACACGATCTGCTGAATGATATGAAACATACCTATCAGCTGTCATCTGCTATGGGCGGACATAGCAAAGAATCAAGCGAGTTATATCTGAAGTCCATTGAGATAATTCAAAGGCTGGGTCAAACCAGAAATGGCTCTGTCGCCTAATCATAAGGGTGCATAACTGCACAATGCACCCGTACGACTTTGTATTAGTTGATATACAAAGAGTCACTCCAGTAACCAAACGGAGAGGCAACCGAGTTGGCAGAAGCTTTTACCTGACCTGCAGACTGGCCAGTGAAGTCCCAACCGTATAACCAGCCTGTGACTGTTTCACCAGCCTGGCAACGGTGTAGGTCTGAGCCGCATCGTGCTTCTCTGAGTGCCGCAGACTTTGACACGCCATTCATAGTTGCGTTGTTTGGATTGCCGTAGCCGACTTGCCAGGCATATACATATAAGTAGCTGCCACCATGATTGGTGCCTGTAGAAAAGTCTCCGGCAAGAATCGTCTGATCGCCACCAAACTGTGAGCGAACCAGGCCAAATTCAAAGTAGGTGATACCTGTAGCGGGTGCCATAGGTTGAACATCAAAGCGCGGATATTGCTGAGGTGCTGTTTTATACTCAGGTGCCTGTTTAGCAATATCGGCAACCTGGTGCGCGACGCCGTAGTAATTATCTGCATTTTTCATAATGCCATTTTCAATATCACCCGCCAGTGCTGAGCCTGACATGACGGCAACTAACCCTAATACTGCATTTCGTAGATTGTTCATAAAATTGTCCTTTTACAAAGTGTGTTTCACTGCGAGGCAGAACACCCCACAGAATTGTATTGTTTACTTTTTGTGAATCTTTTTAAACTTTTATTTTACATTTTTTGTGTGGAATTGTTTTGGATCAAAAAGCCGTGGTGTCTGAATCTTGGCGCAGAGGCTGTAACCCATTGTTTAATCTATATACAGAAATGTTAAGTATCTGATAAGGTGACAAGTGACCTGTTTGTCAGGTAGTTATAACAGGAAAACAATAAATAAAAAGGAGTGGATATGAGTGATAAAACAAAAGTAGGTTTGTTCGGCGGTATTGCCTTGTCGGCGATTGCTGTTGCCGTGCTTTATGCCAGTAATAAGCCATCTATCAACGATATAACCCCAAAAATCAAAGTGCACGAAAAAAACATTCGTGAGCCGGATAAGTCGATGCAGGGCCTCATTCGGGTTAATCCGGCGCGTCAGTTAGATATGCATGCTAAGTATGATGAAGCGTTCAGACAGGTTCAGGCGTATCGTGCGCGTGAGTCATCCGAACATCAGTGGGAGAGCCTGGGCCCTGAACGTGTGGGTGGGCGTACTCGGACCTTGATATTCCATCCGCAAAATCCCGACATATTATTTACCGCAGGTATTTCCGGGGGAATATGGAAGTCGGTGAACGCAGGTGAAAGCTGGCAACCCGTTGCCAGTGAGTTGCCCAGCATGGCGATAGGTACCCTGATCTTTGACCCTGATGACAGTGAACGCTTGTTTGCAGGCAGTGGTGAAGGTGTTTATGTTGGGCGCGGTTTTACTAACAGCATCGGGTTTGCCGGTGATGGCATTATGACGTCTGAAGATGGTGGTGAGACCTGGTATCAGCTCGAGAGCACCAATAACAATGTCAATTTTCAATATGTGAACAAGCTACGCTTTGGTGCGCAAGGTCGTCTCTATGCGGTCACAAATACGGGGATCTGGTTGTCTGATGACAAAGGCAAACGCTGGCAGTTGGCACTCGATCAGAGTGATGTACTGGGTGGGTGTCTGGAACTGGCTGTGAGTCCGTTAAGTGATGAGCAGGATCGGATCCTGGCCAGCTGTGGCAACTTTGGTGAGGGGGGCGCGGTTTACCTGAGTCAGGATTCCGGGCAAAGCTGGCAGCCTGTCATTGCCGAGCCTAATCAGGGCCGCACGACGCTGGCTTTTGCACCGTCAGATCCTACCATTGTGTATGCGCTGGCTGCCTTTAATGCCCAAGGAGATATACCCCATGCGTTACAGGGTCTCTACAAATCAGTGGATGGTGGGGAAAACTGGGCACTGGTGACCGGACCACAACACCCGGATATATTTGGACGCTATGTGCTTTCAAACCCCAACAGTTTGTATTGCCCCGATCCGGAACAAAGCTTCATTTATGGTCAGGGCTGGTTTGATAACGCACTTACCATTGATCCAACCGATGCTGGCGTGATCTGGGTGGGGGCTGTTGAAGTTATGCGTTCCGAAGACGGCGGCCAAAACTGGCAACAGATGTCTTTCTATTACCGTGACGCTGACGCACCGCATGTCGATCACCATGGCTTATATTTCCACCCAGAGTATGACGGCGTAAATGAAACGCGCTTATATAATGTTAATGATGGTGGTATCGCATTGACCAGTAACCCTTTTGCGACGGGCATGAGTGCCTGTAGTGAGGAGTCTCCAGAGATTGACTGGCGCTCGTTGAATTCAGGCTACAATGTGACCCAGTTTTACCACGGTGATGTGTCAGAAGATGGTCGCCAGATTGTTGGCGGTGCCCAGGACAACGGCAGCAGGGTTTTCTCACCAGATGCTGGGTGGCAACATGTTGCTCAGGGAGATGGTGGCTATGCCTTCTTTATTGATGACGAGCGGATGCTGGTATCAAGTCAGAATGGAAACGTGATCCTGCGTGAAAATGGTGAAAATCGCTTTTTGGAAAAGGCTGAGTATGAAAGTGGTCTCTTTATCGCGCCCTATGTCGTGGACCCAAATTACTCCGATCGTGTTTGGCTGGGTGGGCAAAGTTTGTGGCGGCTGGATGAGTTATCAGACGGGAGATTCGAGCGTGCTTCAGAGCGCTTTACCGAAGAATATCGTCGGGGGATCACAGCGTTAGTGGTGAAACCAGGCGACAGTAATACTGTAGTCTATGCTCAGACGGATGGCGCGCTGAAACGTCTGAACAACGCGCTGAGTTCCGACAGCACGACCACACCACAAGATATTAGCTTCTCCGATACTGCCTATGTACGCGAACTACACTACAGCATGCACGATAACACGGACATGTATGCGGTTGTGTCAACGTTTGGCGAAAAGCACATCTGGAAAAGCGAGGACGAAGGCAGCAGCTGGCGCGCACTCGATGGTGAAGGCGAGGGAGCGTTTCCGGATTTACCGGCGCATACCCTGGTGGAGTTAAGAGAAGATCCAGACACCTTATTTGTGGGCACCGATTATGGTGTATATCACACTGATGATGGGGGAGATAGCTGGCAGCCCTTCATTCATGGTCTGCCCAATGTGGCGGTATACCGTATGGTGTTAAGGCGGATTGAGCACGTTAACTATCTGTATGCATTTACTTATGGCCGTGGCGTATATCGTATCGCACTGGATGTCGCTAACCAGGCACCGCAGTGGCGTCAACAGCCAGATGCACTCAGTGTTAAACCTGGCGACGCCATATCCATGGAGCTCATTGAGCTGGTGGTTGACCACAATGGCGACAACTACTTTTTCACTGCACCTGAATTACCCGAGGGCTTTGAGCTGACGAATTGGGGTAAATTGACCGGGCAGTTTGCGAGTGCGGGAGAATATGCGATTAACATTGAAGTCAGTGATGGTCAGCTGAGCCAGCAACTGACACTGCAGTTTGAAGTGGAAATCTCTGACGATGATTCATCAGGTGGTGATTCATCAGGCGGTGATTCATCAGGCGGTGATTCATCAGGCGGTGATTCATCAGGCGGTGATTCAGCAGATGACCCGGATACGTCAAAACCGGATGGAAGCAGCGGAATGCTAGTGCATCTGTTTGGGTTGCTTAGTGGCGTATGCTGGTTGCGTAGAAGAAGTGCACGGCGTGCTGCGAGTAAGAAAGCGCCATCGCTTCAGTAGACATTGCTGAACTCGATATAGATGGACCAGCCACCTGATAGTTGGGTGGCTGGCCTGTGATATAGCTGTGTTTATCAATAACTATCTAATTTTATTGCTTTTTAACTTTTCAGCGAAACATCAGTAAAACTTCAAGTTATCTCCGGGGCTGTCGGTAAGCTAGGTCTGTGTTTGCAACCGATCATGAGGCAGGCTTAGCCGAAGGAGTTTTATTATGAAGTTAACCAGATTACTGGTGATGCTGTTTTCAGCGTCACTGACGAGTACCATCAGCCAGGCCGAGCAGGTATCTGATGTGCTAACTGGCCCCTACCTGGGCCAAAAAAAGCCAGGCACGACGCCACAAGTGTTCGCCCCGGGTGCCGTCTCCACACAACATCGTGATTATAACGCGTTCTTTTCACCCGATATGACGGAGTTTTATTTTACTCGCAGAGATAATCACACGGGTAAGTGGACTTTAATGTCCTATATCCAACGTAACAATCAGTGGCATGAGCAGGTGGTGGGTCCACGGGTGGGACGTCCATTTTTAGCGCCTGACGGGAAAACCATGCATTTGGGAAAATACTATATGACGCGCACAGCCTGTGGCTGGGGGTCGTTGCAGGTATTGGGCCCGATGTTTGACAGGGAAGACTGGGGGATCATGCGTCTGACCTCATCCAGCAAAGGTACGTATATACTGGATGATTATAAGAGCGGTGATGTGATCCGCGTCTCTAAGGTTGTCAACGGAAAGCGTCAGCCGCCGAAGGCCCTGGGTCCCGAAGTGAATACGGGTAAATACAATGCACACCCGTTTATAGCCCCGGATGACTCGTACATTATTTGGGATGGCCAGAGAGAATCCGGATATGGAGAGAGTGATTTGTATGTCAGTTTCCGTCAAAAAGACGGTAGCTGGGGTGAGGCGATTAACCTGGGGGACAAAGTGAATACGTCAGGGCGGGAAGCATCAGCCAGCGTGACCCCGGACGGTAAATATCTCTTTTTCAACCGTGATGTAGGAGACAAAGAAGGCGATGTATACTGGGTTGATGCGCAGGTCATTGAGGTGCTCAGGCCAAATTAAAATCCATCCGTAACAGGCTTTGGTTGTTCTTTTTTTGTACCATTTTTCTCAAGCCTGTGTTAAATCTGGATCGCCCTCTGAGGCACCAACATTAAGATTAAGGACAGAATATGAAACTGAAATTAAATAAAAAAGCAGTGAAAACCTTACAGAGCAAAGGGTTAAATACAGAGCAGACACAAGTTATCGCAGGCGCTGGCAATCAGGCAAGTGTTGATATTTGCTGGACACATCCGGCCTATGCAGCTTGTCGAATGCACTAAGTTGTAAACGCTATAATACCAATTTCACTTAATACCTGGTCTATTTGAAGGAGCAAATAGGATGCTAACAGCGTTAAAAATTTCTTATTTAGAACCTTATACCTTAGACATAGGTTCACAAATTTTTGCCTTGTTATCGACCCTATTTTCTCGCCTCAAAATAGCACACTTAATTAAGCCAATTGGTGTAAATTAACTATGATGCCCGCGATTTGCGGGCATTTTAGTGCTCGTTATATAGAAGATACTGTCAAAAAGTGCAGGTCCGGAGGGCACGTTAGTGCGTCCTGATATAGCCGATATACAGCCTGGGTATAGGGCTGATGATGATGGAAATCAAATGCGCTTTGCCGGGTAAACCGTTCTATCAAAATCAGCTGAGTGTGCGTTGTGTTTTCATACAACTCAAAGCGCTGGCACCCGGGCTCTTGTCGTGTTATCTCCATGATCTCTTCTATCGCAGACTTACAGCTTTGGTAGTAATGGGCTTTTGGATTAATATAGGCAACCAAATTGATTGCCTCGTCGTTCGAGGTGTGTTTTGTGTCATTTGACATGGTTTCGCTCCAGAATAAAGTGAGTAAGGGAGTGGATTGGCCCGCTGAGCAGATAAGCCGTGACTAAAGCAACGGGCCAGGCATGAATAAACGCCCTGAACCAGTGCTGCAAAAATCCGGGCGCTACACCCAGATTGACATAGGTGACCCAGCCCGACACCAGTGTCGACAGGCAAAATGACAATAAAGTCGTGAATATCAGTTTTCGCATCGCGCTCCTCCGTTTCATACCCATCATAGCGGGCGCGAGCAAAAGCGGAATGTCAGAATAAGCAAGCTAAGATTAAGGAAAACCACATGCTCGATGATCTGCTGCTCTTTGTTGAAGTGGCTCGCCGGGGCAGCTTTGCGAAAGCAGCTGATGCGTTAAGTGTCAGCGCACCAACCATTTCTAAACGGATTGCCGCGCTGGAAGCTCGGCTTGGTTATAGTCTGTTGAATCGCTCAGCGCGCGGCGTGTTGGCCACATCTCATGGCCAGGCCGTCTATGAAAAAATGGCCCCGTCGCTGCTGGCCCTGCAAGCTGACTGCACCGCGTTGTTAAGCCCGCAAGTCAGCGCATTTCACTTATTGTGTCCGCAGAATTTGATCAATGGCCCTTTATATCCTGTGGTTGAGTCTTTTCAGCGCACCCATCCGGACCTTGTGTTGCACATTGAGCCGGACAATACCAATGTATTGCTGAGCCAGAAGCGTTTCGATGTGATTATTCGGGTAGGCACATTACAGGATTCCAACTGCTACCACACGCGTATCGGCGAGATTGCACTAAAGTGTGTGGTGCCTGAGCAGGCTAAAGAAACAAACACCTTGTTCATGCCATTTAAAAAGGAACAAATTCCGGATTCTACACTGTGGCGCGATCTATTGTCCCGCTTTGACCATTTCTCTTACGTGGGAGACATCACATTAGCCAGGCAAATGGTTGCATCCGGCCTGGGAGCGGCCGTCTTGCCAATGACAGAAGTTGCTGAACTGGACAAACCGTTTTGCTATGTGGGCGAGTGGCAACATATGCGCCCGGTCTATGCATTGTGGGCCAACGTACAGCAACCGCCCCCTCTTGCGCAGGAGTTTATTACTTTGCTGCGTCAGGCGGCTCAGTGCTCAGATGTGCTTCGGGGTAATCTGGTTGATGTGGTGAGCAAATAAGTTTTTATCGGTTTGATAAAAGAGAAAACGCGCACTTAAAGTGCGCGTTTATCAGTGCCGTCGCGAAGGGGATTGTTTAGTACACCGTACTGCGAACCCTTCATCTTATAAAACGAGCGGCCTGGATATCCGGATCACTCATTTTTCATTTTTTTGTCAAAGTTACAGATAAAGCCTAAATCGGGCTTCGCCTTTTTCTTGATAGTTGATTTGGGTGTCTGCATCACCTTGCACCGCCAGGTAGCAGCTGCCGTAGGCTTCAGGAACCTGATAGTTTTTCACCGGCAGCTCGTTAAAGCGCTGATAGCCATTTTGACAGTACAAAGCCGCAGTGCTCACGTTGCCGTTGTCTGCACTGAATGAGATGGTGCTGCGGTTAAGTGTGTGGCGCCAGGTGCGTAATTCAGCCAGTTTGGCAGTGACCGTGATGACCGGGTTAGCGTCAATTTGTTCCTGAAGCTGCGCACTAAACTCAGTGATAGTTTGCTTAGACAGTTGTTTGTTTTTGATCCCTCGCATTTTGAGCAGGGTGGCAAACGCATTACCGTATTGCTTCTGATAGACCTCCAGGTTCATCAGGCTTTGCATCGACATCAATGCCAAATCTGGCGTAAGCAAGTGATATAGGTGCACAGCTTCTCTCAGGTGATATTCGTACTGATGCCAGTCTTGCACGTTGTAGAAATAGGCGCTCAGTAGCCAGGCGCTATACGCACGCTCTGTGAGATTTTTAGTGTGATCCTCAACCAGGTTATCGAGTGCGGGTTTGGCTTTGGTCATTTGGTTGCTGACCACTAAACGCTTTGCCTCGTCAAAATACTTGCTAAACACAGTGGAGACATTGTCGTTAGTGTATTGCTCAAACACCTTATTGAATCTGATCGGTAACTGACTGGCAGAAGAGATTGTCTCTCCACCCAGCTGGGCAGGTTGATAAGTGCGCATTGTCAAAGCTGATTTAGCTCTGTGAACAGGCTTGGTCGCTGAGGCTTCGACCAGTGCATGTACGGGGTTGCCGTTCGGATCTACCATGTAGTCGACAAAAGCCCAGTGTTCACGTCGACTGCCCTCTATTGCTTCTGACGGGCGTATTGAGCCACCGTCTTCAATTAATTTGGCCGGCACAAATTGCGCATTAGCGAATGCAGGTGAAGAGAGTAGGCCTGTGATCAGGCAAAGTAGTGCTTTTTTCATTGTGAGTATTCCAATTTCTGGCTCCGACAACCATATCAGAGCGTTACGCCTAAATAAGTCGATTAAGCGCGAAGCGAAAATTATACACGTGTCATCCGTGCGTGATAAGGGCAACTCATAGCTGAGTTCCTGATATGGTTTCAAATGAATATGACTGTAGTATGTCTGTGGTTTAAGCAACCAGCTGTTTTTTCTATCATAGTAATTCGTTTTATCCGCTTTACAGCTTCATCTCCTGCGACTAACTTTGAACTTTCAGTATGTTGCTATCATGGAGGCACAATATGGTGCAGTGGTTAATGGGATTGTCGGTAAAAAGCCGATTGGTGGTCGGGTTTGGTATTGCGTTGGCATTATTGGTCGTGATGACCATTATTGGCAGTAATCGCGTGGCATTTATCGATCAGACGCTCACAGAGATCACGGACGTCAACTCGGTGAAGCAACGTTATGCGATTAACTTTCGAGGCAGTGTGCACGACAGGGCGATTGCCATTCGGGATGTCGCGATTGCCAGAAGTGCATCCGAAATCGCTGAATATGAACGGGAAATCGATCAGCTAGCCCGCTTCTATCAGGATTCAGACGCAAAAATGACGCAAATGATCAATTCAGGCGGGCACTTTAGCGCTCAGGAACGTGAGATCCTGGCTCGTATAAAGCGCATTGAAGCTCGGACATTACCGCTTATCCGCACCATACTGAGCAATAAAAAAGCTGGCCAGAGTGTCGATGCCCTGGTACTGGATGAAGCGCGCCCGGCTTTTATCAGCTGGCTCAATGTGATCAACGAGTTTATTGATTATCAGGAGCAGCAAAATCAAACGCTGACCCCTGCAGCGCGTGAAGCCGCAGGTGGATTTTCCCAGCTTATGTTGTGGTTTACCTTTATTGCTGTGGCCATCAGTGTGCTGGTGGGCTGGGCGATAGAGCGCAGTTTTCAGCGCTCACTGGGTGGAGAGCCTCAGGATGCGGCGGCTGCGGTTACGCGGATCGCAGGGGGCGATCTGACTATGCAGATTGACACCGACTACCCCGATAGCATGCTGGATTCTGTCTGCCGAATGTCTGGTGAGTTAACCCGGATCGTCACCAGCATTAAAGAGGTGTCTGAGCAGCTTTCTGTGCAGGCAAGCACTGTGACTGGCGCATCGGGTGAGATTTATGATGCCGCGCAGCATCAGGCAGAAGCCACCAGTAACACTGCGCAGATGCTCGATTCGTTGCGGGAAAATATGATGCGGGTGAGTGACATTGCCAAGCAAACGGAAGAAAATTCAACACAAACGGTGACTTTTGCTGATCAGGGGCGCCAGGCCATTCGTAATACCGCTGATGCAATGGATACCATAGCCCAGACGGTTGACGGCACAGTATCGCAGATCCAAAAGCTGGCAGAGCAAACCAAGCAGATAGGTGGCATCGCCAATGTGATCAGTGGTATTTCAGAGCAAACCAACCTGCTGGCGCTGAACGCTGCCATCGAAGCAGCACGGGCCGGCGAATCTGGTCGCGGCTTTGCGGTGGTGGCAGATGAAGTCAGGCAGCTGGCACGCAGAACCTTTGAAGCGACAGATCAGATAGAAACTATGATCCGGGAAGTGCAAAGCGAAACCGCTGCGACGGTTGCTGCGATGGAAAAAACACAACCTCAGGTAGAGCACGGTCGCACACTGACGTTTGAAGCCACCGAGCTACTTGAACAAATAGATAATCAGGCGCAAAATTCACTTTCTCAGGTGGGCGAAGTGGCCAGTGTTGCACAGCAACAAGCATCGGCAATTAACGACGTGGCATCGAATATGGAAGAGATCACCCTGGCAGCTCAGGATGCGATGAGCGCTTTGAATGACAATAAACAGGCCACCGGAAAACTGTCGAAAATGTCTGGTGTCTTGAGCAAAAATATTGGCTTCTTTCGGATCTGAGTGTACTTACCAGATTGTGCAGGATATGATCCAGAGCCTTATCAGCCCGCAGTATTGCGGGGTAAACAAGCTGTGGAGTAGTTATGCGTTTGAGCCGTAAAGCATGGAACAATGTGGTGATCTTCTCTATGTTGATCATGATTTTTTTCCTTAACGGCATACACCAGAAAATAAATCCGCCAGCGGAAGAGCGCGGGAGCATGCCGCTTTTTGAACAGCAAAGTTTCGTACTGGCACTGGGTTTTCCTGGCTATAAGATTGAACGCATAGGCACGTCCTGGCGACTGAGTTCTGATGCCCAGGCCGATTGGCAGGCGCAGCCGAGTGTATTGGAGGCGTTAATCACCCAGTGGCAGGAAAGCGAACTGACCGTCACTGATAATCCAGGCCTGCCAGCGAGCGCTGCACTGAGTGTTGCTCAGTTCTGGCTGGCCGGCAGTGAACTGCCGATCAGCTTTCAGCTGTATCATCAGCAACAAAGCTATTATCTTTTTGCCAGACAATCACAGCGTTGGTTTAGTATCAGTAAAGCACAGGCGCAACAGCTATTTGCCCCAATTGAGTTGAAGTAATGCCAGAATTACCAGAAGTCGAAGTCAGCCGTTTAGGCATTGAACCCCATATCCTGAATCAGGGTGTCAGTAAAGTTATTGTGCACCAGCGTCAGTTGCGCTGGCCGGTCCCTGAGCAGGTAAGCCTGTTAGAAGGGCAAGTTATCAGTGCCGTGAAACGGCGGGCAAAATATTTACTGCTGGAAAGCCCGCTGGGCACGGCCATCTTACACCTCGGCATGTCGGGCAACCTGCGCGTTGTGGCACAGGATACGCCGTTAAAAAAGCACGATCACATCGAGTTTCATTTTGCCAACGGGCTGGCGTTGCGCCTGAATGATCCTCGCCGTTTTGGTGCCTGTCTGTGGCAAGGGACCTCTGAGGAGCACAGCGTATTTGCAAAACTGGGGCCGGAGCCGCTTACTGAGGTGTTTACCGCCGAGCACTTGTATGCAGCCAGTCGTGGTAAAAAGGTGGCAATCAAACAGTTCATTATGGATAACCATGTGGTCGTCGGGGTGGGTAATATCTATGCCAATGAATCTTTGTTTAAGGCCGGGATCCACCCTAAACGGGAAGCCGGAAAAGTGTCATTGCAGCGCTACCAGCGTTTAACTCCCATTATTAAGGACACCCTGGCGAGTGCCATAAAACAAGGTGGCACCACCCTGAAGGATTTTGCGCAAAGTGACGGTAAACCGGGCTACTTTGCGCAAGAGTTACTGGTCTATGGACGCAAGGGCGAACCTTGTGTCAGCTGCGAAACAACCCTGAAGGAGATCCGCCTGGGTCAACGCAGCACGGTATATTGCCCACAGTGCCAGCGTTAATCGTTGTCGCTTAGTGCAGCTTCTGGCTCGGCTTGATAGCACAGGCTTGCTAGGATCTGTGTTACTTGTTCAATACGCAGTGCAAAGCTGGACTTCAGTGCCCGCTCATGGATGGTGTGATCGCCATCGCCGTAGGGCCCAAAACCATCCAGGGTTGGCGTCCCGGTTGCAGCTGCGGTGTTTGCGTCGGATACCCCACCGCGATGTTCCACTGGCAATTCATATCCCAGGATCTCATTGATCTCAGACAGTAAAGTGGATTGTTCATCCGTTGGCGCCATCACACCGCGTTGCAGCCCGCCTTCTAACTTAACGGATACACCGGTCACTTCAATGGCCAGACAAATGTTCTCGATGCCTTCGAGTAAGCGTTGTTGTTCAGAAGCTTTGGTGAAACGGGCTTCGACGACCATAGTGGCGGAAGGCGAAATGGTATTGGCACCAATCCCCCCCTGGATCTTGCCCACATTGACCGTGCTGCCTCGTTTCAGGTCGGTCAGGGCAGACATTTCCATTAGCATGTTTGCCAACGCAAAGTTGGCATCAATGCCATCCCGGTAGTGATTACCAGCGTGGGCTGCTTTGCCGGTAATGGTGATGGTAAAAGTGGCAATGCCTTTGCGGGCCACAACCAGTTCATGATTTTTACCAGCAGCTTCAAAGACCAGACAGGCATCATATTGCTTGGCGATTTTTGTCGTTAGTGCTTTGCTGTCATCGCTGCCAATTTCTTCATCGCTGACCAGCAACCAGTCAATATTGTGGAGCTTGCCATAAGTGCGTTTAAGCTGGCGCAATGCGTTCAGTGCAACCCAGTTGCCGCCTTTCATATCGCAGACACCAGGGCCATAAACACATTCTTCGTCCTGGCTGAATTCAACAAAAGTCTCCGGCGGATACACAGTGTCCAGATGGCCCAGTAACAGGATCTGTTTGCCTGCACCTCTGGGGGCGCGCAATAACAGATGATCGCCAATATGCTCCCTTTGATATCGAGTCAGTGTGTAGCCCAGAGGGGCGGCCAGTTCAATCATCTGTTCGCCGTGTGCATCGACACCCGGCTTGTGTTTACTGTAAGAATTACAACGAATTAAAGACGCGAGCTCATTAAAGTCAAGACTATCCATAACAGGTCCCTGCGGTAATTTTGGGCCCATCGTGGCGATTTTCGATGACAGTTGGGTGACGGAATTATGAACAGTTTTTGGATCCCGAGAGGTACAGAGGAACGATCAAAAATCTGTCACACAGTGCCCTGTAGAATAGCCTTCCTGACCAAATTTTATGCACCTGTTCAAGGACCAAGGAGACACTTTATGACACGCTCTGTTGCGGCGCCGCACGTTGGCATCTGGATGTACGAAAATGGTGGAGGGCGCGAGATTGAACAGCGCCTTGTTCACGCTCTGGCTGAGCGTGGGATCCAAACCAGTACCGGGCTCAATTTACGAGATGCCCGGGCAAAAGATGGCCAGATAACCTGTAATGGTGTTGTGATGGAACAGCTGGATACGTTTTTGAGTTATAACGCCGGCCAGCAAACCCAGTTTCAGGTGTATCTCTATCAGGCGCTGAGCCAGGCCATTCCCACGTTAAACAACTATGATGCGTTTGCGCTTGCCGAAGACAAGTTTCGCACCTCGCACCTACTCAACAGCCAGGGGATCTGCACGGCGGATTATCGTCTGTGCCACAAAAACGACATGGATGGGTTGAAGCACGCACTCAGGGACTTTGGTGGCAAGCTGATCTACAAGCCCACTGATGGCTGGGGTGGTGTCGGCATTGTCAAAATCGACAGTGAGCAGGCGCTGGACATGTTGCTGCCTTTTCTGAGCCGTACCGACTTACGTTACTTTTATGTTGAGCGGTTTATTGACTACGACAATACCGATTTCCGTATCGATGTGGTGGATGGCAAGTTTGTCGGCTGTTATGGCCGCAAAGCGCCTAAAGATGATTGGAAAACCAATATTACCAGTGGTGGCTCTGTGTTTGTCCGTGAACCCGACGACGAAGTGGTTGACTTAGCTATCCGTGCAGCGAACACATTAGGCCTGGAGATAGCGGGTGTTGATTTGATCTACGATCGGGAGCGGGAAGAATATGTGGTGCTGGAAGTGAATACCATACCGGCTTTCGCAACACCTGAGCAAGAAGCGCTGGGGATCAACTTCAACCAGGCCAAGATCGACGCCATGGTGGATTTGATTGAGCGCACTGCGACTCAAAAGCATGCCCTGCATACGCACAAAGTGGCCTGATGGCCATATTACTGACCCATTTTACTAACCCATTAATTTTGCCAAGGTGGCCCGAGCAATGACTGCAAAACCCAAACTCCCAAAGATTGGACTTCTCTATCTGGATTACGTGTTACGTTTTTTTGATAAATCCAACTTCAAAGGTTGGCCAGATAAAATCGAAACTGTGGTATATCACTGGGGCAATGACAAAGCGCGTTTTATTGCCGAAGTGAAACAAAAGCAAATTGATGTGCTGATTGGCAATATACCCGCAACAGCCTATGAAACGTTCCGCGAAATTGCCCGTGCATTGCCGCATGTACGCTTTTTGCCCTCACTGGACAGTCAGTTCTCTAATAAGTCAAAAGAGAACGTGACGCATTTTTGTCGTAAGTACAAGCTGCCGGCACCGCATACTGAAATCTTTTACGTGCCTGAAAAAGCAAAACGTTATCTCAGTCAGGCCACATACCCTAAGATCATCAAACGCTCGTATGGCCCGTCAAATTATGGCGGCTACTTTGTGCATAAAGTCGATAACTACGACGAAGCGATGGCATTGCTGACGGAGAAAAAATACTACCCGGCTTATGTACAAGACTTTGTGCCGATGGAAGCCGATATTCGTGTCATGCTGGTGGGTCATAAACCGGTCTGTGCTTTCTGGCGTCGTCCTCCTGAGGGAGAGTGGTTAACCAACACCAGCCAGGGTGGTAGCATGGATTATCAGGCAGTCCCTAAGTCGGTACTCAAGCTGGCGACCGCTGCCTCAAAAGCTGCCAACGCGGAATACTGGGCCTGTGATATTGCGCTGGGCAAAGATGGCAAGCTACGCATTTTGGAGTGTGCCACGGCATTTGCTGCGTTCCCATATATTCGAGATTGGATAGGCCAGTATCTGATGTGGCTGCTCTCGGATGGTCACTTCCGTAAGCCAACGATCCCGCTATATAACTGGGAAGAGCTTGGCAAAATTGATTCACGTCTGCTGCGCACGATGCGCCATATCGGCTTTTCCAGCTATACACCAAGCCAGGACTGTGGCGAGGTATTTCATGGTATGGATGAGCAGCACTTTCCTATCCTGGATACCCAGTATCAGCGTCTTGAAGAGTGGCCAAGTGAGATCTGGAATTTGCAGGACAACTTTGTGTTGCACGCTAAATCGGCCGCAGCCAAAGCCTGTCAGCCTATTCCCGGCAGTGATGAGCAGGCTGGCCTGGATCTGAATAGTTACCCTGCGCCGGTGTTCGATGATGCTCAGATCCGGGAGATCCTGGCACAGGTGAAAGGCATTGGTGACAAGATGATCGATGAGATCATGTCGACCTTTGGTGCACACGGCGTCGTTGAAGCGCTGAACACTGAGCCGCAACAACTTTGTGTGGTGAAAAACCTTAAGGACAAAAAATTAGAAAAGATCGTCGCACACTGGCAACAGGTCATGCCGTCTGGAATGACCACACATTAGTGTTTCTTGCTGTACCGGATCAGGCTGGCCTGATCCGGGTTATAGCTTTTCGTTTTCCGCAACTGAGCAACCGCTATGAAAATCCAATACGCGTCCTATCAGGACACCATAGACTTCCTGCAAAGCGCCATGAGCGCACATCCTCATTTGATCCGTTTACAGAGCATAGGTGAAACCTGGGAAGGCCGACCGATCATGCTGGTGACCATCTCGCTGGATGTCACCTACGCCGATGATAAACCAGCGTTACTGTATACCGGATCGATTCATGCGCGGGAGTGGATTGGTAATGAGCTGGCGGTAAAGTTTGTTCAGTATGTAATTGATAACTATCGTTTCAACCCGAAGCTGCAAAATGCATTGACCCGTAATACTTTGTATATGGTGCCGTGCCTGAATCCGGATGGCTTTGAGTATTCCCGCAACCATTTCTCATTCTGGCGCAAGAATCGACGTAACAATGGCGATGGGACGTTTGGGGTGGACCTGAACCGCAATTTTGATGCGAAGTTTATGCGTAATCAGAACACAGGCTCGAATACCTATGGCGGGCCTCACGCGTTTTCTGAGCCAGAAACGTGTGCTATTCGTGATTTTGTAGAAAGCCACGAGAACATTCGTATCGCACTGGATTATCACTCCCAGGGCAATGTGTTTTTTCCGGCGCATAAGTTCAATCATGAGGTAGAAATCGAAGGGACCGATCTGAATGTGCTGTGTGCCAATATGAATCACGAGATCAAAAAGGTGACGGGCCGCCAGTACGGGATCCATCGGGGCAAACCGCCGGCTCAGCTGATCCACGGCAGTGGCCGCGAGTACTATTATCGCAAGGGGATCATTGCCACCGTGGTGGAAGTGGGCACGCGTAATATTCCGGATTATATGAAAAATATGTCCGAGAGTGTGGCCGAGAATATTCCGGCTGTACAATATGCGCTGAGTGAGGCGATCAATTACTCGCCGTTGGCACCCAAGCGGGTGGCAGGCTTTACCATCAAATCCGTGGCCCATGACAGCGTTGAGCTGGAATGGCAATATGAGGACCGTGATGACATCTATTTTGAAGTCTATCGCAGTCAGCATAACAAAAACCCATGTGGTGAAGAAACCCTGGTCGCCATTACTAAAACGCTGAGCTTTACGGACAGTCAACTGCTCAGCGGACACAGTTATTTTTACAACATTCGTGCCGTAGACAAGGTGACTAAGATAAAGTCGCCATTCAGCCCGGAGCTGCGGCTGAAAACCCGTCTGGCCCGCACCGAAAGCGCCCGTACTTTGTTCCCTGCCCGTGAGTCGGTTGGCTACTTATCGCAAAATAACCAGGCCAAAAATAAAGAACACTTTGGTTATAACTCTATGTTTATCGGGGTTGATAAGAAGCGTGGTGTCAGCATGGGCGTGGTGCAGTTTGATCTCAGCAGTATCAACGCAGGCTCGCAGATCTTAAGCGCCCAGTTCTTTATTTATCCCATGAACCGGGTGGCGGCCAAAATTGAAAAATATGGTGAGTGGTCGGTGGCGATCCTTGATGCTGATCAGATTGAAGACATCTATGACTACGCTGCCATTGCAGAGGCTAAGCCTTTGCATACGCTGGGGCAAACCATTGAGTCTGACAAACTGACTCAGGGGATCTGGCTGAAATGGCAATTTAATGGCGTTGAGCGTAGCTTGCTGGCCAAACTCTTAAAACAGCAGCGTCTTTTGCTGCGGTTGCAGGGGCCTAAAAAATTGCCGCTGGGCAAAGACTCTCAGGTGATGCAGTTCGATATTGGCTATGGGCCATTTGGTAGCGGCTTACATTATCGGCCCAATCTGGAGCTGGTTTATCAGTTGCCCGAACAGCAACTGGTCCTGAGTCCGTTGGCCTGTAATACCATTTATAAAGACAAGGTGGTGGCTGACAAACTGGCGTCCGGGTTCGATACCGAAGGCGATATTGTGTACGGACAAATGTCGTTTGACTTAAATGTGGATTTACCCGTGGAACGCACGGTATTCACCAATGCCTGTCTGACTGTGCGCTCGTGCAATTCCATCGCATCCGCGCGGGATGTGCGCTTTACCATAGAGTTGGTGGAATTGCGGGACGTGGATTATCAACATGTTAAGCAGCGTCAGAAAATAGAGTATATCGGCTATGAGGTCAGTAATGAGCAACTCAGAGAGCGCGCCGAACATCACTTTATTTTCGATAGCTATAGTTTGCAGGAGCTGGAGCGTTTGCATCAGGCACAGACACCCTTTTACTTTATTATTCGCGCTACGGCGGAGTCGCAGGCGACGGATGCACTGGTAAACTGGACCAATTGTCAGGATCAGCAACCCGCTCAGCTGAAAATAGATTATATTGCGCGACGCAAACATCCGGTAGCTGCACCACATAATCTGCAAACTCAGGTCGAAAATGGCGTGGTGAAACTGACCTGGGACAATGAAGAGGATGAGGATCTGGTGGGCTTTTTCGTGGTACGTAATCGCTTCCACCCGCCACGTTCCCCGTTTGATGGCGTAAAGCTGTATGGCGGTCGGGACAACTATACCCTGGATAATTTTGGTACGCCGGATATTGCTAAGTATTATGCGGTGTTTAGTTATGATGACGTGCCCAATTACTCGCAGCCGGTGACGATTTACTACCCGGGCAAAACTGAGGGCTGAGTTTTTTGCCCATAAACTAACAGGGCCAGTCTGAGTGAACTAAGCTTACTGCATTCTGAGCACATCGGTTAAGGTGGCTGGTATGCAGTTTGAGTCTGGCATTCTGGTCCTGGTATTTTTGATTTTGGCCCTGTTTATTGGGGCGCTGACCCGTCATGTCCTGAAAAATACCCAGGTCCCCTACACCGTAGCGTTGCTGGTGATTGGGATCTGTATTGGTCTGGCACAGCGTGGCGATGTCTTTAGTGGTGACACTCAGATGGTCGGCGATACCTTAACCCTGGTTGCCGACATCGACCCGCACCTGTTTTTATTTTTATTCCTGCCCACGCTTATCTTTGAGAGCGCTTTTGCGATGGAAGTGCACTTGTTCCGGCGCATGTTTACCCAGATTGCGATTTTAGCTGTGCCTGGCCTGATGCTGGCCATCTGGCTGACGGCCGAATTATTACATATGAGCGTGCCCGAGCACTGGCAATGGAGTTGGGCCATGTGCCTGATGTTCGGTGCCCTGATCAGCGCCACCGATCCGGTTGCTGTGGTGGCTTTACTGAAGGAAGTCAGTTCGCGTAAACGTCTCGAAACCCTGATTGAGGGAGAGTCCTTACTCAATGATGGAACCGCCATCGTGTTTTTCAGTCTGTTCTATGTCTGGGTGCTGGCCAGCAGCGGCGGAGAGGGAGCCATGATGGCCTCTCCTGTGGAGGCTGTCGGGCAGTTTGCTGGTGTGGTATTGGTTGGACTGGCAATAGGCCTGGTGCTGGGTGGGTTATGTATTATGTGGATCGATCGGGTATTTAACGATCCTATGATAGAGATCACGCTGACCATCGCGGCAGCATATTCGGCCTTTTTTATCTCCGAGTCGTTTCATGTCTCCGGTGTGGTGGCTGTGGTGACGCTGGCACTGGTGCTGGCCAGCGTGGGGCGAACCCGGATCAGCCCGGAAGTGGCAGGGTTTTTACATCACTTCTGGGAAATGATGGCGCACATTGCCAATACCTGTATTTTTCTGCTGGTGGGGATCTTGGTGGCCATTCGGGTGCCGCTGGATGATTTACAAGCGTGGCAGACACTGGGCATTTTGTATGTTGGGATCATGTTGATCCGCGCGACATCCATCACTGTGTTTACGCCATTGTTGAGTCGCATAGGAGTCGGCATTACCTTTGAAAAAGCCAGTGTCTTATGCTGGGGCGGGTTGCGAGGGGCTGTGTCACTGGCGCTGGCATTGACGGTGGCAGCGAGCGAGGCGATCCCAAAGGAGATCAGTGACCGCATGTTGTTTTTATGTGCCGGGATTGTGGTCCTGACGATTTTAATCAATGGCGGCACGATGGGCATGTTGCTGAAGTTCCTGCGTCTCGACAGCCTCCCTCCGGCTAAACAGGCCACGGTCGACAAAGCCAATCAGCAAGTGGCCAATACCCTGCAAACCATGCTGCCGACTATGATGGATAGCCCATTCTTGCGCGGGGCTGACTGGCAACAGGTGAAAGCCCAGGTCAAGCTCGGAGCTATGGCGCAAACCGATCCGGATGCGCCGATCGACCAGGCGGATTTAGACACGGCTTTTTTGCGTCGCTTACTGGAAACTGAACGCAAACATTACTGGACTCAGTTTGAGCAAGGCACATTGGGAAAACGGGCAACCAATTTGCTGGTTGAAGCGGTTGAACTGGCGCTGGATGGCGAGCCCTGCATTGGTCAGCGTGATAGCTTGTTGGCAACCTGGCAAGTGCCCGGTTGGCTGGAGCGAATGCGGGGTATCGCCTGGTTGGAGCGGACGTTATTACGATTATATTTTGAGCGTCTGGTGGTGGGGTATGATGTGGCCAGAGGCTTTATTCAGGCGCAAGAAGCGCTGGAAAGTCATATTGATACCTTATCGCCGAACGCCCGGATAGCGGCACAGGTGCGCCAGCAGGTGCAGGATAACATGGCTCAGACCATCGCACGCATCAATGAGCTACAGGAAACGTTTCCGGACATAGTGCAGGCGCTTCAGTCACAGGCTGCAACCCGGCTATTGCTGAACCGTGAGCGGGCTGTGATTAAAGAGCAGCTCAAGCTGGCAGTGCTCGATAAACCCGAAGCCAGCCGGTTGCTGGAAGACGTCGAAAAACGTATGGCAGCGCTGCAACAGGCATCGATTTTTCGCCAGACGGAGGCGGCACAATTGGATCAGCAGATCCCCTGGTTGCATGGCGTCACACAGAGTACCCGCGAACAAATTAGCAGTTGTCAGGAGCGCGGTATTTACGATGTGGGCCAGGTGCTGATAAGACAAGGTAAAGCGCTGAACAAACTGGGAGTGATTTACCGGGGCAGTGTGCGTGAAGTGGTTGCAGGTGGACAGGGCAATAGCCAGGTTGTTGTCAGGGGGCCGGGCGAGACGCTCGGCATAACGGCTTTATTAACGGGCTCATCTGCCCTGGATTATCTGGCTGAAACGCCCTGTGAAGTGGTGTGGATCCCGGTTGATAAACTGAAAACACTGATGCAGGAAGACCCCAAATTGATGCAGATCCTCTGTCAGCAGTTGGCACTGAGGTAGCTTTGCATTTGGCTAAAATATATGCAAAGGTGGTGGGGTGCTAAAAAGCACACCTGTTAAAACAACAATAAGGAAATACACTATGAAATTACAATTAAACAAAAAATCGATAAAGCAGTTGGGTGGTCAGGCGCGTTCACTAGATGGTGCACAAACACCGCAGGTTGCTGGTGGGGTAAGGTATACTGAGCGCGACTCGTGTAACACGGTTGCCGTTATATGCGATACCTATCACTTCAGAAGCTGTCTGTGCTAAGGCTAGACTGACTATCCTGTGGCTCATCATTGAGCCACTTTCAGACAGATAACCTACGTTTATAATTCAAACTGCGCGACGCCAACTGCGTCCATCTTATAACCGGTTTGCGCCAGATCGCCCTTCCAGGTAGCGACCTTCATAGTACCCGTTACGGTAATCGCATCATACAGGCTGTCGATGGGCACCCCATTCTTGATTTTGACGTGCACGATCTGGTTGGGCGGTGGAGGTGGCACGTGAATACAGGCCCCGAAGTAAGGCACCAGTAAGAATTCAGTGATCACTTCACTGTCTCCTTCAAGCGGGACTACAAACCCGGGTAAGCTCACTTGCTTACCATCTAAGCTTTTAACGACCGGAGCATCGAGATCAGGCTGTACCCAGTTTTGCTGATCGCCATCATGACTGGCCGCGGCGTCCTGATTGCTGATTTGGACATGGCCTTTTGGGATCAGATCATCCCAGAAAATTTCTTTAGGCGGTGCTGCCTGCGCCTGCACGCAAAACAGCATCAGCGTTGTGCAAAGCCAGAAAATAGTGCGTAATGGTGTCATTCAAAACCTCTTATAGCTTAATGCTCATGCCATCGCTGAGCGAATAGAAATAGGCCCGGGTTGCAGGCAATATGCCCATCAGTGTGCCGGCCGCCATAATAACGCCGATCAACATGAGTTCATAGTGACTGAGCAGGGAAATGCTCAGGCTAATCCCGAACTGACTTTGCAGCGTGCCTTGTGCCAGTGCAATCAGGGCGTAAAACAAGGCAATGCCTAATGTACAGCCTGCTGCGGTAATTAAGATAGCCTCGCTGCTCATTAGAGTGAAAATGTGCCGCGGTCGCGCGCCCACAGAGCGCAAAATGGCCAGTTCGCGGCGGCGCTGGTTCAGCGTCGCCAACAAGGTAGTCAACATGCCCAGCAGGCTTATCAAGACCACCACAGCGGAAAACAGCAGTAGGATCTTTTCTACCAAGCCCAGCATGCGCCATAGCTCACGCAATGTAACGCCGGGCATAATGGCCAGCAGCGGCTCTGCTTTGTAATTATTGATATTACGGCGGATCTGCAAGGTGTATAGCGGGGAGTCCAGCCCCATTAAAAATGCTGTGATCTGTTTGGGTTCACCAATCAGATCGCCATGCAGATCTGCGGGGGCTGGCACCGCAACTGCGATGGTGTCGGGTTTATCGTGTCCATGACCGTGGTCATGGCTGTCATGGTGGTCATGTTCATCTGCATGGTCGTGGTTATGACTGTCATTGTGGTCATGTTCATCTGCATCACCGTGGTTATGGCTGTCATGGTGTTCATGTTCATCTGCATGGCCGTGGTCATGACTGTCATGGTGCGCATGGTCATCTGCATGATCATGCGTGTGTCCAGCTGGCTGTTTTGGCTTACCTATCATGCGGGGAGTTGATTTAGGCTGGCTATGCATGGCCTCGATGGCTGCCAGTGGCACATGCACGGTTTTATCGACCGGTGTGCCGGTCGGTGCCAGGATCCCAACTATGGTCATCGGGTTGTCATCGTGGTGATGGAAGCTGGTATTGCCCATACCGTGTGAAATCACAATTTGCTGACCAAGCTGGTAATGCATTTTTTGGGCGACGTCACTGCCTAGCACTACTTCCTGTGCATTAACAAAAGCGCGGCCTGCGGCGAATACCAGCGTTTGCTTCTTACCATAGCGAAAGTGTTCAAAGTAAGCGCTGTCGGTGCCCAGTACCGCATGACCTTTGTGGCTGTCGCCCAGGCTGATGGGAATAGTCCAGCTTACACCTCGCTGAGCCTTGATATCCTGATAGCTGTCCCAGCTCACGCTATTATTGGCATGACCGATGCGAAAGACACTGGACAGCAGCAGCTGGATGTCGCCACTGCGGGCTCCGACGATCAGATCGGTACCTGATACGGTATTGCTGAAGCTGCTTTTCGCTTCCTGACGCACCCTTTCAATGGTCAGCAGCAGCATCACACTGATGGCAATGGTGAACAGGGTTAGCAGCACGCTGGCCTTGCGGTTGAGCATACTTTTGCTCGCCAGACTGATTAATCTCATTGGCTTGCTCCGTTTAATTCAACCAGGCTCAGATGTTTGTCGAACAAAGGGGCCAGGCCGTTGTCATGACTGACGAATAAAATGGTTGCGCCATATTGACTGGCTTCTTTGAATAACAACTCGATAAAGGTATTGCGATTGTCGGCGTCCAGTGCGGAGGTTGGCTCGTCAGCAATGATCAACTCTGGCTGACCGATAAAGGCCCGGGCTGCGGCAACGCGCTGTTGCTGGCCAATACTCAGCTGAGCCACTGAACGTGACATAATGTTGGCATCCAGGCCAAGTTCCTGTAACAACAGTTCGGCCTGCTGAGCCAGGGTTTTGCCCGACGTCTTTATACGGTCGGTACGGCTGCGGGAAAAATGGCAGCCGAGCATGACATTTTCAACCGGACTCAGGTAAGGCAGTAAATTGAAGTTCTGAAAGATTGTGCCGATGTGATCGGCTCTGAATTTGTCTCTGGCGGCATCGCTGAGCTGTGCCAGATCACTGTTAAGCAAGCGGATGCTACCGGCTTCTGGCTTGTTAATTCCGCTCAGCAGTCCCAGCAACGTTGATTTACCACTGCCGCTTGGGCCATGTAAAAAGACCCGCTCACCGGCGGCGACTTCAAGTTTGGGTATGTTGAGGGTGGCGTCGGCGGCACCGGGCCAGCGAAAAATCAGGTCGTTAATCTCTAACATAGTCTCACATCAATGGCGGATCACGCCCGCATCATAAAATACTTGTGCCGCAAGCTAAACCCACCTGCGGCATATCGCCGTTCAGTGCGGTAAAGCAATTGTGATTTGTTGGCTGCTCGACTATCATACACCGCTCTAACCCCCTCTGTATTTTGCGTCCTTTAGCAAGACGCAGCCGTTCTCTATGGAGATACAATGAGTAGCTACAAAGTTCTAGACGTCAATGACGATCTACCCATTCGCACCAAAGGTGCTGTGCACAGTGGTAAAGTACGTTCAGTTTATTGGTTAACCGACCAGGACAGTGCCCGTTTGATCGAAGAAAAAGGCTATGATGTGCCTGCCGGGACAGAGCTGGCGATCATGGTGATCTCGGATCGCATTTCGGCCTTTGACTGCATCTGGCAGGGCGAAAATGGCCTCAATGGTGTACCGGGCAAAGGTATCGCACTGAACAGTGTCGCCGCCCATTGGTTTAAACTATTCGATGAAGCAGGTCTCGCTGGCAATCACATTGTGGATATACCTCATCCATACGTGTGGATCGTGCGTAAAGCCAGCACTGTGCGCGTCGAAGCCATCGCCCGCCAATATATCACCGGCAGCATGTGGCGTGATTATAGCAAAGGTGTGCGCGAGTTCTGTGGGATCAGTTTGCCAGAAGGCCTGACTGCGCATCAAAAGCTTGATGATGTGCTGATCACGCCGTCAACAAAAGGGATCATTCGTGGCTTGCCAGATGTGCCGGAAGTCGATGATGTTAATATCACACGCCGCAACATCACGGATAACCTGGATGCGTTTAACTTTAAGTCAGACGCCGATGTGGCCCGTTATGAGCAGCTGCTGAGTGAAGGCTTTGCGTTGATCTCTAAAGAGCTGGCCAAGCTGGATCAAATCTTTGTGGACACCAAATTTGAATTTGGTTACGTAGAAGACAAAGATGGCAGCGAACGTTTGATCTACATTGACGAGGTGGGCACACCGGATTCATCACGGATCTGGGATGGCCCGGCATACCGTGACGGTAAAATTGTGGAAAACTCTAAAGAGGGCTTCCGCCAGTTATTGATCAATAATGTACCGGACAGCGACGTTTTGCTCAACAAAGATCGCATGAGCGAGCGCGAACAGCTGGCTGCCAGTTATAAGTTGCCAGAGCAGGTGATGATGTCGGTGTCAGATACGTATGTGGGCATCGCCAGTAAAATTGTTGGCCAACAGCTTAGTATTCCTCAGAACCCACGTGATGAAGTGATTGCCGTGCTGGATAAAGAGTATGGCTTGATCGACGCCTGAGCCGTCTGAAAAACATAAAAAAAGCGGCGATAAGCCGCTTTTTTTATGGTTGTTTAACCGCTGGATGCAGGCGTGAATGTGCATTCGTCCTTGCTTTTCTTTTCAGCGTCACTTTTACTTAAGGTAAGCAAGTGGCTCAGGCAAATTTCCATGAACGTCAGCGGGCATAACCTGGTAAGGATCGCACAAGGGCACCTGATCGTGATCAGGCGAACGATGGAGTGTGCACGAAAGATAGTTGGCCTGCGTATTTTTGCCTGGCCTGTGTACGCCTGGATCCTTGTCAGCTTAGGTGGTCCTGTTTATGGGGCTGATAAAGCACTCGACAATGATGCAGGTAACGGGTCCGATAACGGATACACCCTTCAATTGCGTGATCAGCACGGTGCACCCTTATCCGATGTGGTGGTTGAAGTGGTTGCCCCCGTGCGTGCGGGTCAGGTACAGCAAGTCGCTGTGATGGATCAGGTCAATAAACAATTCCACCCCAGACTACTGACCATAATGCAGGGTCAGGCGGTGAGCTTTCCTAATAGTGATGATATTCGTCATCATGTTTATTCTTTTTCTGAGACCAAGCGTTTTGAGCTTAAGTTATATGCGGGTACACCTATTCAACCGATACGATTTGAACAACCGGGTGTCGTTGTTCTAGGATGTAATATTCATGATTCAATGGTGGGCTATATCTATGTTTCTCAATCAAAAGACGTGCTCACCAGCGATCAATCGGGCACAGTGCAGTTACCTGCTTATGCGCAGCAAGTGGCTATCTGGCATGCACTACAAACACAGGATATCGACACTCGCAGGATAGTGACGGTGACAGAATTACAACAATCCGGGTCTGTTATTGTAGAAACACAGACACCGGCACCCAGAAACACATTCTCGGAGATGTTTAAGGATCATCATGGGCACTAGTTTTAAAAATCGTATTATCGCCTTGTGCGTCGGGTTGGTGCTGCTGACAGCGGTTGCCAGCTTAGCCAGCTTCTGGTGGTCTACCAGCCAGTTCAATGAGCGCAAGGTGCAGCAGGATATTCAGACGGCGCAAAATGTCTATCAGCAATATCTCAGTGCCAAAGAGCGTTTGCTGGTGACTGCCGCTACGGTACTGACGCAAGACTTTGGCTTTAAACAAGCGGTTGCAACGCGCGATGCACCGACCATTGAAAGCGTGCTGTTTAATCACAGTCAGCGTATCGATGCTGATCTGATGTTGCTGCTGGACGTGCGCGGTCAGCTGATCTCTGCCAATCAGGCCGAAATTGAGCTGGCTGAAGATCTGCGCCCGTTGCTCAGAGAGTTGTTAAATCATACCGAACAGTCTGCTTTTGTCAGTCTGGACAAGCAGTTGTATCAGGCCATTATTTTGCCCGTGAAGGCACCGCGTACCATTGCTTTCGCGATTGTTGGCTTTGCCGTTGATACGGAAGTGGCAGGTCAGCTGCGTGAACTGACCGGGATGGAAATGAGCTTTATTGGCCATGGTGAGCAGATCAAGGCCAGTTCGTTGCGTTTGCCCGAATCCCAGGATCTGTTCGCCTATCTGCATGAGCAAAAAATTACCCGTTGGCTGAGCGAGTTTCCGGTTTATATTAATGCTGAGGTTGCTTTGCCCGCGTTAAACTCTTCTCCGGTTAGTCTGGTATTAAGTGCTGATATGACCAAAGACTATCAGGAGTTCGATCAGCTGGTGTTAACCATTATTTTATCGTCCTGTGTGACTATGTTGTTTGGCTTTGTGGCCAGTGGCTTTTTAGCACGGAACCTGGCTACCCCGTTACAGCAGCTAACGGTGATGGCACGTCGATTTGCCCTGGGTGACTACGAAGCCACCGTACACGAGTCACGACCGACAAAAGAGATCTGCCAGCTGGTCGATGCCTTTCATGAAATGGGTGATGACATCCAGGCGCGGGAAAAACAAATTCGCTATCAGGCCAGCCACGATGGTCTGACACGCTTTTACAATCGGGCAGCCGCCATGGAGAAGCTTACCCGCCTGTTGCAAGATGGCCGTGTTTATTACCTGCTGGTTGTGGATATTAAAGGCCTCAGACACATTAACGATAAGCTGGGCCCTCGTGTGGGTGACAGCTGTATTCAGGCCGTTGCACAGCGGATTGAACAAATCGGTGCCAGTTTTGAAGGGCTGAATGCCCGGCTCGGCGGAGATGAGTTTTTAACTGTGCTGGCGGCTAAAGAAGACAGTTCAATGGAAGGCTGTGTCGCTGGGTTTCTGAGTGCGTTGAATCAGCCTTACCAGGTACAGAAACTGGAGATCAATCTGCGTTTTAGTGTGGGGGTGGTCCATTATCCCGAGCAGGCAGACGATCCGGAAGATCTGGTACGCCGTGCTTTGATTGCCGCAGATAATGCGGCGCAGCAGGGCAGTAATTCGGTGTATTTTTACCAAACCGGTGAAGACGAAGCCTACCTGGAGCGCTTGTTGATCATTGATGAGCTCAAAGCCGCGCTGCAAAGTGACGACGGCCAGCTGTTTATGACCTATCAGCCTAAGCTCAATATGCACAGTCAGCAGGTAGATAAGGTGGAATCATTGATCCGCTGGCAGCGGCGCAATGGCGAGTGGGTCTCGCCTGAATTTTTTATTGACCTGGCAGAGCAGTCTGGCCTGATCGTCGAGCTGACTCAGTGGGTGCTTAAAACGGTGGTGGCGCAGGTTGCCAACTGGGTCGAGCAGGGGATCACCATGAAAGCGGCCATCAATGTGTCGGCACAGGATATTGCGGATCCTGATTTTGTGCCCCACCTGGAAGCCATGCTGGATCGCTATCAGATATCACCTTCTTTGATCACCATAGAGCTGACCGAGCGGGATATGATCGAGAACGAAGAGAAAGGGATTGCCGCGCTTAAAGTGCTCAAGGAGATTGGCGTACATATTTCTCTGGACGATTACGGTGTCGGACAGACCTCACTGGGTCGCTTAAAAATGCTGCCAATTGATGAACTCAAGCTGGATAAAGTGTTTATTCTGAAGCTGGCCGAAACGCATCAGGATCAGTGTATTGTGCGTTCCACCATCAGCCTGGGTCATCAACTTGGTTTCTCTGTGGTTGCTGAAGGGGTCGAAGATAAAGCGTCTTTGGAGCTGCTCAAAGAAATGGGCTGTGATTATGCTCAGGGATATTATCTGAGTAAACCACTGAAGGCGGAGCTGTTGACACAATGGCTTGGCCAGTATCATGAAGCGGGTTAATCCGTGTTTAGTGGTTTTGTCAGGTTGCGCATTAGGAATAACTGCCACCTGCATGGCAGGCTCCGGTAAGTTACTGGCCACACCCGGTGTTTCTCAGGTAGAAGGCAGCGCAGGTGGGGGTATTGTGCCCTGGGCACAGCTGGCAGGGTATGCCAGTGACGAGCAATGGAGTCTTGGCGGCTTTTGCAGCCGCGCCAGCGTCGATGATTATCGACTGGATGTGTGCGGTATCCAAGCCAACCTGTTTGACCGTGTCGAGCTGAGTTATGCCGAGCACACTTTTGCTGTACCAGCACTCAATACAGAGATCGAGCAGTCGGTCAGCGGCGTTAAAGTGCGTCTGTATGGGGATATCGTCTACAGTGTCTGGCCTCAGTTGAGCCTGGGCATGCAGCACAAATCTCTCAAAGACGATGCTGTTGCCGTATTGCTGGGCGCTGAGGACGATAGCGGCACCGATATCTATCTGGCTGCCAGCAAGCTACACTTGGGGGCTCTGGGTGGCTTGAACGCATTTTGGAATATCACGGCGCGCCATACCGAGGCCAACCAACTTGGTCTGCTGGGCTATGGTTCTCAGCAAGGCAGTGAACGTATTTACCTCGAAGCCAGTGCGGCCATTTTTCTCAGCCAAAACCTGGCGCTTGGCTACGAATACCGAGAAAAGCCCGACAACCTGAGGCTCGGCGAGCAGGCGTGGCGGGATGTGTTTGTCGCCTGGTTTATCAATAAACAGATCAATATCACCGCGGCCTGGTTGGATCTGGGCAGCATTGCCGGTCAGCCGGATCAGACCGGCTGGTATGTCTCTGTCACCGGATATTTTTAAGGAGGCGTGATGTTGAATGGGGTAAAGCGCAACGTTCGTCACTCTCTGTCCGGACTCGTGATCATATTGGCCAGTCTATCTCTGATGGGCTGTCAGACCAGCGTAAAGCCAACCCTGTATCAGCAGATTGGCGGTCAAGCCGGGCTTGAACGCCTGGTCGATTTGTTCATTCAGCAGATAGGGCGTGATAAAGCCATTCTGCCTTATTTTGCCAAAGCCAATGTGAGCCATTTTCGCCAAGGTTTTATCACGCATTTGTGCGACACCCTAGATGGGCCCTGTGACTATCAGGGGGACTCTATGGTACAGATCCATACCGGCATGCAGATCACTGAAGCTGATTTTAACCGTGTGGTTGAGTTGCTGATCAATGCCATGACCGAAGCAGACATTGCGCATACCACACAAAACCAGATCCTGGCCAGGCTGGCACCGCTACGTGGTGAGGTGATAAAGATTTGAGTGTACCTCTCTTTGTGCTTACCAGAATCTGGGGTCTCCGTAAAATTGCGCTAAAAGTGTTATGCCAAACCCTGTCTTACTTCGTTGTTACAACACGCACAGCGTAGATAAAAGCTGTTCATCATCCATTTAAGAACTGTATGCCGTGAGTGTGTTGTGGATTTTAGCTTTTACACCGCACCTTTCTCCATCTTTGTTTCGACGTTTAAACTGATTTTTTAATTTTTGTTTGAAGCAATAAACTAAGCTGAAAATGACGATTTTTGAAATAATAAAGGATAGCTTGTTTCTGATTTTTATTCTTATATTTTAATTGTTTTATTTTTGTTATTGTTTCGGCTTTTATTGTTGTTTATTTATTTTTATTTTGATTTTTCTACTATTGTTATTTGTGTTTTTATTGTTTTATTTTTGTTTTAAAATTGTCTTTACTTTGTAAATTGTGATTTGTAGAGTTGGCCTGCACTATTTAGTGCATTAACGAAATAAAAGGATATTAATATGAATCTTAAAAAAGTAGCGGTGTCTTTGTTGATTGGATGTGGATTTGCAATGACTGCCACAGCACAACCTGCTGAAGAATTTGTGACTGTAAGCAACGGCTCAAAATATAATTTTAGAATTGGTTTACAGGCACTGGATGATGCTGGCAGAGATCCGGGCAGGGTTGAATATACCAAGTATTTATCTGCTGGTTCAAATGTACAATCTGAGTGGGCAGTTGACAGAGACGCCTATGATCCTGATGCGTTAAAACTTCACCTTTCCATACTGAATCATCTTCCCTCGGATCGAGATTTCCGTATTGCTATTCAGGCTGCAGACCGCGGTGGCCGTGGAGATTTTGGTTACTGGCAATATACGCCCTGGGCGAGTGAAGGTGGCGGCTGGTCAGGCATGGCATTTGATACTGACCGATTTGACCCGGATGCATTCCGTATTCGAATCGAAACGCGTACCTGGAGTGGTAGCCACTCATTCAGTGATTTTCGTATCGGTCTGAGAGTATCTGACCGTGGAGGTCGTGAAGTGGGTAATGCGACTTACACACCTTGGGCTTCGTATGGTGGTGGCTGGACTGGCCTGGCCACGGACAACGATGCTTATGATTTTGATGGTTTTGAAGTAAATCTGGAAGTGCGCTAGATCTGAGTATTTAAAAGTAGATAATATTAGCTCAACAATAATATTATAAATTATTGTTGAGCTTTTTTAATTGTTGTGTTTTTTGATTTTCTATTCAAAGGCAATGTTATAATCCGGTTTTTTTGGGTTGTTTGGGAAGTCCAGCCCCTCTACCGGGTAGCTGTGTTGAGAAGGCGCTGGATCTGACATCAGACTTTTATTGATAAAGGTGATTTCCACCGTCTCAGGAAAATCAATCGCGTCTACGTATTTACCGTAGTTGTTACCATGAATATGTACGACATGGAAATACTCAGACATCGCTGTAATAAAATCATTGAACTGCGTCGTTTTTGTATCCAGGTGATGAAACTCTGCCGCCACCACATTGATCCTGTTGGCATGCTTACACAGGTCATTGATAATCTGATATTCAGCCCCCTCAATATCCATCTTCAGGAAAACGGTGTCTTGGTGATCGCCGCAATGGTGCTCGATTAACTCATCCAGGCTGATATCCAGCTGACCTGATGTTTCGCTGACACGGCGTTGTAAATGACGATTCTGGCCACGGAAGAAGCTGTAAAAGAACACACAGTTTAATAAACGCGTCCAGTACTTCTGGCGTTTGTCATTGCGAAACAGCAGCGTATTAATCAGCGATTTGACGCTATTTTGCAGGATTTTGCGTACAATGAAGCTAAGCCCAACGGTATAATCCACGCCAACCACCCGGCAGTCCGGGTTAAGCGCCTGGAACTCTTTGTCAAACCGCCAGTCATCATTAATGCCCAGTGAGAGTAACACGTCGGTGTCTTGGATATGAGTTTTGGGGATGACATAGCCCCCGTCAAATTGGTTACCCATGCGGATAAGATCCGCGCTGTGTTTAGGGTGAAGTTCTTGCTTTTTGATTTTCATGCAGACATTCCAGCAATTTATTAGTACGTACTCGACTTTATCTTCTGCTTTAGAAAAACATTTTTATATGAAAGTTTACCTATGTTTGAATTATTTTAATTATTTGTTTCGGTGTGTCGGGGGAGCGCGTTGATTGCTCATTTTGATTCGGAATGAGCTGTTTAAGTTTTTTATCTTTTATCTTTTATCTTGGGCGTGTCCTCCATCACCCTTGAAATGGGCAATGAAGGCGGAGTGTGTTTGTTAACTTTTTGGAGTGTCGAGCAGTGCAATATACTGACGTGCAATCATTTCGGGGCTGATATCATTGATGATCTCATGCTCGACCATGCTGGTTGATGGACTTTCCAAAGCTATCAGGTTGTTTTGTAATGGCCTTACAATAGACCAGGGAGAAGTCCCTAACCCGACCAGGGCCAGACAAGGTACGTTACAGGCAGCTGCAATATGCATAGGACCTGAGTCTATGGAGATCATGGTATCCATCGCGGCGATCGTATCAACCAATTCCCCAAGCGTAGTTTTGCCGGCCAGATTCGTGGCAGGCACCTTATTCTTTGTTAACGCTTGAGATAAACGGGCTGCGTCTTCTGATTCGGATGGATCCCCCAGAATGTAAAAGTGAGTTTCTGTAGATTTTGCTATGCATGTGAGGGCATCGACACTTTTGGCGACGTCATAGTGTCGGGTTCCTTTGTTCTTACCACCAACGTAGACCGCTGTTTTGTGAATGTGCTTCGGTAGCGCTATGGTGCGTGGTGACAAAGAGGGTAACTCAAAGTGAGAAAAAGGACGATTATGAACGTCATTCACTAGTCGGCAGTACCGATGAATATAATGATGACACTCGTTGAGCTTTAGAGCATGGCTGAGCAGCGGCTTACGGCCATTCTGTGCATATCCAATAATGAGCGGTATGTGAGCCAGTTTCGCAAGTAATGCTTCACGTATTGATCCTCTGAACAACACCGCCATAGCATACTTCGTCTTTCTCAGCGTACGTGCAAAAGAAAACATACCCTGCTTGTGTTCTTTGCAATAGCGATTATCTGCAATTAGCTCAATATTGTAATGTGCTGCGCGTTCAAGGACTTCAAGCATATAAGGACGCGCCAGTAGATGTATCGAATGCTCCGGATATAGCGACCTGAGCATAGCAATTGCTGGCAAAGTATTGATGGCATCACCGATAAATTTAGGTAAAACCACCAGTATCGGGCCACGTACTTTGTCTTGTGTGATTGTTTTCGAGGACATAACGTTATAAATAATCAACGGATTTTTTCGAGTATAACCTGTCTAAAAAGGGATATCACCACTGTGTGTTTCTGAGTGAAGCTATGCGCCGTGCTTCGCTAAGCTGTGTGTGTGTTTTCAACGGGGAGTGTTCAGAGCGATAGCGGGTGCGCTGGCAAAAAAAGTCGCGACCAGGATGGCAATTGGGTACATTTAGGATTTTGATTTTTATAAGGAAAGGGAGATTTATTTATGAGCAAGTACTTGCTCGGTTGCGCTTCATGATTGCTCTGCAATACTGCCGTGTTGACCCAGCAGACAGACTACAACTACCTCGCGCTTGGTCATTAGACCTTTGATTTTTCAGATGACTCATCAGGTTTCTCGTTTGCTGCTATTGGTAGTTCAGGCAGTGTTTACTGGGAAGCGCAAGCAATGTTTGGCATGAGCATGCCGATATTTAGGGTGCACGCGTTCAGTATCAGCGTGTGTTTGTTGGAAAACGGGACGCTAAACTGGGCATTGGCTTTGAGCATGTTTCGGGAGAAGGTGCTGACGATAACGCGTTTTTTTGGTTAGCTTAGGGGACCGCTTTAATCGTCACCTGGTGACGAATATGGTTTATCGCGACGCAGGTGACTATACGTTGACCACGGTGAGTCTGAGGTTCGCTTTCTAATCAACAGGCGTATGCAGGGCCGATGTCTCAGAGCCAGAGTCCGGCTGGTTCTGTTCAATCTTGCATTGTTTCTGAGATATTTCCCATCTAGTATTAATGGCAATTTGAATCACTCAAGACACTGTGTTAACAAATGAAAAACATCAAAAGTTGTCACTGGTTACTGAAAAACCTCAATCGCGTCACTGTGCTTGATTGTGGCATGCTCAAACCAGGAACAAAAGGAAATTATGTGCCATCGGGGATCATTGCCGGGGCAAAACGTTTTGATATCAGCCACGCCTTTAGCGATGCCAATGGCGCGTGCCCCAATACAATGTGCAGTGCAGCGCAATTTCAGCATGGCGTCAGGGCGTTGGGAATTAACCAGCAGGATACTGTGGTAGTTTACGACAATTTTGCTTTGTTCAGTGCTGCCCGGGCCTGGTGGATGTTTAAAGCCATGGGGTTTGAGCAGGTTTATGTGCTGGATGGGGGCTTAGTCAAGTGGCTAGAGCTGGGTCTCCCCGTTGCGACTGAGTATGCGCACAGCTGCGAGCCTGGAGATTTCGTTGTTGACCCCCAAAGCGGTTACTTCATTGATAAGCATGCTGTGCTGGCGGGGATAGAGAGCGCTGAAGTGTTACTTCTGGATGCCCGCAGCCCGGCGCGGTTTAGCGGTCAGGAACGAGAACCCAGAGTTGGGATGCGCAGTGGCCATATTCCGGGCAGTGCGAATGTCCATTATGCGAGCGTACTGGATGACAGCGGATTAATTAAACCTAAAGCACAGTTACGGGCATTATTAACGGACGCCGGGGTCACTAATCAGGCCTTACAATTTAGCTGTGGCTCCGGGGTGACAGCCTGTATTTTGGCTATGATTGCGGATGAATGTGGGTTTTACCCTTTATCCGTCTATGACGGATCCTGGAGTGAATGGGGGCAAGACGCAAGTCTGCCTGTTGCCACTTGCCCCGCATAAGACTTTACTAATCTAGTAAACCAGCTCCTGAAGTTCACTGGGCTGGTTAATGGCAGGAAAGTACAAAGTCTGCATGTTCTTGGCGCTGAGCGCACTGTGCAGCGGCAAAGTCGCAATGCCCTTGAGGGCAATGTTGGCAACGTCCGGAGTTTTGACTAGCCGCACCACCTGGCGTTCACCAAACTGCGCAATGGATGGAATGAATGGACGCAACTCAGACGTGAGTTTATCAAGCAGCCAGTCATTGATGTCACCGCCCAAAATGATGGTCTGTGTATTCAGCAGGGACTCAATGCTGTGGATCGCTATCCGCATCGGCTCCGCAGCCTGTTCTAGCCAGCGCTCTATCACCGGATGTTCCTGTAGCTGGTGATGCAGCTCTTCGGTGCTGCAACCAGGGCGTCCGAGGCTATTTTTTAGGGCACTTAACGAGGCGAAGTCGTTCAATCGACCCAGCTCAGCGGTGTCATCATCTGTTTCAGGGGTCACAAACAGCTCACCCAATGCGCCGGTCAGACCATTCTGACCGAGCAGGATCCGTCGATCGTATACCACCGCTGACTCTACCTGATTGCCCAGGTGTACATAGACAAAGCTGTCCAGCAGCCTGGCTTCGCCAAACAGCATCTGAAAACTGGCGCAGGCAGAGGCCGTTGTTTCCAGTGCCACGGGTACGCCCAGCGTATCGGCCAGTTGTTGCTGAAGTTCCCGGTTGTGAGCAAAAATCTCGACGCCCTTTAGATGGCTCAGTTGAACCGACAAGCCGCAGCCTAGTACCTGAGAGACGCTCAGGTTGGCGACGGTCAATAGGGTGTCAATCAGGTATTTGACCTTGTCGAGTAGGGTATTACCCGCGTCAAGGTGGGTGTGCAGTCGGTTGAGCAGTTCACCGTTGAGATAAAACAGGCCGACTTCCAGCTCGCGGTCAACGATGCGTATTGCCAGTGTGTATGCGGCCTTTTTATTCAGAACCAGCATCTTTGAGGGTTTACCTGCCCCTTCTGACTTTTTTATACCGGTTTCTTCAACAAGTTGAACGCTCAGCAGTTCTTCCACCATGTTGGTAATGGTTTGCTTGGTCAATTGGGTATTGCGGGCAATCTCAACACGGGAGATTGGCCCCTGAGTGACAATCTGAGAGAGTACAAGACGCAAATTTATCGATTTATTCTGTTTTGCGTTGGAGCCTTTCAATGTGTTCGCCTTACTATTTGAATCTAATTTGGGGGCTTTATCATGATATTGCCCCAGTCAATGTGCCGTATGTACCTGCTTACACAACACATTCTCCCTGAACTAAGCCGATCATCTTACTCGATCATGAGGCTAAACCGAATAAAAAATAATTAGTCAAACTAATTGACATAAACGGTTTGTTGGCTGAATATGACTATAAATACAACAAAACTGATCCTAAATGCCAGTATAAAAATGGCAGTTAGGACGTTCGCAAGCGCGAATTTTAATAATCAACAGCAGGATCTACCTATGTCTACAGGAACTCAGATGAATGGCCACCGCCGTCGGACGTGGTTTAGCGGGATGTTTGCCGCTGCTGCGCTCTGCGCAACGTCGATGAGCTGGGCGGCACAAAGTATTGACTGGAGCAAAGCGGCAAAATCCAGTGATATCCACCTGACAGAGCAGCAGAGTGAGCAAATTAAATCAAAAGATTTGACTGCAGCGCTTGTTTGGCATGGGGCCAGCCCCTGGGTGGCAGCGGTATCGCGCGGTGCACGCGCCGAATTTGAAAAGTTAGGCATTAAAGTGGTGGCTGCGACTGACGCGCAGTTTGACCCTGCGAAGCAAGTGGCCGATCTGGAGAACATTGCTGCATTGAAGCCCGATATTATTCTTTCACTCAGCGTCGATGGGGTCAGTACCAAACAAAGCTATGCCAAAGCCATTGAGCGTGGTGCCAAACTGGTATTGCTGAGTAACCCCATCCCGGGGTTTGAGCAAGGCAAAGACTTTGTCGGTATTGTGACGGATGACATGTTTGGGATGGGTAAAGCGGCGGCTGATCTGACGGCCGATGCGTTGGGTGATAAAGGTAAGATCGGCATGATTTACCACGATGCCAGCTACTTTATCACCAATAATCGTGATAATGCTTATCGCAAGGGTCTGAAAGCTTACCCCGGATTAAATGTGGTCATTGAACGGGGGTTCATCAAAGAGCATGAGACCAGCAATGTCGCAGCAGCGATGGTATTGCAGCACCCGGAGCTGGAAGCCATATATGTATCCTGGGATGCCGCTGCGGAAGGGGTGGTGGAAGCACTACGTTCTTTAGGTCGACGCGATATTAAAGTGATCACCCATGACCTGGGTGTGAACAACCTGCTGGATATGGCGATGGATGGCAATGTGCATGGCACCATTGCAGACAGGCCATTCGACATCGGGCAAACCATGGCCCGGCTCGGCGCTGCCTCTACCCTGGGTTTACCGGCGCCACACTTTACCTTAGTGCCGTTTGATACCGTCAAGCGAGACAATATTGCTGAGATCTGGCAGCGCGCCTTTCAGTCGCCCCTGCCAAGACTCCTGAATTTAGCGTTAAAACAATAAGGAATACCATGAGCGTTAATCAACTACCTATGCAGCAACTCAAGTTGCTGGCTGTGAAACGAGAGTTTTTTATCTACTATATATTCCTTGCAGTGATGCTGATTTTTGCAGTCGCACTGCATGATACGGGCTTTTTTAGTCTGACTAACTTTATGAACATCGTGCGTCAAACGGCACCGATCACTGTGATGGCGGTGGGGCTGACCTTTGCGCTGGCAGTCGGCCATATTGACTTATCGATAGGCTCTGTGGTGGCTTTATCTGCCCTGGTGGGCGCCCTGCTGTTGCAACATGTGGGCATTCCTCTGGCCGTGCTGGGGGCACTCAGTGTCGGTTTGATTGTCGGCCTGATCAACGGTTTGCTGATTGAGCGTTTGCAGGTGTCATCTCTGTTGATCACTCTGGGCACTATGGGCGTGATCACCGGTCTGTCGCGCCAGCTGACGAACCTGGAGTCGGTGCCAATCATAGATCAAACTTTCACCGCGTTTTTTGGTGCTGGTGAAGTGTTTGGCGTTCCTTCCTTATTTATCTGGACCCTGGTGATAGCGGCACTGGGCTATGTGGTCCTGACTAAGCTTGCATTTGGTAAGCACTTACTTGCAGTGGGCGGTAGCCCTAAAGCGGCCCTGGCGATGGGGATTAAAGTGACTCAGGTGCGCATTTATGCCCTGGTTATTTCTTCTATGGCGGCTGCGCTGGCCGGACTCTTGTATGCCGGTCGTTTGCACGGCGCGCGTTATACCCTGGGTGAGGCAGATCTGCTGACCGTCATTGCAGCCGTTGCGATTGGTGGCACCAGCTTGTTTGGTGGCCGCGCGTGTATTATCGGCGCCATTCTGGGGTCCTGGTTAATGGGCATGATCAACAACGGTCTGATCTTGTCTGGTTTTTCCACAAACGAACAAATGATAGCGCGCGGTGCCATCTTGATTGTGGCTGTGGCAATTGGTGTCAAGGAGTTGAAAAATGGTTAGAAGTGCATTGGATCAAATCGCCCTCGAAGTGAGGGACGTACATAAGCGTTTTGGTGGTGTACATGCGCTTAAAGGCGTGAGCTTTACCATCAACAAAGGCGAAGTTGTGGGATTGCTCGGCGACAATGGTGCTGGTAAATCAACTCTGGTGCGCTGTATCTCTGGGATCCATCCACCCGATGAAGGGGCCATTCTGGTCAATGGTCAGCCGGTACATATTGACTCTCCTTTGGCATCACGTGAAGCGGGAATAGAGACGGTGTTTCAGGATCTGGCCATGGTGCCGGAGTTCGATATCACAGAAAACCTGTTTCTTAACCGAGAGATCCGTCATAAGAATCCAATCTTACGCCGACTTGGCTGGCTGGATAAAAAAGCCATGGAGAAGCGTGCGAAGAAAGCCCTGAATCGACTGAACAGTCGTATCCCCAGTTATCAGGAACAGATCCATCGTCTGTCTGGTGGTCAGCGTCAGGCTGTTGCCATTGCTCGTGCGGTGAACTGGGGAGCTGACATTGTGATCATGGATGAGCCGACGGCAGCGCTGGGGGTTGAGCAGAGTGCGCAGGTCAATGAACTGATCAATGTGATCAGCTCTCAGGGGGTTGCCGTCCTGCTGATCAGTCACAACATGCAGCATGTGGTCGAAACCTGTGATCGTGCAGTGGTGTTGTATCAGGGGCAGTCAGTGGCAGATGTGTCGGTTAGCGATGTGACCAAAGAAGACTTGGTCGGGCTGATCACGGGCGCTAAATCTGCCGCCTAACACAGTGTCTGTCCGGGCTCATGCCTGGCCAACAAGCTGAAGGTGGAAGCGTATTGCTCCGCCTTCTGCCCAGGCTAGGTATATAAACGGATCAGTTTCACCCGCGAGGTGCCAGACAGGCGCTTCCTTATCTGAACGAATAATAAATCGGTGCCGCGGCGCTGAGGGCTTTGTTTTGCCAAAAATCAGAGGGCAGTATGGATATTGAAAAGAAAGTAGCACAGCTTATCGACACACTTTCTATCGAAGAAAAGGTTGGACAGCTGTTTGTTCTGGCATTTGCCGGAGAAGATCGTGATTACGCAAAGACGCTGGTCAAGGAACGGCATATTGGGGGCTTTTACATCACCGATGACAATGCCGCTAACCCGACCAGTGCAGCGCAGTTAGCCCGTGAGTTACAGCATGAGGCGGCATTGAGAGCCTGCGATGCGCCTTTACTACTGGCCGTTGATCAGGAAGGTTCCTGGGGGATCCTGACTCAGTATACCGATCTGGGACCGGGTAACCTGGGTCTGGGTAAAGCGGACAACACGGCGCTGACGGCAGACATGTATCAGGTCTTTGCCGAGCAGATGCAGGAAGTTGGCTACAACACTCTGCTGTCACCCTGTGCGGATGTGAATGCCAACCCAGATAACCCGATCATTGGTCTGCGTGCCTTTGGTGAGCAGACTCACCATGTTGCTCGTCATGTTGCTGCTGCGGTGCGTGGCGTGCAGCGTAGTGGCAGCCTGAGTTGTGCCAAACATTTCCCGGGTCACGGAGATACCCACAATGACTCGCACCAGACACTGCCCGTGGTTGATAAGTCTTTGCAGCAATTGATGCGCGAGGATCTGCTGCCTTTTAAGGCGGCAATTGAGTCTGGGGTGCCGCTGATCATGACCAGTCATATCAGCTACCCGCAAATCGATGCCGACTATCCGGCGACCTTATCGTCGACCATTTTGCAGGGCGTATTGCGCCAGCAGTTAGGGTTTAGCGGCATTATCATCACCGACAGCATGAATATGTGGTCCATGCGTAAGAACTATGCGCCAGAAGAAGCGGCCATCCTGGCATTACAGGCAGGTGCCAACCTGGTGATGCTCAGTGAAGAACACTACGAAAACAGCACGACCCCTTACAAAGCGATCCAGGCACAAACCATTGATGGCGTAATTGCTGCGGTTAAACAGGGCAGTTTAAGTGAATCGGTTATCGACGCCCGCTTGCAGCAGGTACTGGCATTTAAATATCAGCACTTTGCCACTTCATCGCAAACAACCGCCAGTGTGCTGGAAAGCGCGAATGAGCTGGCGCGCGATGCGGCAAGTTCGGCCATTCGGGTATTACGCAATGACGACCAGCAGTGGCCACTCGAAGACCGCGCATTTACGCTGGCATTTGCCGCTGATCCCAAAGGGTACGACAACATTGTTAATAGCCGGGGGATCGGTCCTAACGATCCGAACTCAGCCCGGGATGTGATCCTTGAGACGCTTGCAGAGCGCGGGCGGGAATATCGACTCTGGCAGCATGAGCAATTTATGGCTGCGCTGCAAGCACCCACCGAACCGCTGGCTGAGCCTTTAGTGTTGATCACTGAAGATTACCCCTTACCGGGAGAAAGCTTCGATGTGGCAGACCAGCAGCAACGTGTGCAGCAGGCACTACAAAAGTGGCCTGGCAGGGTCATAGTGATCGCCATGCGTTCCGACTACGAATTATCGCAATATGCTGATTTATCAACTTATGTTTGTGCTTACTCGAGCAGGGCCGTGAGTGCCCGGGTTATCGCAGAGCAACTTTAAAAAGATCAGCAAAACGAAATAATAAGTGCTTGACAATTAGTCAAAATGATTTAATAAATACTTAGTATATCAATTTTACTAATAAAAAATGACAGTTTGATAATAACACAAGCCAGTCGACTCACTGGGAATGAACGGCTTGGGAAAAGGCAAAGGGGAGAAGAGCATGAAAAATCAGGGCTCAAAGGTAAAAACCAAGTATCTGAATAACTATTTGAAATCCAGTTACGTGGCAGTATGTGTAGCAACAGCGTTGTCGGGTATGTCGTTTGGTGCTGCGGCTGAGGAACAGAGTGGTGCGAATCAGGCAATCGAAACCATTGAAGTAAGAGGGATCAGACGCAGCCTCACGGAGGCGCTGAACACCAAGCGTTTCGCCAACTCTGTTGTTGACTCGATTTCGGCTGAAGACATAGGTAAATTCCCGGACAAGAACATCGGTGATGCGATGCAGCGTATTCCGGGTGTGACTGTGGTCAGAACCTTTGGTGAGGTCAGCGGTGTGACGGTGCGTGGTACTGCACCTGAGCACAGTATGGTGTTGCTGAATGGCCAGAACGTTGCCAGTGTTGGTTGGTTTGACCTGGGTGGTGTGAACCGTAGCTTTAACTTTGAAATGCTTGCGTCAGAACAAATCTCCGGTATGGATGTGTATAAGTCGGTTGAGTCGGATATCAACGAGGGCGCTATGGGTGGTACGGTTAACCTTAAAACCCGTAAGCCCCTGGATATGGACTCAGGTACTGTATTTGCGTCCGTAGAAAATGCCTATCATGGTAACGCCAAAGAGTGGTCGCCAGCCTACTCAGGTCTGGCAAGCTGGAAAAACGAGCAGGAAAACTTTGGTATCCTGGTTGCCTATTCAAATGAAGAGTCGAAAGTATATCGCGAGACGTTATCTACATTCGGCCCTCCTGGTGCAACGACACTCGAAGACAGCAATGGTGTACTCAGAAAAACGTCTTGTTGTGCGGCATCTATTCTGTTCGATGAAGACAGAGAACGCAGCAGTAGCCAGATCAGTGTTCAGTATGCGCCGAGCGATGCGCTGACACTTGGCCTGGATTACAATTTATTCGAACTGGAAAACGACCACATTAACTCGGCCTTATTCACCATTATGGATTATGGCACCTTGCAGGGTGATTCGGTCAGAGTGAATGAGCAAGGGATTGTTACCGCAGCGACGGTCACTGCCTCTGGTCCAGGTCGCGCCCCTTTGTTCAACAACACGGTATTGCGTACACCAGATATGCAAACGGATGTCATTAACTTTACTGCAAATTATCAGGCAGAGGACTGGTCTGCCGACTTTGTTCTTGGTCAGTCAACCGCTGAAGGCCGAATTGGCCAGACAAGTACCTGGTGGGGTGATATCAGTGAGCGTGCCAATTCAGGTTTTTCTTATGATGTGAGCGGCCCGCTAGAGCTTATTCCGGTCAACCCGGACTATATGAGTAGTCATGATAATTTTGAACTGTTCCATGAATATACCTATATCAATTATGAACGCGATAATGAGATAGATTACATTCAGGCCGATTTTACCTTTGAGCTGGATTCACCTGTGATGACCTCAATTCAGGCAGGCATTAAGTTCCAGGAACAAGTGTTTTCATACCAGGAAAATAACCAGGATCTGAATGTTGACGCTATCCGTGAAGGGGGTGAACGACTGACTCTTGGTGACTTTAACGGTGGTTTTGTGTCGGGTCTGCATAGTGCCGAAGGGCGCGCGGGTAGCTTGTCAGGTTTTCCAATCGGTACTCGCGGGTTGTGGGATTATGCGCGAAGCAATGCACCGGGCACTGTCACAGTGAAAGATGCCTTCTCTATTGAAGAGGACATTGCCGCTGCGTACGTAAAAGCCAACTTTTCAGGAGAAGGCTTCCGCGGTAACTTAGGCTTGCGTATAGTCGAAACCGATATTCTCTCCAAAGGTGAAATCAATGGGGTGAAGGGAGAAGTCGATAAAAGTTATACGAATTATCTTCCCAGCCTGAACCTGGCGATCGATCTGAGCGAAGACATGATCTTCCGATTTGCGGCGGGATCAACGGTATCACGACCAGACTATGACGACATGAAAGTCGCGGACATTATTTCAGAGAGCTTTAAAACAGCGAATGTCGGTAGCCCGGACCTGGACCCGTATAAGTCAGACCAATACGACATGGGTGTTGAATGGTACTTTAATCCGTCTTCTGTGCTAGGTGCGACCTTGTTTGTGAAGAACATCAGTGACTACATTGAGCAAACGACTGCTGCTGAGTTCTACCCAGGATGTGGTGAAGGGTGTCTGGTGACGCGTTCGCGTAACGTCGGTACAGCCGATGTACGTGGTATTGAATTGCAGTATCAGCATGCGTTTGAAAACGGCTTTGGTATACAGGCAAACTACACCTATACCGATAGCAGCCGCACTGACTCGACGGGTAAGGAAATGCCCATCGAAGAAGTATCACAAAACTCATATAACCTGTCGGGTTATTACGAAAACGACCTGTTCAGTGTGCGCCTCGCTTACAACTACCGTGATGACTGGGTACGCCAGTATAACGGCAGCAGCCTGGATAGCCTGAACGATGCATACGACCAGGTTGATGCCTCGGTGGTGTGGCATGTGACCGACAACGTTGATGTGTCATTTGAAGCGATTAACCTGCTCAATGAGGCGCTGGTGCTAAGACAGCCAACAGCAGGCAATATCGTCCATGCTGTCGATGAGTTTGGTACGCGTTACTTTGTGGGTGCCAGTGTTCGCTTCTAACACTGACTTTGTGCACGGTATCCCATGCCGTGCGGCCTCAGTATAAGGGAAGTTCCCGCTTCCTTTAGACCAGTTCGGTTTTAACTGGTCAATTCGCACATCACCTGGCAAGGAAGATTGCCCAGGTGTGCGGATAAGGGGACATACACTCAATGTTCTGGCACTGTTTGCCGGACTGGTGCGATGTGCCCACACTTCTACTCGGTTAAGGCAAGTTTGCCCGGCTTGCCTTATTTCACCTGTTGTTACCTGATCTTACGCATGAAACTTTATTGCAATAAATTTTGTAAAAACGATTGACTTATTATTTTGCGAACGCTAGCTTGTATATTAGTTGAGCAAATAGAAATGCCTGTTTTGTAGATTCAGCAAGATAGGTTAGCTCACTGCTTCAGCGATATAAACCCGGTGTGGATAATTAATGCGGGTTTATTGGTAGGCGGCTTAGGGTTGGGTCGCGGATGTTCATTAAAATTGTTGCTCTGATCGGGTTGATATTGCTGGATTTGTTTCGATTAAAAAAATAATGAGGAAACACCTAATGAAATTGAAAATGACAGGATGTGCAGTAGCCGTAATCTTAAGTTGTTCTGCGTCAGCGGGAACAGGCGTACAGGACTTTTTGGATAGCTTAAGAAACTTCGAATCAGGTATTAATCCTGCTCTGGCAGATTTTTACCTTGAGAACCTGAATAACCCGGTTTACAAGTATGCCAAAGTGTCAGCGCCTGGTCGTATGGTACGTGACTGCTCAACAGGCAGCATGATCCCGGAAGATACTACCATTAATCAGTTCTTCACTAAGCTGGGCATTGACGGCATCTATAACTCACAAACGCCGTATAGCGCTGAGATGTTCAAAACCATGCAGTATAACTCGATGAATGCCTGGGGTTTCGTGGGTTATCAGCTGGGTGAAGCGGTACTGATCGATGCCGGTTACTATAGCCCGAAAGTAGTGACTGTGGATGGTAAGGAATACGACAGTTTCTATGTGTTTGTGGAAGACAGCACCTGGATTGGCTGTAAAACGGAAGCCCTGGTTGAGATCGTCGGCTCAGGTGGTAACCAAATCCAGGCAACAGATGTAAACCGCTGGGAAGGGACCTTTGTTGGTAAGAATGGCGTCAACTCGTTTGCAGATCTGCTGATCCCGGATAATCAGGAACTGGTGATGCGTGATGCTATGCGGTTTAACTATGGCGTAATGACGCAATTGCTGACCGATGCCAACATGACCTGGGAGCAGGCACTGGCGAAGAGCTGGCCTGGCACAGACGACAATGGTAACGCCATCACAGTACAAGCAACCATGTCTGGCCTGCTGGCTGCGGCCCACTTACGTGGTGCCTGGGGTACAGCACGCCTGCTGACCAAGGATGAAATCACCTGTGATGAACTGGGTACCTGTATCACCAAATATGTACATAAGTTTGGTGGCTACAACACTATCTTCGACACGCCAGCAGATGACGTTATCGAAGGCTCTAAATACGATGAAAAGCTCTCCGCTGGTTGGGGTAACGACTTAGTACTGCCAGGCGGTGGTGCAGACACCATTGAACTGCACGAGCAAAGCGGCTCAGTGACCACAGTTCGTGACTTCACTGTTGGCGAAGATCGTATCATCCTGCGTGACTGGCAGGCTGCTGCGCCACTGAGTAACCTGTCTGTGTCAGACGTACCTGCAGGTGTTGAGTTAGCGTTTGCTGGTCAGCGTGTGGTGCTCGAAGGCGTATCGGCTGCGGCTGTGAACGTTAATACCGAAGCGGTGATCGCCCAGTCGGATATCTATGAAATTGCGTGGTCAGGTAAGCAAACTGTGACGGGCTTCAATCCTCAGCTGGATAAGATCCGTGGCACCGCAGGAATTGGCTTTAAGCACCTGAAAGCCTACGAAACAGACACAGCTTTGGTCGTCGGCGTACAGGCTAAAGATGGCGGTATTTACAGCTCGGTTGAGCTGGTCGGTCTGACAGTGGCTGATCTGACGCCTGAGATGTTTGATAACGTCACTGGTGGTTATGACCGCCTGGGCTTCATCGTGCCTCTGAACAGCCAGAACTGGGGCTGGAATATGGCGCTGACAGTGAACAGCTTTGACCCGGCAAAAACCGTGATCAGCATGCCACTGTTCAACTATACCTTCTCTATGCTGGTGCTAACGCAGGAAGGTGCTGATACGGTGATCACGCTGGATGAGACCGCATCAAAAGGCGATCAGAAACGTCTGGTACTGAAAAACACCGATGTGAACAGCCTCAGCGCTGCAAACTTCGATTACGTATCGGGTAACTTTGTTGATGCCGTGATTGACGTGCCGGTATTCTACGATATTACGGCAACGGTTGTGGGCACGGGTGGTAGCATTTCACCAGCGCCGGATGCAAGCGGTGTGATCAGCGCGAAAGGCAACACCGACTTTACGCTGACCTTTGTACCAGATAGCGGTTATCGTGTCGCCACACTGAAAGTTGATGGCGTGAGCGTGACAGCGCAGTCAAGCTACACTTTCCCGGCATTGTCTGCGACGCACAGCGTACAGGTGACCTTTGAACCTGGCAATTCTTGCCCGGCACCATGGAATGAAACTCAGGTATACACCGGCGGTGATCAGGTGACCTTTGGCGGTAAAACCTATGAAGCGAAGTGGTGGACTCAGGGCAACAACCCGGCCTCACTGGGCCCATGGAAAGAAATTGCCAATTGTCAGTAATGACACGTTAGTACGGTTTGATTAAGAGCAAGCCATGGCACGCGCAAGCGGCCATGGCTTTTTTGTGTCATGTACCGGGCTAGGCGTCAGGCTGAGTTAATCTATAGTTTTAATTTTGGTAATTCAGTAAGATAGCTTTTATCTATTCCACTAGTAAGGAAAACTGAGTGACTAACACCCGCCACAGCCACAACGATCAACCTACCCATATCCCTTGCGACAACCTGGGAACGACCGGGTTTGTAAAAAATGTCACCTACGATATTAAGCACTCAGAAAGTCCTAAAACCATTGCTATCACGGGCTACTGGGGCAGTGGTAAAACCTCGTGTCTGGCGGCCATTTTTAATGAGCTGACGGGTATTGCGCCAAATGAGCTACAAACTGGCAGGCAAAATCAGCAAAAGGGCTCAGACTGTGTTGGGATCTGGTTTGAAGCCTGGCGTTATCAGCATGAAGCTTCTCCTATTGTTGCTTTGCTGCATTGCATTAAAAACCATTTTTCGACCAGCTCCAAATTCATTAACAGTGTCGGTAAACTGACAAACATCAGTGTACTGGGTGCCCTGACGGTATTTGACGGCGTGATTAAAACTGCGTCTATGGGGGCGTCTGGTTTCGATAAAATACAGAAAATGGGTGAAAAGTACGAAAAAGATAACCTGCTGAGCAGGCTGGCTGCCGATCAGATCAATGATGCACTGACTCAGGCAGTAGAAACTTTAGTAGGCAAAAAGCGCAAAAAGCTGGTGATCTTTATTGACGATTTGGATCGCTGTGAGCCCGACGTGGCGTACAAATTACTGGAAGGCCTGAAACTCTATCTGAATATCCCCAATTGCACTGTGGTAATGGCCATCGATCAGCAACAGGTTGAGCGCTTTTTACAGCGCCAGTTTATGACGCTTGTGCCCGAGCAGCAGGCTGAGGCACAAAGCCAGTACAGCTACCTTGGCGTGGAGTACCTGGAAAAGTTATGTCAGGAGGCCCATCGTTTGCCGGTCCCCAGGCAAGATCAGAAAGAAGCCTTCTTTGTACATCATTTAGAGGCGCTGTATCGGGATAATGGCGCACCTCAGTTAGTGGCTGAACTGCAAAAAGTATTGGCGCAGTTTGATTGTTTGCCAGCTAACCCCCGGCGTTTAAAAATGCTGGCTAATCGGGTCGCGGCCTATTTTCGTAAATGTAATTATAACGGTCTGGCGGGAGAGCTGGCAGATGCCAATGACTTTTATCGGGAATTTAAGCCCATTGAGGCGCCTAAACGGGAATTTGTGTTGTCTGCCCTGGTGTTAATTGTGGCCAGCCTCAGTGTCAGCTACCGGCGCATTTATGAAAGCATAGAAATCAGCGAGAAAGCGGGCATGGATATCTATAATTTCTGTAAGGAAACTAAGAACGAGCAATTTAATAGCAACAGTTCCGTATTTAAAGAGCTGAACAAAGATCATCATGATACCAGTATCAATGCCAATTATGAGCACCCCAGCGATTTAAGCGTTTTTAAACTTCGCTGCCTGTTTGATACAAATTATGGATTGCACCACAGAGCAGGTATAACACCGGCAATGCTAAGTGATATGATGCATCAGTTAATTCAGCACTATAACCATGGTGAGAACGATTATGCCCTATAAACCGACCGCCTTACATGCATCGCTGCCGGCGTATCAGCCGCCAGAGACTGAACAATTTATAGATTTGCATAAGTCGGCTTTGTATCGCTACCTGGATGAAATCACCAATCAGGAAGTTTATTTGGATAATCAGGGGCTGGAGCTGGACGACAGCGATGGCGATAGAGTGTTGGTGCATATTGATGAGCTCTATGTAGTGCCACACCTCAGCGAACAGCGTATTTCACCAGAAGAGCTGGTGGAAGCGGGGGAGGACCAGCAAGCAGTGGACAAACTGCCCCTGCGCAGTGTGGCCGAGATGCTTAGTACTCATCCCAGAGCGGTGATCCTCGGTGACCCCGGGGTAGGCAAAAGCACCTTGTTAAAATGGTTATTGTGCTCACTCAGTCACTGGAGTGATAACTATGCCCGGCGTCGTATTGGGCCGTTATTTCCCCTGCTGTTACGGGCCCGCAATTTAACCGCCGATACCATTGTGCCCTGTGACAACGATGACTTTATCCAACTGATCCTGCGCTTGCAGGGCAAGTCTTTATCTCAATGCATTGCACAGGACAGTGAAGCTTATCAGGTACTGCAAGACAGGCTGGCCTGTGGCCAGGTGTTATTGATGGTGGATGGCCTGGATGAGGTCTCCGACAGAGTAAAAGCCTGGCTGGCTGAGCAAATAAAACAACTTCTGAGCGACTATCCAAAAATGCGCCTGCTGATGACCAGCCGTGTGGTGGGGTTTGAACAAAGTGAATTGTGGCATAGTAGGTCAGCGGTCCAAGACCTTGAACCAGCTTTAAAATCTAAGATAGGCGAGCTTTTTAAGAGAAGACGTGCGGGTCAAGTAACTGCTACAGGTTTACTAGCAATCTCTTATTTGGTCCCGTTTCTGCCTGAACAAAGGCGCACTTTTTTAAAGAACTGGTCCAGAAAATATCTGCCTCCTCAGCAGGAAAGGCAAATACAGTTTCAGGAAAAGTTAGAAGAAGTATCTATTAACCTAAAGCAAATTAATTTACTGTCACGTATTCCTGTTCTTCTGAATTTAATCTGTTTTGTTCAATGGCGCAGTGGCCAATTGCCAGATGGTCGGGCTGAGTTGTATAAACGTATTGTCGGTACGTATCTGGAATCTATGGATAAGGTACGGAACATGACACCTGACTTTAATGGTCACTATGATTATAAAGACATTTGTAACTGGCTTGGCAAACTTGCATTTTGTATGCAGGCAGGTGATTTATGTTTGCCAACGCAGCCACTGAATATAGTCTCGGAGGATGACAGCATCCTTGAAGAATACCGCGAACAACTTCCGGTAATTGGTTCGCAAGATTTGATTCTTCAAATAACGCAAGCTCAACTAGAAAAGTTCCTTGTACTGCAGCTTACCGAAGTCATGTCTGTGTACGACGCTGAGCAGCAATGTAAGAAGCTAATAGATTACCTGAAATATCGAACTGGTTTCATTATTCCAAAGGGAAAAGAGGCAGACCAAGAGCTTTATGGTTTTAGCCATTTGTCTTTTCAGGAGTATTTTTCGGCCTACTTTATTAGTTTGAATTTCGAGCTTGTAAAGGAAGAAGCCGGATCAAATGAAAAGTATATGGAGGTTTTTAACTCTTTACTCAGTAGTGCTAGTAATGAGGAATGGGAGGAAATTTGGCAACTTGTGTTTGAGGAGCTTACTCTGCAAGGGAAAAGCAGGAAGCAATTGGATAGACTTTTTAATATGTTATTTTCAGAGGCTGAATTTGAGTCGTTTAACGTTCCGGAGGTAAAGGCACTGATTTCTAGCAATCGTGCAATTAAACTCTCTGACAAAGTTAAACAGTGTAGTCAAAGTGAAGTAGCGGGCAAGGTATTGAGCTACTCCATTCGGCACAGCCCTGTTTTTTATAATATTACTCGTAGTTACATTAAAGATTCACATAAATTATCGATGCTGTTAACGCGACTGGATAAGGTGTTGATAGATGAACAGATGTTGAGTGGGCATTGGCCTGAATCAAACAAATTTTACGACGAAGTGTATGTAAACTATGAAACGATTTCCTTTGTTGAGCGTTTACCTGCTTATAAAACAAAAAGTCTGTCTTTATGCTCTGATAAGGTGACTGCTCTGCCATCATTATCTCAATTTTCAGAAATCAACAGCCTGTCTCTAAAATGTTTAAACGTCTGTGAGCGAAAGGATTTATCCTCGTTAAGGCAAGTGAGCCATGCAGAAGTGTATGATGGGAGTTCAGCAATATTGGAGTCATTAACTACGTTGCCAAATTTAAAGCAGTTGAGATTTCAAGTGGCTGATTTAAAAAGGATACCTATATTTCAATATGTAGAAAGTATGGAGATAGGTTTATCTGTCGTAAATGACTTTAGTTGCTTGAAAAAGATCCCCGAATTGCAATCTTTGTGGCTTACTTTTTGCACAGTTGGCAGTGGGGCAAATTGGCTTGAATTGCTAGAATTAAAAAAACTCAAAAAAATTGAAATTCAATCTCTTTACAATGATTGTATGCCCCCAAAAAGAGTATTACGCAGATTAGAGAAGAGTGGCATACAGGTCATTACTGAGATGGTAGACTTGTAGGCGCAAACAAATTGCGCCTACCAATCCTAACGCTTACTTATGATACCCAAGACACGCTTCGACTTCGTTTTTCGAGCCTAAGATCACCGCCACGCGCTGGTGGATATGCTCCGGGTCGATATCCAGAATGCGTTGCTCGCCGGTGTGGGCCAGGCCGCCGGCTTGCTCTACCAGCATCGCCATCGGGTTGGCTTCGTACATCAGACGCAGCTTGTATGGCTTTTCCGGGTTTTTGGTGTCGGCCGGGTAAGTAAACAGGCCGCCGCGACATAGTACGCGGTGTACATCACCTACCATGGCAGCAATCCAACGCATGTTGAAGTTTTTACCGCGCGGGCCGGTGTCGCCTGCTAACAGGTCGTTGATGTAGTTTTGCATGGCCGGTTGCCAGTGACGCTGGTTTGATGCGTTGATGGCAAATTCTTTAGTGTCTTCCGGGATTTTGGCAAACTCTTCGGTCAGCAGGAAACTGCCGTGGGTTTTATCCAGCGTGAAGATACGCGTGCCTTTACCTGTGGTCAGTGCCAGTGTGGTGCACGGGCCATACAGAACGTAGCCTGCGGCAATTTGCTTGTGGCCCGGCTGCATAAAGATAGTCGGATCAGCCGGATCCGCGTCTTCCGGGGCTTCCATGATAGAGAAGATGGTGCCTACCAGAGAATTGATGTCGGTATTGGACGAACCATCCAGCGGATCGAATGCGACAATAAATTTGGCATCCGGGCTGCCCGCAACCGTGCCTTCTTCTTCTTCTGACGCAATGGCTTTCACATAGCCAGATTCCAGCAGAATGTCTTTGAGTAGCTGGTTAGACAGTACGTCGAGTTTCTTCTGAGTTTCGCCCTGAATGTTTTCATCCAGCGTTGAGCCCAGCACGCCTGACAGCGCGCCCTGACCTACGCGGAAAGAGATTTCTTTACAGGCAGCCAGAATGGTTCGGATCAGAGAAACCAGTTCACGGGAACAGCCGTCTTCAATTAACACCGGTGGAAGTCTACGCATAAATTTTAGTCCTGATAACGGTTATGTTGCAGCCCTGATAGAGTGAGAGAGCAGGCCACAAACAGCGCTGAATTTTGTCCTAAATAACTGTATTTTGTATACGATTTAATATACAAATGAGGTACCAGTCATCTAACCTAACACAACAAAGATAAGAAAATGCGAAAAACACGCTTTGCACCTCACATGCTCTCGGCTTTGCTACTGGCTATGATACCCCAAGCGCACGCTGCAATTAAGTCAATTGATGAATTTACTGACAAACTCAACCATTTCCCCGGGTTTTATGCGTTCTACAGCGACCCTGCCAGTGGCAAAATTTACCTGGATGTGGATAAACTTTCGCAGCCGTTCTTACTCCAGCATAGTCTGCCGTATGGTGTCGGATCCAACGACATTGGCTTAGATCGCGGCCAGCTGGGTAGCACTTACCTGGTGCAGTTCGAGCGCTTTGGTGACAAGGTGATGCTGCGCGCACTGAATACCTATTTTCGTGCCAGTGCCGATAATCCGGCGGAGCAGCAAAGCGTCAAAGAGGCGTTTGCCTCCAGCATTTTAAATGGCTTTAAAGTGGTCGCCGAAGATGATGACAGTGTCTTGATCGATTACACCCCTTATCTGCTGTCGGATGTCCACGGCGTGTCACGAACGCTGGCAGCGCGCAAGCAGGGTAGTTACAGCCTCGATACCAGCCGCAGCGCGACTTATATGCCACGCTCCAAGGCCTTTATGAAAAATACCGAGCTGGAAGCAGTACTGACCTTTAAGGGCAGCAAGCCTGGTGAGTATGTGAAGCAGGCGACGGCCAACCCCTATGCGGTGACAGTCCATCAGCACCACTCGCTGATTGAGCTGCCGGATGACAATTATCAACCCCGCGCATTCCATCCGCAATCGGGTTACTGGAGCATTGAGCATAAGGATTACTCAGCGCCGCTGAGCGAGTCTATGTATGTGCGTTATATTCCGCGTCACCGTTTGAATAAGAAAGACCCGACAGCAAAAGTCTCTGAGCCGGTCGAGCCGATTGTGTATTACCTGGACCCGGGTGTGCCGGAGCCGGTGAAGACCGCATTACTGGATGGTGCGCGCTGGTGGGATCAGGCCTTTGCTGCGGCGGGTTACAAAAATGCCTTTCAGGTCAAAGTACTGCCGGAAAATGCTGATCCGATGGACATTCGTTACAACGTGATCCAGTGGGTCCACCGCGCGACCCGTGGCTGGTCATATGGGGCATCGGTGATAGACCCGCGTACTGGTGAAATCATTAAAGGTCACGTCACCCTGGGCTCGTTGCGTGTGCGCCAGGATATTCTGATTGCCGAAGCGTTAGCTGCGCCATTTGTAAAAGGTGATGAAGTGACCGCGCATCTGCATGCCATGGCGCTGGACCGTATTCGTCAGCTCAGTGCCCACGAGATTGGTCACACGCTGGGGATTGCCCATAACTTCTCGGCGTCTGTAAAAGACCGTGCCTCCGTGATGGACTACCCGCATCCGCTGGTGGGCATGAACGATCAGGGTGAGCTGGACATCAGCAAAGGCTACGCATCTGGCATGGGGGAGTGGGATACCCAAGTGATCAAGTATGGCTACAGTGACTTTACCGCAGTGGATGAAGCTCAAGGGCTGGCTGCTATTCTGGCAGAGAATAAGAGTAAAGGGCTGGAGTTTATCTCGGATGCTGATGCCCGTCCGAAAGGCGGTGCACACCCAACTGCCCACTTGTGGGATAACGGGCAAGACCCGGCTGCTGAATTGACGCGGGTGCTGGATATTCGTCGTAAAGCGCTGGCCCGTTTTGGCCTGAATAACATCAAAACCGGTGAGGCGTTATCTCAGCTGGAAGAAAAGCTGGTGCCGTTGTACTTGTTCCACCGTTATCAGGTGGAATCGGCAGTGAAACTGATCGGTGGCGTAGACTACGACTATGAAGTGCGTGGCGCGCAGACTGTCAAAGGCGCACAAGTGGTAGGCAAGGCGCAGCAGCAGGCAGCGCTCTCGGCCCTGCTGGATACCTTGTCTCCTGAACAACTGATGATCCCGGAATCAGTACTGGCATTGATCCCGCCCAAAGCCTATGGCGAGTATAAAACCCGTGAAAGTATCAAAGGCCGAACTGGTCTGACACTGGATGCGATGGCGTTGCCAGAAGTGGCGGCTCAGCATACCCTGAGCTTATTGCTGAACCCGCAGCGGCTGAATCGATTGGCGCAGCAGGGGGCGCGTAATCATGCCAACCTGAACAGCGACGATCTGCTGAATACGGTGTATCAGCATGTTTTTCAGCCGAAAGCAGAGTCGGGCATGGCGACGAAACTGGCGCAACGTGTGCAGTTTTTAACAGCCTACCGCCTGGCAGAGCTGGGTAGCAGCGATAAGCTGGCACCAGAAGTCCAGGCCCAGTTGCGTTACTATCTGAGTCAGCTGGTAGAACAGTACAGTGACGACTCTCTGTTTGGTGGCAGCAGCAAGGCCGATGCATTCGACACCTACCTGGCAGACTTAGTGGCGCAGTATCTGGAAAGTGGTCAATGGCCGCAAGGTTTTAAAGCCCTGCCGATGCCGCCAGGCTCGCCTATCTAATCTTGCAAAAAAGAAAACCGGACTGACATCAGTCCGGTTTTTTTATGCCCACTACACTTAGGCCTTTTTGACTAAGGTGTTGGTCGTGATGTGTGGGAAGGTGACGAGCTGGCTCTGAATGGGGATCTCCATGGTGATATTTTGCGAGTACTGCAACTGGGTAAAGTTGTCACTGCCATCGAGTGATTCCAGCCAATAGCTGATGGCGTAACGGCTGACGTTGGCGTGTTGTTGCTCAAAGCCAATGTTGGTGACCGGAATGCCGGAGTGCGCGGTATCGACTTCCAGCAGAATAAACTTCTTAGGCGGTGAGACTTCCAGTGCATTATTCAGTGGCTGATTGGGGTTCAGGGTAAAATCCGGATTCAGGTTACCGACGCTTTTGGTGCTGTACTGATCGGTGCTGACATCATGGGGCAGGCCCATGGGCAAGACGTCGCTCTTGCTCAGCATCGGAATCGTGGGCACCCCTGTGCCTGACTGAAAATGCCCGCTGGCCAGAATAGAGTTACCATGTGGTACCGACATTTGCTTGATAAAGTCATAGTTTTGCGTCGGTGGCACACTGTTTGGGACCGTTTCAGTTCCGATCCCCGGCTTTTCTCCGTTGCCATAGGGCCCCAGCAGTTGTTTCTGATCGGTCAGGAACAGCAGTGAGCCATTTTCGGCATGCACCAGCTGATCTTTTGCCGGGCCATCGGCAAAGTAAACGCGCTGCTCGTAAAACAGGGTGTTGGCAACTTGCGTGCCTAAGCCACCGCGGTTGGGCGCTGTGCCGTGAATGGCTGAAAAGGTTAATTCTTCATAGTAAGCAAAGTTTTTCAGGATATAGCTGGTTTCCTGAGGTAGTGGCATCAGGCAGTAAGAAAACGGTTTGTCCGTTCCCCCCATGCCGGAGTTACCCAAAGGTTGATTGGTCCAGGTACCGACCAGGTGTTGTAGCGGGCCCAGCTCTGTTGTCGGCGCTGGCGGGTTTTCCTGTGCCGGGTCGATCAGCAAAGGTTTTGAAAGATCAGGGGGCGTTACGTCAGTCATGATGGTTTCCTCATTAATTGCTACTGGCATTCCATGGGTTATCCCAAAGTGCCATAGGCTTGATCCCTACAGTGACTGCTCGAAGGCGGCGGGATCCCTGGCTGCCTTCGTCTGTACTTACTGATTCATCTTAAATCGATCGTCATTGTCAGTGTGCCGCTGCATGACCTTTATGTAGCGCGATAATCTGTCGATAAGTAAGCGGCTACATGGGCCCGCAACTGCTGGTCATGACTACTCAGATAGAAGCACCAAAGCTGGTCTTGATAGCGCGTAGCGCACAGCGAGGTGCCCGAGTCGCGATGGGCGTTGTTGAGCATCTGTTGCTCACTCCAGCCTGCTTCGGCCATGGTGCCATAGCCGTTGCTGGTGGTATCGGCTTTGGCTGGGTCATAGGAGACAGCCTGCTGACTGGTGAGCACGCCTGGAATAGAAAAGCAGGCGCTCAGTAGCTGCTGACTGTTGGGGGCATTGTGAAACAAGTGGAGCACACCATCGAGCGTCGCTGCGGCGAGGTTGCCTTCACTTTGATAGCTGTGTTCCTGCGGCTCTGGCTCATCGGGCGTCAGTTTGCTGGGTGCCTGGGAGAAATGGCCAATGCCAAACCCATTGGTCGACCACTGGTGACTCACGGCATTGTCTTGTGGTCCGGCATAGGTGCTGTTACTCACATCGGTGACATTAAATTCTGCACTGTTATAGCTCAGACAGGCCAGCGCCTGACCATTGCCTTCGCGATATATCAGCAGGGTATTGCTGCCCAAAGAAGCTAAAGTGAATGGGCCTGTGGGTTTGCACACCAGCGGTTGCGGCTTAGGTTGCCACTTTTGCTGGGCATAACGCTGTGCTTGCATGCAGTCCTGCTGATCGCGATACACCAGTAACAGATCGTGACTCTCTGGCAACACCTGTAATGCCAGGGCTGATATGCTTTCATTGCTGGGAGCAGGCAAGGTTTGCCAGCCCTGATTAGTTGTGAGGGTGTGCAGGGTCACACGCAAGTCCATATCACGGTATCCCAGCACCAGTGTATTGCCCTGCGCACTGAGCTGAAGTTGATCTTTGCAGTCCGTCTGAAGCTGTAATGGCGCTGACCAGCTATGGCCGTCAAAGCTGGTACAGTGCAACTGACCGGGCTGATCATGTCGAGTATAGAAGAGGTAAAGTTGCGTACCCAGACTGGCGGCTTGCAAATCGCAGATCTGTTCCAGGTGCGGCACGGACTGAGCTCGTTGCCAGTGCAGCGATTCATCCCACAAAAAGCGGAAATAGTTCGCATGGCGGTCGTTCTTGCCCAGTGTACCGAGTGAAAAGTTCTCTTCAATGGTCCGCAACAAAGAGTAATGGTTGTACCCTTCGTGTTGCTGTGAGGGCGTCAGAGTATCGCCCAGTAACACCGTATAAATCTGATTTGGCCCGTCGTAGTAATATTTGTATTTCTGGCTGGTGTCATAATCCGACTCAAAATCGGCTTCGTCGTAGGTGACGACCACCAGGGTGTTGTCAGGGAGCTTACTTTCCGGGCCGGGAAAATTAATCGAGGCAAAAAATGACTTCAGCCAGTCTGCCTGCTGATCCACCAGCACTGGCGCACGCTCGCCTTTGAGGTCGTTGTCTTTGGTGCCAAGCAAATAATGCCCATCGTGCCACATGTTGGGTGTAAACCAGGCAAACTCGGGCAAGTGATCGTTGAGTAAATCCTGGTAGAACTGTGCCTCATTGCCAATTTTCTGCCAGCGCGCTTCGCTGTCGAGAATACGGGCAAATGACGAAAAGGGGTCGTGCTTGAGTACATACGGATAGCTGTCTATGGGTGTGAAGTTGTTTGCTTTCCAGGGCGTCCAGCCCGCCACATAGCTTTCCATGTAGGCACGCCAGTCGAGGTTTTGCGCTGAGTCTTCTATCAGGTCAACCAGGGTGCGTTGCGGCAATCTGGGTGGCACTTCATCGTCGGTCACATTGCACAGCTCACCCGCGAGTGAGGCGATATAATTGGTTTGCGATGGATGCATCACGCCAAAACTGTTGGTCAGCTCAATGCCCTGTGCGGCGAGGTTGCGCATATAAGGGTTATTCATCACATAACCGCGATACTGGTTCTCAAACATGATCACAATAATGTGATCGAAGCGTCTTGTGGTCATATCAGCATGCTCCCGGGCGTTTATCGATGGGGATGTAGCGCCAGGTCGGGGCTGCGTGATGACCGCTGCCATCAGGCAGTGGTACGCGCATCATACTCTGGGCTTTTTCTTTGAGTCCAAACATAGTGCCTACCGCAGCAACCAATATGTCGGGCTGGCCATTGAAGGCGAGGTGAAGTTGATCCAGCAGCAGGCTCAGGGTCAGGTTAAATTCTGTATCCAGCCGGGCGATGGCTTCGAAGGACTGATAGTTTTCTGGCTGAGGGTTTTTCAGAACCGGATAAACCTGCCGATAGTCAATGGGAATAGCGGGACCAGTTGGTCCCGAGTCGGGCGTATTGCCTTGTACATAGCGATAACCCAGCAGCAATTCATTAAAGCGATAATAGTGAGACAGCTCGCGGGGTTGCATGAAGAGCTGATGGTCGCCGCTGTCTATGCCTGTGGTTTCACCAAGCGGGAAAGGTTGCTCTGGGTTCCAGTGTTTTTCCGGTACACCTTCACCCTGGGCAACGATGGCATTGAGTGCAAAATTGGCCGAATTCAGATCGGTGATCGGCGTGATCTCTCCGCCGCCGCCATAGTAATACTTATGCGCGATTTGCTTGTCATGGCAATCTGCGGGGAACAGCGCTGGGCCATAGCGGTTATGCAGAGTTTCTAAGCCTTTTTCAATGCCGACATAGAATTCGCCTATGGTGATATCCCCCGCTTTTGCCAGATCGGCGGGCATTTCAATTTTGAGGAAGTTTCGCAGTGCCGCCGGGCTGAACTTTTGCAGGTCTGCTTCAAACCAGGTCTCACCGTCAGGCAGTCTCGTCGGAAAGGTGGGTAGAAACTCCGGACTGTTAATCGCGGGGCTGCCTCCGGTGGCGATCAATAGATTTGCGGCATTGGTTAGGTGAAACATCTCCTCCATCACGACTGAGCGGATCACTGTGTAGGCGCACTGATTAGTGCCTTCTTTTATGGAATATAAGGCGGTGAGGTAGACCGGTAGTGTGGAGAACTCCAGTTCAATGGCCAGTTGCAGATCATGATGCAGCTGTTCGAGCGTTTCTATTGGGCGTTTTTGCAGTTTGTGATACATGACTGGTCCCTCATCAATACTGGTCGAGTGCGTTTAACACGTTGTCAGCAGCCCAGAAGGTCAGTGCTGCCATGGTTAAAGTCGGGTTACTGGTCGCAATGGTGGGCATATTGCCGCAGCCAACCAGGTAGAGGTTGGGGTGATCCCAGCTGCGCTGGTCGCGATTAACCACTGAATCTTTCGGGTTATCGCCCATCAGGTGTGTGCCAACCAGATGTCCGGCACCGTTGTAGACATAGCCCTTGCCCTGATATTGCACATAGCCCGGATCGCTGGTTTTGTATTGGGTGAAGGGTTCCACACCAAGCCGCTGGAAAATGGCATCTGACACTTCTTTTGCCTGTGCCATCCCGGCGCGCGTATAGTCTGTCACTTTGTAATGGATAACGGGTCGGTAGTTGCCCAGCTGATCCCGGTATTGATCGTCTATAGTGATGCGGTTATCAGGGTCCGGTAACTGCTCGACCAAAAAACCAAAGCGGAACATGCGCGGGTATTCCTCTGCTATTTTGTGACGTAGTGCCGGGCCGAACAACCCTTGTTTGTCGATCAGATCAGGCACTGTGGCAATGGGGGCGCCTTCCGGCCAGCTCCAGCCCCAGTTGCCTATCTCAATGCGAAATGCGGCTTGCTCGGCACGAAATGCGCCACCGCGCAGAGACGGGATCCCGGATGTTGAGCCAGGCCCTCTGAATGCGCCAATTTTGCACGGCATCAGACCCCAGGTCAGCATAGTCGGATGGTCCATCAGATTGCGGCCGACCTGATCACTGGAGTTAGCGACATTGGAGGCCAATAAGAGCTTGGCATTTTCGACGGCATGGGCGGCAAGGACCACGATTTTGCCTGTCACGGCTTTATCTTCGAAAGCGGCAGAATCAGTAGAGTGGTAGCGCTTGTAGTGCACTTTGGAGATGTTCTGGGTGTTGTCATCTACGGCCAGATGATAGGCCACTGCCTGTGTTTCTATGGTTACATGGCCAGTCTGTTTGGCTTGCTCCAGTGTTTTTAGGGCAGAATATTTGGCTTGAATAGGACAAATGGGCACACAGTTTGAATTACCTGCGCAGCGCTGGCCAAGGTCTGGATTGCCGACAGCCCCCACCGGGCGATAATCACCGCGTGGCATGCCGTTGCGCCCTTGTGGTGTTGCGACCACATCAATGGGGTAGGTTTGATTCTCAATGTTAACCTGCATACCTTGCAGCCCTTTGGCGAGGTACTGATCGAGAAAACTCTGTGGTATTTGCTCCATCGGGTAGTTGTAATTTTCCTCAAATGGTAGCTGCACACTGGGATTGTCAATTTGATGGTAGTTTTGTACATCGGCATTCGCCGAGACCCCGATATGCTGCTCTGCTATTTCGTACCAGGGTTGTAATTCCTGATAGCTGATTGGCCAATCCCGGCCCCGACCGAACCGGCTTTGTAGTTCAAAGTCTTCAGGCAGCATACGCAAACAGGTGCCAAGCCAGTGCAAAGTTGTACCACCTTCGCTACGGGTATAGGTGCTGGCAAAGGGATCCGGACCATACTGGACAAAATACCCATGATCGCTAACGGGTTTATCGAGCGGTGGCTTCTGAATATCTGTCACTAAGGGTTGCGGGGCATTGGGGTTATTGGGATAGGGCGCATTGGGGATCTTAGCCATGGCAGTAAAAAAGCGCTCCATGTAGGACTCATAGCCCTGCTCTTTACCCTGATCGAAGAAACGTCCGTCAGTGCCTGTACCGGCTTCCAGGACCAACACGTGTTTGCCTTGTTCACCCAGCTGTTTAGCCATAATGGCACCTGCAATACCGGCACCGACGATGACAACGTCGTAGTCGTTATGATGATGTGTCATGTGTGGCTCCTTAATCCAGGTTGTGTGTTTTTGCTGTGTGACCGGGGAAGGCCCAGGTACCATATCCAGGCTGTTTAGCACCCATAGGGTGACTGCCCAGTGCATTCCAGACCAGGCCCTGAATATAGGCATTGCTTGAGATCACATAGTCTTCAACGGGTTGTTTATCGGCGCTGAAATCGTCGACCCCATAGAGGGCATTCCAATCAGCTGGCAGCTGATACCAGATGGAGAGGTACCACATTTTGATGATGTTTCTGGCAACAGGCCCGAGTTTGGCGCAATTCCAGATCTGGTCGTAAAAGCGCGCCTGACTGGCGTCATTGTCGAGTGCACCAATCTGCTCTGCCTGAGCGTAAAGTGCCTCAATGACGTCCTGGCGGACCCATTTACTGAGTGTCTGACAGTAAACCGGACCGACGCCCGTGCCTTGTAACTCGACTTCTTCGTAGCCAGTCAGTGTGGCACTGAGGCGATAAAAGTCGCTCAGTCTGTACATAAGTTTGCCCCTGATAGTGTAATGAGAAAAATCTGCGAGCGGCACGCATCAGAGGAAGGAAACAAACACAACTGGCAGCCATATGCCGGCCGAGTTGAACACGGCTAAGCACACAGCAGATGCTATCTGGGTGGTGATAATAAGAGAGTAGATCACACATCTTTTGCCCCTTCCTTGTCAGTAGACCGATACTGCGGCGTCCTGTGCTGACAGTCGATGGCCCCGAACGGCCCTGGTGCGACCCATGGCGGACCACACCGCGCAATGGGCACACCTTTCACGGATGGCGACCTGCTGCGCTTGACGGGGCGCATACTGACAGGCCGTTACCGATCATGTGTTACATCTGTTCAGGTATAGTGGGTGGTTGAGTTTTGTGCAAATTACACCTTATTACACGGGCAATGATTGGCTTAGCTAAAGCACTGTTGACGGATTAACTCAGTCAGGATCTGCTGACTGGGTTCGATTTTTTCCATCGCGAGATATTCATCTGGCTGATGTGCTTGAGCAATGGAGCCAGGCCCCATAACAATGGTTTCGCATCCTAGCTGCTGTAAGAACGGGGCTTCCGTACAATAGTTCACGGCAACGGCCTGTTGACCTGAAATTTTTTCAGCCAGTTTCACCAGTGCGCAATCCCGGGTGCCATGAAACGCGGGAATGGGATCATGCAGATCTATGACAGATACGCTGTCTGGATAGCGCTCATTGATGGGCGCAACAGCCTGCATTAACAAGGCCTGTAGCTCGGTAATGCTGAGTCCGGGCAGTGGACGCAGGTCGATATGTAGCTCGCAACAGCCGCAAATGCGGTTGGCATTGTCACCCCCATGAATATGACCTAAATTCAAGGTCGGGTAGGGAATGACGAAATCAGAGAGTGAATATTTATTCTTTAAATCTTCTTTTAACTGTAACAGATTAGCAATTACTTGCTGCATGACTTCAATGGCATTGAGACCACGATCCGGATCGGAACTATGACCTGAGCGGCCAGTGATCCGAATGGCTGAAGACATGTGTCCTTTGTGCGTATAAACCGGCACCATATCGGTTGGTTCGCCAATGATACAGCGTGCAGGTTTGAGGTTGCTGTGGCGCGCGATTTCTTGTGCACCTGCCATGGTGATCTCTTCATCTGCGGTGGCCAGGATCATCACCGGGGCACTTTGTTGTGCTTCTTGCAATTCCTCCAGTGCTTTCAACACAAAAGCAAAAAAGCCCTTCATATCGATGCTGCCTAAGCCATAGAAGCGGTTGTCTTTTTCACTGAGCTGGAAAGGATCAAAATTCCAGCGACTGTTGTCAAAGGGCACCGTATCTGTGTGTCCGGCCAGCATCAGACCCCCAGATTGCTCTGCCATACCGGGTGGGCACTTACGGGCGAGCAGATTGAATTTACCCGGTGCGCTGTGTAGCTCCGTGATTTCGGTACTAAAGCCCAGTTGTTCACACCAGTGTGCAAGTAGTTCAATGACTGCGCGGTTACTTTGATTGAGACTGGGATCGAGCGCACTGACAGAGGGGCGGGCGATGAGCTCGCTGTACATGGTTTTAAAGTCGGGAAGTGGCATTTATTTATCCTAAAATATTTATTCAAACCTGTTGCATAAAAATCTATATGTATGTAAGGTGAATATCAATTCATTTTTTTAGCATAAATATAGAGGGTGCAACAATGCGACGATAACATCATCAATAGCAGATTTATATGGTCTTTGTGTTTACTAATTTATAAGAGTTATCGATGTTTAACGTAGCAATTGTTGGCGCCAGCGGATATAGCGGCGCAGAGTTGGCCAGTTTGGTGGCCCGTCATCCGGGTTTGCACCTCAGTGGCTGTTATGTGTCCGCACAGAGTTTGGATAAAGGGAAGTATCTGAGTGAGTTATATCCTGAACACACAGGTTTACTTGATGTCTCCCTGCTCCCTTTGACGGATGAGACGTTTGCAGACATAGCCGACAGCGATGTCGACTATGTCTGCCTTTGTACCGATCACAAGGTGAGCGTTGAGCTTGCCCAGACTTTCCTGGCCATGGGTAAAAAGGTCTTTGACCTCTCCGGGGCTTACCGACTTAAAAGCAGCGCTGATTACGAACAATATTATGGCTTTAGCCACCCTTATTCGCAGTGGCTCGATAAAGCACAGTATGGTCTGGTGGAGTGGTACGGTGACGCTTTGAGCGAGGCACAGCTGGTGGCGGTGCCCGGCTGTTATCCAACCGCTGCATTGAATGCGCTGAAACCCCTCAAACAGGCAGACTTACTGAGCGATGACGCCATCATCATTAATGCGGTGTCAGGCGTCACGGGTGCCGGGCGTAAAGCCAGCCTCACAACACATTTTTGTGAAGTTTCGCTGACGCCTTATGGGTTGTTTAATCACAGACATACGCCTGAAATCGAGCGCTACCTTGCGCACCCGGTGTTGTTTACGCCACACCTGGGAAACTTCCCCCGTGGGATCCTCGAAACCATTTATGTTTCGCTTAAACCGGGAGTCTCTGACCATCAGGTGGCTCAGGCTTATCAGGTGCTGGCAGATGAGCCACTGATCCGGCTTAAGGGGGCTGCACTGCCGTCAATTAAAGGCGTGGCAAACCGGGCTTTTGTCGATATTGGCTGGCAGCAACAGGGGCAACAACTGATTGTCACAGTGGCCATTGATAATTTATTGAAAGGTGCGGCAGGACAGGCGCTGCAATGTATGAATCTGGCCAGTCAGTATCCGCATGAACAAGGGTTGATGGGGTAATTCATGACAAATAAAAAAACCTGGGTGATCAAACTCGGTGGTGCTGTGCTGAATTCAGAGCACGCCGCGCATGATTTATTTATTGCGCTTAAATCACTGGCTCAGCAAGGTCGTCCAGATAACTTTGTGGTGGTACATGGCGGTGGGGCGCTAGTGGATAGTTGGCTCAGTGATGCCGGGTTTGCGACCGCTAAACATCAGGGGCTGCGGATCAGCCCTAAAGAGCAAATGCCATATATAGTCGGTGCGCTGGCTGGGTGCGCAAACAAACAGCTCATGGCACAGGCAATCACAGCAGGTCTGATGCCGGTAGGGCTCAGTTTATACGAAGCAGGCCTGATAACCACGCAGAAACTCAAAGCGTTGGGGCAGGTTGGCACCTGTGAAGCGGATCACGAAAGTCTGATCCCTGAGCTGCTGGCAGCCGGAAGAATTCCCTTAGTCAGCTCGATTGGCATTGGTGCAGATGGTGCGCTGTTTAATGTTAATGCGGACGAAGCCGCTGCCGCGCTGGCACATCAGCTCTGTGGTGAGCTGATATTTATGACGGATGTCGAAGCTGTGCTGGATGGTGCCGGTCAGCCATTAGCGCAACTCAATAGTGACCAGATAGAACAACTGATTGCACAGAAGGTGATTGTGGGCGGGATGGAGGTCAAAGTTAAGACCAGTCTTCACGCTGCCCGACATTTACGACGTGGGGTGTATATCTCAAGCTGGCAGAAGCCAGATAACCTGCTTGCCCTGATTGAAGGGCAGCACGTCGGAACCCATATTCTACCGTAGGAAGCCTTATGTCGAGTCACTTTATTACTGGTCTGGAGTTTGATAAAAGCCAGATCCTGAAACTGCTTGCGCTTGCAAGTGACATCAAACAACAACCGCAGGAATTTGCCCACGCACTGGCGGGTAAATCTGTGGTCACGCTATTTGAAAAACCCAGCCTCAGAACCCGTTTGTCATTTGATATTGGGATCAACAAACTCGGAGGGCACGCGGTTTATTTGGATCAGCAAAACGGTGCCATGGGCAGCCGTGAATCGGTGCAGGATTTTGCATTGAATATCGCCACCTGGGCAGATGCGTTGGTCGCTCGGGTTTCTTCACACCACACTTTAGAGGTGCTGGCTGAATATTCTGATATTCCGGTGGTGAACAGCCTCTGTGATTTATATCACCCTTGTCAGGCATTGGCCGACTTTTTGACGTTGCAGGAGGTATTTGGCGATGTCAGTCAGATCAAATTGGCCTACCTGGGCGAAGGCAATAATGTCTGTCAGTCTTTATTATTGCTGGCCGCGACTCTGGGAGCCGACTTTGTTGCGGTTTGTCCTAAAGGACATTCTCCTGATGCCCAGATTGTTAAACAGGCAGAGCAAATTGCGGCCGTAAACGGGGCATCAGTGCTGATCAGCGATCGTATCGAAGCCGCAGCAGGTGCCAATGCTTTGTACACAGATACCTGGGTATCTATGGGTAGTGACACCTCACTGGAGCAGGCGAAAGCGACTTTTATGCCGTATCAGCTTAATCAAACATTGCTCGATCAGACCGGGGCTAGCACGGTACTACACTGTCAGCCTGCTCATCGTGGTTATGAGATCACATCTGAGGTGATGGACGGGCCTAAAGCACGGATCCTGCAACAGGCCGAAAACCGTATGCACGCACAAAACGCCCTGTTACTCGCGCTCATGAACAAACAGATCGTCTGAACCAATCGAATTAAGTATTAAGGTAAATATTATGAAAAACATTAAAAAAGTAGTGCTGGCTTACTCCGGTGGTTTGGATACTTCAGCAATTGTGCCCTGGTTAAAAGAAAACTATGGCTGCGAAGTGGTCGCGTTTGTGGCCGATGTGGGCCAGGGTGACGAGGAGCTTCAGGGCGTAGAAGAGAAAGCCCTGGCATCGGGCGCCAGTGAATGTCATATCGTTGATCTGAAAGCTGAACTGGTCAGCGAGTATATTTATCCGACTTTGCAAAGTGGTGCGGTGTACGAAGGCACCTATTTACTGGGCACTTCGATGGCTCGACCTATCATTGCTAAGGCGCAGGTAGAAATTGCCCGTAAAGTGGGCGCAGATGCACTGTCTCATGGCTGCACGGGTAAAGGCAATGATCAGGTGCGGTTTGAGTCCTGCTTTGCTGCGTTGGCACCCGATCTGGCAGTGATCGCACCATGGCGTGAGTGGTCTTTGTCTAGTCGTGAGTCTTTGCTGGATTATCTGGCTGAACGCAACATACCGTGTGCAGCTTCAGCAACCAAAATTTATAGCCGTGATGCCAATGCCTGGCATATTTCTCATGAAGGCGGCGAACTGGAAGACCCCTGGAATCAACCGAGCGATCAGGTCTGGACCTGGACTGCCTCGCCAGAGCAGGCACCTAATGAAGCCGAGCTGGTGAGTGTGCAAATTGAGTCTGGACAGGTGGTGGCGGTGAATGGTCAAGCCCTGACCCCCTATCACTGTTTGCTCACACTCAATGAAATTGCCGCTAAACATGGCGTGGGTCGTATTGATATTGTCGAAAACCGCCTGGTGGGCATGAAGTCTCGCGGGTGTTATGAAACGCCGGGAGGCACAGTGATGGTGGCCGCATTACAGGCCATTGATGAGCTGGTGCTGGATAAGGCGAGCCGAAAGTGGAAAGAAACCGTTGCCAGTGAATTTGCCCACCTGGTGTATGACGGGCGTTGGTTTACGCCATTGAAAGACTCTTTGCTGGCCGCTGCACAATCTCTGGCCCAGGTGGCGACGGGTGAAGTAGTACTGAAGCTATACAAAGGGCAAGTCAGTGCAGTGCAAAAACGTTCTGAGAACAGTTTATACAGTGAGGACTTTGCGACCTTTGGAGAGGATGATGTGTACGACCAGTCTCATGCCGAAGGCTTTATACGCCTGTTCTCTTTGTCCAGCCGTATTTCGGCACTGAACAAACAAAAGTCGGTCAAGTAAAGGTTATCAGAGGAGTAAAGTAACATGGCATTGTGGGGTGGGCGCTTTTCGTCTGGGCCGGATGAGGCCTTCAAACAATTTAATGATTCCTTGCCGTTCGATTATCAGCTGGCTGAGCAGGATATTGTTGGCTCGATTGCCTGGGCAGGGGCACTCAAACAGGTTCAGGTCCTGACCGACGACGAGCATGCCCAACTGGTTGCGGCGCTGCAGGTGCTGCTCGAGGAAGCCTGTGCTGATCCGCATGCCATTGCTACGGCCGGGTATGAAGACATTCATTCTTATGTAGAGGCGCGCCTGATTGAAAAAGTCGGCGACCTGGGCAAAAAGTTGCACACGGGTCGCAGCCGTAATGATCAGGTGGCCACCGACTTTCGCTTGTGGTGCCGAGAGAGTGGCTACAAAATACTGGATGCACTGACGATGTTAAAAACGGCTTTCGTTGCATTGGCAGAGCGTGAGCTGGGCACTATTCTGCCTGGTTATACTCATTTGCAACGGGCACAACCCGTATTGTTCAGTCACTGGTGCATGGCTTACGTGGAAATGCTGGAGCGTGATGCGTCGCGTCTGCAAGATGCCATAACACGGCTGAATGAATGTCCGCTTGGCAGTGGTGCGCTGGCAGGCACAGCCTATGCTATTGACAGAGAGCGGCTGGCTGCTGAGTTGGAGTTCAACTGTGCCACCCGCAATAGCTTAGATGCCGTGTCAGACAGGGACTTTGTCCTGGAGCTGTTGAGTTGTGCCTCCATCTCCATGCTGCACCTGTCACGTCTGGCCGAGGATATGATTTTTTATAACTCCGGCGAGGCAGGCTTTATTGATTTGGGCGACAATGTGACATCCGGCTCTTCTTTAATGCCTCAGAAGAAAAACCCTGATGCGCTAGAGCTTATCCGAGGCAAAACGGGGCGCGTGTTTGGTGCCTTCAGTGCCATGATGATGACCTTGAAAGCGCTGCCTCTGGCCTATAACAAGGATATGCAGGAAGACAAAGAAGGGGTGTTTGACGCTATGCCAACCTGGCTGGCAGCACTTCATATGGCTCAGTCTTGCATTGAAAGTGTGAAAGTGAATGCTGATAAAACCAAGCAGGCGGCACAGGGAGGGCATGCCAATGCCACTGAGCTGGCCGATTATCTGGTTGCGAAAGGGATCCCGTTCCGTGAAGGCCATCACATCGTGGGGCAACTGGTACAGCTGGCGCTGAGTGAACAAAAAAACCTTGAAGATCTTAGTCTGGCACAATTTCAGTCTGTGTGTACCCACATCGAACAGGATGTTTACCCGGTATTGCAACTCGATGCCTGTATTGCAGCGCGCAGCGCGAAAGGGGGGACGTCAGTCACTCAGGTTTCTGCGGCTATCGGCGCGGCGAAAAAAAAACAGCAAATCACGGTACGTGATGCCTCTTTGAATGATGTAGAGGCCATCGCGGGGTTGATCCAGTACTGGGCGAAAGTGGGTGAAAACCTGCCTCGTGCCAAAAGTGATATGATCCACAGTATCAATGAATTTGCTGTGACTGAGGTCGATGGCAAGGTCACCGGTTGCGCATCGCTTTATATTTACGATACAGGGTTGGCTGAGATCCGCTCACTGGGCGTTGATCCGACGATCCCTGTGAAAGGCCAGGGACAGCAGCTCGTTGCGCACCTGCTGGCTAAAGCCAAACGCCTGGCGTTAAAGAGGGTGATTGTGCTGACTCGGGTGCCAGGCTTTTTTGACAAGCAAGGGTTCAGTGGGTGTAACAAAGACAGCCTGCCCGAAAAGGTCATGAAAGATTGCGAGTTGTGCTTGCGCAAAAACAACTGCGATGAAGTCGCCATGGAATACATGTTACAGGCTGCGGAACCTGCGCGCATCCCTTGTCAGTTTGTGGCCTAGGTGTTTGGTGCCTGCTTCAATGAAAGTGCCCTGTCGGGCACTTTTGTCATTTCTGGACCCATGCTAATCATGACGCACAAAGTATTTGCACAAGGCTGGTCAAAGTGTGGCAGTGTTTGCTAGAGTAATGCCACATAATAAGAGTTTGAATACATAACGAAGTCTTATACCAATTTCACTTAGTACCTAGTCTATTTGAAGGAGCAACTAGGACGCTAACAGCGTTAAAAATTTCTCATTTAGAACCTTATACCTTAGACATAGGTTCACAAATTTTTGCCTTGTTATCGACCCTATTTTCTCGCTTCAAAATAGCTCACTAAATTAAGCAAATAGGTATTAAATGGCTTGGTCTATGTTCGAACAAACCACAAAACAGCGATATTTATGTTATTTGACTATTTTGGCTTAAGTACTGGTGCCATGGTGCTCTGGGGCTTTTATATGGCTTTTTTGCTCAGTGCCGGGCTGGCGATGCTGGGTATAAACACGAACAAGCAAGTTTTGTCCGCCTCTTTGATCCTGTCGCTGTCCTATAGCCTGAGCGATCTTTTTATGTCTATCGATATGGTCGCCAGCGACTTTATTTATTGGGCGAGTTATGACGTCCTGACCGTGGTGGCCTTGTTTATTGCCCGGTACAAATGGTTCAGGCATGCACCGCAGCAACCTGCTTTCTTCTATTGTGTGCTGGCGCTAAGCATCAATGCCTCGATGTTTTTCATGATGTACGTGGACTCCTATCTACTTGGTACCAGGGACCCTTGGTTGTTATGGTACATTTATTCCTGGACAGTGATCAGTGCAGACTTTGTGATGGTGGGGGCCCTGATAACGAATCGTGATTTTTTAGCCCTGTATCGTTTGTTTTATCCGCAACCGTATACGGCACAAAAGGCAATATGAGCGATTTGGGTAGAGTGGGTACCGCCCGAATAGATCGGGCGGTAAGGGATTAGAATCGGTACTCCCAGCTGACGGATGCTGATGTTTCATTGTTTGAATCTGTGGCGCCTTTATCACGCCAGTGCGCCAGATCCAGTTTTAGCAAACCGTTAAACAGGCCTTGCTGATAGCCAACCTGAAGCAAATCCCGATCGATATTGAGGGTGTCAAATTGTAGCCGTTTTACCTTGGCATAACCGCCGTAACCGCCCATACCATAGTAGTTTGCGCCTAAGCTAACGGAGGTTGCTTGTGGGCCCATGTGTGCACCCAGCCAGCGGTCACGTTCACGGTAATCTGCCCCTTCGCCTGCCGTCGCAAAGTGACACTGAAAACTGGCTTGCTGTGCCTGGCAATTCGTTTCAGTATCACTGTATTCAAGGTAAGATTTTATGCGATATTCCGATGTCCCCCAGAAGGTTTCAGCCCCTAAGGTGAAAGCGCCATTGTCTGGTAATGCGCCTTGGTCATTGTCGCCACTCACTTCACCATAAAAAGCCACGGGCATGCCCGCAATGCGAGAGGCGTATTTGACGTCGATGCTGCTCAGGCGCTGTTGATGCTGAGTTTCATCTTGTGGATCTGTCCGATATACGAAGTCACTGGCAGTGGTGGCATAGGAAACTTCCAACCCCGGTAAGGGAAAGGCTGATACTCTGATGCCCCAAAAGTCTTTTTCGTTGTCGACAGCCAGCTGCGGACGTTGCTTTGCTGCGATAGCAGTGATCTGCCAGGGACCGATAAAAGATAAAAAGCGTGGGCCGCTGTAATTGGTATTGGCGCGGCTGATGCGGAGTGCTTTCATCGGTGCTGCGTTGTTAGAGAGTAATAAGGCGTTTTCATTGCCCGGACCCCACCAGTAATCAAGTCGTTCTGCGCTAAACGCCCAGTCACCCAGCAACACTGCCAGGTGGCTGCCATGATGGTTGACCTGTTTACCGTCTTGCGGGTTATCGGCATAGTTAACTTGTACCCGGGCACTGACATTACTGCCAGTGATCTGACCATAACTGCTAATTCCGCTGCGAGATCGGGTTTGCTGACCAAATCCTGCCGGCATGGTCTGCTCATCACTATAATGTGTGATGATACCCGAGTGGGTGTCTCGCTTTGCCTGTTCCAGAGCATGCTTTACATGTTGCAGCGCAAACTGAGCATCTTCGGGTAACTGAGCTGAGTCGGCTTTAATCAGATCGTCCACCAGGCCATTCCACATTAAGGGGTATTGGTTAACTGGACGTTGAATGACACCAGCGCTGACGAGCAGGTCAATTGAGTGTTTAAGGTGGCTTTCCCCGGCATCAATCCAGGGTGAAGAGAATGCAGACGCTGAGGCCAGTGCCAGGCCGCTTAATATAAAACAGGAACGCTTCATCCGTGTAACTTTTCCTCTAAAGCTTTAGCCACTAATGGGCTGACAAATTCACTGACATCACCATGATGTAAAGCCACTTCTTTGACCAAAGTGGAAGAGATAAAAGAGTTTTTCTCAGAGGGCGTCAGAAATACACTTTCCAGTTCAGGAAACAAACGGCGGTTCATGTTTGCCAGCTGAAACTCATAATCAAAATCAGAAACCGCTCTGATCCCACGGATCAGCACATTGGCTTGTTGCTGACGGGCGAGGTCGACTAACAGTCCGGTAAAGCCAATGACTTTGACGTTGTCATGTTCCGCTAGTACCTCTTTAGCTAGATCAACACGTTCATCCAACGTAAAACAGGGTTTTTTGTTTGGGTTATGTGCAATGGCTAAAATGACAGTGTCGAACATTTTGGCCGCGCGTTTGATTAAATCGGCGTGTCCGTTGGTAAGCGGATCAAAGGTGCCCGGATATAAAGCGGTTACTTGCATGTCTGGATCATAAAAGTTCAAATTCGCTCTATATTATCAAGCTTACGGCACAATATCACTGGTCTGATTTCAAAATGAAAATTTAATGTTATTCCCATTTAGTGCTATTTTCACTGGGCGTTATAACCGAAAGGTCATATCGCTTCATTAATTACGTGTTATCAGAGAACCGAATATGAATACCAAGGAAAAAATTATTCGTACTAGTATCGCCTTGTTTAATTTACATGGCGAGCGAACAATCACCACTAACCACATCGCTTCTAATATGGGGATCAGTCCTGGTAATTTGTATTACCACTTTAAAAATAAAGAAGACATTATTCGTAATATTTTTGCGCTGTATAGTGAGCACCTAAGTACCCACTTTAAACCATTAGAAGCTCATGATGAGCCCGTTGAGCAGTTGACTCAGTATCTTGACTCGCTGTTTGAGCTAATGTGGCGCTACCATTTCTTCTACGATAACCTCAATGATATTTTGGTCCGCGACGATGTCCTTAAGAAGGACTACATTGCGTTTCAGGCGCGATTGTTTGAACAGGTAAAAGCGGTCGTTATTGGCCTGCGAGCGGCTGAAGTCATCGCGATCAGCAATGAAGATGCTAATGAGCTGGCCCACATGCTGAAAATGGTGGTGAGCTTTTGGACGCCGTATGTTAAAGCACGCAGAATGACCGGAGTGCTGGAGCAGCAGGATATCTATAATGGTATTGTTAAGGTTCTGATGCTGTTTAAACCCTACGCGACTTCACTGAGCCGGGACAAAATTCAACACTTGCAGCAGCATTATCAGACAATGGCGGATGCGTCTTTGCCCAGCATAGCTTGATCCCACAGACCAGAAAAGCTGGTTATCCTCTGTATATTTCCTAGTCTTTAATAAGTCTGCTATAATCGCGCGCCCGTTGTCGGCGCGCCAATTGCGCATTCATGTCCAAACCAAGAGTGACTTCTATGTTTAAATTTATCGTCAAATTGCACCCCGAAATCGTGATCAAAAGTAAATCGGTTCGCAAACGCTTTACTATGGTACTCGAACGAAACATCAAACTGGTGCTGAGCCGCTTTGACGAAAAAGTGACGGTAAAAAATAACTGGGACAACATCACAGTGGTAACGCACAGCGACGATCCTAAGATCCGCAAAGCGTTTATCAGTGGTTTGGGCCGTATTCCTGGCATAGTGCAGTTTCTTGAAGTGCAGGAAACCACTTTTGAAACGCTGGACGACATTTATCAAACCGCACTGCCTTTGGTGGGCCCGCAAATCGAGAATAAGACGTTTTGTGTGCGGGTGAAACGTCAGGGGGATCATGACTTTACCTCCAGTGATGTAGAAAGATATGTCGGCGGCGGTTTGAACCAGCATGTGCCGGGCGCACGGGTGCAGCTGCGCAAACCTGATGTGACGGTTAAAATCGAAGTAAAAGGCGATCGCGCTTATATCGTAACGACTAAACACCTGGGCATGGGTGGTTTCCCACTGCCAACACAAGAAGATGTATTGTCCCTGATGTCAGGTGGCTTTGACTCCGGTGTGGCCAGTTATCAGATGATCCGTAAAGGGGCGAGAACCCATTTCCTGTTCTTCAACCTGGGTGGCGCGGCGCATGAGATCGGTGTAAAACAGGTGAGCCACTACTTGTGGAAGCAATATAGCTCAACCCACAAGGTTCGCTTTATCACGGTGGACTTTGAGCCGGTGGTGGCAGAGATCCTTGAGAATATCGAAAGCAGCCAGATGGGCGTCGTGCTCAAACGTATGATGATGCGAGCCGGTTCCGCCGTTGCTGAGCGCTTTGGTATTCAGGCGCTGGTAACCGGTGAGTGTATTGGTCAGGTGTCGAGTCAAACGCTGGCAAACCTGAACGTGATTGATCGTGTCACCGAAACCCTGATCTTACGCCCTCTGATCCAATATGACAAAGAAGAGATCATTCGCATTGCACGCCAGATTGGCACCTGTGAAATGGCGGAGTCAATGCCTGAGTACTGTGGTGTGATCTCGAAAAAGCCGACGGTTAAAGCGAAGCTGGAAAAAATCGAAGCTGAAGAAGGCAAGTTTGACTTTGATGTGCTGGATACGGTGGTGGAAAATGCCATCGTGAAAGACATTCGCGAGATTGAAGCAGAGGCAAAAGAAGAAGTTAAAGAAGCGGAAAATGTCAGCGATCTGCCTGCCGGTGCCGTGGTGGTTGATATTCGTTCCCCGGAAGAGGAAGATGCCGATCCGCTTGAACTGGAGGGAGTTGAAGTGATCCACCTACCGTTTTTCCGCCTAGCGACGAAGTTTGGCGATTTACCACAGGACAAAGATTACTACCTCTATTGTAACAAAGGCGTGATGAGCCAGCTGCAGGCCCTGATCCTGCACGAAAATGGCTTTGCCAACGTCAGAGTATACCGCCCATAAGGGTTACCCTCTAAATTGTGGCTGAGCAACGGCGCTCAGCCACACCACATTTTACCCCAGCGTTACTTTTTTTAATGCCACACCGGAACGGCTCAGGGCTGATTCAACCAGCCGGATAGTCAGCGGATCGCGGCTGCTGCCATGTTGCATCCAGACTAATGATTGAGCAGTGCGCGCTGTGACCTGTGTATTATTGTGCAGCGCACTGAGGTAATGACGCGCGAACACCGCCTGGCTGGTCATATCATTAGAGATATTCAGGATCCCCGGATGGACACATTTTTCCTCGCACTGCGCAGTATCTGTGGTTGCGACAAATCGCGTTGCGTTGTTTGCCACTAACCTGACTTTGGCAAACACCGCACGGTTGAGCACGGAGATTTTGGTGACATCATCCAGTTGCCCGGCATACTGAGCCAGCCCATCAGCAGCCAACAGGGTTTGTGCAATGGCATGCTCAGGTATGACAGGCTGACCATGTTGATCGGTCAGCTGACCCAGATACACAATATGATCTGCATGCTTAGCACTGCTCAAGACGTGTAACCCCGGTAACCCCTGGGGGAGCGTCAATGTCTCCCAGTGTGTATTACCCAGGGTATTAACAAAATGCTCTGGTTTAAATGCCTTGCCCAGCGCCTTGCTTGCCGAGACCACCAGTGACGAGGTCGGTTGGAGGTCGTGTTCACTGCGATAAGCAATGGTGATTTGCTGCGCTTTCACCCCTTGTGCCAGCAGATGCATCAGGCTTGCATGCAGGAGTTTACTGTCAACACTATAAGGAAATGGTTTATCCGACACGACGCCCAGGATTATCAAAACTTGATGCCCTGTCCGGATCGGCAAATCCAGCGTGTCTGCCAGTGCCATGTATTGATCCTGCATGTGCGCTTGTTCTTGCAAGCCAGCATTTTTCAGTGTGGCTGTGGCGACGACGCCCTGATGCACATCAATGGTGTTTTGCCAGGCAAAAGTAGGAGTGCTGGTTGCCAGCGCGCCCAGTCCCAGTCCGGTCCCTTTTAAAAAGGAACGCCTGGACACAGTGGTGTGTTGCTGATTTTTCATAGATTAAGAAACCTTTTGATAGAGAGCCAGGTATTCAGGAAGCGCCTGGTGTGAGTTCAGCGTGTGCATATCGACCAGTTTGAACCCATATTGCGCCATTTCCCGGTGCCATGTTGTTGCGGAGCGTAGTCGTGTGCGTTGTGCCGCAGCTTGCTGCCAGGATTGCCCTTCAAACAGATTGGTCCAGTCATTCAGCACTGCCGCAAAGTGTTGTTGCACTGGCTTTTGTACGTCATAAAGGCGCATGGCAAGGTGACCGCCGGAGGTCATTTGTCGACTCAGCCCTGACATCATTCCGGTAAACACCTCTTGACTGTAACAGTGTGGGCCGTCATAAATGGCAGCCAGTTGCAAATGGGTGTCTTTGTTCAGCGCCAGTGCGTGTTGATCTACTTCAGTGGTTGTGGCAATACTGATCACATCAGATCGCGCGATGGGACTATAACTTGCCGGCATAGGCCGGGTAACAGTCAATTTGCGACCACTCACCTGTGGCAACTGAGCAATGGGATCAAAGCTGCTGTTGGGTAAGCCAAAACTGATGTAACCATCTACCGGGGCTGCAGTGATGAGATCCTGTAATGACTCAATACACTGGATTTGACGATCCTGATAGCGATGCATGTTGATCAGGTTCAGGTTCATTGAGTCCTGCGCCACCAGTTCGTTAAGGCGCGTGTAGATGGCGTGCTCACTCTCTAGTTGCGCGATACATTGGATCGCCTGTGTATGGATCTCGGCATCCTGATAAAGGTGTAATTGCTGAGCCAGAATAGGCAGCAATTCAGTCAGTCGGTTTTTGTCCAGGTAGAGTGCATGATAGCTATTTTCCTGATTTAACAAAGCCCTGACTAACGGAGAGGCTGCCACCTGACAACCAGTCAGTCCTGCGAGTGCTAAACTGCTTTTTAAAAACGTACGCCGCGACAATGTCATCCTTATACCCTTGTGCTGAAGAGGCGCAAACGCCTCTTGAAACGATTAAAAGAATAAATACCTGATTGGCTTAAATACCCAAGAAAGCGCGGTTCTCGGCCGGCAGATCTTTCATTGGGATCTGTGCTGCAATAACGCAGGGTTGATCCGGACGAGCATGTGCGTGATGCAGCGCGCCTAGCAGATCATCATAACTGGTGACCCTGAGGCCAATTCCGCCGTTGTAGACATGGGGCATGTTTTCGTACTTCCAGCCGTTAAGCATCACGTAGTCCAGTGGTGCTTTGTTCGGTTCAGTAAAAAAAGTACCGTCGATCAGGAACTGTTCAATGGCATACGAACCGTTGTCGATGATCACTATGATGCCAGGTATCTGATTCTGGACGAATGACGAGAAGGCTTGCGACACCATTTGGAAACCGCCATCACCTGTGACTATCAGTGGCCGTTTGCCAGTTGCAAAGTAAGCGCCGATTGCGGCGGGTGTGCCCTGACCGATTGACAACCAGATGGGGTTTGAAAGGAAGCATTGGGTATCTAGTACCGGAATATCTGCTCCCGGGAAACTGGCCAGACAGGTATCCAGGCTGATGTAATAAGGGTCGGGCTGCTCCGTCAGGAAGTCACCAATCGCAGCAAAGATGCCGTCGTGACCGAGCGTGCCGTTATACGGGTCATCACCTAGTTTGGATTGCCATTGCGCACGGCGATCCTGATACGTTTGTCCCGCTACGGTAGGGATTTGGCGATCTGTGCGGGTCAACTCAGGTAACTGATTCAGTGACTCTAAAGAGGCGCCCAGTGACAGTTTAGGCAGCACCTCGGTCCCTATCATGGCTTTATTGAATGCGACACGAAGCAGTTTGTCGCCCAGAGAGGTGACCATGTAGCGATGGTCAATACCGAATAAACACCCAAGCGCAATGACGCAATCTGACGATTCAACGCCCTGAGTCACAGTGGACGGTGCCAGATCGCTATCATAAACGCCGCAGAACAGCGGGTGGGATTCACTGACCAGCGACTTGGACAGCAAGGTGGTATAAAACGGCAAGTTTTGGGCTTCAACAAAACGCATGGCTTCATCGATCAGACCGAAGCGCACCAGCTCAGCACCTAACAGGACGACCGGGTTACTGGCCTGAGCAAGTTTGTCGGCGACGGCCTGCGTGAAGGGTCTTGCTCCTCGCTTAAAGCGCTTCGGACTGTAAGCCAGATTAGGAGAAAAATGACCAATCGGTTGTTTCCATAGATCTTGTGGGATCTCGATGTAAACCGGACCTGAGCGTTCAATGGCCATGATCAACAAACGATCGATGCGGTCTGCTGCGCCTTCCAGAGTGCGGATCTCCGCTGCTCCCAGAGTTAGCTTACGAAACACTTTCAGGTCTGTTTTGCCAAACCCGGTTGAGTGAGAGAAGAGGACGTCATATTCGGCTTCCAGGCGTAAATCCTTGTCTGTCGGACCGCCATTGATCACGGCCAGTGGTACGCGTTCAGTGAGGGCACTGGCAATACCGTTTGCCATACTGAGCGTACCAACACCATACGCGACCGATACCGCACCGATTGCCCCTTGTCTGCCATAACCATCAGCAGCATAGCCGGCTTCCAGCTCGTTGACTGTATTCACAAACTGCATATCCGGGTCGGCTACCAGGCTATCAATAAAATCTGAGCATGAGGTGCCGGGCACCCCAAATACGTGATAACAACCAAGTTGCTTTAGTCTGAGCGTAATAAACTCAGCGACAGTATAAGACATGTTTTTTCCTTAAATAGTTATGCTTTTTGACTTATGTACTGGACGGCTTCCAGCGCCGATACCAGGGCACCCTGGATCCATGAGTGGTAAAGGGAGCAATGTTCTCCGGCGAAACACAAGCGCTGTTCAGGCTCACTCATCAGTGCGTAATAATCCTGATGATCTCTGGGGTTAAAAAAGGCGTAAGCGCCTGCTGAATGGGTGTGATTCGTCCAGCTCCAGCGCAGCACACTCAAAATATCGTCGCGTTCGATATAGGGATGCACTTTCTTCAGCTCAGTGTAAATAAACTCTTTAAGCTCGAAGTTATTAAGTGTATCGACCCGGCGCGCATGCTGGCCCCAGGTGTAAGATGCCAGCAAGTAACTGGGAGAGCGCGATACCTGTGGATCTTTGCGTTGCGCGTTGTCTGCCGGGAACCAGGTATGGCCCAGGCCCACATCGTAGATGGTGCTGCCGCCATAAATGCCTTCGTTGAGTTCCCAGAAACGGTTTTTCGTTCGGATCAGCACTTTGGTCGCCGAGTCATAATTGACCTGTGCAAATGCCCGGGACTTGAGCGGGTTGATGGACTGCTTAAAGTCTACCTTGCCGAGTACACCAAAGGGCAATGTACAAATTGCAAAGTCTGAATGCAGTGTGTGCTTAGAGCGATCTCTGAGTTGGTAAGTGACAGCAACGCCACTGGCCTGGTTGTCTATGGCGATTACCCGCGCCCCCGCTTTAAACTGCACGCCATGCTGGATTTTTTCGAACAGTTTGCGAGGCAGTAAATCGGTGCCCCCAACGACTTCGTCGAAACCATCAAACCAGACACGCTCCAGCTCTTCTCTGAGATGCTCGGAAAAGGACGTTTGCATCAGTGTGGATACGCCATAAATGGCACTGACGTATTCCAGTGCATCGAGACTTAACCCGGCCGCAACGAACGCATCTTTTAACGACATGTCATCCAGTGCTTTGAGCTTTTCACTGTCTAATGTTCTGTTATAAAGCGCTTTTTTTTCATCGCTGCTGAGTGAATTGAGGACCTCAGTGACCGCAATTTCCCACATGTTGTCAGCAGACATTTTTTGCTCCGCCGGACTGAGGGTAAAATGCTGTTTTAACTGCTCGAACCCGGCTTCACTACGGCGGACTTTTTGACCTCGGATCATGGCAAAGGTCTTGTCATTTTCCTGCACGAAATGGCGCATTTTCAGTCCCATTTCGCGGATGTAATGACGCGTCAGGTGATGCTCTGTCGGGATCCGCATTGCCCCCAGCTCCGCGTATAATTTGTCAGACTCTCGCAGTGTTCTGACACGTCCGCCAATGTGACTGGGGTCGGCTTCCAAAAGGGTCACTTTGGCCCCCAGTCTGAGCAGCTCATAGGCCGCGCTGAGGCCTGCGACACCGGCACCAATGATAGTCACCGTCGGTTGCGAGGCAAGGCTATTGTCTTGCAATGCCCGCACGCTATTGTGCACAACCATTGGATCGGGAATACTGTTTGAAATACCTTTTTGCATACTTTTCAATCCTTGTTTGTGTGTTTAAAGTTGCAAGGCCTGAGTGATGACCTCTGCCAGTTCAAGTGGTTTGGTGAGCATCGGCAAATGGCCGGAATCCAGGCTATAGGTTTGAGTAATACCGATGGATTCAGCAATTTTCTTTTGCGAGGACAGGGAAATAATTTTGTCCTGAGTGGCAAAAACATAGGCTTTGTTAATGGGTGCCAAAGTGGTTTTGCTCAGCATCACTTTGCCATCTCCGGTGATGGCTGGTTCATCGACTGAATTGTCCAGTACAAACTGTTGCTGGGTTTTGCTGTGCGCTTCAGTGAACGCAGATAAATAGGCAGACTTGTCGGAAATCTTCATCCAGCCATCTTCATACGTGATGCCGGAAAAATAATGCTCTTCGTCTTGTTTGCTTAGTAAGGCAAAAGGCTTTGCGCCTTCTATTGGTGCAACGGCGCTGACGTAGATGATGTCGCTAATGTTGACATCACTGCATAGCGTGATGGCTTTGTGGACAATAGCACCGCCCTGGCTATGTGCGACCAGTGCCTGTGGTTGAGGATACGACCGTAAATGTGTACATAAACTTTGCGCTGCGTGATCCAAGGTGATGGATTTAGGATCTATGGTTGTTTTGCGCCCAGGTAAGTCAACGACGTAGTTGCTGATCCCCTGTTTCGTCAGTTGAGATTGTACTGTTGACCAGGCGGTTCCTTTCGAATGCGCACCATGAATAAATATGACTGATTTTTTTAGAGCGCCTGTCTCTTGAGCAAGAGATTGCACAGGTGCTTGTTGAGAAATGCTATTACAGCCACTCAAAATAACAGCACAACACAGCGGCAACCAAACCTTTGAGTTCATATTAAATCCTTCTTGATTAAAGTAAAGGCTGTTGAAATCGCGGGCATGGTAGCAAAAAAATTTCCCAATATTAAGTACGGTTTATACCGTGTTTTCTTGTTGTTTACATTTAATAAACCTTTAAATTGCACATTCTGTTTCGAATGTTGATTGGATTAGTGAATAAATATTGCTTTTGTTGTGGGTAATTATTCAGTGAGGTTCAGGCGTTACAAAATAGACTTTTGTCTAATCGATAAGAAAAAATATTTCATGTTTACCGTATCTATAGTTGGACTGGATACTAAATTAGTCTCCATTATCGAACCATTTACATGCTTTTTATTCACGCGCATCATTTGACAATGAATAATTCATGCATGGTCTTTAGCGTGACAAATGTGTCATTTTATCGCTTAACGTGCGCTGTTGGTCTGGGTGTGCATAAAGTGACACTGCATCATGAAAGACGATTGTTGTAAAAACTGCAGATAATCTAAATAAAAATCATTATCTAAAAATTTGAATTTTATGAGTCCGGGGGACTGTTGGGGCACTCAGGTTACTTTTTACAGAATAAAGTCGTGAAAATAGTGCCCTTTAAACGAGCTTAATACGACTTATTGATGGGGTGCAGTGACTGTACCTGCTTGAGCAGGCGAGCATTGTATGGGGCTGTGATCCCTAATTGTATTGCCAGCTCGTTGACATAACCACACATAGCATCTATTTCTGTGCGTCTGTGGTTGCTGACATCCTGAGCCATCGAAGAAAAGTTGTCAGCCGTCAGGGTCATGACCTGGTAAGCGCGCGTCAGCTCTTCGTTGAGTTTTAGAGGTACGCCAATAAGATTGGCAATCGTGCAGGCCTCATTTAACACCGATAATACCAGGCTGGCATAGCAAGGCGCACGTAAGCGACCATTTTTGAGTCCGGTAAGGGCACTGAGTGGATTGATGGCCAGGTTGACACACAGCTTTTGCCATCGCAACAGCTGAATATCATAGGCCAGCTCTGCGCCTTGCAATGTAGGTTCAATGAGATGCTTAAACACCCTTTGTGCGCGCTGCTGCGCCACGGGATTACAGGGACCGAATAGGCTTTTGCCGGGGCCGGTATATTCAACGGTTGTACTGTCAGGCTTCCACCCACCCATGCTGGTAGATAGAAAAAACAATCCCTGCTGGGCGTCAAGCGTCTCGGTAATGGGCGTCAACGCCTGGATCCCGTTGTGGCTCAAAATGACATTGGCATTCTGAGTAAGGTGAGGCTTCAAAGACATAAAGGCATCAGTAAGCTGATAGGATTTAACCGGAATAATACACAGTGAAACAGGCTGTTGTTGTTGCGCCAGAACTTGCCAGGTCACGCACTTCACGGCCAGCTGCTGGCGCTTTAGATGCGTTTGGAAAAATACCGCCTCAGTAGGTGTTCGGGTGATTAGGGTAACCTGATGGGTATTCGCCAGTTTTTCGGCCAGCAACAGGCCTACAGCCCCTTTGCCGACAATAAATAGCTCAGCCATAGGGTTTGCCTGTTTTGCGACAATAAATCCAATAGGCAACAAAGTAGCTGACAGCGCCCGCAAGATCGGCAATAAAGTCTCCCCAGGAGGCTTGGCGATAGGGGAGTGAATCTTGCATCCACTCAATGCCAGCACCGTAAAGTGTTAACAGCACGAGATGAAACCAGATCTTAAAGCGAAACGCATGGTGAGAGAAAAACGCCAGGATGAAAAACACCCCAAAGTGGGCGACTTTATCGGCGTGTTCAAATCTAACAATTTGATTGGTTTGGATCTCTTTGGCAAACAAAAAGGTGCACACGGCCAAAGAGAGTAACAACAGGCATTGATAAAGTCGACGCGCCACAAATACTTCCAAATCATTAGGGGTGAAAAATCCAGTATATCATTGAAATCTGAAAATGGGATGAAGCTACGTAATTCCGTTCCGAATTATAAAACGTGTGTTCAGAGGGTAGTCGCGCCGTGGCCCTTGGGTTGCTATAATCCGAAAAAACATTATCCAGGAGCTAGATATGCCTTCTTTTGACATTGTGTCTGAAATTGATATGACTGAGGCGAGAAACACTGTTGACAACGCTGATCGTGAACTGAGCACGCGTTTTGATTTCCGTGGTGTAGAAGCCTCATTTGAGCTGAACGACGAAGTGATCACGCTGAAAAGTGAGTCAGAACAGCAGGTGATGCAATTGTTCGATATGCTGGTTGGGAAAGCAGCAAAACGTGGTCTGGACGTTGCCAGCTTCGAGCTAAAAGCGGTTGAAAAGTCGGGTAAGTACGTGTCACGTAAAGTGATGCTGAAGCAAGGTATCGACAAAGATATGGCAAAGAAAGTGGTTAAGGCCATCAAAGACTCGAAGATCAAAGTGCAGGCTTCAATTCAAGGCGAAACGGTACGTGTGACTGGTAAAAAGCGTGATGATTTGCAAGAAACCATGCAGTTGATCCGAGGCGCCGAGCTTGGTCAGCCTTTCCAGTTTAAAAACTTCCGCGATTAATCACGTAAGTTTCACCTTTCTTGTGTTTGGCATGTTAAAGATCAATAAATATTTTTTAGCATGCTAGACGTCCGTTGCTTTTTATTCCCAAATCTCCGACAATAGCGCCAATTTTTCAGGGTGTCAGATCAGGAGCCAGGAGTCTCTTAAAGATCTGAATAATCGGGAAGCTGGTGCATGCCATAGGAACAGGCATTAGTCCGGCACTGCCCCCGCAACGGTGAGCTTATCGTAACCAAGAGGTTGTGGTAAGTAAGTCCGGAAACCGGCCCTGAAGCACACTCAATAGTTGTAATTCACGCGGTGGGCGTGGATCAGGGGAACCCATGTTTAAAAAATCTACTTTAACCACGGCCATGCTGGCTGTGCTGCCTTTCTCTGTGTTGTCAGCGCAAGACATTGAACATATCACGATTACAGCGAACAAATTTGAACAAGCCAGTGTGGATACATTGACCTCTGTGGCGGTGGTTGAGCGTGCTGAAATTGAGCGTGCTAATGTGCGTGATGTGCCCACCTTGCTTAACAATTTAGCAGGCATTGATGTGGTGCGCAGCGGTGGTTATGGCCAGAAGGTCAGTGTCTTTGTACGTGGCGCAGCCACTAAATATACCTTAGTGTTAGTGGACGGCGTGCGGATCAGTGATGCCAACTCGGGTGATGTATCTTTTACGAATATTCCGGTAAACAGCATTGAGCGCATTGAAGTACTCAAAGGCGCACGCGCGGCCATTTACGGCTCTGACGCAGTTGCCGGGGTGATCAACATCATTACCCGTGAACAGAAGGGCCATCAACTGGCACTGACTTCGGGCAGCCGTAATTATGGCGGCGCTCAGTTGGCTGGCCAATTTGAGGCAGACAAGCTGACAGTGAATTATCACTTTGGTTATGAGAGCACAGATGGTTATGACGTGACAGCCAAAGACCCCGCAGCACCGCGTACTAAAGAGCATGACAGTGATGCTTATGACAACACCAACATGGGCTTTAAACTGGGTTACGACCTGGCGCAATACGGCCAACTTGCGCTATACGCACAGCACAGTGAGGGAGAAGCGGATTACGACTCATCATTTGGCAACGATGCGTACAAGTTTGATAATTACACCACTAAGCTGGCGTGGCAGAAGCAATCGGACGTATTGGTCCAGGAAGCGTCTATCAGTCTGGCCCAGGAAGAAAATACCCAGTTCCTGTCGGTTGTACCAGAGGGCACACAACCACCACCCAATGATGTTTACAGCACCAAGCGGGATGAAATTGAATACCGCGCTCGCTACAAAATGACACCAGCTGTTCAGCTGATGGGCGGTGTGAGTCGTCTGAATGAGGACTTATCTTCATCAAGCGCGCAATTCTCGATTGCAGAGCGCGATAATACCGCTGTGTTTGCGGCTGCTTTTTACGATGACAAGCGCTGGTTACTGAATGCTGTCGTGCGCAGTGATGACTATGAACATCACGGACGTGCGAATACGTATACGGCTGATGTTGGCTTCAGAGCATCCGACATCGTCACCTTTAGGGTAAATCATGGCACTGCATTTCGTGCTCCCAGTCTGACCAATGCGTTTGTCAAAGACAGCCCCTGGTATTTGCCTAACATCGAAATCAAGCCGGAAGAAGGTACCTACAATGAGTTAGGTGTGACGGTGGAAACGGCCTCGGTACGCTATGATGTGGCCATCTTCGATAACCGCATTGATAACCTGATCAGCAACGAGTTTGACGCGCAAACAAACAAGTACATTCCTGCTAATGTGGGCCGTGCGCACATGAAAGGAATTGAGTTAAGTGCACAATTTTCGGCGCTGGGCCTGGAGCATGCAGCCAATCTGACCTTGCTGAATGCCAGAGACAAAGAAAAGCGCGAAGACTTGCCTCGCCGCGCTGGCAAAGCGTTTAACTATGTTCTGTCTAAGCAGTGGGATAAGCTGGATGTGAGACTGGCAATGCAATACCGTGATAAGCGTCCGTCGATCAGCTACTTTGATACCGATCTGCCGTCTTACACTGTCTTTAATCTCAGTGCCAATTATCAGTTGCTTGAACCCGTTGCTCTGACTCTGAGACTGGAAAACCTGACTGATAAGGAATACTTCACCTCAGTGGCCAGTAAAACGGCCGAGGGTACCTTGTTACCTTATGAACCGCCGGGCAGACAGATTTATGTGGGCACCCGGATCACCTTCTAATATAGAGGGGGCATAAAAAAGGAGGCTTAGCCTCCTTTTTTTGATCTAAAGCACTGAACTCACGAGTCGAGATGCTCAGCAAACTTGTCAGCGAATGCGGCGAGTTTGGGTGCTATCATCACGCTACAGTAACCCTGGTTGGGGTTATTGGTGTAGTAATCCTGATGATACTGTTCAGCAGAGTAAAAGTGTGTATGGGCCGTCACTTCGGTTACTATCGGCGCACTCAGAGAGGGAGCTAATTGCTCAATATAGTGCTGAGTTAATACCCGTTGCTCTTCTGAATGATAAAACACTACGCTGCGATACTGAGTGCCAATGTCATTGCCCTGACGGTTCAGCTGGGTTGGGTCATGGAGCGCAAAGAACATAGCTAATAAAGTTGAAAAATCGATCTGCTGAGGATCAAAGCTGATCTGGACCACTTCGGCATGACCGCTTTGGCCGGTGCAGATCTGCTCGTAACTGGGGTTGTCGGTGTGGCCGCCTGCATAGCCAGAAGCCACGTGCGTAACGCCTTTGACTCTGCGAAAGGCGGCGTCGATACACCAAAAACAGCCTCCACCAAAGGTGGCAATACACTGATTCATCATTAAATCTCCCGTTCCTGTTGTGTTTGAGGGTGGGCATCATGTTGTTCAAGCAGTTTGTCGCTGGTGGCCTGTGGTGACTGAGTGCGGCGTGCAAGCATGCTGTACGCACAGGGGATCACAAATAGGGTTAAGATGGTTGCGACACTGACCCCGGCAAACACCACCACCCCAATCACCATCCGGCTTTCTGAGCCCGGACCCGACGCCAGCACCAGTGGGATGGCGCTCATTACCGTCGTCAGAGAGGTCATAATAATGGGTCTGAGTCGCTGTACAGCAGCATCAATAATGGCCTGTTCGAATGCAACTCCTTTGTCTCTGAGCTGGTTGGCAAACTCAACGATCAGAATACCATTTTTAGCACTGAGGCCAATCAGCATGACAATGCCTATCTGGCTGTAAATATTCAATGAGCTGTCAGTGGCGTACAGACCAAACATGGCACCCACCAGGCCCAGTGGCACCGTCAGCATGATCACCAGAGGGTGAACAAAGCTTTCAAACTGCGCAGCCAGCACCAGGAAAGTCACGGTCAGGGCCAAAATAAAGACATAGGTCATGGCCGATGCACCTTCATAAAACAGCTGGGATTCGCCCTTGTAGTCGATGGCTCCGTCAATGTCATTTTCTTCTGCGGCGACCTGATTCAGGAAGTCCAGCGCCTGCTCCAGTGTGTAGCCAGGTGCCAGATTAGCCGTAATGGTAATTGCACGCATCCGATTGTAGCGATTCAGGCGAGAGGCCGTGGCTTCTTCACGAATGGTGATCAGGCTATCCAGCGGTACCAGCTGATCGCTCCGCGAGGTAACGTAAATGTCAGCAATGTCATGGGGGGCGCTGAAATCGGCCTTAGTTCCTTTGAGGATCACATCGTATTCCTCACCTCTATCTATGAAAGTGGTAACACGGCGCTGGCCCAGCATGGTTTCGAGCGTGCGGCCAATGTCACTGACAGAAACGCCCAGATCGGCGGCCTTTAGCTTGTCGATACTGATTAAAAATTGTGGAAAGGTCTCTTTGTAATCGTGGTCGAGTCTGACCAGGCCCTGGTTGGTGCGTGCACGTTTTAGGATACGATCCCGCCAGTCGACCAGCTCGTCGTAGTCATTGCCTTGCAACACGAACTCGATGGGACGAGACTGACCCCCGCCACCAATGCCGCGGCGCATGATAGCAAAGGCGCGTACGTCGGTGACATCGCGCATTTTACCACTGATTTCACCCATGACTTCCCAGGTCGAACGTTTACGTTCATCCCAGTCCGGCATACCCACAATCGCCACGCCGCCACGGCCTCCCCAGCCAGGCACCCTGACCAGCACTCGGCTCAGTTCTTCCTGCTCAACATAAGGCAGCAAGCGCTGCTCAATTTCAGCCATATTGGCCGCGTTGTTTTCGTAACTGGCTCCTTCTGGACCATTCATCATGATGAAGAAGGTGCCCCGGTCCTCTTTGGGCGTCAGTTCTGAGGGGATCTGTTGAAACAGCGCATAGCTGGCAAAACCGGCCAGTGCGAGGGTCAGCAGCAGGCTATAGCGACGGGTGATGTTGTCACTGATCACATTACGATAGCCAGATTCAAGACGGCCGAACTGTCTGTCCATCCATTGCGAGAATTTGCTTTCTTTATTACTGGCCTTCAATACTTTAGAACACAAGGCCGGTGACAGGGTCAATGCCGTGATACTGGAGAAAATCACCGCTGCACTGACGGCTAAGGCAAATTCGGTAAACAAGGCACCAATGCGGCCTTCCATAAATACCAGCGGGACGAACACCGCAACTAATACGAGTGTGGTAGCAATAATCGCAAATCCGACCTCGCGGGCGCCCCGGTAGGCGGCCAGCAACCTGGGTTCACCCAGTTCGATCCGGCGATGGATGTTTTCCAGCATCACAATGGCATCATCAACCACCAGGCCGATGGCGAGTACCAGTGCCAGCAGGGTGAGGAGGTTGATGGAATATCCCATTGCGAACAGGAAGGTAAAGGTTGCGATTAGGGCAATCGGCACTGTGATGGCGGGGATCAGTGTGGCGCGAATATTACCGAGGAACAGAAATATCACCAGTACCACCAGGCCCATGGCTATGCCCAGGGTGCGATACACTTCGATGATGGACTCGCGAATAAACACCGATGAGTCATAGCTGTCCTGAATGGTGGTCCCTTCAGGCAAGTTGCGCTTGATTTTTTCCAGCTCTTTGCGGGCATTGTCGACTACATCCAGGGTATTGGCTTTGGCTTGTTTGACGATGCCCAGACCTATCATGTTTTTGCCGTTACCACGGAAGGTGCTTTCCACGTCAGCCGCTTCCAGGCGCACATCGGCGACTTCACCCAGTCTGACCAGGTAACCCTGTGCCCCGCGTTTGATCACCAGGTTATCAAAGTCTTCCTGAGTTTTGTAACTACGCGCAATACGTACCGCGAAGTCACGATCCAGAGACTCAATTTCCCCGGCGGGAAGCTCGACATTTTCATTACGCAGCACCTGCTCAATATCGCTGGCGGTGATGTCCCGGGCGGCCATAGCACGCCGATCCAGCCAGATCTTCATGGCATATTTACGTTCACCACCGATACGCACGTTTGAAACACCATCAACCACCGCCAGTCTGTCAACGATAAAGCGCTGAGCGTAATCTGAGAGTTGCAGTGTATCCATGGTCTCACTATTGAGCACAAACCAGGCTATCGGACTTTCATCGCTGTTCGATTTGGACACCTCCGGCGGGCGCACTTGCTCGGGTAGCCGGTCCAGAGCACGTGATACACGCTCTCGCACGTCATTGGCTGCGGCGTCGATGTTGCGGTCTATGTTGAATTCAATGGTGATATTCGAGCGACCATTGCGGCTGGAAGACGTGATACTTTTAATGCCTTCAATGCCTGAAATGCGATTTTCCAGTACCTGAGTGATCTTGGTCTCAACCACTTCGGCAGACGCGCCGGTGTAATCGGTGCTCACACTAACAATAGGGGTTTCGATATCGGGATATTCGCGCAGCGGCAACATGGTAAAGGCCACTAAACCAAAGGTGAGCAGTAACAGGTTGATTACGATGGCAAAAACGGGCCGCTTTACGGCAGTATCTGTGATCCGCACGATTTACCCCTTAACCACAACGGCACTGCCGTTACGAATTTTGGTGGTGCCTTCGGTGATCACTTGCTGGCCCGCAGACAGGCCATCGACAGCAACCCAGCCCTGGAAACGAGATAGTACACTAACTTGTTGTTGTTTGGCTTTGCCTTCACTAATGGTATAGATGAAATGTTTGTCCTGTCTTGGGATCAGGCTCTTCTCCGGTACCATCAGTGCATTCAGCTCACCCAAAAACAGCGATACGTGTAGCAACATGCCGGGTCTGAGCTGGTTTTGCGGGTTGTCAAAGCTGGCTGTGACGCGAATACTGCGAGTGCTGTCATCAATACGCGGGTCGATATGTGTAATGATGCCTTCAAACGTTTTATCAGGGTACGCATCACTGGCGGCCGATGCACGCATCTTAAGCTGGAGCTGTGCCAGATATTTTTCCGGAACCTGAAAGTCGACTTTGATGATGCTGATATCATCCAGTGTCGCCAGCACACTGTTGTTGTCAACAAAGCTACCTACAGACACCAAACGCTGACCCAATATACCGTTGAATGGGGCATAAATGGCCATTTCGGCGAGTTTAGTCCGTGCTGTTTGCAACTGAATTTCCAGCGCATCGACGACAGCATGCTGGCTGTCGAGCTGGGAGCGGGCTGCGGACTGGGTTTTGGCCAATTCTGTCAGACGTGTTAACTGACGGCGTTCTTCTTTAAGGTTGACCTCTAACTCTTGCACTGCCAATTGTTCTTTAAGATCTTGCAGTTGGGCAAGTTTATCGCCACGCTTCACTCTGTCTCCATCATCAAAGTACAACGCACTAATGTAATCGCTTTGTGCACTGGTAACATTCAGAGCGTGATTGGCGCGTGCTGAGCCAATGGCATTAATCGTAATATCCCGGCTCTGTTTTTCTATCGTGACAGCGGCTACTTGAGTTGGCGCGCCAGAAAATGATTTACTATTACCATTACTGGCAGGCAAATAGAGATAGCCGCAAAGGGCAATAAGCACTAAAATTATAAAAGGAAAGAGGGCTTTACCCGATTGACTGGCGCGCATAATTGATTCTCGTTGACTGCGGGGCTTTAGTGTACAAAAATTCCAAATAGAGCAAATCGTCGAACGTCCTGTATATTTGTGCGTTAACCGAAAAGCGAGTTGTCAGGTTTGTTGAATGTGGAATTTTGTACCCAAAAATTAAGGCATTATGAAAAAATCCAAGCCATGCCCAAGATGTTTGAAAATACGTAAAATGGTGTTCTGGGGGATCATTATGTACGGTTTTTATTTGTGGTTTTATAGTTATGGTTGAGCCGGTCAGATTACGTGCGCTGGCTAATCGCCACAGCATTGAGTTTATGCTGGTTGGTGCAATAGCGCTGATTGTTATCATGGTGTTTGTCACCTTACGGGCGACGCCGATCTCTGTGCTTGAAATTGCACTGGCGAGTGCCGCGATTGTTGCGATTATGCTGGGCTTTCTGAAAAGCCAGCAACCTTATTATAGTATTGAAATGAGCCCCAGGCAGCTGGTGTATCACCACAAATTTGGTGAACTCTTGCTTGAGCATAGTAATTTTCATTCCAGTGGGGTGCCAAGTGTCACTCAAGGAGTTGAAACGCTTGAGTTAAATGTCGTAGGTATTAAACTAAAGGATATTGATGTATTTTTATCCCGCCTGACGCCCAGGTTGGCTGGAAAATTACTGATAGAACAGCGGAATATTTTTTTACAAGCTGTTAAAATACATTGCAGTAATGGCAATTGCCCATCAGAATGGCTGATAGAAGAGGCGAGTTACACCTCAGAAAACGGTCAGCATTATTCTGGATTAATGGCGATGTTTGCAAATCGGATGCAAAACTTTAAGACACTGACAGGCTACGATTTAATGTTGCCTGCCAATGTACTGGACAGGGATATCTGGCAATTTGCCACTGTCATGAATCGTTGGAAGTTAACACCCGAAGAGGTGGTCAAGAACTTGCATAGTGAGTTGGCTACCTCAGCAATGAAGTAACAGGATAAATACATGAGCTTTGATAAAGCTTTTATTAAAAGTGGTCGCAATACCCTTATCCATAAAGAGAAAAAGCTCGATTTAGTGATCGTGAACGGAGAGAATCACCCGAAAATAAAGGTGACTCCTACAGGTTTGGTGCCGTTTAAAGAAGAACTGCCAAGAAACCGTCGCGAGGCAAAAGAGCGTTACTTAGAGGTAGTTCACGTGGCCAGCGTGGATGTGTTCGGTGAAGTAAAGAGGCTGTTGTTTATTCAGGCACTTGATGGGCGTGAATATAAGGTGGATTACAGTAAGATTGGCACTAAGTTGTTTGTTCGTATCCACCAGGATAGTTATCTCTAAGCTTTTCAATGTTCACCACTTTGCACGCACAGCAGAGGCAAGTCTCGGCTGTTGCGCACACACCCCTGGCATAGTCCAACTACTTTGTTGGCAGTGAATACATCACTGTACAACGAATAAGTAACTTTTTTAGGAGTTACCATGCTGAAGAAATCAGTACTGGCTTTGGGGCTTACAAGTGTCTTAAGTGCATGCGGCGGGGGCTCTGATGGCAATGAAAACCCGACAATCAGCGTGAGTGTTAACGCAGGCTCGGACATCACAGTCAATGAAAAGACTGAATTTACACTCAAACCTTTGGGCTCTCCTTCCGGTGGTGTATTTAGCTGGCAGGTCGTTTCCGGCCCGGCTGTGGAGGGTTTTCCGCAAGAAGGTGAAGAGCTGGCGGTCACTGCACCAGATGTAAAGGGTGACAGCGAAATAGAGCTTAAGGTGAGCTATATGGCGCCTGATGGCACGTCGGCCAGTGACACTCTGATCGTGAAGGTACTGTCTGTAAACTTACTACCAAGCGCCAAAATTACCCAAACTGCACCCGAAGGCGGGGCTGCTAAATATGCCGATACCATTACCTTGTCTGCGGCAGACTCCAGTGATAATGACGAAAACGGCAGCATCGTGGCGTACCAATGGAAAATGCTTGAAGGACCCGCCACGGTTAAAGCTGAACGCACCGATCAGGTTACGCTGAGCTTTGTTCACCCCTTATTAGCTGAGGCGGATACTGTAAAGTGGCAACTCACTGTCACAGATGACGAAGGTGCCAGTGCAACCTCAAGCACGCAACTCTCTTTGGTGGCCAATGATGAATTAGTGCTGGCTAATGCCGGGAGTGATCAACAGGTGCAGGAGCTGGACACCGTAACGCTTGATGCCACCAAAAGTGTCACGGTTGATGGTCAGTTTTCTTGTCTGTGGGAGCAGGTGAGCAATGGCAGTACAGTGACACTGGCTGATGAACGTGCTTGTAAAACCACGTTTATGGCGCCGCTCAAAAGTGGCAATCAGGCCACTTCAATTGATTTTAAAGTGACGGTCACTGACAGTGCACAGCGCACTGGATCAGATATGGTGAACGTTGAAATTTTGCCTAAACCGCTGGGCAAGTTGAATGATACCGGGACCGCCAAGTGTTATAACAACAGTACAGAGATCAGCTGCGGGGACACCGATTTCCCTGGTCAGGACGCCGAGCTCGGACGTGACGCTGTGGTGCAGTTTTTACCTAAAAGCGGGCAGGGTAATCAGGCCTTCGACTTTACCAAATTCAGTGCGGAATTTGAGCCGTTGACCGCCGATGCCACAGACTTCAGTTGCGTACTGGACAATGTGACAGGCTTGATCTGGGAGGTCAAAGAGGTCACAGCAGGGATTTTGCCCAATACCAGTGAACGCAATGCGCAAAACCACTATACCTGGTATCTCACCGAGGGGGCCAATGTGACACCGGGCGCCGCAAACTCAACGTGTCCACAAGACACACACTGTGGTGTACAAGCTTTGATTAGTGCCGTTAATGATGCCAGTTTCTGTGGTGGTAACAACTGGCGTTTACCGACCTATATGGAACTGGCTAACTTGCTGGATCACAACAGTAGTGGTGATTACTTACTCGACCCTGATTATTTCCCGCATGTTCCGGCTGAAGCTTTATTAGGCCACCAGTATTACTGGACTACGCAAACCAGTGTGGACGGCACCGATGGTAAAGATGATAACCTGGTCAGGGCGCTCGTCATTGATATGAAAACAGGTAATGATGTAACACGTAATAAGTCACAGACTGCCTATGTCAGGCTGGTCCGTCGTTACGGGGAGGATGACTAATGAATAAAGTGATTCTATCTATCGTCGCGCTGGGTAGTGTGAGCGTCAGTCAGGTTGTCAGTGCATCGCAAATTTGTGCCTCTGAGGGACCAGTGCCAGACACAACGCCTTCGGAGCAGTTTGTGGTCAATGCAGATGGCACGGTATGTGATAAACAAACTAATTTGATGTGGCAACGTTGTACGTTTGGCCAAGTGTACAATAGCGAGAGTAGCAGCTGCGATAACGTTGCACAGGAGTTAAGCTGGCAGCAGGCATTACAAATCGCCAGTGCCCAGGAATTTGCAGGTTACAATGACTGGCATTTACCGAATGTGAAGGAGCTCGCCAGTATCGTGGAGCATCGCTGCGTGAAGCCCTCCATTAATGAAACCATTTTTCTGGCGACATTGGAAAAAAATTACTGGTCCAGCACCACCGTTGAAGGGACACCAACGAATGCCTGGTTGTTTTCTTTTGGGGATGGCAAGGTCAGTAATGTGTTTAACAAAAGCGCTCAGGCCTATGTCAGGTTGGCCAGGTATGCCTTCTGTGAATAGCAGATACGGTTAATCGTCCTGTGTTCATGCCGTTAGGCGCAAAAATTGGCCAGTCCTGCCGCAAACTGGTGGGTTGGCCGCATTAAATTTGCTACGCTCACGTTATCTTAAGGTGGAGGTAGCACGTGTTCTCCCTACGTATAATACAATTCCTATTACTACCCGTATTGTGGCTGATGTCCACATCGCTTCAGGCTGCCGGAAAATGTGATGTTGAGTTGGGCCATGGTCTGATCATCACGGATTCAGAGATCCGGATTGTGGATAAAAACCAGACCCGGGTGCAGATCAATAATGACAATCAGCTGCTGATTAAGGGAAAGTGGATCCGCCTGAGTGATCAGGATACGCAATTGCTGAACGAGTATGCGCTTGGGATCCGCGATACTGTGCCTGAGCTGGTTAATCTGGCCACCGACGGTGTGAATTTGGGTCTGAGTGCAATAGAGCAGGTCGTTGAGGGGATGTCTGACAACGACCCTGAGGTGTTAAAAACTCAGCTGCAATATGTTGAGCGTGCCTTGATGGATAAGTTTAAGCGGGGCGAGGACTTCTATTTTATTGCCCCTCAGTCGCTGTCCAAAATTGATGACTTTTTTACTAAAGAGATCAGCGAGCGTATCCACTCTGCTGTACATGGTTCTTTGGGAGCAATTTTAGTGTCGGTAGGGGACGCATTCAAAGCTCGGGAAGGTAACATAGAAGATCGTTTCAGTGATATGGGTCAGCGTATGGAGATCATCTCCAGTGAGATAGATAAATCTCTGAAAAAGAAGGCCTATCAGTTGGAAGAAAAAGCCGACGAATACTGTGAGTGCCTGAATGCGCTGGATAAAACAGAAACCCGTCTGCAAAGCATCGTGCCCAGTCTGGCGGCCTACGATTTAGTTAAGATCCGTTAAATCCATACCAGTATTTGGCATTGGCATAACTGAGCTGATGCCACAATTGCTCATCGTGTTGGCACAAGGCCTGGTAGCGTTGCCAAAGCGCTTCATAACTATGTTGAATAAGACATACCGGATGGTTTGACGCAAACATCACCCGCTCGTGGCCAAACAGGGCCAGTAAACTGTCTAGTTGGGCTTGCAACGGCAAGGACTGGTTCAGCAATTCGTGCCCGGAAAATTTGATGGCGCAGTGCGGAAGCTGTGACAGCCTTTTAGCATTGTCCTGCCAATCATCGCCCTGGCCAACCAAGCCGCTGTGGTTAAGGACAATCCGTAGTTGTGGCAGTTGGTGTGCAATGTCATACAGACGTTGCGCTACGTCCTGGCGGGTGAGCTCAAACTGGGCTTCAAAGTGTAACCCACACTCACTGAGATAAGCCAGGTTATCGGCAACCTGGGGATTGAGCAGGCGTAGTGCATCCTGACCTTCAGTAATATCCCGAATGGCAACCAGGTTAGGGTGTTTCAGGGCATCCAATTGGGTGCGAAAATGTTTGGCCGGGGCATCTATCTGTGCGTAGCTTACCGCTTTGTAGCGCGGGGCTGGTAATATCTCAGCCAGCCAGTCGAGCTCGCGCCGGGGCTGGTCGTTATCAAACCCCGCCTCGATATGTACACACCCCTCAAGGCTAAAACCGCTCAGGTTAAATAGCGCTTCGGGGAGGTGGTCCTGACGGATCAGATCCAGGTTTGGCCAGGGCGGCGGGGAGTGCTTCAGCCAGTGATATTGACCCTGCTGGAGTGAAAAGAAATGGAGGTGCGGGTCAATAATCTTATTCATCGTGCTGTATATCCGCCGTCTATGGTTTGCAAGCTGCCAGTAATAAAGCTGGCGTCGGCACTGAGTAAAAACGCCACCAGTGCTGCAACTTCATCCGCCTGACCGAGTCGGCCCAGAGGCTGAAGCGCGGCTTCTTCGGCAACAATCGCTTGCTTGTCCGCCCCACTTTTGTCGCAGTATCGGTCGATGGCCTGATGAAACAGGGGGGTTTCTATGGTGCCCGGGCACACTGCATTTGCCCGAATATTGTAGCTGGCGTAATCCAGTGCGGTGGTTTTTGCCATAGACGCCAACGCTGCCTTGGTCAGGTTGTATGCAAAAGAGTTAGGTTTGCCAACCAGCGCCTGATCCGAAGAGATCAGTACGATACTGCCATCGCCTTGTGTCTTCATGGTTGGCAGCACTGCCTGAATGGCGCTGTATGCGCCTTTGACATTCAGGGCAAAAAGTTGATCCAGGGTGTCTTCATCGGTGTCTTCTATGGTCGCACTGAGATGCTTGCCGGCATTCGAGACCAGCGCATCAACGCGCCCAGTGGTGGCAATAATCTCAGCAATGGTGCGACGTACAGCGTCGACGTCACTGACGTCACAGTGACGATAGTCACCATGCGGTGCGCTTTGAATGTCCAGATTAAAAACCTGATAACCCTGATTGAGCAGACGTTCGGCAATGGCTTTACCAATGCCGACGCTGCCACCGGTTACAATGGCAACTTTTTGCATATCTATTCCTTAATGGCTGTGACCGCAACCGCCTTCGGCATGCACATGACCATGTGCGACTTCTTCGGCTGTCGCTTCACGCACAGAGAGAATCTCGATGTCGAATGTCAGTGTTTTACCAGCAAACGGGTGGTTCAGATCGCAATCTGCATTGAAGCGGCCCACTTTGATGATTTGTACCTGGTGACGACCCTGATTTGATTCAACGATCGCGGTCATACCTGGCTTCCAGACTTTGTTGTTGCCCAGACCTTGCAGGTGTTTGATTGGGATGCGCTGAGTCAGTCCTTCCTGGTATTCGCCATAGGCGTCTTTTGGCTCCAGCGTCAGGGTCAGTTTATCGCCCGCGGCTTTGCCTTCCAGCCCCGCTTCCAGTCCAGGTAGCATGCCTTCGGCACCGTGCAGGTAAACCAGTGCGTCTTGTCCGGTGCTGGTTTCCAGTTGCTCATCTGCTTCGCTCAGCGTGTAGTGGAACTCAACCACCGTATTTTTTGCGATCTGCATAGTAATCTCTTCATTTTCGTAGTGTTGTAGTGACAGGCATTCTACGGATCGCGTTTCGGCTTGACCAGCGTTTTTAACTCATCCAGGTAATCTTTAGAAGCGTCAGTCCCGGTACCTGCTGGTGGTGTTGAAGCGGCTTCAACCGGCAAGTGCAGGATCAGTGTATCGCCGGGAGAAAGCAAGTTTTGCGTAGTCAGCTGATTCCAGTCGAGCAGATCTTTCATCGGTACCTGGTACTGACGGCTGACAGCCCACAAAGAATCGCCATCCTGGATCACATGGTGCTTTTCATAGGTTGCCACTTTTGCTGGTCGTTGTTGCTGCAGATAGGGGCTAATCTCATAATCCACTGTCAGATCGTCCTTCGCACGGGCTCTGTGAATAAGGAGCATTTCGCCAACTCGGATCAGATCCCGGGTTTTGTTATTGAGCTGTTTAAGCTGTGCCACACTGGTATTGTGGCGTCTCGCGATGCCATACAAAGTGTCATTGAGCTTAACCTGATAATGCGTACTGAACTGGCGACGATAGAAGTCAGTGGCAAACAACTGTTGCTGATCCATGGGCAACAGGACCTTAAATGGGCCATTGGTCGGGCTTTGATGGCGCAGATATCCGGGATTGAGTTGATGTAGCCGTTGCTTCTCAATATTGAGTAAGCCGGCAAGAATACCAAAATTGAATGGCTGCCCGACATCCAATACCGTTGTTTGTGCCTGGTTCGCTAGACTGGGGCGTTGCAGCCCGGTCTGGGGGTGTTGTAACAGGTAGCTCAGCGCCAGCAGTTTGGGGACATAGTCGGCGGTTTCTCTGGGCAACTTCAGGTGCCAGAAGTGGCTACTGCGATTGTGCTTTTGGTTGTAGCGAATGGCCGCTTTGACGCGCCCCTCGCCACTATTATAGGCCGCCAATGCATGTAACCAGTTGCCATTAAACCTTTGTCGCAGATACTGCAAGTAGTCGAGAGCTGCATCGGTCGCAGCCAGTACATCCTGACGGCCATCATACCAGTCATTACTTTGTAACCCGAAGTGGTAAGCGGTAGCATCGACTAACTGCCAGACACCAACAGCCCCCTGGGAAGAACGTGCAGTCGGTCGAAAGTCACTTTCGACAAAGGGCAATAAAGCGAGCTCCATAGGTAACTTACGTTGTTCGACTTTCTTTACTATGTGGTAGAGATAAGGAGCAGCGCGCTCATTGACACTTAACAGATAATTCGGCTGTGACAGGTACCATTCGACGCGTTTTTGCAGCCGTGCATTGGGCGAGATATCAAAGCTCAGATTCGCCGCGATGTATTGCCATAACTCCTGATATGTTTGTGGCTGCTCGGTGATCGCTGGTAAAGGGGGCGGAGTTTCCGGTTGTGTTGTAACAACGGGGGCTGCTGCCTGGGCTGGCTGATTCAATATCTCAGTGATCTCAGTGGGGGTTGCGTGCTGAGGTGCCGTGCTGAGACATGCCGTCAGCAGCATTGAGCATAATACGATGACACCGCAGCGTAACGGGCTAAATACGCGCCACCAAGACATAGAAAAACCGGCCTGAAATTCTCATAAGCTTCACTATACTGGTTGACGATTATTTATTCAAAGCCTTCTTGTGGCTGAGTACTTTAATAGCCTGAGTAAAATGTTGCGTCAGTTGCACTTCATTGTAGGCCTGGTTCTGGTACAGGGTGATAACACGCTGCAGCATCTGAGTGTTGCTTTGGGCCTGTTGTTGTGCCAGATCCATAAATGTGATCGGCAGTGCCAGTTGTTGTGCTTTGTAGGGCTTACCAAATGCGGGCATGACCCATTTTAATGCGGGCATGCTTTGCAGGGTTTGTAAACTGCGTTGCCAGGTGACGTGGCGCACATAGGGAAGCAGGTTTGCACTGTGTCCGGCAAACAATGCGCCGTGTTGCGCGCTGAATACACTGAGATCATGGCCACTTTGGCCTTGAAACTGGGTGAGTTGGAGTATCAGGTCGCCGAGTTCAAGCGCTCTGGCTTGCACCGACGGGGCTGTCAGAGCAATACTGTGGAGCGTTTGCCAGCGGGTCAGCCGTTGCTTGGCCAGCGCCACGCGTTTTTGCCATGGAGCCTGTTGCTCTGCCGGAAGTTTACTGAGCCGCTGTTCACTGAGCTCGATGCTTTTCGCAAAGTTGGCAAGCTGTGCGTCGAGTGCTGTACGCATCGTAGTTTCATTCAGCTGTGGTGCGTCTGGCAGGTGGACGCTGGCATCCGGAAAGGCCTGTTTAAGCAATGCCAGCCCGGTGAGCTGGTGCGGTTCGCTTGACGTCGCAATCAGATGACAGAGCGGGGTAGTGAGGCGCGCCTTAAGTTCATTGATCAGCTGCTCCAGTGCAACAAAATCGCCGTGGCTGTCAATTAGCGCACTACAAGTATTGCCTTCGATTAAAGCCATATTGGGCAAGATATTGCGCGCTTTGGCTTCGGGGGCAATGAGTGTGATCTGTGGGGAAACCGTGTGCCAACTGGCGGCGATGACGGGGGGCGTCAGTGTTAACAGGAGAACGAAAACAGAGAGCAGGCGAAACACCTAATTGCTCTCTACTTGAGTACTGATACGTTGCGTGAGTTGCAGCAGCGTTTGCTGGGCTTGTTGAGTATCACTTTGCAGTGCCAGCAACTCATGACACAAGTGCAATGCAGCAAGCAACAGGGCGTTGTGATCGCTGCGCACGGTGTCGCGTTGACGCATTTCGTCAACCCGGCCATTTAGCAGGTCGACGGCGTCAATCAGCGCTTGTTGTTGTCCTGGCGTGCAGGAAAACTGATGGCTTTTTCCCAGCAGGGTGACGGTGACCTGTTCGGGCGACTCTGACATTAGCCTGCCTGACTAGCACTCTGCAGTTTTTCTAGCAGCCCACTCAGCGTTGAGCTGGTTTCTTTTTGTTTTTCTTCGCTTTCTAGCACTTCCAGCTGAAGTGTCTCATTTTCGTCAATTAGCTTGCTGTTTTGTTCTTTCAGTGAGTTTACCTGTTCGGTCAGTGTATTGTTTTGTGCAATAAGTTGATCAATCAGTTGCTCGAGTTGAGGGAGAATTTCTTTCATATTAAATGCGCTCATTATCACTGTGTTTATGTCATGCAAATGTAAAGCAAAGTGGGCTGCAAAGCTAGTGATTAGGGCAGGTTATGCTGATTTTTGTCTCGTTTTGAGCGATAATGACAAATACTAACTATTTTGTTCATTTATGGTTCAGCTATTGAGGTAACAAAGTGCCTCTACAGGTGCCTGTGCGATGAACAATGCCCACCTAAATTAGGAACGGATAATGCTCAGTTATCGACATTCATTTCATGCAGGTAACCCTGCCGATGTCATTAAACATCTGGTACTGGCACAAGTGCTGGAGTACATGACACGCAAAGACAAGCCTTTTGACTACATAGATACGCATTCAGGTGCCGGGCTGTTTGAATTGGCGGCCAAAGATGCACAAAAGACACAAGAGTATTTAGAAGGCATTGCCAAGTTGTGGGCGTATGCCGGTCAGGTCGATGCCATTCGCGATTATGTGGGTGTCGTCAAGTCACTGAACCAGGACACGCTGGCATATTACCCTGGCTCACCAAAAGTCGCCGAGCAGTTTTTGCGTAAACAGGATAAAGGCTGGTTTTTCGAGTTGCATCCGCAGGATCTGAAGTTGCTGGAAAAAAATACCGGGCATAAGCGTTCTTTGCGTGTCAAAGGCGAAGATGGCTTTAAAGGCCTGATGGGGCTGGTACCGCCTCAATCTCGTCGTGCTTGTGTGCTAATGGACCCGCCTTATGAAATAAAGTCGGATTATGAAGTGGCTGCTCGCTCAATCATCAAAGCGCACAAACGTTTTGCGTCAGGTACTTATATGATTTGGTATCCAGTGGTGGAGCGCGCCCGGATCGATCAGATGGAGCAAACCCTGATTGAATCCGGGGTGCGGAATATTCAGCTGTTTGAACTGGCTACTGAAGCCGACACTGAGGAACGGGGTATGACGGCGTCGGGCATGATAGTCATCAACCCACCCTGGACCCTTAAAGCAACAATGGATGAAGTGCTGCCTGAGCTTGTTCAGCACCTGTCTTCAGAAACGGGGTTTTTCCGCAGCGAACAACTGGTGGCTGAATAAACTTCACTTGTTGCCCGGTGCCTGCCCGGTAGCAACGCGTTGCAGGTAATCGGTTTCGATCCGGGTGATTTGCCCGGCATCGCGCAATGTCTGGATCGCCTTGTTGAGTATCGGTAACAGGTGGGCGTGTTCTGCGCGCAGGCGTATATGTAAGGCGCCATGAGAATGCAGCTGGTTAAAATGCAGCGCTACATTATCCTGAGCAGACCAATATTGAGCGGGCAGATCGCCTATAATAGCGATATCGATCCGCCCTTTGTTTAGCGCTTGGATCAGGGCGCGCTCCGACTCAAAGTCAACCCGGACAAACTCATTGTCGTCATGATAATAATAACCTCTTACTGTGCCTACCATCCGGCCAGCCAAACTGTTAATTGGGGTCGTGGCGACGCGTGTCACCACATACTCACGAATGGTTAGCATGGGGTCAGAAAAAACAAACTGCGGATCGGTCAGCTGTGAGGCTTTCAGCCAGGCTGGGCTGATCAGGTCAAAGTCAATTTTGCCTGATGCCAGATAGCGGTTAGTACGCTTTGTAGGTAATACAATATTTTCGCCTTCAAGTGCCGACTGGGTGAGGATCCGTGACACTAACTCGGGCAGGATACCTGGGTGCTGTGAGTCGTTGGTAAAGTAGGGGTAGAAGGTACCTGAGCCGCTGATACTGTATTTTAAAGTGACTGCTTCGCGAGTGGCGGGTGTGTCAGTACGCTGGTCAACAGGTGCAGCGAGGACGCCCTGGCCAGATAAAAGCCACGAAGTAAGTAAAAGCAGGATGCAAAAAGGCGAAATAAGTGTAAAACTCATAAGACCTATGATAGTAAAAGAGAGGCTGTTCCGGCAACTGCCTGATGCACACTTTCATGTTCCCCCAAGTAGTGAGAAAATAGTTTGCTCAGGGGCGTGAGTTTTCATATGCTGGGACAATGGAAGCCTTTAAAGTACAAGAGTTAAGGATGTTAATGAGCGGTCATATTGCCAAGTCAAAAAAAGACGCGGTGCAATATATTGCACGCCAGGCCATTTTCAATCGTGAACAGAGCGTGGCTGCCTATGAATTGTTGTATCGGGACTCACATAATAACGCCTTTCCAATCGGGGTCAGTGATGGCCAGGCGACAGGACGGTTGTTTTTTAACTCTCTGCTTTTTATTGGTGTAGAACGGCTTGCCGCAGGCGTGCCTGCATTTATCAACTTGTCAGATGAAACCTTGCTTCAGGAGCTTCCAAAGTTACTTCGGCCTCAGGGACTGGTGATTGAAATCGTTGAACGTTCAACCAATCTCGATGAGCTGGTGATGACTGTCACTAAACTGAAAAAGTTAGGATATCGCTTTGCGTTAGATGATTACGACGGTGACGAGCGCTGGGAAGTCTTGTTGCCTTTGATGGATTACATCAAAATCGAAGTACTTGAGCCAGTGATTAAAACCACCATGATGCTGAAAAAGCTCAAGCGACGTTTCCCCACTACCAAAGTGATTGTTGAGCGTATTGAAACTCTGGAGCACTACAGTTTTATCAAAAGTGCCGGGGCTGATTACTTTCAGGGCTTCTTCTTTGCTGTGCCCGAAATGCTCAATCATGGCAATGTCGAGCCCTCTAAACTGGTGGTGCTTGACCTATTACGTTGTACCGCCAAAAAATCCCTGTGCTTCAAAGAAATCCAACAAAGAATTGCCAAAGATCTTAGCCTGACAGCACGGGTACTAAAACTGGCCAATGCCAAAGCCGGGGAAGATAAAATCGAGATCCGCTCGATTGCGCAGGCCGTGGTCTATCTGGGTGAGGATGCAATCCGTCAGTTCGTCAAAGTATTGGCTTTAAGTGAACTGGGCGCAGATAAGCCCAGTGAACTGACTAAGCTGGGTCTGGCGCGGGCGAAGTTTCTTGAGCAATTCTTGCTGCCGGGTGGCGATGAAATGGCACAACAAGGCTATCTGATTGGTCTGATGTCGGTGCTAGATGCGGTGCTGGACGTGGAGTTGTCGGTTATTGTCGATGAGTTTTCACTGGATCCCGATCTCAGCAGTGCGTTGCTGAGTTATAAAGGGCTGATAGGTGGCGCATTGCGCCTGGCGATTGAAGTTGAGCGCAATAATATTCAGGAAGCTGAGCTGATCCTCAATGCGATCCGCCCGGCATCCAGTCTTGAACTCCTCTTCTCACTGGCGTTGGACAGCCGGGTCTATGCTGATGAAATTTACGCTGTGGTAAAAGAAGAAGTCGCCTGAGCCCGCTAACCGGGCTTGAGTCTGTTAGCCCACGGAGGGGAACATCAGCGTCATATTGAGGGTTTTCCAGTAGGCTTGCTCCTGTTGAAGATCAGCCACAAACAGCGAATGTTGGGCGAGCCAGTCAGGCTCGAATGTAAGCAGTAAGCTGTCGTCCATCGCCTCGAGCGTGAATTTGGCAACCTGATCGATTTGTCGTTTTTGGTGTACCAGAATAGCCAGTCGCAGTAAGGTCAGCAGGCGGGCAAAATGGGTCAGATCGGCCTCGACCATAGTTGACAGTTCAGTGCGTTTGATTTTTTTACGATGAAAACGGATCAGGGTGCCCAGCAGCTGTTGTTGCTCCTGAGTAAAGCCGGGCAGCTGTGCATTGAGCACGATGTAACCGCTGTGTTTGTGGATCCCTGAAGAGTTAATCGCTAACCCTACTTCATGCAATCTGGCGGCCCAGCGCAGCATTTGCAGGTCGAATTCACTGAGTGCCCAGTTCTGGCGCACCATGTCGACCATCTGATTAAGTGTCTCACAGATATGTTCAGCATGTTGCTTATCAACGGCATAATGATCACCGACTGCACTGATGGTGCGGGTGCGAATATCAAACTCATCATTTTGCGCCATCTCCTGTAACAGACCTTCACGCAATGAGTTATCGCAATAGGTTAGCTCGTCAATATTGAGCTGTCTGAATGCCCCGATCAGAATCGCCAGGCCGCCGGCAATGCTGGCATAACGCTCCTCGGGTAACGCTTTCAGGTTGAGTGTATGAGGTGAGTCGGCCTCAATCAGACGTTGTTTTATTTGCTCCAGCACAGCCAGGGTCAGGGTATCCTGCGCAAATAACTCCTGGGCAATGGCAGACAAGGTTTTGATGGTGCCGGAGGTGCCAATACAGGTTTGCCAACCGGCTTTACGGTAGCTGGCAGAGATGGCCTCAATGTTTTGTTCAGCTTTAATTTCGGCTTTAGCAAAGCGTTTTGCTGTCATTTTCAGGTCTTGAAAATACCCGTTACTGAGCGTGACGCAGCCGATATTACGACTGGTGAGTAATTTGTGATCCAGATGTTTGCCAATGATAAGTTCGGTGCTGCCACCACCAATGTCAATGACCAGGCGGTTATCTTCACTATGAATATGGTTCGCTACGCCCTGATAGATAAGGCGGGCTTCTTCTTGACCAGAAATGACGTTGATTTTAAAAGGAAATACTTTTTTTGCTCGGGCCAGAAAATCGCGTATATTGCGACAATTGCGCAGCGTGTAGGTCGCGACAACCTGTACACTGTGCTTATCAAAATCCTGTAAAGTGGCGGCAAACTGTTGCAGAACGTGCAGCGCCCGCTCAATGGCTTCCTCGCTTAAGTTGAACTGTTCGTCCAGACCGGCGGCCAGAAACACACGCTGCTTTTCTTTGTGCAACAATTGCAGACGACCATCGACCTCCCGCGCGACGACTAAATGAAAACTGTTCGAGCCTAAATCAACGGCCGCGATGGAAGGGTATGTGGTCATAAAGCTGCCCTTATGTATTGGATTGATTACTTTCCCACTTTTTCAGATGGTCATAGATAGCTATCTGGGAGCGGATCTTCTTCTTATTACCGCGACGAACATAGAGATTCTTCTGTTCGCTGTCAATGATCCGAGCTTTGGCCCTGTCCTTGAACTGCAATTCAAGAATATCGATGATCAGTTGCTTGAGTGATTCGTCATAGATAGGCGCACCCACTTCAACCCGGTGATCCAGATTACGGGTCATCCAGTCGGCAGAAGAAATGTAGACCTGCGGGTCACCGGCATTTTCAAAGACCATCACTCTCGGGTGCTCTAAAAAGCGGTCGACAATACTGATCACTTTGATGTTTTCGCTAAAGCGGGGTAATCCGGGCACCAGGGCACACATACCGCGAATGATCATGCGGACTTTCACGCCAGCCATCGACGCATTGTACAAGGCGTCTATGAGCTCTTTGTCTACCAGGTTATTAACCTTGACGGTGATCTTGGCCGTTTTACCCGCCTGAGCGTTTTTGCTTTCCTGATTAATCAAAGCCAGGATTTTCTCTCGCGCATTGAGCGGAGAAATCATCAGGTGCTTAAAGTTAAAGGGCCGGTAGCTGCTCTCAATAAACTTGAACACGTCGTCACACTCATCACAGATCTCCGGGTGTTTTGTGAATAAGCTGAAGTCGGTGTAAATACGTGCTGTTTTTTCATGGAAGTTACCGGTGCCGATGTGGGCGTATTTCACTATCTGGCCCTTCTCTTTACGATGTACCACGCACAGTTTACTGTGTACTTTCAGTGCCGGGATCCCTACCATGACCTTGATGCCATAGTCGCTGAGCATTTTCGCCCATTCAATGTTGTTTTGTTCATCAAAGCGGGCTTTGAGCTCGACCATTACGGTGACTTTTTTACCGTTCTTGGCAGCATTGATCAGCGAAGACATCAATCTCGAGCGGGACGCGACGCGATAAATATTGACCTTGATCTGAGTTACTTTGGGATCAAAGGCGGCCTGGCGCACATATTCAAGCATGTGATTGAACGTGTGATAGGGATAATAAAGCAAAATATCTTGTTTGGAGATTGCCCGAAAGATGCTTTGGTGTGCGTTGAAGGCTTCACTTTGCAGAGGTGGTAGTGGTTTATTTTCCAGGTAGCCACGGCCGACATTAGGAAAGCCGATGAAATCGCGGAAGTTCCGGTACGGACCGCCCGGGATCAGGGCATCCTGGCTGGTCACGCCAAGGCGTTTTTTCATCACCTTGAGTATTTCTTCAGGCATCGCTTCGTCATAAGTCAGGCGGACAGGCTCGGCATATAAGCGCTGCTTGAGACCCTTCGACATTTTATCCAGCAGGCCTTCTTCAATTTCGTCATCGAGGTTGTACTCGGCATCCCGGGTCAGTTTTATCTCATAGCCTTCAATGCTGTCAAAACTCAGAAAGTTTCTGAACACTTCGTTAAGGAAGAAGCGTACGACTTCATCGAGCATGACAATGGTTTTGTGACGACGGGTTTTTTCCGGTGGCAACAGAATAAAGCGTTCCAGACGATCTGTGGGAAGCTCAAGCAAAGCGTGATGTTGTTTATCACCGCGCATTTCGACAAACAGATAGGTCAGCGCGTCATTGATGTGATCAGAGTAATCCTTGCTCTCGCTAAGCAAAATCGGACACATGTGCTGTAGTACTTGATCCTGAAAATACTTTGCCAGCCACTGCTGGTGAAAATCCGATAGCTCAGCAGGTTTTTTGATATGAATGTTGTGTTCGTTCAGATCAACCAGGATCTGATCATAAATATGTGAGAACTTCTTGCCCAGTTCCAGCACTTTCTTATTCATCTGGTTGAGCAGGGCTTCGTCTTCGTCAAAGTCCGTATCGGGCAGGTTACTCAATAAAATGCGACGTTTTACGTCAGCAACACGGACACGGAAAAATTCATCTAAGTTATTGGAAAAGATACCTAAGAATCTGATCCGCTCGATAATTGGGTTACTTTTGTCTTTGGCTTCCTGAAGCACGCGCTCGTTAAAAGAGAGCCAGCTCAGCTCCTTGGCAAAGTAGCTGATGGTAATGGGATCGTTAGATAATGCCTGCATCTTTCTGTCCATGGTAATTTAAAGCTGCGCGTAGAATATGTCGGTAGTGTGACACTTATATGACATGCGCTGTCATGTCACCAAATTATCAACAAAGTGTAGACCAATCTGCCTGGTTTGCTTTGTTTGATATCAAAGTGTCTGTACATTGAAAGCAGATAGGTGGAATGGCCGGTAAGGCACTGTAATGACCTTACCGGATAACGCTATTAAGGTTGTTCAACGTCCACGATCAGATCGCTGGTGATTGCTTCAAGCGCTTCGACAACGTTGTCTTTTAGCATGCCGGCAGGCAAGCTCACGGTGGCAAATGCACTAAATATCGGTACTCCCCAATTTGGTGCGCTCTGTTGTTTAGAGTTAAGGTGGGTAATATTCGCCCCCTTATGTCGGATCACAGCTGCCAGCTCCTGTACAATGCCAGGTCGGTCATTACCCGTGATCACCAGATTTAATGTTTCCGGCTCTGTGCCGTCGGTTTGCTCGCCATTTGCAATCCGCACCTCCAGCTCCGGGATATCAAGTACGGCGTTTTGTAGCTCTTGCAAGTGTTCCTCTGCTACTTCAACCTGCACTATCCCTGCAAACTGTCCGGCGAAGTGGCTTAAGTTACTGGTTAACCAGTTACCGTGGTGGTTAAGAATGGTTGAGGAAACCCTTTCAACGAGACCTGGTTGGTCCTTGCCTATAAGTGTTAGTACTAACTGCTTCATATCACATGTCTCTTATTATTGGTGGCTCGGTATCTAAGCCCTGAATGAAAGCGAATAATCGCTCTATAAGCCTAGTAAATGAAACTTATTTGTCTACTTCCGATAATGGATACAATGTAAAAAAATGCAAAAATCACCGGTGTCACTGTAATCCAGACCTTACTTCGGGTGTTAAGTTCCTTTGACAGCACGTAATACCATTATTTCCTGACGCACTGTGCCATGTCTTTCTCTGTGCATGGGAGATTTTTTTCGAGGCAATATCGGGACTTTGGTGTAAAGTTGGGAACGGTTTGTCTGTGCTTTGATGCGGTCAGACTGAGAAAATACGCCAAGGACAGTACCGAATCACCGCCAGTCTGTAAAAGCGGGCAGACTTGGATTGAGGTGTAACACAACTGTCATCTTGATGAAATATAATGCGCCGCAGTTTGATTATGAAAGGGTATTTTGATGACTTCCAATCCGCAAAAACCATCCTTTAAAACGGATAGAAGCCGTCTCTTAAAGGACCGCTTTGCCCAGTTTGGCATTACCTCAGGTGGGGTAATGGTATTGGTCGCTTTGCTATTGATATTCTTCTATTTGCTTTATGTTGTACAGCCTATTTTTGAGTCCGCTAAGGTCGAAAAACGGGTTGATATTGCATTGTCTGCCGAGAAGCGCTACTTCGCGCTGGGTGTAGAAGAGCAAACAGAGATTGCGTATCTGCTGGACAACACCGGTCAGGTTGATTTTTATCAGGTAAAAGGCGACAACACGGGCGCGCTGCTGAGCACTTTGCAAACACAGCTTGATGGCCAGATCACTAGCTTCGCGAAAAGCGCACCATTTTTAGGTCAGTACGCGTACGGCCTTGATAATGGTGAGGTGCAAATCCTTAAGCCCAATTTTGTGGTGACTTTTCCGGGTAATCAGCGTGTGATGAAGCCACGTCTGGGTTATCCGCTGGATGGCCAGCAGTTGTTGGTTGATGAACAGCGCCAGGCACTGAAAAAGTTTGCCTTCAGTCATTATGAAGATAAAACCGCAGTGGTTGCACTGACTGCCGACAAGCGTGTGATCTTCGCATCGTTTGCGGCCGAAGAAAATATGTTCTCGGGTGAAATGGAATGGCAGGTAACGCGCACTGAGTTACCTATTGAAGGTCGCATTGACGACCTGCTTATTTCACCAGACACAACACGTACTTTTGTACGTTCTGCAAATCAGATTTATATCTTTGACACCCGCTTTGCGGACGATGTCACGCAATTCCAGTTATTGGCAGCCAACGAAGAAAATGCCAACCTGGTCAGCATGGCGTTGCTGGCAGGTGCCAACTCGCTGATGCTGGCAAACGACAATGGCGAAGTGTCGCAGTGGTTTGAAGTGAACACGGACGATGGCCGTGAGTTCGCCAAGATTCGCGCTTTTGACAGCGATAAGAGTAAGCACATGACAGTGCACAGTGAGTTTTATCGTCGTACTTTCTTTACCACCACAGAGCAAGGTGAGCTGGGTGTTTACTACACCACCAGTGAAGCCGAGTTATGGCGCGGTAAAGTGGCAGAGCAGGCCATTGATGCCTTCGCGATTTCACCGCGTGCCAATGCTGCGCTATTGCTAACCGGCAATCAGGTGAGTGTGTTTGAGATCCACAATGAGCACCCGGAAGTAACTTGGTCGGCATTGTGGCAGGAAGTTTGGTATGAAGGTTACCCGGAGCCAGCGTATACCTGGCAGTCCACGTCTGCCAGTGATGACTTCGAATCTAAATTCTCATTAGTGCCGATTTCGTTCGGTACGATTAAGGCGGCGTTCTATGCCATGCTGTTTGCGGTTCCGATAGCCCTGTCTGCGGCGATTTATACTGCTTACTTTATGTCGAGCGAGTTGCGTCGTGTGGTGAAGCCAACGGTTGAAATCATGGAAGCACTGCCTACCGTTATTTTGGGTTTCCTGGCAGGTCTGTGGTTAGCGCCGCTGATCGAGAGCCACTTACCAGCGATTGTCGCTTTACTGTTATTGTTGCCATTGGCCATTCTGGGCACGGCGCTGGGCTGGACTAAGCTTCCTAAAGCTATTCGTCACCTGATCCCGGACGGCTGGCACTCAATCTTGCTGATCCCGGTTGTTCTGCTGGTTGGCTGGGTGTCATTTGCCATGAGTGATGTGATTGAAGGGTGGATGTTCGGCGGTAACGTACGTCAGTATCTGACCAACGAACTGGGCCTGACCTTTGACCAGCGTAACTCTCTGGTTGTGGGTATTGCGATGGGCTTTGCGGTTATCCCGACGATTTTCTCGATTGCTGAAGATGCGGTATTTAGCGTGCCTAAACACCTCTCCAATGGTTCATTGGCATTGGGGGCAACCCAGTGGCAAACCTTAGTTCGTGTTGTGCTACTGACTGCCAGTCCGGGTATCTTCTCCGCAGTGATGATGGGCCTCGGTCGTGCCGTGGGTGAGACCATGATTGTACTGATGGCGACGGGTAATACACCGATTATGGATTGGAGTATTTTCCAGGGGATGCGTACTTTGGCGGCGAACATTGCGGTAGAAATGCCTGAATCGGAAGTGGGCAGTTCACACTATCGGATCCTGTTCCTGGCAGCCTTTGTATTGTTTATTTTTACTTTCGTATTTAACACGATGGCTGAGTTTGTACGTCAGCAGCTGCGTGAAAAATATAGCTCAATGTAACTGGAGTGAGATGACATGGTAAGACAGTGGTTTAAGTCAGGATCTCCGTGGATCTGGATGACAGGTGGTGCGGTCAGCATCAGTTTGATCTCGGTACTGGGTCTGCTTGCAATGATTGCGTGGAAAGGGCTGAGCTTTTTCTGGCCTTCTGAAGTGGTGGAAATGCACCTGCAAGGCTCGGTTCAGAAACAAACCGTCATTGGTGAGATCTATGACAGAGAGTTAGTGCCTAAATCGCGACTGGAAGCGACTGGCCTGGATTTTTCTAATCACCCAGGCGAGTACATCGAGCGCTTATTGGTAAAAACGGGTAACCGTGAGTACGTTGAGCTGGATTTCCGTTGGATCTTGTCCACCGATATCCAAAGTCAGTCAAAACCGGCGCAGCTAGCGGTCTTTGAACGTACTAAAAATGGTAACTTCTACGGCTACGTTGAGCGTGTTATTCGCGACGGTCAGGTTGTCACTGACAACCCGGTAGAAGCGCTGGAAGAGATGGTTGAACGTGCTGTAGATCTGAACGATGAAGCGCTTGACCTGCAAAATGGTGAAATTGGCCACATTAACTACGAGCTGGAGCGTTTACGTCTGAAAGAACGTGCTTATCAGCTGGATAATGAGCTGACGCCTGAAATCATCGCTGATCTGGAAGCACGACGTGCTGCCTTACGTGATGAATACAAAGTGCTGGAGAAGACGCTGTTTGAACTGCGTAACGGAGCGAAACGTGACCAGGTCGTGGTGCGCGACATGCGTGGTGAAGAAGTAACGCTGCCTTTGTATCAGGTATTAGACTTCTGGTTCCCGAATGACATGGGTTTCTTTGCTAAACTGGGTCACTATATGTCGCAAATTGGTAAGTTCATTAGCGATGACCCACGCGAAGCGAATACTGAGGGCGGGGTATTCCCGGCCATCTTTGGTACTGTGTTCATGGTGATGCTGATGGCGGTAATTGTGACCCCATTTGGTGTGGTTGCTGCGATTTATCTGCACGAGTATGCGGCTAAAAACGCGGTGACTAAGATGATCCGCATCGCGGTGATCAACCTGGCGGGTGTACCGTCTATCGTATACGGCGTATTCGGCTTAGGTTTCTTCGTCTATATGCTGGGTGGCTCACTTGATGCCCTGTTTTACCCAGAAGCTGCACCGAGTCCGGTATTTGGTACGCCCGGCGTGATTTGGTCAGCTCTGACACTGGCAATCCTGACGCTGCCTGTGGTGATTGTATCGACTGAAGAAGGCTTATCTCGTATTCCAAGCACAGTGCGCCATGGTTCACTGGCACTGGGCGCGACCAAAGCCGAGACTTTATGGCGTATTATTATTCCTATGGCCAGCCCGGCAATTATGACCGGTCTGATCCTGGCGGTTGCCCGTGCAGCCGGTGAGGTTGCACCGCTGATGCTGGTGGGGGTGGTGAAAATGGCACCGACCTTGCCGCTGGATGGTAACTTCCCGTATATTCACCTTGACCGGAAGTTTATGCACCTAGGTTTCCATATTTATGATGTGGGCTTCCAGAGCCCGAACGTAGAAGCGGCACGTCCTTTGGTTTATGCGACCGCATTCTTACTGGTAACCGTGATCATTGCACTGAACATCACTGCAATTGGGATCCGTAACCACCTACGTGAAAAATTCAGAGCTTTAGAGCACTAATAGTAAAGTATTTAAATAGGTAAACATTTATGATTACAGTAGCGCCACAGGTAAATAATGCAGATACCAGCAAGAAGTTGGATCTGGAAAACTTGAGCCCGGAACTAACCGCGTTAGAGATCAAAAACCTTGACCTTTACTATGGTGACAAACAGGCTCTGAGCAATATCAACATGTTGATCCCACGCGGTCAGGTAACGGCGTTTATCGGTCCGTCGGGTTGTGGTAAATCGACGCTATTGCGTTGTATCAATCGCATGAATGACCTGGTCGACACGTGTCGTATCGAGGGTGAGATTAACCTTAATGGCACCAACATTTATGATAAAAGTGTCGATGTAGCGGCTCTGCGCCGTAATGTTGGCATGGTATTCCAGCGTCCAAACCCATTCCCTAAGTCTATTTACGAGAATGTGGTTTACGGTCTACGCTTACAGGGTGTAAAAGACAAACGTAAGCTGGATGAAGTGGTGGAGCGCTCACTGCGTGGTGCTGCTTTGTGGGATGAAGTGAAAGATCGTTTGCACGACAGTGCATTTGGTCTGTCGGGTGGTCAGCAGCAGCGTCTGGTTATTGCACGTTCAATTGCGATTGAGCCGGAGGTATTATTGCTGGATGAACCTACCTCGGCACTGGACCCTATCTCGACTTTGGTTATTGAAGAGCTGATCAATGACCTGAAAGAAAAGTACACCGTGGTGATCGTTACTCACAACATGCAGCAGGCGGCGCGGGTATCCGATCAAACAGCCTTTATGTATATGGGTGAGCTGATCGAATATTCAGATACTAATACTCTGTTTACAACACCGACTAAGAAGAAAACCGAAGACTATATCACAGGTCGTTACGGTTAATTCATCTGGCTCTGCACAGTGCGGAGTCAGCGCAAGCGTCGCGATAGCGGCGTTTACCGAGTGTTGAAACAAATTAGGAACTGACTATGGAACATAATATTAATAAGCATATCTCTGGCCGCTTTAACGAAGAGCTGGAGAACGTTCGTAACCATGTATTGAGTATGGGCGGACTTGTTGAGCAACAGCTAAATCTGGCTCTTGATGCCGTAGCTCATTGTGATGAAACTAAGGCACGCAAAGTCAGCGAGAACGACTATCAAGTGAATGCCATGGAAGTGAGCATTGACGAAGAGTGTACGCGCATTATTGCAAAGCGTCAGCCGGCAGCCAGTGACTTGCGATTGGTTGTTGCCATTGCGAAAACCATTGCTGACCTGGAACGTATTGGCGATGAAGCGGAACGCATTGCGAAAGTAGCACTGGACTCGTTCACCAAAGATCAGCAAGACTTACTGGTGAATGTTGAAAATATGGGCCGCCTGGTTTCTCAGATGCTACACGATGTGCTGGATGCTTTTGCCCGAATGGATGCGCAGCGTGCATTTGAGGTACATAAAGAAGACGCCAAGGTAGACCGTGAATATGAAGCGCTGACGCGTCAGATCATGACTTACATGATGGAAGATCCGCGTTCAATTCCTAAAATTATGGACCTGATCTGGTCGGTTCGTTCATTGGAGCGCATCGGTGATCGTTGTCAGAATATTGCAGAATACGTAATTTATTTCGTTAATGGCAAAGATATTCGCCATACTTCTCAGGAAGACATCGAAAAGTCATTGTAGTACTAAAAATAAGCAAGTCCCAATAGTAGACACTGTGTTGTTTTTTATCTATAACTGTTTGTGAGCAAAAAGTAATCAATAGAAGGAATGAACTATGAAACTAGCTCTGAACAAAAAAAGTATGAAACAACTTGCGATGAACAGTAAGTCACTCAATGACAAAATGACGCCCCAGATTGCCGGGGGAGTCGGGCCCAGGCATACGGAGTTAACTTGCTATCAGGATTGCTTTGTAAAAGAAGTATGATTTGGTTAGGGCATGAACATGAGCGAGCTATATGCTCGCTTTGTTCGAGTTAATTCCGCCCAGGCTTGCTCATACGTAACAACATTATCCAATCACTATATAGGTTTTATTTGACTATTTTTTCTATGTTTATTGTAGAGTTAAGCAAACGGATGGCTGCTGTATTAACGTGACAACCTGACTGTTTGTTAAACGTGATTGTGCCGTTAATCAGAACTTCACACGAAAAAGCGTTCACAATTTGGCTTAATACTGTAAAATTGCGCCCTGCACATGCATATTAATATGATTTAAGGGTCAGTTATGCCTAGTAATGCATTTTTAGGAGTGTTCGCAAAGTCTCCTATTAAGCCGATTGAAGAGCACATAAAGATCGTCCATCAAGCCAGTGAAACCTTGATCCCGTTCTTTAATCATGCCTTCAAAGGGGAATGGACCGAGGCCGATGCGCTTCGTGTGCAGATCCGTAACCTGGAAAGAGAAGCAGATACATTAAAACGTGAAGTGCGCCTGCACTTGCCACGTGGTCTGTTTATGCCAGTAGAACGTACAGATTTACTGGAACTCATTACCCACCAAGACAAGATCGCCAACAAAGCCAAAGACATCGCTGGACGCGTAATTGGTCGCGAACTGGAGATCCCTGAATCAATTCAAGCCGACTTTTTGGCGTATCTGACACGTTGTGTTGATGCGACCAAACAAGCCTCAGAAGCCATCAACGAATTCGATGAACTGCTGGAAACTGGTTTCCGTGGTCGCGAAGTTGCACTGGTCGAAAAAATGCTCGTTGAACTGGATGCCATCGAGGAAGATACCGATGAGATGCAGATCCGTATTCGTATGGGATTACGCAGTATTGAAAGTGAACTCAATCCGATTGATGTGATGTTCTTATACAAGATCATCGAGTGGGTTGGTGAGCTGGCAGACATTGCTGAGCGTGTAGGTTCACGACTGGAGCTGATGTTGGCACGTTAAGCGTGCACCATCTGCCTTCACACAATTAGTTAAGAATTAAAGGTTTTACAATGGATATCATTGCATCCTATGGCACGCTATTGATCATTATAGCGGCCGCAGTTGGTTTCTTTATGGCCTATGGTATTGGTGCGAACGACGTAGCCAATGCAATGGGTACATCGGTTGGTTCTAAAGCACTGACCATCAAGCAGGCGATCATCATCGCGATGATTTTTGAATTTGCCGGTGCCTATCTGGCCGGTGGTGAGGTAACGTCAACGATCCGTAAGGGGATCATCGATTCAACCCCATTTATGGACGTACCTGAGCTGATGGTACTGGGTATGATCTCGGCCCTGTTTGCCGCAGGTACCTGGTTATTACTGGCTTCAATGTTAGGTTGGCCGGTCTCGACCACGCACTCCATCATTGGTGCCATCATTGGTTTTGCGTTAGTTGCTGTGGGCAGCGAAGCCATTCAGTGGGGCAAGGTTGCTGGTATCGTGGGCAGCTGGATTGTTACCCCAGCCATCTCAGGCTTTATTGCCTACCTGATCTTTATGAGTGCGCAGAAGCTGATTTTTGACACGGACAAGCCGCTGGAAAATGCCAAGCGCTATGTGCCTGTGTACATGGGTCTGGCTGGTTTCGTGATGTCACTGGTTACTATTAAAAAAGGCCTGAAGCACATCGGTGTTGATCTGGGTGCGGTAGAAGGGTACGCACTGGCTATCGGTATTGCCGTGATTGTTGGTTTGATTGGTAAAATGGCCATTAACCGCCTGAAGATTGACCCGAATGCGGACAAGCAAATGCACTTTAACAACGTTGAAAAAGTGTTTGCTATCCTGATGGTACTAACGGCGTGTTGTATGGCGTTCGCCCATGGTTCGAACGACGTTGCCAACGCGATTGGTCCTTTGGCTGCAGTTGTAAACATCGTTGAGCACAATGGTGAAATTGCCAAGAAAGCTGCACTGGCCTGGTGGATCTTGCCACTGGGTGGTTTAGGTATCGTGGTCGGTCTGGCTGTATTGGGTAAAAAAGTAATTAAGACCATTGGTGAAGGTATTACGCACCTTACACCAAGCCGTGGTTTCGCTGCTGAACTGGCTGCGGCATCGACCGTAGTAATTGCATCGGGCACAGGCCTGCCAATCTCAACCACGCAAACCTTGGTTGGTGCGGTACTGGGTGTTGGTATGGCACGCGGTATTGCCGCTCTGAACATGGGTGTGATCAGAAACATTGTGGTTTCGTGGGTTATCACGTTGCCAGTTGGCGCTGCCCTTGCTATTGTTATATTCTACATTCTGAGAAGCGCGTTCGGCGTTTAACAGAAAGGACAGACTTTTAGCTTGAAAAGATCTCAATGCCTTTGGTGTTGGGGTCTTTTTATTTGTGGGTATAAAAAGTGAATAACTTACCAAGCATTAAACAGTTACAGTATTTAATTGCCGTACATCAGCACCAGCACTTTGGTCGCGCCGCGGAGGCTTGTTTTATTGGCCAGTCAACCCTGAGCAGTGCCATTCAGAATCTGGAGGAAACGCTGGGGTGCCAACTGATAGAGCGTGAAAACCGCAGTCTGATGTTTACGGATGTGGGCGAAGAAGTCGTCGAGCGTGCTAAGCGCATTATTGGTGATACCATCAGTGTAGTGGAATTGACTAAGAGCTTTAAACACCCGTTATCGGGCAAACTGGTTCTGGGGATCATTCCTACTATTGCCAGCTTTATTGCTGCGCCTCTATATCGCTTTTGTAAAGATGCTTTCCCTGAGTTGCAACTGGTTCTGGTCGAGGATACCAGCGATCGCTTACTCGACAAGCTGGAGCAGGGTCATATTGATATGGGCATGCTGGCATTGCCCTACCGGACAGAAAAATTTCACACTCAGGTCATTGCCAGGGACCATTTTTCTTTAGTGCGTCATCTCGACTACCAGGTACCTGAGCAGCTGGACGATTTTAATGTGTTGCCCGAGCAAAGTGTCTTTCTACTGGAGCGGGAACACTGTATGACCGATCATGCGCTCAGTGCGTGTCACCTCAATCGCAGTGCCTGTATCAACCCGTTTGAAGCAGCCAATCTGCATACCTTGCTGAGTATGGTGGAATATCAAAACGGCGTGACTTTTCTGCCACAGATGGCGCTCAACGCCGGGATCCTGGAAGGTAAACCTATGGTTGCGACGGCGCCGCAACCAGATGCCTATCGTGAGATTGGCTTGCTATGGCGTAAAACCACCGGACGGATCCGTGATTTTCGTTTGTTCAGTGACAAAGCGGGCGAGTTTGTTGCACAGCATTGCAACGAAGCGAAAAACTCGTAACAAAATCATGAAGGGCAGTTGCCCTTCATGTCTGATAGTCAGTGCTGAGGTGGGCCGTGAAGTGCGGTTATGACTCCAAAGAACCCAACTGGCGGCTTGATTTGAGGTCGGGTAAGAATAACAAATAAACCCACACCACCAGGTTAAAGTAAGGCACTAAGCCCAGTAAGGTAAAAAATAGTTTAGGGTAGCCTTTGTGGCTTGCGCTTCGGTAACATTGTACGGCGATAACAACGTATATGAGCAACAATATAATAGACAGCTGTACCATTGCGATTCCTCCATTTCCATAGCCAGACGTGTCCAAATCCGTTGAATGTCTTGTAAATACCTGTGTTTCAGGTATTTAAAGTGACACGTCAAAATGTACGCTTAATTATAGATGAGATTTACCCAATAGGCAGCTATATTTTAGTCGAATTTTGCACAAAAAGACTAGCAGGCTGTTTTCTCAGATAAAATAGTTTGCAGCACGGCAGTGAGCTGTTCGACGGGCAATGGGCGCGAAATGTAGTAGCCCTGACCGTAATCAATGCCTATCTCCTTGAGTGCATCAAAGATCTCTTTACTCTCTACATATTCAGCCACTGAACGCTTATCCAGCGAGTGGCTGATGTCATCTATGCGCTCACAGGATAGTTCTATTATTAAATACTAATTCGCATTAATGCACTAACCAATTAGAGAGATGTACTCGTCTCGAGATTGGTTAATTAAGTGTGCGGGTTGGTTTAACTTTTCAGATATGCTGCGAATCCATATGTGCTATCTGGCCTCACAGGGTCATATCATAATTGCTGCAACCCAAATACGATATGCAACTTGGAAAGCTTTCTTTAACAAAATGGAGTGATAAATTCCCAATGGTTTATTGCCTATTTGTTTTAGTGGTGATTATTTTGTTTTTTAAAGTGTTTTCTATGTTTCGTTATTTGAAATAATGTAATTTTAGAGTTATTATTCGCGCCGATTTTTGACCCTTGTATGGAGACGTTATGGTTCGGCAGACAATTGTGACCGGGATATTCTTTATTGCTATGCTCTTGCATTCATATGCACTAGCGTTTGATTCAAATGCCCTGCCCGGCCACTGTGGGCCTTCACCGTCCGGGCCACCAGCACCTTCTGGCGCACCACTGGATCCGGATATCGGCCCGGGAGGTGACCATCCAGATCCAGATAGTCTGAAGTTTCTCAGGTCACTATGGGTCCCGACCATCAAACAGTTTGATATCAGCGTGGCTGAGTCAGAGGGGGCCTTAACGCTGAGTTGGAGCGTTACGGGAACGTCCCATCTGAGGTTATTCAGATACAGTGCCAATGGTCCCTGTTTGTTGCTGGATACGCGCGGGGTTGAGCTTGCCCGTCAGGGAACGTTTACCGACTTAACTGCAATGTCCGCAGGTTTGCACTTCTACCGATTGGTAGCAATCAATGGTAAGAATAAAGTTTTTGTTGATCAGTTTAATCATGCTGTAGGTGATGAAGTTCTGAATGGGGATGCTGCACTGCTGTTTGATACAGAAAATAGAGACATCAACCATAGGACCGTCGTACACCACTTAGACAGTATTTTCTTTGCTACACATGATAACAAACTGGTGAAATATTCTAATCAGAGCGGAAGTTGGGCATTTGATTGGGAGGTTGCGCTTAGCGGCGTAGTTTCAAATCGTCCTGTTTTCAGTGATGGATACGTCTACTACTCGGTGAGCTTATTGCGTGAAAGAGGGCAGGTTTGTCGAACACAAATCAATGACGTTGACCAGCATGTATGCTCGGGTATTCGAAACAGCAATATTATTGCAAGCCCTGTTCTGGTAAAGGCTGCGAAGCCTGATTCCGGTGTATTTTCATTCTTCAGCACGCAGCCAGCTAAACAGGAATTAGCAGGTGTCTATGCGTTTTTGCGCAATGGCAGCATCGAAGTATTAGACTTTGCTCAGCATGCTAGAACCGTTGCACGCTTTCAAGTCCCCCAAGAGATTTCCATGAATGTGCTCACTGCCCCAGTAGCAATCACAGGAACTTCGTTCGCAGAGCATTCAGCTCCTCAATTTATATATCGTGAAGGAAAGAGTGTGTTTGGATTGCAAATGCCACTGGTGGAGGCCCAGCAGCAGTTCTCCATTTATGGCCTGTGGTCATCTTTATTTGGCGAGGATGAACAGAGCGAACCTCTGCCGCTGGCACAGCCAGTCACTTTGGATGTTTTGTGGAAACAGGAGCTGTAATTGTGGCCATTATTCGAGTTTTAATCGCTGTATTTTTAATTGCGAACAGTCCACTAATATGGGCCGTTAGCCAATGTAACAGCTCTGTTCCAAGTCTGACCATTATTCAAGGGAACGCCGCCAGCTTTACAATCCCCAATATTGATGAATTTACCACGAACCCGGGAGGGGGATTTGTTTTCGATTTCCGTCAGGGCGGTAAATTGAAGATTAACGGCGACACCACCAAGCGATATGTTAATGGACTGAGCTCGCAAGCTAGCTCCCCGACAGTGTCAATCGCTGATCTGAAGCCTGGTACCAATAATCTCATTCTGAATTGGACTGATCATTGGGAAAAAAACGACGCTAACCAGTCCAGCAGGGCTTATTCAGGGCAGTGTAAAATTACCGTTATTGTTGCCAAACGAACCTCCCCTGTATTTTCTGACCCGGTTATTGATGGCACGCTCAGTGATGGAAAGCTGGCTGCAGGTATGGATATCAGTATTGGCTTCAAGGTGAAGGATGAAGGGAGAGATATAAATAAATTTACAATTTCAGGCGGTCTGGTCGGCGCACAAGCTGATCAGGCGTGTAGCACCGATACGTATGATAAAAATCATACGCTCACCTGTAATTTAAGTTTGTCATCACCACCGGCTGGGGATTACAGCTATTGGGCATCAGTTCAAGATAATCAAAATAATAAGGCCCTTTCAAAAAGTGTTAAGTTTACTGTTCTGAAAAGGAACACCGAGCCCACAGTAACGATTAAAGGGATCGTGAATTCTGTAGAGCAGACAGGTAGCTTCATTGATGTTGGACAGGGAGACGAAGTTTCGGTTGTTGTTAAAGCCAGTGATGCAGATCAGGAGTCTTACAATGAACTGAATGAAGCGGTGTTCAGAGTCGGAAGTGGAAATTTCACTGGTTTTAGTGGTGGCGATTTGTGCACCAGCCAATCTGGATGCCGTGAGTATATCGGGGAGATTAGCCAGACTACCCTTGTTGAGGTGAAGGTGAGAGATGCAGCAGGTGCTGAAGCAACCTCTGGTCTTACCTTTAATTATGTGACCGCGCCTGAAGTACAAATCAGTGTGAGTAACGACGCACCGTTTTATGATCAAGCATTCACTGTTAAAGCCGAAGTCACTGATAGACACGGGTTCAACGCTGAAAATTCAGCTTTGATGTTATGTCGTGTTCCGAGCGGTAGTCGACTACCCAGGAATCAGGCGTGCGCGGGAAGTAGCAAAGTGGCAGATTGCAATGATGCTGCGGGCAACAATAATGTGTACTCCTGTGAATATACAGAAAATACCAAGCCAGATCAGACGCTCTCTCCAGGTGGATATACCTATTATACCTATGTCAAAAATCTTAAAGGATTACAAGGAAGCGAGGCATCCGTTAATGTCAATGCTCAGCCCTATTTGAGCACCCGAATTGAATATGTCCAGCCAAGCAATAGCTCTGTTCTTGAAGGTGACCCTGTAACATTTAGCGTAACAGCCTTTTCACAGAGCACACGGTCAGAGTCAATAGACTATGAAGATGTGCAATTTTTGCTGGATGGTTCGCCGGTCGATAACACAGACCTTAAGATTGAAAATGTCAGGCATTGTGACGTAAACAAACCGCAACCGAAGGATAAGATCCGACTCTGTACAGATAGTGATAGTAGCTTTGATCTGGTCTGGACGCCTGAGCAGGCATACCAAAATATCACTATTTCTGCACAACTGGTGGATAATGTGGGTAACGAGAGTCGCTCTGATTCCACTGTTTTGAATATTGTGTCACGTGAAAGCGTGAGCCCTTCGGCCCCACGTATTAACGTACAGCAAGCACCTGACAACATTCGCACTCGCGTGATCTCATTGTCAAATATCTACAACACCGCTGAGTTGGCAGTTAGTGCAAAGATAGGTAACCAGTCTGTAACGATTGAAGGCACAGGCTACAGCAGTGGAGAAGTATGGACAGGCCGGGTCACAACCAGCATCCAGAATCATGGTCAGAACCTGGTTGTAACAGCTCAGGGAAAACGTAGCTTAGATGGACGGCAATTAGCAGGACCCGCTGTCACTCATGATCACACTATTCAATACACTTTGCCCGACAAGTCACAGGTTTCAGTTGCGCTCAGAGAAGACAGCAGCACGCCGGGTCAGTACGTGTTAACTGTAGAGCACAGTGATACGAAAGAGCTCATTTTTGAGGAAATTGCTGAAACCGAGACAGTACTTTACAGGCCTGCTAGCAAAGAAGTGGTCACTGGCAATGAGCTGTTCTCAGACACAATCAGAGTAGACCTTGCCCGATCTCATGGTAAGAAGCTGTCCGTATGTGTTAAAGGCAGAAACTATCATCCTGAAGACGGTAAGCAGTTTCAGGCGACTTTCAGTGAGCAACAGTGTGCCAACAAAATTGTGCAAGACCCTGAAAAATTTACTTCAGGCGCGCCAGGCAAGCCTGATATTGCCATTCAGGGAGATCAAAAAAACTGGAACAGAGTGAATGTTACTGTCACGGGTGGAGCAAATACAGAGCGTCTGAATGTGCAGGCTACCTTGGACGGGGAGCCAGTGACCATTTCAGGTAGTGACTACGACCAAAATACAAGGAAGTGGACGGGCTATCTGGACACCCATTACGACCAAAAAGGGATGCAGCTGGAAGTTGAGGCCGCTGGGTATAAGACCGTACAAACAGACGATGGAAATTGGCATACTGAGCTACACGGGCCAACGGAGTCAGACACCTACACCATTACTTATCCCGCGCCTGCAACGCCAGATAAACCGACTGTTGAACTAGACGAACCGGTCAATAAATCAGGTCAGTATAGGTTAACAGTAAAGCGACCCGCAGCACTCAAGCATGCCAAAGCACTGGATATCGTTGCGTCATTGGATGATGTGTCTATAAACGTTTCCGACAGGATCCCTGTTACCGAGCAGTCAGTATCTGATCTTAGTTTTGACATAGCGACAGTTGAGCATGACCACAGCAAAAAGCTTGAAGTCTGCGTTAAAGCTGTGAATTACCATAGCATTGACGGAGCGCAAAGAGACCTCGTTTTTGGCGAGCAAAACTGTAAAAGTGAACGCGTTGACTATGGTGAGCCTGACGACCCCGGAGAGCCAGTAATTACCTTAACTCAGGCTGAGGTGGGTGTTTATTCTATAGATGTAGGCAATCTGAGCAAAGCCCATGCCCTGAACATCAAAGCAACGATGGATGGAGAAGTACTTGTTAAGGGTTCTGAAATAAAGTTTCAGGGCGTTTCTTACAATCACAGTGTCGCAACCAAGTATCAGCATCATGGCGCAACACTGACTGCGTGTGTTTATTTAGTTAGGTATCGTGAAATACTTAAAAATGGACGCATCGAGTATGATGAACATGCCCGCAAAGAGGGCAAAGCTGTGTGTCACTCCACCGTTGTGTCTCATCAACTACCCATCCCAGGTGTTCCCAGGTTCACGTATTTTCCCCAAGACGGTAAGGCTGCCGGGGACTTTCTGTTGGGCTGGCAAAACAGCGAAGATGCAGCCAGAGCATATTTCAAAGTAACCTCCTGGAAAGGGAGCGTTGCGGATAAGTTCAAAGATGATAACCAATTGACCGTGGTTAAATTCAAAGAGCAGTTACAGCACCGAATTAACAAGCCGGATCTGGGTCAGTTCAGTTATGAGCTCTCAGCCTGCAATATTCAGGACTTGTGTAGTGACGGCCATCAGATAACCGTCTCTAATGTTGTACCATTGTTAGAGCAGGCAACCTTGCAGGTACATAGTGAAAAGAGCGCAACGCTCACTCTAAATGGACGGTATTTTGACCCCCAATCGTCAGAATTGTTCATGCGATTGCGCAGCACCGGAGAAACATACAGCTTTAATAATGCCAGCCTGACTGTCACCGAAAATAAAGTTGAGACTGAGATTAGCTCACAGCATATCATCGACGGATATCATGATAGTGGCTTATATCTGGCTGTGAATAACGGTGTTTACCAGAATGGTGAACAGGTGATTACAGATACGGTGTTAGACGGCAGTGGCCTGGAAATAACCTCAGATTTAATGGGGCGCTCTGTGACTGTCAGTAATAATGGGTTTCTGTATGCCGGTACTGAGATGGGGTTATCAGCATTTAAGATTGAAAACAAAGGCCTCAGTCATCAATGGACTCATCTGACCGATCCTCAGCTAGCCAATGAGATAAATACAATCAAGGGAGTCGCGGCCACGCCTGTTGTGGTTAGTAGCCAGGGTTTTGATGATTTATATTTTGGCGCGCTAAACCACACTTTTTATAAAGTTCGCCACCAAATCAATGCGGGTTACTTCGCCGACCGACATCTTGAAAAGTGGCGATTTATGACCCGTGGAGCAATTTTAGCGCCAGCGCAGCTCGATACTGATAATAATGTCTATATTGGTTCAATGGACGAGGCTTTGTATTCACTGGATACAGATACGGGTCTGGCGAACTGGCATTACGCATTTCCCTATTCCGGCGGCATTGATGTGGCTCCTCAGCTCTCCGCATCCGGGCACATCTATGTGACGACAGTCGATGGCAACATGCATGAGATTGATCGTAGCATGATCAAAGCCAATGCAATTAAGTGGCAATCACTGGATGAACTCGCTGAAGCATTTGCAGACGAACTGGCTGAATGGGAATCTCTATATTGGCATCCGGGGCAATCTGATACGAATGCGATTGTTGTGGCCAAAGCTTACTATATTTTGATGCAAAGGCCGCCGACTAAGGCGCAGCTTAGCTTTTTGACGTATCTGCTGACCAAGGGATATCCGTTAAATGAAATTATTTTTACACTGATCAGCGGCAACCCTGAACTGGCCAATACCGATAATGCCGGGTTTGTGAATCGTTTGTTCGAGTACCTGACCGGTAATGAGCTTGCGTTAGATAGCAGTTTATCTTTGGGAGGCAAAACTCAGGCACAATGGGTCCAGGCTTTGAATTCCGGGGTAACCCGAGCGCAGCTGGTCTACCTGTTACTCAACACTGCAAATGCCGAGTACAGCCAGGTGGTATATAGCTCATTGTATTATTTTTATGGTTATTGTCTGGCCTCAAAAGGTTGTACATATTATCCAGACAGCGATGGAGATGGCCTGAATGATCAAGTTGAGCTGCTAACGGGCCGCAATCCTCTGGATCCAACCGATGGCCTGGGAACACCAACACTGAAATTGACTCAAAACATCAGTGGAAACCTGGTCTTTGAGGCGGAGTCGAGTGGTGATATTGACGAGTATCAGTTTGAATTAAGCGTAAATAACCAGAGTTTTAATTTAACGCGGTACTTTGAAGCAGAGGATAATCACCCAAGCAGATCATCTTTACCCGGCGACCAAAGTGAACTGTATTATGCGCTGGCGAATGGTGAGTATCGTTTCAGGGTCAAAGCTTGTATCCGCATATCTCTGCCGAATAGTGCGCAGGATAGACACTGTAGCCTGAATTACTCAAACGTAGAGTTCTTACACTTAACTAACAGTGGCGTCGATGCGCCCATTAGTTTAGTCATGCCCTATCACCAGGCAGGTAAATCAGCGCCGTCGAACGAAGTTTTGACAGCCAGCGCCCGGTTTGCCGCCACGTTAGGCAGTTTCAGAGTCAGTGAATCCGGTGCCGCGAATTATAGTTTGCCACTGATGGTTCCTGAAGGGATTGCAGGTGTGACTCCACAAGTATCGCTGAATTACAGTAGTCAAAGTGGTGATTCAAATGTGGCGCTTGGCTGGAGTTTGGAAGCGGGGTCTGCCATTAGCCGATGCAGGCAGACAAAGGCACAAGATGGCCAGTTTAAAGGGCTTACCCTGGACACAGATGACAGGTTATGCCTGGACGGCCAGCGGCTCATCAGTACCGGTAAGCAGCACTATGACAGTGGCTTTGCTGTGCTGGACAGTTACATAACAGAAATAGATAGCCAAATTAGAGTGGTGAAAATCAGTACTAATTCGGGCATTAAATTTATTGTGCAGGGTAAAGATGGCTCCGTTAAACAATATGGAGGAAGTCCGGATCTTGAAATTCGCTTGAAAGATTCTGATGACAATGATCAAACGCTTAGTTGGTTGTTACACAAGGTGTATGACAATCTGGAAAATGAAGAAACGGCCATTGAATATCACTATAAACGCATCGCTGATAATGATCATCACGAAACAGTTTTATCTAAGATAACCTACAGTGACAATCGTATTGAGTTTGGCTATCAAAGTGGGCCTGTCAGAGCCTCGGCATATGTCGATACGGCGATCACAAGCCAGCTGGCCAGGCTGTCTAATATCCGGATGCTTAACCATCATGGATATGAACTATCAGAGTATCAGTTCACATTTAGTACCTTAGCGGATGGCCGCCGTACACTGGATGAGGTGGCTCAGTGTCGTGGAACGATCTGCAAGCGTCCCGTGAAATTTCGCTACAATGACGCCGCGACGGCGCTCAACTTTGACAGCGCCACTACGCTTCTTTCTGCAGGGCAGGCAAGCACTATAGCCGCTTTTTCACTGGCGGATTTACAAGGTGATGGCAAGCCTGAAATGGTGGTTCTATACAGAACCGCCACACACCGTTATGTACTGTGTGCCTACGAAGGCACGCATCAAACAGATTGCCGGGATGTAAACAGAGAAGATCACGATGAATCGGTGGCGATTGCTATTTACGACCATGACAATGACGGGCGGCAGAGTGTCCTGATCAACATTAAATCGCGTAAAGACGGTATCAATCGACCTTACTGGCAGCAATTTGGTATTGAGAACCACAGCTGGGAGCAGCAAACATTACCTTTTGAAAAACCAAACTGGTTTATGCGTGAGCTGAAGCTGGCCGATATGAATGGTGACGGATACGCCGATGCGGTGTTCAAAAATGAGCAGGATGCAGCGGATCAGTATATCTACGCGAGTGTATTTAACACCCAGACTAAACGTTTTGATAAACCTGAAATACTGGATGCAGACATAACGAGTGTGAACGCCGACTTCACCGAAAAAGGCAGCGACTGGGTGCTGTTGGATATGAACTTTGATGGTCTGGCGGACATCGTGTCGTTCAAATGTCGCCAATTCACTCACTGCGATGAAAACAAAGTGAATCGCCTCTATGTGCATTACAATCAGGGCATGTCTGCACTCAATCATTTGAGTTGGTTCAATACCTTTACTGCCAGTCAGGTAACCACCGGGACTGAATTAAAACACCTGACCCCTGCTGATATTAATGGCGACGGCTTGGTAGACCTGATTTATATGGACACCAGCGCCAGCGATGAGGAGGTGAAACGCTGGAAAGTGCTCATTAACCAGTCCAGTGAGCGAGTAGAGTTTGAAGCGGTATTCGTGCAGGAAGCACGCAGTGACACAGGAGGTGCAGGGCTTGCAACGGATAAGTTTGCTCCCATCGTCGCGGATGTTGATAAAAATGGCCGTGTTGAACTGTACTTCAAAAGCAATAATGGTGCACTGTGGTTCGCTTATGAGTGGTCACCGGAGCTGCAAACTTTTGTAAAGTCAGACCACCACTTTAGTACTCCGGACATCTCCCCTGAACAAGGTGACTATGCTTTTTATGCTGATCACAATGGGGATGGCGTTGCAGAAATACTATACAAGAGCAAGAAGCACCTCAAAATGCGTTTTAACCAAACGCAAAACCCTTATGAAGGCATGCTCGCTGAGATCACACAAGGCGCAGGAAATAAAACCAACATTACTTACGGGCTGATGAATGAGCCTGCGGTGTACTCTGAGCTTGATGAGGTACTTGATGAAGATGCGCGTTTGTTTCAGCAACAGGGGTTGTTGGTAACAAAAGCCATTTCGGCTATGCCTTTAGTGCAGCGTGTTACCTCAGACAGCCCTGCCTCTGACAACAGCCTGCTGAGAAGTTCGGTAGATTATCATTACCGGGGCGCACGGGTACAGTTTGGTGGCCGGGGCTGGCTGGGCTTTAAGCAATTGGAGACATCGACGGACAAAGCGGATAGCACGGGTACTTCATACACCTTTACGACAACAACGCAGTACCATCAAGCGTTTCCATTAACCGGAATGCCAAGTAGTACACGAAAACAGTGGCAGGGGAATGAGGTGATTTCTGCGGCGCAGAATACCTATGAAGTAAGAAGCTTTGCGCCGTTAGCCAGCGGGGCAAGTGCTCATCAGGTATATCAGTCATTGAGCAGAGAATGCAGCGCGCGGATCGATAGCAATATGTTCATCAGCGGCTATGCCTGCAACGCCACGTCGATTACTCAGGACGAATATGCCAATGTTACTCAGACAATTACGACACAGTATGATTCAGATATTGATTTTGAACGGTTTGTAACCAGTGGGGGGAATGCCACTCTACTTTCCAGTGTTACAACCGTAAATACCTATGAAAGCAGCGACACAGGACTTCGGCTGGGGCGTCTGATTTTAAGTGAGGTAACCCATGAACAGCCAGAGATGACGGCACTGACAAGGCGCTCTGAATTTGAGTACTACGATGAAAGTAGTGACCATGCATGGATGCTCAAAAAAGCAATTACGGCAAAGGGACAAGGGTGCCATCTGGAGCTGACTAAAACCTATAGCTATGATGAGGTGGGCAATACAACAAAGGTGTCAACGGAAAACTCCGGGTGTACTGAGGGCAAGCAGGTACGTTATCTGGAGACCGTTTACGATGACGAAAAGCGCTACCCGAAACATACGAAGCAGAATTACTACAAAAGTGGTGAGTATGACCCGCTCAAGCAGCTGGAAATCACAGGTGATGAGGTCACAAAGCGCAATGCATTTGGCCAGCCCCTGGTCGTTGAGTCTCCCGGTGGCAGCCGGACGGAGTTTATTTATGACACCTTTGGCAGCCAGATAGGTAGCTATCAGAATACGGGCGCACAAAGTTATCGCTATGCAACTGCCTGTGATTTGCCTGGCTGTGATATTCAGCTTGAGAAGTATGTAAATGGTGAGTTGGTTCAGCGTGATAGGGTCGATAGGGTTGGGCGCACCTTTGAAACACAAACGCGTACAGTACTTGGCAACTGGCTGAGCACACGATACAGCTTTGACAAATATGGCCGTGCTGTGACTGTCAATGCGCCAGATCAACAGGCTGTGACCACGCAGTATGATGTTTTTGACAGAGTGACACGTGTACAAGACCCTAACGCAGATATTACGACGGTAAATGAGCAGTTTGGGCTGACATCGACGGTTACTTTGACAGGCAATGTGCCTGAAAATAGCCAGTTCAGTAGTACGACCTACAATGAGTCTGGGCAGGTTATATCCGTTGTTGATGCCAACGGGAATACCTTGTCTTACGGGTATGACGTGTTAAATCAGCGCGTGTGGACCCGCTCATCAGCAGATGGCAACAGTAAGGTAGCAGAAGTCAGTTACGATCAACTGGGGCGTAAGACGCAGCAAAAAACCGTTGATTTGGGTACCTGGTCTTATACCTATAACGCCTTTGGTGAACTACTGTCACAAACCGACGCCAGACAGGTTAAGACCCATTTTGAGTATGACTCATTGGGCCGTAAAACTCGCCAGTGGCAAACTGTGCCGGACAGCGCTTACCGTGATTCAACATCGGTGTTTTTGCAAACGGATATTATCAACGAAGGGGCCAGTGAATGGCTGTATGGAGGCAGTGCAGAGACTTACTTCCAGCTTAAAACTGCGACCCAGGGCAACGACTGGAAACAGCATTATTATTACGACCACTTTGGCAGGCTGGTGTCAACCCTGACAGGGTTATCGGGCACCACTCGCTGTGATGAGCATGTCACATTCAATACCCGGGCGAATGACCTGAGGCTTAAAACAGAGCCGAACAACCCGCTCATAAACCCAATAACCAGCTTGTGTGTTATTCAGCAAACGGCGTTTGACGAATATGGTCGGGTTAGTATTCAGCTTGATGATTATCGTCGCTCTGGGGCAGGGCGATACTATGAAGCCAGAGGTATACGCAACCACTATCAATATGGCCAGCTTAAGTCTCGTCAGGAGGCGCGAGAAGGGACACATGGTGAGGTGTATTACAACCTGACCGGGCTTACAGCACGAGGACAGGTTAGCAGCTATGAGAAAGGGCATATCGCGGTAAAACTGGGCTATGCCAGCAATGGCATGATTGCGAGCATCAGTACACAAGGCAACTACAGCTATGTACAAAACGAGCATTATGAATTTGATGGCCTGGGCAATCTGACCAAGCGGACGTTAACGAACCGGGACACAGAGCGTTTTGGCTATGACAAGCTTAATCGGATAACACATATCAATGGTAGCCCGCACTTCAGTTATTCGGCCAGCGGTAACCTGTCAACCAAGCTTGATGGCAATAAAGAGTGGACACACCACTATGGTGGCATTGGTATTGCGAAACATGCCCTGACGACCCGGGAATATCAGAAAACTGTTTCGCAAGACGGTATTGGTGGCCCGATAGACAACCCCTTTGGTGGTGGAGCACAGGTGCACTCGTCGAGTAATTTCAGTGTATTCGGTGGCTCAGCAAACACATCTGTACACACTGCGACTGAAACCAGCGCGTTTGCTGGTGGTTTCACACAACCCAGAAAGGTCACGGTTTACGAGCGTTTTAAATATGATGCCAACGGCAATCAGACGCAGATGCAAACAGCAGAAGGGCTGATTGTGGATACGCGTGATTATCGGACGCTGAAATACACGACGAGAAATAAAGTCAGCGAAGTGACGGGCAACTCAGAGACGGTGCAATTTGCCTACGATGCGCACAACCGTCGTTATAAACGCACGGATAAGCATCAAACGGTGTACTATGTTGGTGCGCTGGAGCTAAGTGTCGACAACAGTACAGATGAGCATTACGTTAAACGCTACATTGGCAATGACGCAATGCAAATCTATTACAGCTCAGGTACCAGTAAGCTACAGTGGCTGTTTACAGATCACCAGGGTTCCATTGTCGCGGTAACCAATGCGTACTATAAACTGCTCAAACGATTCAGCTATGACGTATTTGGTAAACAGTCGACATCGGCCTTTACATTCCAGGAGCGCAATAGCGGGCATGTTGCATTACACCTGACCTTATCTGTATTTAACTCCGTACCACCGAACCTGCGCGGCTATACCGGCCATGAGCCAGTTTCACTGGGTGGGGACAACCGCATCATTCATATGAATGGTCGGATCTACGATGCAGATACCGGACGCTTTATGCAGGCGGATCCGTTTATTCAGGCGCCTTCGAACTTGCAGAATTACAATGCTTATTCTTATGTGTTGAATAATCCTTTGTCGTATACGGATCCTAGTGGGTATTTGTTCTCTAAGCTTGCGAATGGATTTGCAACTCGAAATGCGATGAAATCCTCTGCCGACGTATTTGGTCCTGAGCTAACAAATATAGTAGGTAGCTTGGTTGCGTATAATGCAGGCGGTCCATTAGGCTCAGCATGGTGGTCTTACAACTTTACTCGTGCGATGGGTGGGTCTCCATCACAAGCATTTAGAGCAGGTGCAATAGCCGCTTTTACGGCAGAGGCCTTTAATCAAATTGGCAAACATTTTTCTGCTTTAGGCCAATTTAATAAATTGCATATAAACAAGGGGTTATTAACAAAATTCGGTGGAAATCTGTTGACCTCAGGACAAATAGCGGCACAAATTACAGCGCATGCTGTGGTTGGGGGGGTATCTTCCGTTTTGAGTGGCGGCAAGTTTGGTCATGGGTTTGTGAGCGCAGGTATAACCAAGGCTGCGGGTGGTGCGTTCCTGCCAGGTGGCGCAGGCCTGAGTGCTACCCAGATAGCAAAAGGCACGGTAGTCTCGTCGATTATTGGTGGTACAGTCTCGGCGATTACGGGCGGTAAATTTGCCAATGGTGCTCGTACTGGGGCCATGCAGTATTTGTTGAATCAGGCTGGGGAGTCGGTTAGGGAGATTTATGCGGCATTTGGAATCCGAAGTGAAATGGCTATGAGTGCTAAAGGAGCAGCTCTACTGAAAAGTGTAGAGGAATTAAGTCTTATTCCGTATGATGATCAAACCAATGAAACGATTACTTCTTGGGTTAAAGGGGCAACAATTGGTTATGGACACTTAATAAGTAAAAGTGAATGGTCTTTATATAAAGGTGGTATTACAGCTGCACAGGCTGAAGCTTTATTCTTAGCAGATCTTTCAAAATTTGTGACTGCTGTTAATGACTCTGTGGTCGTCCCTCTTTCTCAACAACAATTTGATGCGGCAGTAATGCTCGCTTATAACATAGGTGTGGATGGGTTTTATAATTCTTCAGCTTTGGCATTGATGAACAACCCTAACGCGAGTACTGAATATTCTGGATTACAGTCTGCGTGGAAAGCCTGGAAATTTTCTCAGGGGAAAGAAAGTAACGGCTTAATTAATAGGAGAAATGCTGAGTGGAATATTTATTCAAATGGGGTTTATAAGAAATGGTGATTTTGACAAGGGCTTTTTACTTTTTACTTATTAATTTTTCTGTTTTCTTATCTGTACATTGTTTTTCCGCTGTTGAATTGGAGGAGATAACGCCATTGCTTGGTAAATACAAGGTTGAATCAATAGAAAGGTATGGAGGTGGCCTGACAACTAAGCAGCAGGCTTGGAAAAGAGTTGGTTCTGATGCTACTCTCTCGAATGAAGTTATATGTATATTGGATATTAAGATCGTAAATCCTATTTTTAAATTTGTAGAGTACCCAAAAAGTTTGGAAGGGAACATTCCAGAAATAAAACTAAGTAATTTCTATGGGATTGGCTTGAATCGACAGAAAATAAAGGTTCTAAGCGTTTTTGAGCCTGAAGATACTGGTGATGAACCCTTGATAAGGCTAGAAGTAATTGGCGATAGAATTTTGTTTTTGTTTGATGGGTGGGCTTATACTCTCAGAAAAAATGATTCTAACAAGTAACTAAAGCTACAAGTTACAAGGCAGTTAGAAATAGCTTAAGGTGACACCCATTCAAAATTGGCGCTCAGTGAGCGCTTTTTTCTGTGCAATCACGCCAGCGCGGTGTGCAGTGTAAATCAGCGCTGGCATGCACAACAGACCAGCCATGCAGTTATAAGGACACCCACCCTAAACTGGCGTACGGAATGTACGCCGTCTACCTTAGGTAATGCTCAATGGATTGAGGATGCTAGGGAAGTTATAAGGACACCCACCCTAAAGTGGCGTACGGAATGTACGCCGTCTACCTTTAGGTGATACTCAATGGGTTGAGGATGACAAATTATGCCAATGGCAAGGAAGACGGCGGTTGATTAGACACCGAGCTAAAACTGTCGTACCAATTTAGAACATAGCGTCGAATCCTGCACAATAAAACTAGAATTAACAAGGACACCCACCCAAAATCGTAGACATTCAGTTCGGATTTTTGGGTGGGTGATTGAGATAGACGCTTCGAAATCGGCGTTGGGATTAGGTTGAATGGACACCCACCCTAAACTGGCATGGGGAAGCTACGCCGTCTGGGAGTTGAATGGACAGCCACCTAAGGGGTTGAATGGACACCCACCCTAAACTGGCATGGGGAAGCTACGCCGTCTACCTTTAGGTGATACTCAATGGATTGAGGATGACAAATTATGCCAACTGCAAGGAAGAAGCAGGTCAGCTTATCAGACACTAAGTACTACCACTGTATATCCCGGTGTGTTCGCCGGGCATTTCTGTGCGGCGCAGACTGCGTAACGGGCAAGTCTTATGAACATCGGCGAGACTGGGTTGAGGAAAAATTGCTGACCCTTGCTAAGGTGTTTTGCATTGATGTGTGTGGCTACGCGGTTATGAGCAATCATACGCACGTTGTGTTGTATGTGGATGATAAGAAAGCGCAAAGGATATCAGACAGAGCAATCGTACTTCGCTGGCATAAACTGTTTAAAGGGAACTGGCTGACGCACAAATTCATAAATGGAGATGAGCTGAGTGCATCCGAGTACAGTATGCTGGCAGCTGATATTGCTGAATTCAGACACCGTCTTGCGAGCATCAGCTGGTTTATGCGGGTGCTTAATGAAGACATTGCCCGCAGGGCCAATAAAGAAGATGGTTGCACAGGTCGGTTTTGGGAAGGACGATTTAAGTCACAAGCCTTGCTGGATGAAGCGGCATTGGCAGCGTGCCTGGCTTATGTTGACCTGAACCCAGTCAGAGCCAAAATGGCAGAGACACCGGAAACGTCAGACTACACCAGCATTAAAAAGCGTATTGAGCATGCACAGCAAGGCAAGCAACCCAAGAGCTTACTGCGTTTTGCAGGTAATCCAAGAAAGCACATGCCCAAAGGACTGCCGTTTGAGCTGGCTTATTATATTCAACTGGTTGAGTTAACAGGCCGATGCATGCGTGCAGATAAGCGGGGTTATATCAGCGATAGTCAGCCATTGCTGACACGATTGCAAATAGAGCCAGACAACTGGCTCAAGCTCACTACGCAATTTACGAAGGTCTTTCATGGTGCTGTGGGGCGAAAGCAAGCGATGACCGATTACTCTGAACATCTTCGCAAAAGGCGACGAGCCAATTTGACTCAGTGCGAGCGGTTACTGGGTTAACACTTTTCCTTTAGTGCCATTTAAATTTATCCAAGCTCAGGCTTGGGTATGTTCTCGTATTGTCCGAATCTGATTATTTACCAGCATTTCATACTTAAACTTACAAGTTTCACTATTGGAAGCCTGGCATTCAATAGTCTTGCATTTCGACTTTGAAATTGTCCACAATTGGTGTGTGAATTTACTGGTGGGTGTCACTTAAAATAAAATTGCACCCCAAATGAATAGGCTTTTGAATATGTTGAATAGAGAAGACAAGTTATAAGGACACCCACCCAAAACCTTAGACATTCAGTCTGGGTTTTTGAATAGGTTGAATAGAAGGATTTTCAGAGACACCCATTCAAGATTGGCTTGCAGTTGACAACTTTACTGGTGGGTGTCTCTGCAATGCTTTCGTCCGAATCTGATTATTTACCAGCATTTCATACTTAAACTTACAAGTTTCACTATTGGAAGCCTGGCATTCAATAGTCTTGCATTTCGACTTTGAAATTGTCCACAATTGGTGTGTGAATT